>NZ_JBXHAQ010000047.1:0-285 GCF_056895215.1 Dyadobacter sp. HNCC25DJ184 | reverse complement strand
TTTTTGTTGTCTTAGTTATTGGTTTTCAGGAGGTTGAAAATTTTTCGAAAAAAAAGTTCAAAATATTTTCAACAGTTTCTTGCATGTTAAAAATAAAGCCTGCACTTTTGCACTCCCAATCGGGAACAACGGTAGCGAAAACGATCGAGACCACTAGTTCTGAGAGAGATCAGAGCAACGTTCTTTGACATGATGAAGAGAGCAAAAAAGGTATAGTGTTTAAGACACAGTTACTTTTTAGGAAGTAGCGAAAAAGGGAAATGAGTAATCATTTCAATATAATAG
>NZ_JBXHAQ010000046.1:0-580 GCF_056895215.1 Dyadobacter sp. HNCC25DJ184 | reverse complement strand
AACTACTAACCTGGCATGGTCTACCAGCGAAGAAACCAACAGCGACTACTTTGGTGTTGAACGCAGTGCAGACGCTACACAATGGACGACCATTGGCAACAAACAGGCAGCAGGAGATACAAAAATAAACCAGTCGTATACTTTCTCTGACGGCTCTCCATTTCGTGGTACTAACTACTACCGGTTAAAAATGGTGGACAAAGATGGTACGTATACATATAGCCGTTTTCAGTCTGTGGATTTTGAAGGGAATGTTTCGGTTTCTGTTTTTCCCAATCCGGTATCAGACGTACTTTTCTTAAAAGATGCAGTTCAGAGAGCGGTTCAATCAGTCTCGCTTGTGAACATGAGTGGGAAAACGGTTTACCAGTCAGCCAGTATCCCTGTGGATGGTATCAATGTAAAAGGACTTGCCAAAGGCATGTATATCGTAAAGGTGATCAGCGCAGGCGGAGCACTATACACACACAAAGTGATTATCACTAAATAATCATGCAGAGAAGGTGAAGTAGCATAATCTTTGTGAAACGCGTAAAGCCCAAGGCCTCCGGAAGGAGGTTTTGGGCTTTACGCGTTTCAT
>NZ_JBXHAQ010000045.1:0-632 GCF_056895215.1 Dyadobacter sp. HNCC25DJ184 | reverse complement strand
GACGTTACTCATATTGGACAAAGCAGCGTTAAGCGTATTTTGACAAACAATTCTGACAGGTGTAAAGGCTGCTGTAATACTGGCTGAGCCGTCATGTGAGTTGGTTAAAAACAGATATTTTTCGATCATGTCACCCAAGCCCACTTTGATATAGCCTGGCAGTTTGGCAGTGATAAAAATCCGCTCGCCCTTTCCAAGTGCCCCTGCAGTTTCGTAGAAAATCCCCTCGCCTTTTACGATCGAATCAAAGAATGTAAATGCGTCAAGGTTTTGCACGATATGATAGTCTTTACCAACGACACCGAGCGGAGTATTGTTGTCGCTTCGAAGAGTAGCAAAATAACTGGGCACGGCCAGTTCACTACCGCTAACCTGACAGTATATACGCAGATCTGGCGCTTTGGTATAAATTGGTGTTTTGACTACCTTATAATCCAGCCCGGCAAACCGGATGGCTTCGCTGCTGGATGGGTAGCGGTCAATAATTTGACCCAGACCGTGCCAGGCTTTCTCTTTTACTGAAAAGAAACTGTGCTTGTTTGTACTCTCATTGAAATGGATGTTGTCTGACATGATACATGCTGTTTAATGGTGAAAAAAATCCATTTCTCTTTTCTGCTTCTGTGATCAGA
>NZ_JBXHAQ010000044.1:0-757 GCF_056895215.1 Dyadobacter sp. HNCC25DJ184 | reverse complement strand
ACAGCAGCACCAGCCACATCCAAAGGAAAATATAACATCAACTTTGAAATTGGAGACGGTTCGGGAGGAGAAACCAATAACCTCAACAATACCGTATTGATAGAACTGACCGTATCGGGCTTGTAATCTACCCATCCGCACAGATCCAAATCTGTGCGGATGGGTAAAATATGCTTCAAATAATTTGATAAAATACACACAAAACAGAGAACATGAAACATCTATTCTTAAGAGTGAATCTCGCTGTGATGGCACTGCTTCTGGCCGTCAATCTGTCTTTCGGACAAGGAGAGGACATCAGCCTGCAGTCAGGCAATTATGACAAGGATCCATATCCGGCATACAACCCCACGGGAAGCATCACGGGAACGTATACCATAAATATTGCCAAGTCCGCACACACTTTCACGGCAGGACAGTTTACAATCAACGTTGCATTTCCTGCAGGGGCTGTGTATGCAGGTGGTGCCGTTCTGCCAGCAGGTTTCGCCATCCAATCGGGCACTGACGGTTCTTCCGCTGTCGTTATCGAGATTACAGGCGACTGGTCAGGATCAGGACCAGCAGCGCGACGCCAATTTGTTTTACCGATACGCATCGTAGCAGCCGCACAGGAGCAGCCAACAAGCACGGTACTGCAGTGGTTTGACGCATTCGTTACCGAGAATCCAGGAGGGAATACCACTGGCTCACCACTGACCGTGGCCAATGTCTTACCTGTCAAACTCATTTCTTTCAATGTAACGAAAGAAAACAC
>NZ_JBXHAQ010000043.1:0-979 GCF_056895215.1 Dyadobacter sp. HNCC25DJ184 | reverse complement strand
TCTTTGGATTGGAGATCAAACAAGGACAAAACTTTTAAATCTGTTGATTTGCTGGGAATAGGGGTGAATGGTTCGTCAAAGTCTCGATATCTCGCGTGAAACTTTAAATTCCTGGGAAATTCGAGTTCTAAATTTCTTTTCACTTCTGGGGATTCCATTTTTAGCAATGAGCGGAATCTAGTTTTCCCTCAATGGACTACTATTGATACGAAGTTGTATCTGTATTCTACAGATTGGCTTGCGATTGAGCCGGGTCAAAATGTTGGATACAAGCTATTGACATTTTTTCCAGCATGCTTCATGGTTAGTCGACCCGTTCGAAGAGTTAACAATATAGCTTTAACAGTTCGACCGCACAACAAACACAAAAAAATCTTTTAGATGAAATTGACAAAAGTTACGGCAGCAAAGCTGCCGCCGGAACTATCACTTCCATACTAAAAATAAAAAGATATTTCGATAGCAGTCTGGCTATATCATTAATAAAATTCTTCCTTTAATTGCTCGAACAACGCATAGATACGATTGGCAAGAAGAAGGCAGTCTGTGTCGAAAAAATGGTTGAAGGTGTTGCTTATTTCATTTCGAACAATGCGTCCGGATTCGTCTGTTAAGACTCCCCGGCAACTCGCCATATCTTGGATAGCTTCCCACTCTTCAAACAGTTGATCGGAAAAATAGCGCGACTCGATTATCTTGAAATAGGCAGCTTTTGAGACAAGCCTCTCTTTCAATTTACCGGATTCCGTAGCTTCTTTTAATTCATCGACTAGTTTGGATAGCTCGATGTAAGCGAAAATATTGGATTTCTTCATAATGGAGAGTAAATCATGAAACGTCGTAATACTAATGGAGTCGTGCATCGAATTAGTTGCACGTCCTGGTGTGCGAATTTACACTTTTATATCTTAGTGTAAACAAGCTTTAAGTTGATTTTTGTTACAATAACTAAATATTTTCAAAAACCTTAATGAACGCC
>NZ_JBXHAQ010000042.1:0-1125 GCF_056895215.1 Dyadobacter sp. HNCC25DJ184 | reverse complement strand
TGTAAGTGTCCCTAAAAATCAGACAGTTTGAAAGTTGAGAAAAACACTTAATTTTAAACTGATGAAAAAGACGCGATTCACAGAGACGCAAATCGTCTCGATTCTCAAACAACAGGAAGCTGGCATTTCTACAAAGGAAATCTGCCGTCAAAACAGCATTTCCGAAGCTACTTTTTACAATTGGAAGAGCCGGTATGGCGGTATGGAAACTTCTGACATAAAACGGCTTAAAGATCTGGAAGAAGAAAATGCCCGATTGAAAAAAATGTATGCCGATCTAAGCCTTGACAATCACATTCTTAAAGAACTTTTCACAAAAAAAGGCTGGGCTCTGCCGCAAAAAGGCAATTGACGGATGAGATTATTCAGGAGCATAATATTGCCGTAAGCAGGGCCTGCAAAATAGTTAAATTAGTACGCTCCCAATATTATTATAGCAGCAAAAAGGATGATACTGTAGTTGTCGATTCCCTTCAGGAACTGGCCTTCAAGCATCCTTCCTATGGGTTTCGTAAACTATTTGCTTACCTAAGAAAATCAGGAAAGCCCTGGAATCATAAAAAAGTTTACAGGATTTATAAGCTGTTAAAGCTGAATAAAAAACGTAAGGGAAAAAGAAGGTTGCCTGAAAGAGTTAAACAACCTTTAGTACAACCTGACCGGGTTAATAAAAGCTGGAGCATAGATTTCATGAGTGACAGTATGGTCGGAAACCGAAAATTCAGGACGTTTAATGTGATTGATGACAGTACAAGAGAAGCGTTGGTAATTGACGTTGACACCTCATTGTCATCTAAACGCATTATCAGGACTTTAGAGAAAGTTGTCGCGCAAAGAGGTGCTCCAGATTCTATAAGATCTGACAATGGTCCGGAGTTTACTTCAAAGGATTTTCAGTTGTGGTGTCAAGGTAAAAAGATTGTAAATCAATTTATACAGCCAGGGAAACCGATGCAGAACGGTTATATTGAACGTTTTAATCGCCTTTATCGGGAAGCCGTACTTGATGCGTATTTGTTTTTTGACCTTGACCAAGTCAGACAACTGACAGAAGAATGGATCGATGAATACAACCATCGCAGACCTCATGAGGGACTTCAAAACATGACGCCGATTGAACGGAAA
>NZ_JBXHAQ010000041.1:0-1226 GCF_056895215.1 Dyadobacter sp. HNCC25DJ184 | reverse complement strand
ATTGAAATACTCCCCATTCACTGGACAGCCAGCGATTAATATTAAGTTTTAAGATGCTTTTGCTTCAAAGAATCGGTCATTTGGAATATATCCAGTGCCTGTGTGTTTGCGCTGATAATTGTAAAATTCCACGTATGCTTTTATTCCACGATACAAATCCATACCACCATTTGGAGGGTTAAGATATACGTATTCCTGTTTTAGTGACCTCCAAAAACGCTCTATAAAAACATTATCAAGTGCTCTTCCTTTTCCGTCCATTGATATCTTTATACCTCTATCCAGCAGCGGATTAATAAAATTTGGGCTTGTGAACTGGCTACCCTGATCTGTATTGAAGATTTCCGGTTGCCCTTCGGTTCGAATTGTGTCCGACAGTGTTTCTCTGCACCATTCCATACTCATAGTATTAGATATACTCCATCCAACAATCCTACGGCTATATACATCAATAATTGCGAACATGTACATGAAGCCTCGGAACATAGGGATATAAGTAATGTCGGCCTGCCAGACCTGATTAGGTCGCTCTATTTTCAAGCCTTTCAACAGATATGGATATTTATAATCAGTCGCTCTGGCCTTACTTAGGTTACGCTTTGGATAAATCGTGCGCAAATTCATGATCTTGTAAAGCCTTCGTACCCGTTTTAACCCTACATGATACCCTAAACTGCATAAATGATCGGTCATACGCTCGATGCCATAAAATGGACAATCCATGAATTTACGATCTATGGCTTTCATAATCTTTTGATTGAGAATAGGTTCCCCTTTCGGCTTGAAATAATAGCTGCTCCTTTGTAAACCAACTAGTTTACATTGTGCTGAAACGCTCAGATCGCTATATTCCGGGGAAATGAGTTCGCGTTTCTCCATGACCGTCATTTCCCCAAGACTTTTTTTAAGAAATCCAGCTGCACCTGAAGCTCCCCAATCTTGGTGTAAAGCTCTTTTTCCCTGGGATTTTCCGCTTCTTTTGTTGTCGGAGCTTCCTTGCTGAATACCAACTCCGCATTCTCCAAGAACTCCCGTTTCCAGGCAGCTATTTGCGTCGGATGAATTTGATACTTAGAAGCAAGTTCTTGTGAGGTGCTAATCTCTTTAATGGCTTCAATGGCCACTTTGGCTTTGAAGCTCGCGCTGAATTTTCTGCGTTCCTTTTTCATAGTCAACTACTAAATTAAAAAATTTAAGTAGCTGTCCAGATATTAGGGAGTATTATA
>NZ_JBXHAQ010000040.1:0-1235 GCF_056895215.1 Dyadobacter sp. HNCC25DJ184 | reverse complement strand
CTGCCTCCTTCCGAATACAAAGACCAAAAATTAGAGTCAAAAGGTTTCCTTCCTGAGATCTACATTCAGGACTTTCCCATTCGTAATCAAAAGGTTACGCTCTGTATTAAGCGTCGAAGATGGGAAGTCAAGGGCACCTGTGAGATTATCAGCAGGGATTGGAATGTTGTACAGCAGGGGACTCGAATGACCAAAGAGTTTGCTGATTTTTTAAAAGGATTGTATTGACAATAACCCTGTCAGCTGTTCACAATTGGGTAAATACTTTCATTTGGATGGTAAGCAATTACAGCAACAGTACAAAGATCATATCAGTGACTATAAAGATTGGGAACAGCGTACACATGCGTCGGACTGGCTATTATACCCTGAAAATACAGGACCATATCTGAGTATCGATGAAACGTCCCTATCCAATGGAGAACTTTACACGATTGTAACCAACAAGTCAGCGAAAGGCCGGAAAGGCTCACTGGTGGCGATGGTGAAAGGTACACAAGCCGGTTCAGTTATAGAAATCTTAAGGAAGATACCCAAACGTGTTCGCCAAAAAGTGCAGGAAGTGACTTTAGATATGGCTGCCAATATGGGGCTGATTGTAAATCGTTGTTTCCCAAAAGCATCCAAGGTTATAGACAGGTTTCATGTCCAGAAATTAGCATATGATGCTGTTCAGGAAATCAGGATCAAACATCGCTGGGAAGCCTTGGATCAAGAAAATCAAGCCATTGAAACTGCTAAGCAAGCGGGTTTTCAATATCAGCCAGAGGTTCTTAGTAATAGTGATACCTTAAAACAACTGCTTGTCAGGAGCCGATATTTGCTATTCAAACATCAGGATAAGTGGACTGCCTCCCAAGTTCAACGTTCCAAACTGCTTTTTGAACGTTATCCTTTGATCAACCAGGCGTACCGACTAGCAACAGGATTAGGGACGATATTCCGGAGTTGCAAATCCAAGATCCAGGCTTTTAAAAAGCTGGCTCTATGGTACAATGAGGTAGAAGATTGTGGCCTCGACTCATTCAAAACAGTCGCAAGATCTATTCAGACGCACCATCTGGATATTCTAAACTTCTTCAACAACAGAAGCACAAATGCTTCTGCCGAATCCTTTAACGCTAAAATCAAGGCTTTCAGGTCTTCGTCCAGAGGTGTTAGGGACATTCCATTCTTCTTGTTCCGGCTTTCTAAACTTTATGCTTAATTTTCCCCCCAAGAATTTGACTTGATCC
>NZ_JBXHAQ010000039.1:0-1447 GCF_056895215.1 Dyadobacter sp. HNCC25DJ184 | reverse complement strand
GGATCAAGACCAAATGTTGTGGAGCAACTTTGATTAAGCATATAACTGAGTTAGGCGATAAAGGAAGAACTCGACATTTCTGACACCTCTGAACTGCGCTCTAAACGCTTTGATTTTCGCATTGAAAGATTCAGCGGAAGCATTGGTGCTTCTATTATCAAAATAGTTGACAATGGTTTTATAGTGGTTCTCGATTGATCTGGCGACCGTGTTGAACGATTTGAAGCCGGATTGCCTGACTTTCTCATGCCACTTGGCCAGTCTGGTCAATCCATATATTTTTTCGGTAGTGTTTGTGAAGATGTTGCTTAATTCTAGCGTTAGCTCGTAGGCCCGTTTAAGGTCTGGAAAGCGTTCAAAGAGAAGTTGCGCCCTTTCTCGCTGGCTATCAGTCCAGGTATTAGGCTTTTTATACAATGCATATCTGCTCCGTGCTAGTAATTGCTTTACAGTATCACCGTTGGGCAATATTTCTGGCTGATATTCTGCCTGAGAAGCTTTTGCCAGCTCTATAGCGTCATTTTCCTGGTCGAACGCTTCCCAGCGATGTTTGATGCGGATTTCTTGCAAGGCTTCAATGGCCAGCCTTTGTACGTGAAAACGATCCGTAACTTTGGTTGCCCTGGGGAAGCATCGTTTGGCGATCATTGACATGCTGCCAGCCATGTCCAGGGTAATTTCAGACACTTTCTTGCGCAGGGATTCCGGAATCTTGCGAATAACTTCAATAACTGTTTCCGCTTTGGTACCAGCCACAATGGCTACGATACTGCCTTTCCCGCCCTTGGCGGCTTTGTTGGTAAGAATTGTATAGAGCTCGCCGTGGGAAAGGCTTGTCTCGTCAATTGATAGATGAGATCCTATATTTTGAGGAAATAACAGCCATTTTTTTGCATGATTTCTTTGATTCCAATCTTTAAAACCACCGCAGCGGCGGTCCGATCTGAAATTCACGGTATTGTCGTAGTAAATCTCTTCCGTTAACGCCGTAGAACCGTCCGATTGTCCAAGCGCTATTAGGGCTCGTGTCTATTGATTTCTTTTAAAAAAGCCGCGAATTCACTAGTCATTCGCGTCCCCTCTGCTACTTCTGTCCAATCCCTATAGACTACTTTGCCAGTCTTGGTATTGAGCCACCTGCGACGTTTAATATGAAGAAAGACTTTGTGGCCACGAATCGGAAAATCCTGCACGGTAATGGTAGGAAAGAAACCTTTGGAGAGTAGATTTTTCTTTTCTGGATCGTTATCAGCAGCGTTCTTCTCTTCGATATGAACGTGAAATGTATCTCCGTCTCTGTCTACGGAAGTAAGAATAAAATTTTCTAAAATGAATTCGGGTAATAGAAACTGAACAATAGGCAAGAAACTCTCCAAAACAAACTGGTTTGATTAAAAACACAAACCTAGATAAATCCTATCGCTCCACAAGTTTTTGATTTGATCCA
>NZ_JBXHAQ010000037.1:0-1646 GCF_056895215.1 Dyadobacter sp. HNCC25DJ184 | reverse complement strand
GGGAGGTATTATGTTTGAATAGGAAAAAGCAAAGGCCAAAAACTTTAACTTGAGATAAGTTGTACAAAGTTTCACAAATTAAGATTTGAGGCCTATGCAAGTTCAAGTTACTGAAAATCAGTTTGCAGGTCAAACGATTTTCGCAGGAATTGATACCCATAAAAAGAACTGGCGTGTGACGATGTATTGTGGAGGGATGGAACATAAGCAAATGACGATAGACCCATCTGCAGAGGTTTTAACATCCTATTTGAAGAAGACTTTCCCTGGTGCTATTTACAAGGCGGTATACGAAGCTGGTTTCAGTGGTTTTACTGCGTGTCGAGAGCTGAATGAGCAAGGGGTATTTTGTTATGTGGTCCATCCCTCGGATGTGCCAACGACCCAAAAAGAGCGACAGCAAAAAACGGATTCAGTGGACAGTCGCAAACTGGCCAGGATGTTAATGGAATCAAAGTTTGAAAGCATTGATATACCTGAGGTACCTTTGGAGGCCGACCGGGCACTGCTGCGACAACGTGGGAGGACATCAAAGGATCTTTCAAGGACTAAGAACCGTGTAAAGTCTCTTTTGTTTCAGTTTGGGTATAAAATTCCGGATTGTTTTACGAGCCAAAGCCAGCATTGGTCCGGGGTTTTTGTGAAATGGCTTAGAGAGCTGCCGATCTCAGAGTTGTCGCTTAGAATCACCTTGGATGGATATATAAGTACAGGTCTTTTTTTAAGAAGCAGGTTATTGGATCTGAACCGTGCAATCCGAAACTTGTCGCGGACCGAAGTTTACAAAGATCCTTATGAGCTTATCACTAAAATACCAGGCATAGGTCGCTTGACGGGGATGCATTTTTTGGTACAGATTGGCGACATTAATCGGTTTACGAGCCTTGATAAACTGAATTACTATGTTGGCCTGGCGCCCAATATGCACGGCTCAGGGGAGAAGATCAAGATAGGCAAATTGGTAAAACGAGGACGCAAGGACTTAAAAATCATGCTAATAGAGTCCTGTTGGACAGCAGTCCGCCACGATCCGGCATTGATGGCCTCCTTTATCGAAATGACAAAGAGAATGCCTAAAAACAAGGCTATTATCAAAATAGCCAGGAAATTATTGAGTAGGATACGATACGTTCTTAAAAATAAAGCCGACTATCAACTCGGAGTAGTAAAATAAAGATATAAAAGCGGATACCTGGAAAAATGGCATGGGGGAATAAATGGAAGCCCCTTCCTGCGGCTGAAATAGACCGCTTATTGTGGAGATTACATCCCCCGCCTTTTGAAATAAACGATACATTGCGGCTCACCGAGACTGCTTATAGAAGATTGGTTTGAAAGGTATAGCGCATATAACACCAAATGGAGACGAGTTTTTTTAGGTATATATGGACTCTGAATTATAATAAAAAAGGGCTACTAGAAGAAGTAGCCCATACGATCGATAATTCGTCGTCCACAAGCTATACCTGATAAGATGCTCTCCAGCAGAGCTTATTTCCGATTGGCCTGATAGTCAAAGATAAACAAATCGGACACATTAAGGAAGGAGAAAACCCCTCCTTCAGAATTTGTTTTGCCAATAGTTTTACACGAATTAAAAAAATAAGAAAAATGGGCTCTTTTGCTTGGAATTCAACATAGAAGGA
>NZ_JBXHAQ010000036.1:0-3062 GCF_056895215.1 Dyadobacter sp. HNCC25DJ184 | reverse complement strand
CACTACTAACCTGGCATGGTCTACCAGCGAAGAAACCAACAGCGACTACTTTGGTGTTGAACGCAGTGCAGATGCTACACAATGGACGTCCATTGGCAACAAACAGGCAGCAGGAGATACAAAAATAAACCAGTCGTATACTTTCTCTGATGGCTCTCCATTTCGTGGCACTAACTACTACCGTCTGAAAATGGTGGACAAAGATGGTACGTATACATATAGCCGTTTGCGGTCTGTGAATTTTGAAGGGAATGTTTCGGTTTCTGTTTTTCCCAATCCGGTATCCGACGTACTTTTCTTAAAAGATGCAGTTCAGGGAGCGGTTCAATCAGTCTCTCTTGTGAACATGAGCGGGAAAACGGTGTACCAGTCAGCCAGTATCCCTGTGGATGGTATCAATGTAAAAGGGCTTGCCAAAGGCATGTATATCGTAAAGGTGATCAGCGCAGGTGGAGCAGTGTACACACACAAAGTAATTATTGGCAAATAATCATGCAGTGAGAAAAGTAACTTAATAGTGTAGAATACCTAAAAAGCCTTCATTGTTTTGGAGGCTTTTTGGCGTTTATAAAGGATGTTCCTTTAATCCGACAATTTAACGGATTAGAGCCGTCTCTAATAAAAGGATAATTTTTTGTCCGCCATTACCACTAACAAAATTAGAGGATTTTAAGTAGAGCCAGCCGAATTACTTACATAATCGACTACTTAATCTCATCTTTCAGTGTAGCATATACCTTTTTCTAGGCACTCTTCTTATTGCATTTACGCTCCTGGCGGTATTTTACCGTTCGGGGCTTTCGGTGACATTTGTGCCGTCGAAGAAAAACAATGATATGCTATTCTAATCAGGTTATGTCAGTCAAATTTTCTTCGATTGTATAATACATCATCAAATAACAATTAATTATTCAATTAATGAGCATGCAAACAATCAACAAATTAACAAAAACAAACAGTCATTTTTCAAATTTCGCAGACAACAAAATGAAACCGTTATTTAAAAATCCAATCAAGGCTCTTCGTATTGTTGCAATATCTTCAATGGTAATGGGAGGCAGTATTGCTGCACAAGCGCAGGTAAAAGTGGGTGCAAATCCGGGGAATATCACCACTAACGCAGTCCTTGACGTAGAAGGAACCAGTGCGCAGCGTACGGTGATTTTGCAGAATGGCAACATGGGTGTTAACGAGGCAGCTCCAACTAACAAGCTGCATGTTAAGGATGCCGCTAATCCCGTTCGTGTAGAGGGAATGAGCGCGTCAACAAATTCCGCGGACAAAGGTGTTGTCGTTGATGCTAGCGGTGTTCTTAAAATTGGGAAAAATAGTGAATCGTCGCTGGGAACAGCAATTTACCTTAAGTTGGGGGCCAATAGTCATATCCTTGCCGCTAATTCAATTCATCCTCTTACATTTAATTCTGTTATTTATAACTCAGGGGATTTTACCTATTCCAATGGTGAGATTACTTTCGCCAAGGGGGGGACTTATGTTGTTTTTTCTCAGATGTCATTCGGTTCTATTTCCGCTAATGAACAACTTTTACAAGGAGTAATAGATTCTAATAATAAGTGGATTGCAAGGGCAACTCATTACGCCGCCTCTGCGACACCGGACGGATACGTTGGGGAATGCTTTTTTGCAACATACCCTATTACTGTTACTGCTGGGCAAAGGATAAGAATGGCTGCCGTTGTGAACGTTAATGACGCATATATTCTGGCAGATGACAGTGGAGATACCGGCACTGGTGTAGCAACTACTTGCCTAATTCAAAGAGTGAGCAACTAAGTGTTTTCTTAGTCCAATTTTCTAACTGGTTAGTGACATATGACGGCCAGTGGTCAGTAATAGATTAACTTCCTTTTTTAATTGCCTTTTCGTAGAAGCTGCAATTTGTTCAAATTGTTCACTACAATATATTCAGGTAATTGTGTTGTAAGACAGATAGATTTCTATCTGTCTTACAACACAATAGGAGCAATAAAATTATCCTCTTTTACAATTGAGCTAATGATTGCTATCATTATCACCCAAGCAAATCAAAAATCATGAAAAATAGACTTTATTATTTGGCTCTGCTTCCCCTTGCCGTAACCCTTGCGGCTCATGGTCAGGGGAGCAAGATAAGCAGCACAGTACAAACCTATCCCGGCGGCTATTACGGTGTTTATGGCCAGCTGGAATTCGGGACGGGCTACATTGTTACCCCCCGGAGCTCACATGCTACCAGTAGCACCTATTTCACATCGGGTTCATCTTACACTGGTGCTTCTGCGGCGTCACATGTAGATGGGTATGCAGAAAAAGAGGGAAATACGGCTTTTGTATTTCCGATTGGTAATGCTGTAAAACTTCGCAGTGCTGGTATTTCAGCCCCGGCGGCATCGGCCCGTTTTCAGGCCGCTTACTGGTTTGTAAACCCCGATGCAGCTACGCTGCCTGCGGGCGCACCTTTTCTTACGGCCAATCTTGGATCCGGGGTGAGCTCGGTGAGTACGAAGGAATACTGGGACGTCAATGGGGCGCAGTCCGTCAACCTGACGCTTTCCTGGGATGCAGAAAGCGACCTGGCTACACTGACAAGCAATACACTTTCCAAGCTTGTTGTCGTGGGTTACAACCCTGCAACCAGCAAATGGGAAAACCTTGGCGCGGCAGGAGGTACGACCGGTGCACTGTCTACGACCGGAAGCATTACTGCAAACGGAGTTACGCCAGATAAGTATACTGCTTATACATTTGGATCTAGTGGTGCGGCTAGCGTTGCTGACCTTCGTCCTTTGTATGCCATGGGAGATGCTGGTTATATCAAACCATCATCACTTACAAAAAATGCCACACTGCGTATTTTGAACGTAGGCCAAAGCGGATCGGTATCATCAGGACCGATCACAGTCTATATTTATCCGCCAAACAACCAGTTTTCACTCGCGCTGGGCTCTGCACCCGGGTGGGCTATGACATACGATGCAGGTGGCAACTACTATACGCTGACCTCGACCTCTGTAACAGTTGCTTATGGACCAACCAACTTCAAGTCTGTTCCACTTGTTATC
>NZ_JBXHAQ010000035.1:0-3138 GCF_056895215.1 Dyadobacter sp. HNCC25DJ184 | reverse complement strand
GTATTTACCTTTCCTGAATCAAATACAGATTGTGCCTTTTTTTGTGAGTTTATTCGATGAAAATCAGTGATGCGGGGGGTTGAGGGCTGAGTCGAAAGCTACCTTTTCAGTCATTGCAATGTTATCAAAATCACTTGCGCAAGAAGGAAATTGGTTGACAGTAATATATAGGTATGCAAAATCCGATGATTCCTAGCCTAATAGATTAGAAAATATCTTATCTCTAGTCATATAGCTGGGCGCAACCTGAAGAAGTACCTTCTTAAAGGTATCGGATTTAATGAAGTTACTACCAAAGAGGTATTTTACAGAATTTGGCTTACCATGACCTTTGTACCGTCGAAGAAAAACAGCGATTGAACTTGCCACACTGGGCAAATCCATCAGGAGTTTTCTTCGATTCCATTAACATATTAACAGATAATAAATCTATTTATGAGCAAATGATTTTCCAACAATTTCACGAAGACAGAAAAAATTTCATCAACTCCAAAAAACATCCAAATGAAACGACTATCAAGAAAATCTCATTGACACGTTGCGTATGCTTGCCATTTCGTAAATGGGAATGACCGGCAACATTGCGTAGCAGGCTCAGGTTAAATTTGGCGCAAATCCGGCTGGCGTTACGGCTAACTCCTTTTTCGACGTAGAAGGGATTGGTGCCGACTAAAGGGCTCCTTGTAAAACCGCCGCCGATCCGGCAAGACTCGGAGGTATGAAAGTTCCTTTGTGTCCGTGCGTACAAGACTGAGGCCGCCAACTGACTAATCATGGCCTTAACATTTACAATCTACGGTCTCCAGTGTGACTGAATAAATGCCAAAACAATGAAAGCGGCATCTTAGGAAGACTTCCATCTTCCGGAAGTTTATGGGCGAGGTCATCATTTAGGCAGTTTATAACAAATGAATACAAATCAAATTTTAGCTTTTTAACATATGAAAAATATGGCAGTTTTTTTTACACGAACATCAGCGCACGCAAGATTGCTATCGTGTGTTTTATTATTGATGTTGTTCAGTAGCCTGGCATTTGCACAGGAAATGATTACCAATGGTTCACTTACAGGTACTCCTGCATGGACGGGTGTACCTAGCGGGTGGTATACTGTGACCCCTAACCCGGATCTTAATAGTGTAGGCTCAGGAGCACTTAATGGTGGAACTACCGGCGTTCCTTGGAAAGGAACGCCGGTAGCTTCACCAGATGGTGGTACATTTGAAAGTATGGTGAGTTTTAGAAGTGTTGATGGTCTCACTGTTCAATCCGAAGCATTTGGAACTACAATAACTGGTCTCACCGTCGGGAAAAAATACAAATTCAGTTATTATTGGGCATTGACACCAAACCAGATGCAAGATAATGATCCAGTCAAGCCGGCAGTTACCATTACAGGATTATCTGGTTATACCCAAGTTTCATCTTACACCACGACTCCCTGGAATTGGGTACAGGTCGCACAAACATTAACTGCCACTGCTACAACAGCCACTATAAGTTTTGCTATACAATCTATCCCAGTAGGATTTAATGTTACGTATTCTAGTATCGATGGTGTATCATTGATACCAGATTGTGCTGCCGGATCTGTGGCTCCGGTACCAGGCGCGAGTACTTTACTTGCTTGTGGCGCAACTGCCAATTTAACCACACTTCAAAGCGGCACCCCACCAAGTGGAAGTACATTTAAATGGCATACAGGAACACCCGGAACCTCGGCTAATCTGGTAAGCAACCCAACAGCGGTTGCTGCACCCGGAACCTACTACCTGACATACAACGATGCTACGAACAATTGCTTTAGCCCAACCTCGTCAGCTGTTACAGTTTCATCTGCGACACCGGCCACACCAGCAATCACGGCTGTTGATCCGACATGTACAGTTCTTACGGGTGGAATCTCAGTAACGTCACCCGTTGCAGGAATCACTTACACGCTCTCGCCGGGCGGTGCGACAAGTACAACAGGCTCTTTCACAGGACTGGCAGGTGGCAGCGGCCCTTACACGGTAACAGCCTCAAACGGGACATGTACATCTGGTGTTTCAAATTCGGTAAGTGTGGCTGCTGTACCTAACTGCGCGGTTGCTGACCTTCGTCCTTTGTATGCCATGGGAGATGTTGGTTACATCAAACCATCAGCACTTACAAAAAATGCCACGCTGCGTATTTTCAACGTGGGTCAAACGGGATCCGTATCATCAGGACCAATAACAGTCTATATTTATCCGCCAAACAACCAGTTTTCACTCGTGCTGGGCTCGGCACCGGGGTGGGCTATGACATACGATGCAGGTGGCAACTACTATACGCTGAGCTCCACCTCTGAGACAGTTGCTTATGGAGCAACCAACTTCAAGTCTGTTCCACTTGTTATTACAGCAGCACCTGCCACATCCAAAGGAAAATATACCATCAACTTTGAAATTGGAGACGGTTCGGGAGGAGAAACCAATAACCTCAATAATACTGTGCCGATAGAACTGACCGTATCGGGCTTGTAATCTACCCATCCGCACAGATTTGGATCTGTGCGGATGCATAAAATATGCTTCAAATAATTTGATAAAATACACACAAAACGGAAAACATGAAACATCTATTCTTAAGAGTGAATCTCGCTGTTATGGCACTGCTTCTGGCCGTCAATCTGTCTTTTGGACAAGGAGAGAATATCAATCTGCAGGCCGGTAATTATGACATGGACCCATATCCGGCATACAACCCCACGGGAAGTGTCACGGGAACCTACACTATAAATGCTTCCAAGTCCGCCCACACTTTCACGGCAGGACAATTTACGATCAACGTTGCATTTCCTCCAGGGGCTGTGTATGCAGGTGGCGCCGTTCTGCCAGCAGGTTTCGCCATCCAATCGGGCACAGACGGATCTTCGGCTGTCGTTATCGAGATTACAGGCGATTGGTCAGGATCAGGACCAGCGGCCCTTCGCAAATTCGTATTGCCTATACGAATCATCGCTGCTTCACAGGACCAGCCAACAGGCACATTGTTGGTATGGAATGATGCTTTCGTTACCGAGAATCCGGTAGGTAATACCACTGGCTCACCACTGAATGTAGCCAATGTCTTGCCTGTCAAACTCATTTCTTTCAATGTAACTAAAGAAAACAC
>NZ_JBXHAQ010000034.1:0-3261 GCF_056895215.1 Dyadobacter sp. HNCC25DJ184 | reverse complement strand
AAAAAAAGACCATCCTTTTGAGATGGTCTTTTTGTAATGGTATTGTGGCGACTACCTACTTTACCAGGTTTGATCCAAGTATCATCGGCGGTTCTGGGCTTAACTTCTCTGTTCGGGATGGGAAGAGGTGAACACCAGGCCAATAGTCACCAACAAGCTCTGTGTTGGTTTTCGTGATTAGTGGAAAAAGGTGAAGCGAACGTCGCTCCGAACCATTCCAATAGTCACCAACAAGCTCTTTGAGTGAAGGAGGAAGGGGGAAAGGGAGAGAGGAGGAAGGTTTTGCTTGCGCGTCCCTTTTTCCGTCGTCCGTTTGTCCATTCTCCTTTTTTCATGTCATATTGGAAGTAGAAGAGATTAGTTGTAAATAAATTCTTTCGGTTGAAAGAAAGTGTGCAAGCTATTGGGTAATTAGTACTGCTCAGCTGAATGTATTTCTACACGTATACCTGCAGCCTATCAACGTCGTAGTCTACAACGACCCTTATGTGGAAGATTCATCTTCAGGCTAGTTTCGCACTTAGATGCTTTCAGCGCTTATCTATTCCCCACGTAGCTACCCGGCCATGCTACTGGCGTAACAACCGGCTCACCAGCGGTGGGTCCAACCCGGTCCTCTCGTACTAAGGTCAGCCCCCGTCAATCTTCCTACGCCCACCACAGATAGGGACCGAACTGTCTCACGACGTTCTGAACCCAGCTCGCGTGCCACTTTAATCGGCGAACAGCCGAACCCTTGGGACCTTCTCCAGCCCCAGGATGTGACGAGCCGACATCGAGGTGCCAAACCTCCCCGTCGATGTGAGCTCTTGGGGGAGATCAGCCTGTTATCCCCGGCGTACCTTTTATCCTTTGAGCGATGGCCCTTCCATACAGAACCACCGGATCACTATACCCTGGTTTCCCACCTGTTCGACCCGTCGGTCTTACAGTCAAGCCTGCTTGTACTATTGCACTCCACACACGGTTACCAAGCGTGTTGAGCAGACCTTTGGAAGCCTCCGTTACACTTTTGGAGGCGACCACCCCAGTCAAACTACCCACCATGCACGGTCCTTGACTCAGTCAAGTTAGATCCCAGGCCAGCGAAGGGTGGTATTTCAACGTTGGCTCCCCGATGCCTAGCGACACCGGCTCACAGCCTCCCACCTATCCTACACATCCCTGACCCGAAAACAATGCAAAGCTATAGTAAAGGTGCACGGGGTCTTTCCGTCCCGTGGCGGGTAAGCGGCATCTTCACCGCTACTACAATTTCACCGAGCTCACGGCCGAGACAGTGCCCAGATCGTTACACCATTCGTGCAGGTCGGAACTTACCCGACAAGGAATTTCGCTACCTTAGGACCGTTATAGTTACGGCCGCCGTTTACTGGGGCTTCGATTCAATGCTTCTCTTGCGATGACATCCCCTCTTAACCTTCCAGCACCGGGCAGGTGTCAGGCCCTATACGTCAACTTGCGTTTTGGCAGAGCCCTGTGTTTTTGCTAAACAGTCGCCTGGGCCATTTCTCTGCGGCCTCTCTTTGCAGAGGAGGCTCCCCTTCTCCCGAAGTTACAGGGTTAATTTGCCGAGTTCCTTAGCCGTGATTCACTCGAGCACCTTAGAATATTCTTCTCGACTACCTGTGTCGGTTTACGGTACGAGTTGCAATAAGCTGATGTTTCAGAAGCTTTTCTTGGAAGTCTCTTCGTATGTTCGCTTTGTCCGTAGACGCCGCTCAACGCACTATTCCGTCAGTACCTACATACCACGAGTCTCCGTCACTCCTTCACACTCATTGCAAGGGCAGGAATATTAACCTGCTGTCCATCGGATGTCGCCCTTCGGCTGATCCTTAGGCCCCGCCTAACCCTCCGTTGATTAGCATAGCGGAGGAATCCTTAGTCTTTCGGTGTGCGGATTTCTCATCCGCATTATCGTTACTTATGCCTACATTTGCTTTTCTCACCAGTCCACCATAGCTCACGCTACAACTTCACCCCTGTGAGAATGCTCCCCTACCGATAAGTATTACTACTATCGCATAGCTTCGGTAATATGCTTGATGCCCGTTTATTATCGATGCCCGCCCCGCTCGACCAGTGAGCTGTTACGCACTCTTTAAATGTATAGCTGCTTCCAAGCTAACATCCTGGCTGTCTCTGCAGTCGGACCCCCTTAGTTCAACTTAGCATATATTTTGGGACCTTAGCTGATGCTCTGGGTTGTTCCCCTCTCGGACTGGGACCTTAGCACCCCAGCCCTCACTGCCGTGTATATCATAGCCCATTCGGAGTTTGTCAGAATTTGGTAGGATTTGACTCCCCCTAGTCCTATCAGTAGCTCTACCTGACTATGACTCAACCACGACGCTGTTCCTAAAAACATTTCGGGGAGTACGAGCTATTTCTCAGTTTGATTGGCCTTTCACCCCTACCCTCAGTTCATCCGAAAACTTTTCAACGTTTACCGGTTCGGTCCTCCACGATGTGTTACCAGCGCTTCAACCTGACCAAGGGTAGATCACAAAGTTTCGCGTCTACGGCCACTGACTAGACGCCCTATTAAGACTCGCTTTCGCTTCGGCTCCTGTATTCAAATACATTAACCTGGCCAGTAACCGTAACTCGTAGGCTCATTATGCAAAAGGCACGCCGTCACCCGTAGGCTCCGACCGCTTGTAAGCGCATGGTTTCAAGTTCTATTTCACCCCGCTGCTCGCGGTACTTTTCACCTTTCCCTCACGGTACTCGTTCACTATCGGTCTCTCAGGAGTATTTAGCCTTGGCGGATGGTGCCGCCGGATTCAGAGGGGATTTCTCCGGTCCCCACCTACTCAGGATACTCACTCAGATGATCGTCTTGCCTGTACGGGATTCTCACCCTCTACGATATACCTTCCCAGATATTTCCAGTTCAACTTTCACCCACTCGGTGAGTCCTACAACCCCACTCTGGCCGTAACCAGAATGGTTTGGGCTCTTCCGCGTTCGCTCGCCACTACTTGCGGAATCATTGTTATTTTCTTCTCCTGCGGGTACTTAGATGTTTCAGTTCCCCGCGTTTGCCTCCATATAGGATAATCAGGCTTCACCTGATTGGGTTGCCCCATTCGGATATCTACGGATCAATCTGTATGTGCCAGTCCCCGTAGCTTTTCGCAGCTTATCACGTCCTTCATCGCCTCTGAGAGCCTAGGTATCCCCCATGCGCCCTTAATTCGCTTGCGCGATTCTACTCTATTCTCTTCTACTTCTCAATATGTCAATGAACTCTTT
>NZ_JBXHAQ010000033.1:0-5427 GCF_056895215.1 Dyadobacter sp. HNCC25DJ184 | reverse complement strand
AGGACTGGAGTCGTGAATCGCAGGAGGAAAAGGTTTATTTAAAAATCCTCTTTCAATATTTCCCGCCCATCGCCTGAGTTGACATGCAGATAATCCACGGAGCCGGTTCCTGCGAAACGGTACACGAATCCTATTATCTTTCCTGCTTCCGATTTAAAATTAGTTTTAAGAGCAGAACGATCGTCGATAGATACCTGCACTGATTTATTTTTTACCTCCAGACGAAGTTTGACATAGTCGGCGAAATCTACACCAAAAGCTGACAGGTCTGTCTCTGTTCCTTTCAACAATTTGTCGGCGAACATGGCATTAACAGCAGACGTACATCCCGGAATTGCTAATGGAATGACCATCACTGTATTTTCGCAAAGGATAATCAACTGAGTGTTTTGACAGGCGCCACTGCCAGTAGAATAAGTGTTTTTGAGCTTCGTTTCAAGTGTAAAATTATCGCTTGACAAAGTGCCCATATCCTGCACATAATAGTAGCTCACCGATGGTACTGTAGGTTGAAGTAATACATTGCGACTCTTGAGCATCTCCGCAGTCAGGGTAAGCTTACCGTTGTTAACACTCTCTTTTTGAGTAAAATACACGGGAACTGGTAGTTGTTCCACAAGCGGCAGCCAGCCTTTTGTTTTGATCAACAAATCGTGTTGCCGCACCGCACTGTCGCCAACGATCAGTTTTGCTTTATAAAAGCCTGGATAATAGTAAATAGAAGAGGCCTGCCTCTGATCTTTTCTGATACTGATCCGCTTCGTTGCATCCCAGGATTGCTGTATGAAAAGGCTGTCTGTCTTCGCATGCGAAACATCAAATGTAAAAACTACAGAATTAGGCAAGCCTTCCGATACAGGTCGGCTGCTAAAGGAAAAACTCGAAAAGTCATCTCTGCCGTTCTTTTTCTGGTTAATTGTGAGGGAAAAAGCAAGAAGCAAACTTATGACAATACCTGCCGCAAGCCCAATCGCAAAAATCCTGTTTTTTGAAATAAGATCCTTTGCGCGATTATTTGACAATAAAGTTATTTCCTTTTTTAGCGTGGGGCTAATCGGTGCTGTTGTTTCAGTTTCAGTTTTTCTTTTCTGGGCCGCTTCAAAATCCCGGAAACTCTCGTACCCAACAAATCTCGCCAGTGCATTGACTGTCGCTACCTGCGGCGCACTGGTGTAACGTACACGCCCCCAAAGCCGCTTGAGGGTACTCGCACTCAGAGCTACACCTGTATCAGTAAAAATCAACTCGCTTAGTGCCTCAAAATCGCTACTGGTCCAATTCCTGCTGTCACCCCAGCCCACCTTTGTCTCGATCAGCGTCCGGCATAGTGGTAGCATGTATTCATCAATATGCATACTTGATATTCTTTAGATATTTTCTTCTGCAAGATAGTTTATAAAAATACCTTGAACGCCTTTGAACAGCCTTGAATCTATTTTGAACAGCATTTGAATTGCATACGCTTCGCTCTTTTTGATGCTTTATGGAAAATTTCCAAAATCCCCGACCTGGAAATTTTCAGGTATAATCATTCAATTAAATACTGTTGTCATGAAAAAAATCATTCTATTAATGCCGCTCTGGCTAGCCTGTAGCCTCACCTTTGCTCAGAAAACCCAGCAAGCCAAAACACTTCTCAGTGAAGACAAATGGACTTTCATTCCGGGAAAGGTCGAGTTCATTCAGGAAAAGGAAATGCCAGTGATGAAAATACTACCCGGTGGCGGAAAAGTCGTCGCAAAAGCCATCGAATTCTCTAATGGAACGATCGAATTCGATGTAAAACCTAACAATGTGTTGTCCTTCTTCTTCCGTATGAAAGATGAAAAGGAAAGCGAGTCGTTTTACTTCCGAATGGCCCGGGCCGGAAATCCAACAGCCGGAGACGCGATTCAGTATACTCCCTATATCGATGGCGTGAACATGTGGGACATGTACGGCCAATATCAGACCAACGCGTCTTATTCAAAAGAGCAATGGAATCATGTAAAACTGGTCATTTCCGGATCCCGGATGATTATGTATATCAATAGCCCGAACAAACCAACGCTTGAAATTGATAAATTGGAGGGCAACACAGCTACGGGAAAAATCGGTTTCGAGGGTGATATGCTGGTCGCGAACCTAACTCTGAAACCAAATGAGGTGGAAGGACTTTCGCCGGTTTCGGAAAGCGATCCCATCAACTTCGACCCAAGGTATATTCGGCAATGGGCGGTAAGTGATCCGATTACCACACCTAAAAACGTGGATTTCAGCTATGACTTTCTGCCCGATCCTGAAACGAAATGGCGGATCTTAAATACTGAGAGACGGGGATTATTAAACCTGACCCGTGTTTTTGGTAAAAGCGACCCTAGAAGAATTACCTGGCTAAAAGTTAATATCAAGTCGCAAAAGGCGCAAACTAAAAAAGTAGACTTTGGCTTCGGCGACGATGTCTGGGTTTTTCTGAATGGACAGATTGCCTACGTCGACAAAAATTTACAGGGAAGACCAATTGAAAAAATTCCTGAGGGACGCCTTTCCGTTGAAAATACTTCCTTTAATCTGCCGCTAAAAGAGGGTTCTAACGAATTGCTTATCGGACTTGCTAACGACTTTTTTGGCTGGGGGGCGATTGCCAGAATGGAAAATCTCGAGGGAATTGAAATCGCTCCGGACCCAACCTTTGACGCTCGATTTGTTCAAATCTCTCCGGAAATAAGGGATAGCTATATCGGGACATATTTACGTCCTGACGGCCTTAAAATATCGATTACAAAAGAAGGTAATCAGCTAAATCTGGCAGGCGAAAACTTTGTCAAAGCGCTGATATACCCTACCGCCGAAAACAAATTCTTCATGCGTTCCTATAATGTCCAGATGGAATTCTCAAGGGGTAATGACGGTAAGGTTTCCAATCTTGCGTTTTATCAAAATACCAATAAGTTCCTGGAAGCGAAGCGGTTGGAATGAGTTATTTGAAGGCCCATTGACCATCGCCAACTTTGGTCAATGGGCCCTCCGATTATTCGCTTCGCAAACTCTTCACGGGGTCCATCAAAGCAGCTTTAATTGACTGGAAACTAACAGTCAACAATGTTATACCCAGTGCACCAATGGCGGAAAGCGGGAAAATCCACCATGAAATCGAGGTTCTATATTCATATCTTAATAGCCAGTTGCTCAAACCGTAATAAGCAATTGGAGCTGATATAACACAGGATATAATAACCAATGCCACGAAGTCGCGAGAAAGCATACGCCATAGATTGAAGATGGACGCACCCAATACTTTCCGGATACCAATTTCCTTTGTTCGCTGTTCGGCTACAAATGACGCCAAACCAAACAGGCCGAGTGCGCTGATAAATATAGCCAGTATCGCAAAAAAGACAGATAATTTTCCAATACGCTCTTCATTACCAAACTTTTGCGCATATTCTTCATCTACAAATTTATATTCAAACGGAGAGGCAGGATTATATTTCTTAAAAACTTTTTCAACCAGACTAATCGCATCACGCGCGCTTTTGTCGGGGTTTAGTTTCAGGATCATTACGCCTTGCGCTTCTTTCTCGATATGAAAGAGCGATGCGCGAACAGGCTGATATGGCGACTGAACGACCATGTCTTTGATGACGCCGATAATTTTAAACGGCTTTCCCTCCCACTTCAAAATGGAACCTACGGGGTTTTTAAAACCCAGAAATTTCGCCGCCGATTCATTGATCACAAAAGCCAGTGAGTCCGTTGCAAACTCGCGTGAGAAATCCCGACCCTCTTTAAACTGCCAGCCGATTGTCTTGCCATATTCATAAGTAATACTGCTGTTTGGAAAGTCAACAGGCAGATTCGGATCTTTCCCCTCCCAGTCAAAACCGCCATTGGTATTCCAAACCTCTGTGGTCGGACTGTTGGCTTCGGTCATCTCCACAATCGCTCCATTTGTTTTTAATTCATTTCGGACCACTTCAAAATGATCGTGAATATCATTCGTGGCCATATATAGATTGATGAGTCCATCGCGGGTATATCCGATCGGCCGATTTTTGGCATACTGGATTTGACGAAACACAATGATCGTACCAATGATCAGTGTAACAGAAACAGTAAACTGCATCACTACTAATACCTTGCGCGGTAATGCAGCAAAACGCCCAACGCGGAATGTACCTTTCAAAACCTTTACCGGCTGGAATGAAGATAGATAGAGCGCAGGATAACTGCCGGCTATTATGCCCGTAATCAAACTGAACCCCAAACCCAGCACCCAGAATATCGGATTGGTCCAAAGAAAAGATATTTCCTTATCTGACACCTCATTAAAGAACGGAAGTATAAAGAGCACGAGGATAATTGATAACACAAAAGCGAACATCACAACCATCAGCGATTCGCAGAAAAACTGCATAATCAACTGCATTCGAACAGAGCCAACCGCTTTCCGAATACCGACTTCCCGTGCACGCTTCTCAGAACGGGCCGTGCTCAAATTCATAAAATTGATACATGCCAAGAGCAAAACGAATAAACCAATCGTTCCAAAAAGCCAGACATATTCAATCCTTCCACCTGAATTGACCCCATTTTTCCAATCCGAATACAGATGCCATTTGCTCATCGGATGCAGGAATACCTCGGGTTTAAACCTGCGGTCGTCCTTTGGTAATTTGTTCAGTTTTACGTCAATGATCTTTGCCGACACTTTTTCCAGGTCTGCCTTTTCGGCCAGCTGCGCCCAGGTTTGAGTAAAGTTACTACCCCAGGGAGTGTCCATTTTCTTAATCCACTCATTGATATTGAGATACTGCTGCCAGGGCGCGATGAATGTCATATCCTTGAACGTAGAGTTATGAGGAAAATCTTCATATACACCCGTTACCCTCACATCGGTTTTGTTATCTATTTTGACAATCTTGTCCATGGGGTCACTATTGCCAAAAAATGCCTTGGCGGTTGACTCGGAAAGCAAAATGGCATTAGGCTCTTTCAAGCCCGCTCTTGTTCCTTTCAACATTTTCATGGAAAGCATATCCGTCACCTCCGGCTCGAAATATGTTCCTGATTTTGTGATTTTCTTATCCCCGACTGCCAGCACATGCGAGCTATTCCAGGAGGATTGCAATACATATTTGAAATCGCTCCCATATGACTCCCGGATTGCCTCAGCCATCAAATATGGATTAGCCGTCTGCGTCCCCTTTTCACTGTTGAAAGTCTGATGCTGCATGACCTGGGCGAGCTTGTCATAATGTTCAAAATTCTTATCAAACGCCAGCTCATCGTGTATCCAAAGCCCGATAAGCATCGCAACGCCCATACCCGTAGCCAGGCCGACGATATTGATAAAAGAGTAAACCTTGTTTTTAACAAGATTCCTGAATGCAATTTTGAAATAGTTTTTGAGCATGGGGAAAGGGGATAAAGGGAGGATGGATGAAA
>NZ_JBXHAQ010000032.1:0-6113 GCF_056895215.1 Dyadobacter sp. HNCC25DJ184 | reverse complement strand
TAGTGCTAAACCCGATTACTCCAAATGTTCCGGATGTATTGACTAATGAATTAACATTTGAGTATTTAAAATCCATTTTTCATAAAAGCAGAACTAAACTTATTAAACCTATTCTAACGGATTTAAGACAAATACGTTGCTTGGGTAATGCCTATGTCGATGAAATTCTTTGGGAGATAAAAGTTTCTCCTGCGTCCGTTGCTGCCATGCTTACGGATCAGAAGATACATGAGCTGATTGATGCGATTACTAAGGTTTTAACAAATGCTGAAATGGAAGCGATGAAAAGAACCGGTGACGCTGCTTTGATGGTTGAAAAGCGTGATTTTATGAAAGTTCATAACTCAAAATGGAGTGCTGATCCTAATGGTGACGAGATTTTCCGGGGAGAAATTGCCGGTGCGAAAACTTATTGGACAAAGAGCCAGATTGTCTATGAGTACAATCATCAGGTCTTCGGTAAAATATTGTGAAAACTATTTGGAATGTAGGCTTATGTCGCTAAAATGTTGCATATGAGCTACTTTCGTTATTTTATCAATTTTCATACAAATGGATTAATCGCGAGATAAGTTGATTTTTTCTCTACAGTCGTGAGAAAATTGCCTTACTTACTGAGAATTTTTTAATAATCTCCAGGCTAAACCTATTATTTCGGAGTTGTTAATCTCCATACTAAATGAGAAATAATCGCCAAATAAGTTGATTTTTTCTCCACAGTCGTGAGAAAATCACCTTACTTATTGAGAATGTTTTCAATAATCTCCATACGAAATGAGAATTTTTTTAGAAGAAAAGCAAAGGAAGTTCTCTCAATTAACTGGTAGTGAATGTAATAGCTTACTTTTTTGATTCTTATTAAGCTGTTTTCCCATTACTTCGGAGTTTTCTCATTTAGTTTTGAAATTGACAGAAACAAACCTCGCAAGAAACAGGAAAATACGCCGGTAGTACTTAAAAATAAAGGAGAATAGACTTAAGGGGTAGTTTTTACTTTTTCCACACTGATACCCACACTCAGAACAAATGGCAGGGGATTCTGGCGCATGGCTTGCGAAAGGGTAAAAGTATACAGGCCTGATCTTTCGAATTTGTGGTTTTTCAAGGCCAATATTTTGTGATCGAATAAATCACCCAACCCATTTCCATATGGTTTTCCAGTTACTTCATTGGATAAGAAGATCTCCTGCATCACATTTGATTTTGCGCCGTCAGGAGTGTTGATTTCTCTGGTTAGATACAGGTTGTAATATGGATATTGCGACGCATTGCGGATGACGTAATAAACGTTGTAAGTTTGGTTAGTATCCTTTATATCAACCTTAAATTGTGGTTTGTTTTTCAAATACCACATACCGTCGGGAATATCTTCAAAAGCTTTATATACAACACTGTCGTCGCAACTGACAATTGTAAATGAAACGAGAAGAGCAATGAACAGGTTGAAAGCTGACTTCATGGATGAGGATAAAATGCTGGCGGCAAATCTAGGAAGGCCGCCAACGCTTTCAAAATTAAATGCTGACTTGGTTGTTAAAATATCTCTGCAGCCATGATTGATAAGCCTGAACTTTCCATTTATTCATCCACTGCGCCTTCGTGGTCGATTGGTTATCGAATATAATAGTGTCGGCTTGAATTGTCTCGTCGGCAATAGCCTGTTTGACCTCCGTAGGAGCAACTGTTTTCACAACTCCGTTGTCGAGATAAGCTATAGACCGGTCGAAAAAGTCGATATTAAGTTGATGTCCGATTTCCTGCAACCAGTGGGATGACTTGTCGATTGAGCAGCCGCTGGGCAGTTCATCGCGTTCGTCTACTGCGATAATTACAAACCGGTGTTCAAAAAGTTTGACGGAAGCCGTAAGTGGCTTTCCATGCGCTTCCCAAAGATCAACTGATGATTTTAGGGTTTCGGTTATAATCCCTGCTTCCGCATCAGTGATTTGTCTGTTGGCCTGGTATATCCAGATTCTGGAATTCAGATCTATTTCATTGAAGGGTATATACATAATGCTAGGTGGTTTTAGTTTTAGTTACGTATGCTGTTAAACATTCATGCCAGAATCAAAGTTCTGAAATAAATTGGAACGTTTAGTGTTCAAAGGTTTGCTGATCTGGCGATGAGCTCAGCCAGATCATATACTTTTACAGAGTCCTCCAATTCCTTGTTTTTAACTCCGTCGCTCATCATTACCATACAAAACGGACAAGCTACCGCGATGGTATTTGAACCCGTTGCAATTGCTTCTTCAATGCGTTCTATATTGATATCTTTTTTGCCCTTTTCCGGCTCTTTAAACATTTGCCCGCCTCCGGCCCCGCAACATAAGCCATTGGTTTTGCACCGCTTCATTTCTACTAGATCGGCATCTAAGGCTTCAAGAACTTGTCTGGGAGCTTCGTAAATATCGTTCGCACGACCGAGATAGCAGGAGTCGTGAAAAGTGATTTTTTTGCCTGTGAATTCTCCCCCTTCTGTCATCACAATTTTGCCGGTGTCGATCAGTTGCTGTAAGAATTCGGAGTGGTGAAGCACTTCGTAATTTCCGCCGAGTGCAGGATATTCATTTTTTAATGTATTGAAACAATGCGGGCAAGCGGTGACGATCTTTTTTACGCCATACATATTAAGCGTCTCAATATTTGATAAGGCAAGCATTTGGAACGTAAATTCATTGCCGGCTCGTCGAGCAGGATCGCCCGTGCAACTTTCCTCTGTGCCTAAAACGGCGAACTTGACGCCGGCCTTATTCAGAATTTTGATGAAAGCGACCGTTACCTTTTTATAGCGATCATCAAACGAACCCGCGCAGCCGACCCAGAATAAAACTTCCGGGGTGTCGTTGGCAGCGGCCATTTCAGCCATTGTGGGTACTTTGTATGTGATTTCGGACATTTGCTTCCCTTTTATTTTAAATGTAATATCCTGCGGACATCAAGAATTACGCAGATTGTCGGCCCAGTTGAAACGATCTGCCTGTGAGAACTTCCATGGCGCCTGATTCGTTTCCAGATTCTGAAGCATCATATTCCAGGATGCTGGTGCCTGTGCTTCATCCATCACTTTATATCTTCTCAATTGGAAAATGATGTCCAGCGGATTTATTAATATTGGACAAGCCTGAACACAGGCATTGCAGGAAGTACAGGCCAGAATCTCTTCCTCACTTATATAGTCGCCCATCAAACTTTTACCGTCGTCGGCGAATATTCCGTTGTTAGCTTTCATACTCCTTCCAACATCTTCAAGTCTGTCCCGCGTGTCCATCATGATTTTTCGGGGAGAGAGTTTTTTACCAGTGATATTGGCAGGACAGACGTCGGTGCACCTGCCGCATTCTGTGCATGAATAAGCATCCATCAAACTTTTCCAGCTCAAATCCTCGACATCTTTCGCGCCAAATCTTTCAGGAAGGACTTCTTCTGATTCCAAAGTTTCAATGGGTAATCCTAGCATTGACTTGACTTCCCGGGTGATTTCGGGCATATTATTCATTTCCCCACGAGGAGTTAGTCTGGAAAAGTAGGTGTTGGGAAATGCCAGTGCGATATGGAGGTGCTTAGAATAAGTAACGTACACAGCAAAGGCGAATATTCCAAGAATGTGAATCCACCACGCGAGTCGTTCATATAGAATTAGATAGGTTTCATTCCAGCTATGAAACAGGGGTGCAATGAATTGACTAATTACAAATGGGCCGGTTTTCGTGTAATGAGTGGCGCCCATTTTCTGTAGCGAAATATCGGCAGCATTCATCGTGAGTATGGCAGTCATCAGAACGATTTCGAGTACCAGAATAACGGTAGCGTCCATCTCGGGCCAGCCTTTCATTTCTGTATGTCGCGCAGAGTTAAGACGATTTACCTGACCAGTTTTCCTTCTGATGAGAAATATCGAACATGCTATCAAGACTCCCAAAGCCAGCAGCTCGAAGAAGCCGATCAGGAAAGTATAGAAACTTCCCAGAAAGCCAGCAAATAGGCGATGTGTACCCAAAAGGCCGTCTAGTACAATTTCTCCGACCTCAATGTTGATCAGCATAAAGCCTGCGTAGACACAAAAGTGAAGGATGCCTACCAGAGGTTTATCAAACATTTTCCTTTGCCCAAATGCAATGCGCAGCATCGTGGACCATCGCTTCGAAGGTTGATCCATACGGTTCTCCGGCTTTCCCAATGATATGGTTTTGCGAATGATATCAATTCTGCCATAAATTAGATAAGCCGTGAGGCCAAAAGCGACTGCAAACAAGACTTGCTGAGCAATTATCATTAATATCCCGGGAATTTGATGAACTAAATTTATTATGCTTGCATAACAAAAACAAGAAAAGAGAGATATAGTATGAAAGTAACAATAACGCAAAACGGGTTCAATTGAATGTATGTAATTGATAATGAAGCATATGTAAGACCTTTAGTCTAAAGGAAAGAAAAAATCTTCAAAAAAAATTGCCAAATGTTTGTATTGTTCAAGCACCTTTCTACCTTTGCACTCCCGAAAGGAACCAATTGAGCCTGGTGATGTAGCTCAGTCGGTAGAGCAAAGGACTGAAAATCCTTGTGTCGGCGGTTCGATTCCGTCCATCACCACAGAAAGCTTCTTCTAGAAATAGGAGGAGCTTTTTTGCTTTTGGGTCACTTGTCGGGGGATTTAGGGGGATCAAACAGAAAAGTTGGGGGGAACGAATAAAAGGATTTCAAGGAGCTTTGATAGTCTGAAAAGGAAGAATGAAATATCCCTAACTCCGCGAGATGTTGAGCGAAAGGCCTTGATTTTTGCATTACTCAGCCGAGGCGTTGCTACTTCTGTTTGCGAAGAAATTCAGAATGCTCAAATAATGTATTGGGATGGATCTAGCAACGGTTTTAAACGAATCTATTCCACTGTCTTCCACCGTATCGTACCATAGTGCCAGCTTTTTGAAGGCTACTTCTTTGGAAGTACAAGTCCGGAATATGGTGCCCAGATTCAAAGATATAGTGTATGCTTTTTGAATTAGAGGGTAGCGTTCAAATAGCAAATTGGCTCGTTTTACTTGTGAAGCGGTCCAATTATCTATATTATTAAATAATAAATATCGACTTCTAGCCAGGAGCTGCTTGACGCAATCTCCGTTCTCAAGAGGCTCGGGTTCAAAAGTTACGTTGGATTGCTTTGCGGTTTGAATCGCTTCATTTTCTTGGTTGAGAGCTTCCCAGCGGTATTTAATTCTAATTTCCTGAACGGCCTCGTGTGCCAATTTTTGAACATGAAAGCGATCGATTACCCTGTCTGCCTTAACAAAACTGCGCTTAACGATCAAATTCATGTTGGCAGCCATATCGAGGGTTACCTCGCGAACTGTGTCCCGAAGTCTTTTGGGACTCTTCTTTAAAACTTCAATAACCGTATCAGCTTGTGTGCCCTTAATCATCGCAATAAGTGCTCCATTCCTCCCCTTAGCAGCTTTGTTGGTCACAATGGTGTATAATTCACCGTTGGAAAGAGCCGTTTCATCAATGCTTAGGTGAACTCCCGTGTTATTAGGATAAAGCATCCAGTCTTGGGCATGTTCTCTTTGATTCCATTGACGATAATCACTTATATGATCCTTATACTGCTGTTGTAACTGTTTACCGTCGAGATGGAAATATTTACCTAATTGGAAACAGCTAATCGGTTTATTATCAATACATCCCTTTTAAAAAATCCGCGAATTTCTTAGTCATTCGCGTGCCTGATCGTACGACTTTCCAGTCCCTACTTAATATTTCATTAGTACTCGTAACCTCCCACCGACGCCGTTTAATACAGAGTGTAACCTTCTGATTGCGAATAGGAAAGTCCTGGATATAAATCTCTGGCAGAAAGCCGGGGGCGCCCAGCCCTTGGATTCTAACTTCTCGTCTATAAACTCAACAGGAACAATATTCCTCTCCTCAAGATAAATGTTCAAGCCAGGAATAGACTCCACGATTTTGGTAAGCTCGAAATATTCAAGGACGCCTTCGGGTAACATGATACGCTCAAGGGCTTGATAGGACTCGTTCAATGCAAACAGGATTTGTTCTGGCTGCAAAACAAATAATTTATTTATTCCCCCCAACTTTTCTGCTTGATACATAAC
>NZ_JBXHAQ010000031.1:0-6764 GCF_056895215.1 Dyadobacter sp. HNCC25DJ184 | reverse complement strand
ATCAGGGTGCGTCACACCGTAAATGCCAACCAGCGCTTACGGCAGGCTCATGAGCTGATGGGGATGACAAACCGGTTTGCCTCGGAGCTTGAGCCCGTATTCAATCACTGGTCAAAAGTCCGGATCTCAGACAAGGATCTGAAAACTTTGATTCAGCTTGCGATGGCTCCCAACGGTCAGGTACTCAGCGATATCAAAGCGTCAAAAAATGAGAACCTTTCCACCCAGTTTATTAACATGGTCGAAAGCGTTTATGAATATGGCCTGGGTAGTGAAACTCAGAATATGTCAACGACGGCAGGGACTGTTTTCGGAGCCTATAACGCGGTTACCGGCTATTTTCAAAATGTAAAAAAATACAAAGACGAAGATGCCAAAATAAAATCGCTGCTACTGGGTGGAACGGCTCAGTTAAAATCTCAGAAAGCCTTTGATCTCTGTGAGGGTTTTGCTGCCCATGGAGCCGCAAGTTTTAACCTTAATTAACCAGAGGGCCGGGGAGCAGTTCCCCGGCCACATTTCAATCACCACAAACAATTAAAAAGATGGATACTATTCAAAATATAACGGGCAGTTTTCAACTGCAATGTTTCGCCCTGATTATTTCAGGTTTTGTAATTCGGTACTGGGTTCAAAGACGGCGATTTAACCGGAGGTCTTCGCATGGCTTTGAGCATTTCGAAAATTATTTTCAGGCCGTCTTTGTCCGTTTTTTTGAGAGGCTGGTAACCCTCTTTTCTTATCTTCTGATACTGACCGGTATTGTCCGTTTTCTTTTAAGAGGTTGATACATCAAAACCAATTATAAGGGCCTGTAGAATTTGGAAAACCGAACCGGGGGATCAAGCATCAATTACAGCGCAAAGTTAGGCGTCGGCTTTCTGGAAGTGGGACAAACTTCCGGCATAAACACGTCCGGCGCACAAGGGACTACCTTTATTCCGTTGCTTTGCCCCACTTATCAGCCGTCACCAGGTAGGGCACCATAACTGATTTTTCATCCTAAATGATCTGATTATGGAAAACCTACAGAGTACTTCAAACCATTTCAAGGCAGCAGAAATAGAGCTGGTCTACAAGACAAATGTTAAGGCGAGTCAGCGTACTCAAATTACGAGCTCCAATGATGCCTATCAGGTGTTTTCCAATATCTGGAATGAAGACAGTCTTGAGTTTATTGAAGAGTTTAAAATTCTACTTCTCAATAACTCCTGTCAGGTGCTGGGTTGTTATCACCACTCCAAAGGCGGGATCACTTCAACACCTGTTGATATCAGGCTAATTTTTGCAGCTGCATTAAAATCCAATAGTACAGCTATTATCCTGGCACATAACCACCCGTCAGGCAAGTTGATGCCAAGTATGGAAGACAAGACTTTGACAGCCCGAATTCAGCAGGCCGGAAAGATTTTAGATATCCGTGTTTTAGACCATTTGATCATTACGTCAGAGGGCTATTATTCCTTTACAGACCTAGGTGAAATGTGAAGTTGATAAAGCCAAAATTTTCCGGCCCGATGCAAAGACGCATCGGGCCTGTTTTGTTGTTTACGAAATCTGTAATGCCCTGAGCTCTTCGTAGAGCTCTGTTAGTCCGGATTTTCCAAAACAATCTGTAATCACATTTTGAGTTCTGTCAAGGATTCTTTGTCGGCGATGGTTAGAATATCGGTTTTGGCAGAACTATCAAAACCACTCAGTCCACGCTCAACTTCATTTTTACCTATTTAGAATTTAAGCAGGTTGGTGCCTAGCTGGGAATGATACCTATGTTTGTATCACTGTTTCAGCCGAAAAAGGGACTCGGGCTTATGATACAATCGGAAGGGTCTGACCACTAGCGCGGCTTACCCGCCTCCCCTAGGAGCTGGTGTTGCGGAAGCAGTAGAGAGATTATGTCAAGTGGAAAAGAAACGTGATGAAAGAGAAAGACAACCGAAGCAAATGGCTTCATATCAGACTGACCTCAGACGAGTTACAGCAGATAAAAATGGAGCTTAACCGCTCAACATGCCGCGCGCTTAGTGAGCTGGCAAGAAAGAAACTCCTTGATAAACCAGTGACTGTAAACTACAGAAATCAGTCAGTTGACGCTGTGACAGAGCAGCTGGCACAGCTAAAAACCGAGCTTCATGCGGCCGGTCATAACTTTAATCAAGCCGTCAAAAAACTACATGTTTTAAGCGCTATCAAAGACTTTGAGCAGTGGCTGATTGGCTATGAGCTTGACCGTAGGAGGCTATTGAGTCAATTCGAAAAAGCAAGTGAGTCCATCGTTAAAATCAGTGAAAAATGGTAGCTGTTATCCACTCGGGTAGGAGCCTGCGAGAGGCTTTGAACTATAACGAGAACAAGGTTAAGGCTGGGACCGCAGAGCTTGTGGATGCCGGGTTTTATCTGAAAAGTCCCAAAGAGCTGAGCTTTACAGATAAGCTCTCAAGACTTCAAAGCCGGGTACACTTGAATGAGCGGGTGAAGGTAAATACCCTTCACATCTCGCTGAATTTTGCTGCCGAAGACAAGCTGCCAGCCGTGCGTTTAAAACAGATTGCATCCAGGTACCTGGATAAAATTGGCTTTGCCAATCAGCCTTATCTACTTTATGAACATCGGGATGTTGCCCACCAGCACGTGCATATTGTTACAACCAATATCCGCTCTGATGGCAGCAGTATTAACCTCCACAACATAGGTAAACTACGCTCGGAGCCTGCCAGAAAACAGATTGAAATAGAGTTTGGACTGGTGCGCGCACAGGATCATCAAAGGCAAGCCTTTGAGCTCAAACCGCTGGCAGCCGTCAGGATTCAATACGGAAAATCTCCCACGAAACAGGCCATTTCTAATGTGCTGCAATCGGTTTTAAAAGACTATAAATTTACCTCGCTTGCCGAGCTGAACGCGATACTTGGTCAGTACAATGTGTCAGCGGAAAGGGGCCGTGAAGATTCAAGAATCTACAAAAAAAGAGGGCTTGTTTACAGGGTGCTAGACAAGTCAGGAAACAGGGTAGGAGTTCCTATCAAGGCGAGTGATTTCTATTTTAAACCCACTCTCAAATCGCTTGAAAGCCGCTTTGAGATCAATGAGAAACTCCGGGAAAAATACAAGGCGAGACTGAAAAATAGCATTGAAGGAGTGCTCCAAAAGAATGGTTTTAATTCTCTCAGCAGCTTTTCAAATGTGCTTAAAAACGAGGGTGTCGCAACTGTTTTTAGACGGAGCAGCGGTGGTCAGTTGTACGGAATCACCTACGTTGATCACCGTACAAAATCGGTTTTCAATGGCAGCGATCTGGGTAAAGCCTACAGTGCAAAAGCCATTCAACAACGCCTGATGACAGCCATCTCAGTTGGCGGAAGTATCACAGCTGAAAATGTAAATGAAAGGAGAAGTATACAAAATCACACCTCTGATTCTTTCCATCAAAGTCAAAATCCTAGTTTCTCTCCGCGGGATTGGAAGGACGATAACAGCGTGATAGAAGACTTGATGAAAGCTGAAAATTCCCAGGAGCAAACGCCCTGGGAGCTGAGAAAAAACCGGAAAAACAAAAGAAGAAAAATAACCATTTAAACTTGGCAACCATGCAGACATCAGAAAACCAGCAGGCGTTAGGCCGCATTACGGATATGACAAGGATGCTATCAATCGCATTACTAGTCCTTCATTTTTATTATTTCTGTTACACCTGTTTTGCTGGCTGGCAACTGGTTTCAAGCTTTTCGGACCGGATACTGTTCAATATTGTAAAGACCGGGTTGTTTGAAGTCTTCAACCGTTCCAAGGTAATCGCCCTCGTTTTGCTGCTTGTGTCTCAACTTGGAGCGAAAGGTAAGAAAGATGAGAAGCTACAATACAGAAAGGGTTTGGTGTATATGGGTATTGGAGGAGCTATCTACTTTTCAAGCCATTGGATACTGCATATTGAGTGGGGGAGCAGGTTGGTTTCCATTTTATACATGTGCTTTACCTCGATTGGATACATTCTGATCCTAACGGGCGGAACACTGATCTCAAGAGTGATTCAGCTGAAAATAAACAATAAAGATATCTTTAATAAGGATAACGAAACCTTTCCGCAGCTCGAGCAGAAACTAGAAAATGAGTACTCCATCAATCTGGCAGCTCAATATAGTTTGAAAGGAAAAATCCGTAGAAGCTGGATTAATATCATCAATCCGTTTAGAGGTGTTCTGGTGCTCGGATCGCCCGGTTCGGGTAAGTCATATTTTGTGATAAGACACATCATTACCCAGCATATCGCAAAGGGTTTTGCAATGTTCGTATATGATTTTAAATACGACGATCTGTCCATAATCGCTTACAATGCCTTGCTGGAAAATCAAGATAAATACAAAGTGGCCCCCAAATTCTTTACGATCAACTTTGACGATCTCAGCCGTAGCCACCGCTGTAATCCGCTGGATCATTCTTCCATGACCGATATCACAGATGCTGCTGAGTCTGCACGGACAATTTTAATGGGGCTAAACCGTGAATGGATCAAACGTCAGGGGGATTTTTTTGTAGAGTCTCCTGTCAATTTTTTAACTGCGGTGATCTGGTTTTTAAAGAAATATCAGGATGGTAGCTTTTGCACATTACCACATGTGATCGAGCTGATGCAGGTGGAATACAACCATCTTTTCACGCTTCTGAGAACAGAAAAAGAAATCGAGGTGCTGATCAATCCCTTTATCACGGCGTATTTAAACGGGGCAACAGAGCAGCTCGAAGGTCAGATTGCATCTGCCAAAATTGCCCTTGCCCGCCTTTCCTCTCCGCAGCTATATTATGTGCTTTGTGGCAATGACTTCACCTTGGATATCAACACTGTCGATGAGCCCAAAATAGTATGCATGGGCAATAACCCTCAAAAGATCCAGATATACGGCGCTGTCCTCTCTCTTTATATCACGCGTCTGATCAAGCTGGTTAACAAAAAAGGAAAGCTCAAAAGCAGTCTGATCTTTGATGAGTTTCCGACCATCTACCTTAACAACGTCGATAGTTTGATCGCTACAGCACGTTCCAATAAAGTGTCCACAACTCTGGGTATTCAAGATTTCAGTCAACTGAAAAAGGACTACGGACGCGAGCAAGCAGATGTGATCAGCAGTATCACAGGAAATATTTTAAGTGGACAGGTGACCGGTGATACGGCAAAACAGCTTTCCGAGCGGTTTGGCAAGATCATGCAGGATCGCACAAGTTTTTCAATTAACCGAACCGACACGTCGGTAAGCAGATCAAAACAATTGGATTTAGCCGTGCCAGCCTCCAAAATATCGACACTCAGCTCAGGAGAGTTTGTAGGGATGGTGGCTGACGATCCCGATCAGCGGATTGATCTGAAGACTTTTCATTGTCAGATTTTAAATGATCACAAAATTATCAAGGAGCAGCAGGACAAGTACCAACCGATTCCAATCGTAAGAAATCTGGAATATGGAACTGTTCAAAGGGTGTATCTGGAAATTAAGGAAGATGTTCAAAATATTGTTGATAGTGAAATTGAGCGGATATTGGCTGATCCGGCACTTGCGTATCTGTTGGTACGGAAATAATCGGAAAAGTTTATGATGATAATGGAGTAGGTGTGCCGGCGGCTGTAAACGATATATGTAATTTATTAGCCCGCAAAAAAAGTGTAAACTGCAGGTGAACATGATGAAATTCAAGTTTATTTTCATCGAGACCTGATGATTTAATCAACCATCACCCGGTATGTTGAAGTGTTTCAGTTGAACGACTATGAATCCCCGTGAGTCTTACCTTTTCTTAACAAGGTTTTACAAATGAAGTGCCAGAAGCTGCAAGCACACCAATAAATTTATTCATTAAGAAAAAATGGCATCAAAATGGTTATTCGTATCTTAATTAATCTCTTATGTTCTGGTCCTACTTATCATTATCTTCGCGCTTTTGGACTCGCGCTAGGTATGACCTGCGTGCTGTTTGCCACATTGTTTATAAAAGATGAAAGCTACTTTTGATACATTTCATGCGGATGGGAAACGTATATACCGAGTAACTACCAAAGACACGCGAAACAATGGCAATATTATCCTCGTAACTAAAGACCAGATCCACGTCCCCGCTTTCAAGGCCAGTATTCCTGTGATATCTGAATTTGTAAGGGTGTGGCTCGACGAAACCCACAATATCATTGTCGACAAAAAAGAGGCTTTAAGGTGAGCGTGACCTACTTACTACGACGACGCCCCTAATTCAGTAAAATTGCTTCATGCTACCAGTTTCTATTTTTTTAGTGCTCATTCTGTCTTTTCAACAAATAATGTGATTAGGGTAGATAATGTCAATAAAGACGGCACATCTGATTTGGTTGGTACGACACGAGTTGACCCTTCGCACAATGTCACATATCATTATTGGGCTGATTTGAAGTGGGACTGCAAGTAACAGCTGGAGCATTCTTTATACTGAATTTCATCTAGAGTGCATTCCTCCATTTCTGGACAGTGTTTCAGATGATTAGAATATTTGGGTTAATCAATCTCAAAAAACGAAGATTGTGTGTGATAATGTGACTAATTTATTTAAAGCTAATGTATTCGAAATCTCGCTGATTATAAATAATGGGTAAATTCCGCCAGTTTATTTCAGAGTTCCTTATTGCAACTCTTCTTATACTTTGTGTTTCATGTCAGGAGATGTTACCCGCTTGGTTTTGGAATAATTTCCTCGCAGAGAACCTAGTTGAGAATAATTCGGACCAAGGAAGATATGGAGGGATAAGG
>NZ_JBXHAQ010000030.1:0-8673 GCF_056895215.1 Dyadobacter sp. HNCC25DJ184 | reverse complement strand
TCGTACCTTGCGATATAGCTCGTAGGTTTTATCGCCGTCAGATTGGTAAATTTCGTCAGCATTAGCCGCAGTATATTGAACAAAACCGTCTTGTGACCATGCGTGAGCTGGTGAAGCCACAGCAGGCATAAAGTAACATGCCCGGCCGCTGGCATCACCTGAGTGAACAGCATTCACAAAATTATCAAAGTATTTACGAGCTACATAGGTATTGTGCCGTAAAAACTCCTTTCCGGTTTCGTCTTTGTTGTACCATGCCACGCCGTTACCACTTTGCAATGTAGGCAGGTTGTAAGGAATTCCACGAACCTGACACCAATTGCGGAAACTCGAAAGATTTTCTTTTCCAAAATCGGTTAAACGCCCATCCCCATACGGCCAATTCATTTCTTCGGTTGCTCCACCGGCCAAAGCCAAATAACCAGCGTTTTCATAGGTGTAAAGTATTTCAGATAATTTCTTTACGGACTTGAATATACGCGCGTTTGCAATTTGATCAGTATAGGCCGGACTAGATTCCCCATATCTGTAATCCGGATTTTCCTTTGTTCCTATATTCATATCCACCACGTAGAACGGGCTTCCATCATTAAAAATCGGCACGCTGGTAAGAAGTGGGTCGTTACCTTTTCTAAGCGGCCAAAATGCCACTGACAAAGGCAATCCGCGCTTTCAATGCCATTCAATCAGCCTTTTAAAAGCTTCGGCCTGATAGGCTTCTTCCGTTTCTGACCCTAGAGCGCTTTCCAAAAATTGTTGGAATAATGGTGCAGAAACTCCATCTTCACCTGTTTACGATTGTCGTTTCATCAACTGTTCGAGCGCTTTGTCACGCATCTGTTCGAATGATGTCTTTTCCGTGATCTGTCTTTAAGCCAAAACTTTTAGACAGAGTCCTTTTACAGGCTCCGCTTAAAGTTTGATCGTCAACACCTTAGCCCAAAATGGATCATAATAAGCTCTTCGAGGCATTTTTTACAAAAAAAGGAACGATTAACAGTAGGTACGTTCAATATTCTGGAAATTTGATCCAATATTCCTGCTCGAAACTTCCTTTTGTTCCAAAAGAGAAACACGTTTCGGACTCCACTCCTCCCCCAATTCATACGCAAGTCGCTCTTCCTTAAAACCCAGCATCTCACAAATACGCTGGATATTTCTTCCATAGTGAATCGTCTTATTGATGTTAGATGTCGATGTTATATCTCAAAGTTACTGGTATTATCGACTTTTCAAAGTTCTAAAATAGTCGTTGCCGAGTAAAAATCCCAGTTACAGAATTTTTTAGAATGCACATTCCAACGAAATTCAGGCATGTTTTACATAGCCCGCCATTGTTATGAGATTCATTTCGGAAGATCCGGCTTCAATGCTCCCAGTCTGGATGTCGCCAGAAGAGCTAAATAATCCCTCCATATTGATCAAGGAATTTTGTGTTCTAAACACGATCTCAGATTGCAGGTTTATGTTGTGGCAAATGCTGAGCAGATCACTTTCGGCTGATAGCCAGCACTGCCAGGCATCCTGTGGAGAGCAGATTTACTTTTTTGAAAACCTGATGCCTTTCATTGAGGCTGTTTACCTAGTCCGAGAAAGATTGGCTGTCACTTCTGACAGTTTCGCTGGAGTTGCAGAAAGTCCTCAAATAAACCAACCCGAGTTTAGCGGGGAAGTTCAAAAGATTGATTCGAAAGAATTAAATAAATATATTCGAAAGCATTCCTTCTGGTATAGGCAGCAAATCGATGACCCGCTTCTGGTGTTATCCGAATTTTTTGACGCCTGCACCCTCGAGGATTTCAGAAACAGGTTGTACGAGATCCTAACATCATGTACCAAAGAAGGCTTTTATCAAAACGAAAGTCCAGTTGATGTTTTGTATTTCTTCGAAAGGGTTGAATCAGTTATCAACGTTGCCTACATTATCCTTCAAACAGAATTAGCAGATACTCAGAACTCAATACAAAAATTACCCAGTGAGCTTAATGTTAGTCGAGTCGTTTTAAACGATTTCTTTGACCAAATGTCGTTTAAAGAATGGAAGCACAACCTCGATGAAATACTCCATTTCGCTTTAAGTCGGCAGTCCGCAAATGATTGGGGAACTCCAATCGACACTCTCCCGATTTTCGTCCATCTCATCAGACTGATTGAGACGCTGCATACTATTAATAATTCACAACTTTAGAATTTAAGGAGGTTGTGAAGATCACGTACAGCAAATTTAAGTTTGTGCTAGCGGATATTTTTAGAACTTTAAAACATTGAAAGGCATGGCACTGTATAGGAAAAGATGTGAGGGAAAGGTAGAGTCAACATGGACACGCCGGGGATACCTTTCTGACCTCCCCCCGGCAAACAAGACAGCTGAAAACTATAGTTTTTCGGTGGCAAAAACAGGTTAAAAATGTAATTTGTCACTATGAAAAAATCAAAATTCACCGAAGCACAGATATCCTTTGCGTTGAGACAGTCAGAGACTGGGACACGCGTGGAAGAGATTTGTCGTCAGCTTGGAGTGTCCCAGGCGACCTTCTTTAACTGGAACCGCGGCGGCGGACCGCAAGAAATATGGGGGAATGGGAATAGAGATGATAAATTTGCAAAATGCTGTTTTTTTGATAGTTGCGTGTTCGAGTCCCGTTCATTTGTCCTCCTCGCTCAAATCATCATCTTTTTTATAAGATTCGCCAATAGGGTTTGATGTTGGATCGTTTCATTTGATAATTTACTTTGGGTTTAGTACTCATAATCTACCTCTGTCGCAATCGTGATATGAGGACTGAAACAGAGCAGTTCGGTATCAGATTCTGTCGCTGTGACCAGATCAAGCAACTTTCGCCGTTTTTCCCAGCGAAGCCCATCCTGAGCTTGTTGGAAAAAATCAAAGCTGCCCGCCAGATTATTGTTATAGACAGCGCCTATACCAGCGCTCAGCGGGTATGCTATACGACCAAAGTCTTAAGACCGGTGCGCCGGAAAATTGCCCTCGTAGCGCTACATTTACTTAGTAAAGCGTTTTTTTGAACCGACTGAAATTTATTGGCTACTGGCCCGGGCAGCTTATTATCCAGTCAGCCACCATAGTTTTAATTATTGGTTTATCGCTGTCTACGCGTGCTAATGATCGATGACACCTTACAAATAAGGGGTGATCACTGCTGGTCAGTAAGGATATTCTCATCCCCACCGTCTTCCGCTGAACTGAAGAATGGCATTTTATTGAGGCTGTCCATGAACCCAGGCGAGGAAACCATCTGGAAAAAAAGTTCAGCCTGCTCTTTTTCATGTTCGATCATTTCAGGATCATGGTCAAACTGCGCCATAAAGCTCGTCAGTCCTTCGTTGGCATCCCTGATCTTTGCCTCATCCCGGGAAAAATTGACGACAAGGGCGCGCCGTTTGATCAGGCAGTCGGCGTAACCATTAGGATCGTCGTCTTCTGCATAAAGATCAAGCAGGCGTCCATAGACCGCGTATAATTCCTGCCAGGCTGTGGACAGTAAACTGCCGTTCTGGACCAAAGCTGTAATGCCGAGGCCATATTGTTCCTCCTGCGCCTCGCGGCTTTTCAGCTTTCCGTAAATATTACCCAACTGATGCCTGACCTCTAATACGGCCTTAGCGTAAGGTTTGGGCACCTCTTCTTCGTTTCCACCGCATTGCTCCAGACAGTCCTGGTATCTCAAGATCGCATCTTCCCATTGTTCATCTATTTGATACATCAATGCAGCGACACGCCAGATCTTTGCACGGTATTCATTCAGGTTAATGGCATCAGACAGCGATTCCATGACCGACTCTGCCCGCGCTACCGCCGCCAGGCATTCCTTACTTTGCCCCTGGCGCAAATGAACCACCGCTTCAGCGGCGGCGATATCGAACTCATATTCAGTATACTCCTTGGGAACATCTGAACTTAAGCGCTTATTCAGTTCGTATGCACGGGTAATGGCCCGCATCGCTTGATCGTAATGACCTTCAAATGCATTGATCTCCGCTTGTTCGTTCAACATTTTGATATAGCAAGTGACATTCCTCAATGATGGGCCTTTAATCAGAAATTCAAATTCCGCGGCAGACCTATCGAACATTTTCTCTGCTTTGCCATATTCCTGGAAGGTCACCAAGACCGAGGCGATGCGATGCAGGATGCTGGCGAGCTCTAACCGGAAGAACGCGCTATCATCGCTGGTAATGCCATAAAGAAATTTAAGATTTTCCTGTAAATAGCCGAATGCTGCATTGGTTTTCCCCTTCATGAGCAGGATTTCCGTGTATTGAAGCGTAAGTGATACGGTCTGGGAATAGATCGGGATGTGGTTACTGTCTAGCTGACCGATCAGGATACCGAGCGCTTTTTCGAACAGCTTCCCGGCTCTGTCCCATTCATTCATGTATTTCAATAAATTACCATAGTCGATCAACAGTCCGGTGTAGATCGGCCGGAAACGGACGAGGTTCAATCTTAAATAACTGACCGTGATGCTCAAGGCTTCCCGGAACTTTGATTCCGATGAAATAATATCACGGGAGTTTAAATACATAAGGGCCTCGCGGTGCAGGAGGTTAACCTGGTAAAAGGCGCGTTCTGCCGGTTCATAATCAGCCAAAGCCGTTAGGCTTTCGTAACCCTCATCACACAGTGCCTTAGCGCGGGCATCATCCTTGATATTGATGAAGAACCCGCTGAGGTTGACAAACATGGTCGCGGTGGTCATGACCCCTAATGGTTCCGGGGACGACTTCAATAGCAGGTAGTTCGTATAAGCGGCGTTATAGTGCCTGCTCGCGACGTCCAGATTCTGTTCGGCAAAAGCCATATCACCAAGCTGCAATTGTAGCGATGTGCGTAATTCATCCAGTTGCTCTTCGAATATTTGGGGATTATTTTCCAGCAGATCTACCGCTTCCTGGCACAGTGCCTTCGCCGTTTGTAGTTCAAAGATACTGGACAGTACAAGGGCACGGCTTTTAAGTTCAAAGAAAAGATAGTAAGCACGCTCCTCTTGTGTTAAAAAATCGGCGTTCCTAAAGAAATTGATTGCGTCCGTAAATTTCTCGTCAGCCGCTTTCCATTGCAGCAATTCAGTATGCATTTTGGCGATAGCGGAAAGGTTCAGTCCATATTCAAGGTCTTTTTGCGCATCAAGATGTGCAATCGCCAGTTGATACTGCTGAAGTGCTTCGGCCGGCGCATTGGTCTCCAGATAACGGGCGTAGTAATGGTGATTATAATAGAACGAGTCCATGGCGATCGAGTACTTAAAATATCGTTCGCCTTTCTCCGCCTGTGCTTCGGTATAGTTCCTACCCCTCAGGATCGTCATGGCGTTCAGGAGATCCCCAACTGCCATGTCTTTTTTTTTTAGATCGAGGAGTTCCTGTTCTCGAACCAGTTTTTCACGCTCAACCTCGCGCGCCTCGGAACTTAGCAGCTCTTCCAACTCTGTGAACTTGCCGGCTTCAAACATTTTGATTGCCTCAGTAGTGGTCTCCGACCGCTCGGTCACATCTGTTTGCAGATAAAAGAGATGATATAAGGTCATCACAGATGACTTCATGTCATCCAGCTGCTCGTTCAGCTTCTCCAAACGCTCCGCGGCAAGCACCCATTTGGCATGAGCAGCATCCATCAGATCGCCGTTATCCTCTGTAGGTTCTTCATCGAATTTGGATGCCAGTTCTTTGTAGCGGTTCCGCTGATGGTCGATCTCCTGCGGCAAATGATCGATCTCGCCGATGAGTTTGATAACTTCTTCTGAGTTCGCGAAAATGACCTGGGTATGCTGCAATTGCGCAGGGTTCAGACGTTGCGCTAACAGTTGGTTCATTTTCTCGTGCATCTCCTCGGTGTTGCGGGCGGTCCGTGTCGCAATGTCGAGCAGTTGCTTCGTGTCGGTTTCTACAGAGCTTAACTTCGTAAAGGTCTTATTACCCTCGCGTGTCAGCCTGTCGAAGCGGCGGTTGATCAATCTGGCCAGCTCTACAAAATGAACCGTGATGCCCTGGAAGCTGCGTTCCAGGTGCTGCAGCACAATGTTACCGAACGTTTCTAATACGTCGTTAGTGATCAGGGAAAAGCCTTGCTCGATCCGGCTGATGGCATTTTCAATATCTTCAAGTTTGGCATGGGTTAGGTGTGCTTGTTTCTTCAGATCCCCCAATACCAATAACTGAAATGATTTAAAACCCTTATCATCATTTTTGAGCGTTTCTTTGAACGCTAGCTGAAAACATTCAGGCAGGTATTGTTCATGAAAGGCGACCAGCCTGTCAAGGCTTGCCTCATCAAACGTGACACCACTCAGCAATATAAGTTGTGCGGAAGCTACTTTAAAGAAGTCGTTTGGATTATCAATAATATCTTTATCGATAGGCGTAACATCCAGATAAGTTTCCAAGGAAGGCTTCGCTTCACTGAAGTATAGGTCGATGCCTTTTAAATAAGCTTTGATCTCCTTTTCGTCGCAAGCCTGAAAAAAAAGCACATCCTGCTCGAGTTCCTCTTTATAAAGTATTTTCAGGTAATCTAAGGCCGTTATCGAGGAAGACTTTATCACGCGCTCTACATCATGATTTAACTGCCTAGGGTGCTTGCTGATCACCATATTGTACAGTTGATCGTAAGTGCCAAAATCACCGATAAACTTTAACGCAAAATTTTTGGACACTTCCCCCGCTACTGCTGTAAGTATACCTCCGGTCAGGGCTTGATCATAGGTGGACAGCGTCTTTGCTGCCAGAAACATAGCACCATTTAACAAAAGGCCACCAGTAGTTTTGATGTGTTTTTCAGGAAGCATGCAACGAGGTTTTGATAAGGCAATTTAGCGAATTGCGGCGAAACAGACGCTACCTGCCTAAAATTCCGCCAGTTATCCAGGTATTCCTTCGGTCCCATGATGCCGAGGCGGGAATTGTCGCGGATGTAAGGCAAAAAATCAATCTTGCCAGCGTCAGTTTTTACTACTCCCTTATTGAAATCAGCTAGACTGACTTCATTGTACTTATGCAATGCTATCAAAACTCATCCGCGGCTCGAAAGTGTAATTACTGATTGTCTTGGAAAATCCGGACTAACAGAGCTCTACGAAAAGCTCCGGACATTACAGATTTCGTAAACAACAAAACTGGCCCAATGCGTCTTTGCGTCGGGCCGGAAAATTTTGGCTCTATCAACTTCACATTTCCCCTAAGTCTGTAAAGGAATAATAGCCTTCTGCCGTAATGATTAAATGGTCTAAAACACGGATATCTAAAATCTTTCCAGCCTGCTGAATTCGGGCTGTTAAAGTCTTGTCTTCCATGCTTGGCATCAACTTGCCTGATGGGTGGTTATGGGCAAGAATAATTGCTGTACTATTGGATTTTAGTGCAGCTGCAAAAATGAGTCTGATATCAACAGGTGTTGAAGTTATCCCGCCTTTGGAGTGGTGATAACAACCCAGCACCTGACAGGAGTTATTGAGAAGTAGAATTTTAAACTCTTCAATAAACTCAAGACTGTCTTCATTCCAGATGCTGGCAAACACCTGATAGGCATCATTGGAGCTCGTAATTTGAGTACGCTGACTCGCTTTAACATTTGTCTTGTAGACCAGTTCAATTTCTGCTGCCTTGAAATGGTTTGAAGTACTCTGTAGGTTTTCCATAATCAGATCATTTAGGATGAAAAAATCATTTATGGTGCCCTGTATGGTGGCGGCTGATAAGTGAGGCAAAGCAACGGAATAAAGGTAGTCCCTTGTGCGCCGGACGTGTTTATGCCGGAAGTTTGTCACACTTCCAGAAAGCCGACGCCTAACTTTGCAAAGTAATTGATGCGTGATCCACGTTTTGGTTTCGAAACTCTTCAGGCCTTTATAAATGGTTTTGCTCTTAATCAACCTCCTAAAAGAAAACGGACAATACCTGCAAGTATCAGAAGGTAAGACACCAGGGTTAACAGCTTCTCAAAAAAACGAACCAATACGGCCTGAAGATAATTTTCAAACTGCTCAAAGCCGTGCGAAGACCTCCGGTTAAATCGCCGTCTTTGAATCCAGTACCGAATGATGAAACCTGAAATAATCGGAACGAAACATTGCTGCTGAAAACTGCCTGCCGGATCTTGAAAAATATTCATTTTTAAAAAAGTTTATCGTGATTGAAATATGGCCGGGGAACCTCTCCCCGACCATCTTGATTAATTAAGGTTGAAACTTGCTGAGCCATGCGCAGCAAAACCCTCACAGAGATCAAAGGCTTTCTGAGATTTTAACTGAGCCGTTCCACCCAGTAGCAGCGATTTTATTTTGGCATCTTCGTCTTTGTAGCTTTTGACATTTTGAAAAAAGCCCGTTACCGCATTATAGGCTCCGAAAACGGTCCCTGCCCTCGTTGACATATTTTGCGTTTCACTGCCCAGGCCGTACTCATAAACGCTTTCGACCATGTTAATAAACTGGGTGGAAAGGTTCTCATTTTTTGACGCTCTGATATCGCTGAGTACCTGACCGTTGGGACCATCGCAAGCTGAATCAAAGTTTTCAGATCCTTGTCTGAGATCCGGACTTTTGACCAGTGATTGAATACAGGCTCAAGCTCCGAGGCAAACCGGTTTGTCATCCCCATCAGCTCATGAGCCTGCCTTAGACGCTGGTTGGCATTTACAGTGTGACGTACTCTGAC
>NZ_JBXHAQ010000029.1:0-12979 GCF_056895215.1 Dyadobacter sp. HNCC25DJ184 | reverse complement strand
TTTTTTAAACTTTTTCCCGAATTGGAAAACAGCAAATGAAAAATGAAGAATGAACTCACCGAATCTTTGCTCAAAGTCCCTTATTACCGCTTTCAATAAGTCAACCTCGCCGTCGCCAATGGAGACAAATTGGGACCATAACCCGTGATCTCTCCACTTTCACCCCCCATTCAAGTTTCTCCGATGACTTCTAAAACACGGTATTGGCAATATACTGTTGATTTACTCCTGTCCTATATGGATAACTTCAAACGAAACAGGAATGATTGGCAGGTAAAGACCAGTCTGATGAAAGACCTAAGTGGGCAAGCGATTAAACCCTACAGTATGTTCTTCTGTATTATACTCCTCTATATTACGTAGAGAACATTGACGTAAACCTTATACAGTACGGCGTACATGGTCCTTCGTATCCTGTTCTCCTTAAAACATTCATTCAAACTCCCTTCATAACAGAATACTGTTGAACCTATACTATTCCTTTCCAAGTAAAACCTGCTACAAGATAACTTTTATGTTCAACCATTATATACTGATGGCAGATACCTTTTCAAAAAAACCTTTTATTTGAATTTTTTTAACTCTGATCTAGTCAACCCATCTTTAAATTAATTGTCATGCTTAAAAAATCCTTCGCTTTATTAATTCTGATCTGCGCGTCGCTGTTCGCGAATGCCCAGCAGTTCAAAGCGTTATTGTTTACAAAAACGGCCGGTTTCCACCACCAATCAATTCACGAGGGCGTGGATGGTATTCGCCAGCTAGCGCAACGCCACAGTTTCAGTGTTGACTGGCAGGAGAATTCTTCTGTTTTCAATGAGAAGTCACTCAAAAATTATGACGTGGTTATTTTTCTGAACACCACAGGTGATATCCTCAACAACGAAGAACAGGCGGCATTCGAGAAATTCATTCAGTCTGGTAAGGGCTGGGTAGGTATTCATGCGTCTGCCGATACGGAATATGAATGGCCTTGGTACGACAAAATGGTGGGAATGATGTTTAAAATCCACCCGGCACAACAAACTGCATATCTTGATGTTGTGAATTCTAATTTTCCAGGATTGGAGCGATTCCCAAAAAGAATGCTTTGGACTGACGAATGGTATGAGTACCAAAAGCCATATAAAGCAGACGATCTGACTTTCCTGATTACGCTGGACGAAAAGAGCTATGACGCGAAAACAAAATGGGGCGATAATGAAGGAAAAGGAATGGGAGATGTTCATCCGATTGCCTGGTACCACAAATATGATGGCGGAAGAGCCTTTTATACAGGTTTGGGTCATATTGGCTTAGTTTACTCCGATCAATCGTTCCTTGACCATTTATACGGAGGTATTTATTGGGCAGCTACTGGAAAGGGTATCAAGTAAAATCTTGCTGGTGTATTAAAAGAAAGTCCCGGAGATCTGATTTCCGGGACTTTCTTATGTACTCCTTATATAACGCTACAAATCTACTTGACAACGACCACTCTAGTGGATGCAACCTTGTCAGCAGTATTCTTAACTTGAATTACATACAATCCAGAAGCCCATTCTCTGACAGATATACCTTTCGAAAGCTCAACCGTCTTGTCTGAATAGAACATCATCCGCCCTGAAAGGTTATGAATTGTAACGGATTTGATTATTGTCCAGTCAGTCACGTTTAAATGAATCCGCTCGACTGCCGGGTTCGGGTAAGCCTGCGCAGCTTCTTCTAAATCCTGGGCGATTGATCTGACCTCATTATTAATAGCCTCGTTATCGATCAAAAACAGAGAAGATTGTGCGTTTCCGGCGGCTATCCTGGTCGTAGCAGGCTTTATGACATTAAAATTAATGGTTAACGGAGTACCGGCTAATCCAGTACCTCCCCCTTTGCTATAAGAGGTTGCGGTAAGGGAATAGTTTCCAATAACCGGCGTCCAATTATTATAAGACCCGCCTGTGTCTCCAAATAAAGCGTAAGGAGATTCCGTCTCAACCTGATTCCTTGATACTGCACCTTTCAAACTGAAAACGACGCTCCCTACTACACTGGGAACGGTAACTGCTTTAATATTAAGGTTGCTTGGCAGGGTGTTCAAATTCAACGTCATCCCGTCAATCAAATTCTGAATATCAACATTGGTGTCTGCATTAAGAAGGACCAGCCCCGTTAATGACCCTGCTGCTGTGGCGTTGGCCTGGATGGTCAGTGTTACGTTATCTGCAAGACTACTCGCCCCCAAATTATCTACGACTACCAAACTAAAAACATATGATCCTACGATCAAATTGGTAAGAGTGGGTCTCGCAATCTTCTTATTATCGAAAACTGCTGTGTTGGGCCCACTTACCTGAGTCCAGCCATATCCTGCGATTGAGCCGTCCCGGTCAGTTCCACTACCATTTAGTTTGACTGAACCTAGTGGTTCGGTCAAAGTTCGGTCAACTCCAGCATCGGCGACCGGAATGAGGTTCGGATTGGCAATACCCTCTCCTGTCAGCCCCACCAATAGCGGAGTCGCACTGCTACTATATGCTACACTGATCTGAGCCACTTTTGTCCCTAAAGACACTGGTGAAAAGCTGACGTTAACAGTTTTAGTTGCCCCTGCTGCCAGGGTGACCGCTGTGGTAAAGTCGTGTTTAAATTCTGTCTTGTTGGCACCGGTTACTGTTATTGAAGTGATTTGCTTGGAAGATTTCGAAGTATTTTTTAGTGTCACAGTTTGTGCGGCAGAAGTTGTACCTGCCTGCTGACTGAAAAAGTGAAGTGAAGCGGGAGTAGCAGTGATATCAGTTTCAACATTCTGGATAATTTCGATTGCCGAAATTTTTGGCTGATCTTTTTTCACCGAAAAATCGATATTCAATTGACCGTCAGTTACCGGAATGGTAAACGTTTTAACCAGAGCCGTCATCGCACCTGCTTCCTTATATATATCAAAATCTTCGAGTTCAACACCCCCCCCCTCTATATTAACATCGAATACCCTTTTACCATTGCCACCCTGGCCTCCGCCCGTTGCTCCCCAATATATCTCCGCAAAATGCAGATTTACCTTATAGGTGCCATTGATCACAGGAAAAGCATATCCAAAAGGTGTACCGGAGCTTCTTTCCTTGATATAAAGTTGGTCGGAATTGGTATTTGCAATTTCCGTAACCTTTGCATTGGAGTAAATTTTTCCACCCGTGAAATAATTGTCAGCCGCCCAGGATACACCTTCTACTGTAACTGCTTCTCCTCCGCTATTAATCCTATAAAGTGTCGCGTTCGCAACTGCAATACTTCCCGTAAGCGAAACTGTAGTAGACGCTCCTGAGCCTGAATTCGCAAACACAAGACTTCCAGTTTTTGAGCCGGAAGCTGCTGTAAAATTGACCGACACATTTATGCTCCCTCCAACTGGTATCACCAGTGGTAAGGTATTTGCGATGGTATATCCAAACGAAGCATCTCCATTTTTGGTGATGGAAGATATCACAATAGCCTGGTTGCCGGTTTCATTCTTCAATGTGAGAGTCCTGGTATTTGAGGAATTCGCCGCGACCTGCCCAAAATCAACACTAGTCGGAGCCGTCAGTTTACTTTGAGTTAAAGCCGTACCAGTAGGTGTCGTGGCCGTTGAGAAATAAAATGCCTCTTGGGAAGTCAAAAGAGGATTTCCTCCCTGGTTACCTGCACCTGTCACTATATATATACCTCCATTGTTCTCAATCGCCTGGGTTCCATGACGGCCTTGCTGAAGATCCGCCAACTTTCTCCATGTGTTAGTGGTTATATTCAACGCTTCCGTCTCATTATGAGCCTTTGGTTGCGGGCTTTCTCCACCAATTACCAATAGCTCACCGTTCAACATCACATTTCCCGAACCGGCTCTCGGTGTGGGGATATTGCTTGCCGCTGGCAATGTGGTCCATTTGCTTGTGCTGAAATCATATACATCCACTTCCGGCACAGTCAATGCGAAAGTTTGCCCTGTGCTATATGATGATCTCCGACCACCTGCCACAAAAATCTTCGTTCCCGTTATGACCGCATGAAAGTGATCCCGCGCATGAGGAGCGTCTGTCAGCGTTTTCCAGGTATTCGTCGCGGGATCATATTCGTCAAACCAGCTCACGTGGCCCGCAAAATGCCCATCAAGAATACCACCGACCAGATATATCTTTTTATTATACACAATAATACCAGCCGAACCCCGCCTCCTTGCTGCCGGAATTGACCCGCCCTTGATCCAAACATTCGTCGTAGGGTTGTATATATAGATATCAGGCACAGGAGTTTCATGAGGATATCCTCCTGTAAAAGCTCCCACGACATATATCAAGCCATCCAATACTACCGCCTGAAAATGGTGAAGTTCCATTGGCACTTTAGCCTTATTTGTCCAAACCTTGGTTATTGGATCATATTCCTGAACAGCCTGAATGGTGCGACCGCCAAGCAGATAGAATTTATTCCCTGCCTGCACATATGCATTTTCCTCGCGACCGATCGGAACACCTGATGTTGGCGCTATGGTTTTCCAGGAACCAGTGGATAGTGGCTCGGTGACACTGACGTCGATAAAATCCCAGGTTGCGGTAAAAGCTGAGGCATTTTTCGACGTCGAAATAATACCTAACGCCAAGGCAGGAGCTCCTTGCAACGCAGTTAACAAGCTACCTGCTAACTTAATTGGTGCTCCGGCAGTTATCGGTACCCCACCGTTCACGGCATATTTCGGCTGAACCATACCCGTCGATGGGTTCACTTCAAGAATCAGGTCAACAGTAGTTGATGCCAAAATTCCAGATGCGCTCAGCTGTGTTGCAACAGCAGTTCCTGCGTTTTCATTCACAACCTGAATACCCCCAACGCCGCCATTGGCATTGAGAACAATTTTCAGATAGTTATCCTGATCACCCGTACCTATGTATATACCTTGAGATTGATCATTTTTCGGGGCAGTATTATTAAAGAATGATCCTAATACTCGTCCTTTGATAACAAACGGTAATGAAGATGAATTGACATTAACACCAAACTGAAATGCGTTTTCCTGACTGTTGAGCCCTCCCCACGCATCTCCAGTCGAAACCTGGACAACAGAGAAGGCTCCAACTGCTCCGCCTGCTATTAAATTATCCTCATCATATTCGTTGAGGTAGTCATTTGTGGCTTTCTTATTAGACATCAAACCTGTAAAACCTAACCCGAAGAAACCTGTGCCAGGATCATTATTGAACAGATCATACTTTAATGGAAGCTTGGTATCCAAACCGTTTTTAGCGTCTCTTGAGAAATAATCGACGCTATCCAGAATTCCATCATTATCATCGTCAGTATCTTTCAGATCCGAAATTTTATCCCCATCAAAGTCGGAAGGTTTACTGGATGCCAAACATGGGTTGGTCTTGTTATCCGTTTCATCGGCATTGGAATATCCATCTTTATCATCATCAAGGGTTGCACTATATGTACCTGAGCAACTTATTATATCGGAAGGCTCAAAAATGGTAATTCCGTTCGCACCATAAGTTGCAGCCCAAACCGTGCCCGGAAAAACGTCGGCGTCGCCTTGAGCTGTGATATCCAAAGGTTCTGAACCGAAGTTAGATGCAAATGTGGCGTCTTTGTTTACACGCTTATCTCCCAGCGAATTCAGAACTCCCGTTCCTGCCGCGTTGGGTTTGATCATATATATATTCCCATTGTAACACGCCGCCAGGATAAAGCCTTTGAGTGCACTGTTAAAATTGGAAGCGGTATATTCAGCCAGACCATTGGTCGACATAGGAAATGTCATCAAAGATTTGTCTGCTTCGCCCGGACTTTGGTAGTCCCCCTCTATCGGATTTGCCATCGATACCGGCACAGGAGGCCAGTCGGCAGGAAGTGGATTGGAGCCGGTTTTAGTGGTTCGCCAAACCCCTGAATTGCCGTTTCTGGTATACAAACCAGCCCCTGACGGATTAGCACGGATGGGATTAGGATGCCCTGCATAATAACTTCCTGCAACATATGTATCAAGATTTCCTATATAATGCAGCCCGTCCATATTATTAACCTGCGGATCATTGATCCCTGCATTACTTGAGCCTGGTTCGCCCACTACATAGTTATTGGTCGTGGTTCCTTTCGATCCTTCTTTGTCCGGACCGCCGCCCCACCCCTGGTTAGGCCCGTTATCTACAGTGTACATACGTCGCTCTTTACCCGGTGTTTTTGTAATAACCAGGTCATAAGCATTACGATATCCGGACGAAAAAATCTGGACGGGTCCGCCAGGAGCAATTTTCGCCTGATTTAACCCGTCATTTCCTCCAAACGGATCACCTATATCGTTCCCATCCAACCCATTCAAACGTGTAGGGTCATCGAGAGTTGGCAGGTCATATTTATATTTTGTATTGCCCAAACCCAGCGTAGGCATTGCGTCAATTTTTGTCAGATCAATTGATACAATTGCAGCTGATAAAGCATATTCACATATATATGCAAAACTGGTCGATGGCGCCCCTGCGTTGGTAAAGCCACCAATTGCTAAATAAAGTTTATTGGTTTTAGTATCCAGCTGCATTCCATTCGTAGCGTGATTTTCTTCCGAACGAGGCAACCCTCTAATCAGATCGACCTTGTCCCAGCCGGTTTTTGTTTTGGTAAGCCTGGATAAAATCCCGGAATTGGTATCCAGATTCAGATCTCCGTTAGGTCCACCTATTCGACTGTCGCTGGAAGTGACATATAAGACTGGAGCAGCCGAAGTGCCTGTGACTAATAAAGACGTTACCTGCCTTGTAAACACAAGCAGATTGATCAAACCATCATCGTTATGGTTAGGTATGGCATTAATAAGGCTGATCGTTTCGGTGGCAGTGGCGGAGTAATTACTCGCCCCATTCTTCTTAACCGTAAAAACTTTAATAACACCGTTTTGCTGTGCCACGTATAACCGACCATCTGGGCCGAATTGAAGCGACGTAGGGTTACTGATGTCGATGCTTTTTAAACTACTGCTGGCAAAGTTGTAGGTCTGACCGAAAGACCACTGATTCACTGCAGTTGATAATAGCAAAACTACCAAAAGTAATAAACCCTTTAAATGTTCATAAGGAGGAGTAAATCGAAAATTCATACACACATTATTTAATATTTGTGGTAACTAATTTGATACAAATACCACATAAATATAGTGCCACATTCACAGGAAACATAGGTTTTCCCGGAAAAAGTTAGGATTTCTGCTCATTTATACCCCTTATAATGAACTACTTAGATGTTTTTTGAACTATGAGCCTGGAAAGTATAAATTAGTTTACTTAATAAGCAAAGTTCCTTTACACAAATAGGTAGTAGTTTTTGTGATATCGCAGCCTCCCTCTTCAAATAAAACATTCCACTATTGACTACATAAATCATAGTATAACTTATGTCCTATTTTATCGATTAATATTTATCATAAATAAACATTGAATTATCCCATAAAGGGGAGTAATGGTATCACATGGGAACTCAACAGAAGTACAAAAAAATTTATATACTGATATATCCCGTTCAAATGTGTATTCATTCTCACCCAACTGAATGGACAAAAGATTGATTGACATCCGGGATTGGATAAAAATAGCAAGGCTTTTTTATGGTGAGGGTAGAATGGAGGAAGGGCGAGGAGAGATGTGGTTTGGGAAGATTAGTGTAAGAGATTTTGAACCCTAAGGCAAGGGTTAAAGTAAAAACGGATACTGAATTTCAGGCTCAGGAAAACAGACTATATTCAATACTTCTCCGTATCCGGATGAAATGTTTTCCAACTGTGCCAGAACTCCTGGTACGCGTTTATTTTCCTGAGATCTTCGCCGTTTCCGGATATACGTTTCCCGATCAGGTTATAAGCGGCGACGTCTGAGAAAAGGGTGTCGCTACGAAGAACCAATGGTACTTTAATGTTGCTTCTGTCAAAGGCAAAAAAGCTTTGGTTATCTGGTGCAATCACGAGCGCCACTGGTGTGCCTCCTACTTTTTCATTTACTATTCGATCCTTTTTAAGTCGGTTCCAGTCAAATGCCTTGCTGCCTCCTTTCGTAGCTATTCCTACTACCCACGATTTTTTTTCCCAGGAAGTTGTATCGGTCCTGGTTAACGCCGATCGCCCTTTCCCCGTTTCGTATCTGCTCATGGAGTCATACTCGGCCTGATATTGAGGGTCTGGCTGCATAATTTTGCTGTTGGGATGAAGTTTCAACCATTGGCCTAATGTGGTTTGGGTGCTGGCGACTTCCGGCAATTGCTGCCCCTTTAAAGATCCTGCAATCGCCTCGCCGTTAGCCTGTCGCCACCAGCTGCCGGTTGTTCCGTCCTCAAACATGGCATTGAAATGATCCATTCCAACCAGCCTGAACTCTTCCTTTTTTCCATTAACGATTGGCTCAAAGACCCTTCCTGTTCGGCAAACGGTACAATAAGTAACGATGACAGGCTTGCCTGCAAGATTGTCCTGCACCTGATGATGATAACCTATATATTGAATAGGATATGCTTTGGCTTCACCATTTTCTTCAATCCCGATCACCAAACGATCATTTGCGACTTTATTGGCAGATCCGTTTGTCAGAATAACCTGACCCGGTTGATAGAACATGGTATCCGCAGCCATTTCATAGTTGGTAGCATATGTGATACCGGCAACAATGAGAAGGAAAAGCGCAGGCAACCATGTCATTTTTCCAGAAAAAACAGAGAAAGAACCCGCCAGGATCATAGCCCAAAAGATGATCCGAAATGCCCAACGCCAGTAGTGGAGGAAATAGGCACCATCAATGCTGTTCATCTGCTGACTGCCAGGCATGGGCATTATGAAGTATACCTTGGCAATCTCATATATAATAATTCCGGCGATTCCGCAGTAAAATAACTTTTTCATGTAGCTTGTTCTGAAAGGAATCTCCAAGATATATTTTCACCACGGTAAAAAAAAGAAACGGATCTGCCAAATGGCAAATCCGTTTGCCTAATTATTAACCTATGATAATTTATGCTTCTATTTGCTTCTGGCCGCCATAACGAAAGCTACCAGAAACGGGATCGTGAAAACCAGCAATGCATTGCTAAACCCACCCATCACACTCACTAGAGATCCTATAAAAAAGACCGCAGTTGCTGTAAAAAAACGACCCAAATTAAAACAAAACCCCGTTGCCGTCCCCCGGATTGACACCGGAAAAAGCTCTGGAATATAGCTCGACAACGCGCCTTGGCTGATGCCGAAAAAGAAGGCTAATATGCCTGTCTCGATATATACTACATTGGAAAACTGACTATTGGTCAGAAACAATATGCTGCACATGGTAAGGCAACCTGCAAAAGTGACCATCAGTGTTTTCTTTTTGCCAAACCTATTAATTAGCAAACCGGAAAAAATACCGCCAGTGATGCCACCAATCCCTAACAAGATCATGATCAAACCCCGCTCTCTCTGCCCGTCTGCGCCTGGGGGTAGCAAAGTTTGAGCCCAGGTTGGAAGCCATGAGAATATTCCCCAGAGTCCGATCAGAACGGATCCGAAAATCAGTGCTCCTGATATCAGATTCGGTTTATTTTCCTCGGTAAAAATTCCTTTAGAATTTGCTCCCGAGGTTTTGGTATGTCTCCAGCTACCCGATTCCGGTGCAAAAAGATATATAGCCAGCGCAGCGAAAACAGGTATTATCCCGATTCCAAAAGCCGTGCGCCAGTCAGAGAAAAGAAGGTTTAAACTTCCTGTAGTCACGATACCAATTGGAAAACATACCGCCAGAACTCCTAAAATAATAGCTCTGTTCTTTTCCTCCCATATTTCGGATATATATACGGTACTAATCAATAATACGCCGCCAACCCCCATCCCGGTAAAAAACCGAAAAGCGAGCAGGGTATACCAATCGGGGACGATGGTAACCAGGCAGGTAGATATCCCATACAACCCGGTTACTATTGCCAGCGATTTTACCCTTCCGATCCTATCACTGATCACTCCAAACAACAACCCTCCGAACATCCAGCCATATAAGAACACGGCACTTACATAGGCCCCTATCTTGCCAAGAATCTCCTCATTTACCGCATCACCTTTAAGCTCAGCAATAGCCACGGGCAAATATACCGACATGAGTGTTGACACCGTTCCGGCAAGCAGATAGCTTACCACACAGAGACCGAACGCCAGCCATTTCCCGCTTACACTACTTGATTTCAGTGCTGCTACTCCTATTGTCTCCATTTTAAAATCTGTTGCCAGTCGGGTGATTTAGTTTAATATTCTTTTACTACCAAAATCCAGGTGCTGATCATTAAATCATTTTCTTATCATATTGTCTCATCTGCATCGACACAAAGAGGTTAGGTAATTTTTTCAAAGTTTTAAAGTGGAAGAAAATATTATACTTTTTTCAAATGTTCATAGCCATTAGGCAACCGATTGTACCCGTTGGTCACTAAACGTTGTCCAAGGCCTTGATAAAATTCTGGACTCGATGGCGCCACCGTGGCCATTCCGTCAACATAGCGGTTGTATAGGCAAAACAGAGCGGCAATTAGCACAGTATCATGTATTTCAAGATCCGTTGCGCCATACTTTTTCGCTTCCTGAACAGCTTCTCCGGTTACAGCTCTCCCACTCACCTGAACCTGTTTCGCGATTTTCAATAATGCTTTCATCCTGTCACTAACTGGGGCCAGATCTACATCCTGCTTCATAATTTCGCAGGTTTCGGTTTCTTCCAATAGCAGATCGGCCGCCGCCGTATGGGCCGCCGTGCAAAATCTGCATCCGTTCTGATAGGACACGATCGTTGCGATCAACTCGCGTTCTCCGGGCGTCAAGGTTGACTCACCACGCAGTAAAATCTGCGTTAACTCGCGGATTGGTTTAGCGGTGTGCTGGCTGAATTCCAGCAAGCCTGTTATACCCGGCAAATGCTCGGGCAGTGGAATATGTGGCATGTTAAAGTCTGATTGACAGCGAGGTATTAAACAGTTTCTTTGATCGGGTAACGTACATATCCTACGAAAGCCATTCGCTCTCCCATTTCGCGGTATGCTTCGTTTTCTTGCGGAGCCCAGGTTCCCAGTCCGTCAACATAACGATTGAACATGCAAAATGCGGCAGCAATCAGCACCGTATCATGAATTTCCTGATCGGTTGCCTCCTGTTCGCGGGCAGCTGCGATATCGGCTTCGGTTACCTCTTTTCCGCTTTTTTGCACTTTCGCTGCAATGTTTAGCAAAGCACGTAGTTTCGGGCTAACAGGTATTTCTTGGAAATTCTTTTTGATATCGTCGATCAGGCCATAGTCACAAGCCAGGTGCGCCATTGCGGCAGAAGCGTGCGAGGTATGACAGAAATGGCAATTGTTCAAATAAGAAACATGGGCAGCGATCAACTCGCGTTCGCCACTGGTTAGTGAAGATTCTCCTCGTAGTAAAACATCTGCCAAAGCTCCAAGCGGGGCTGCAGTTTCGGGACGGAATGCAAAAAGTCCAACAATTCCCGGAAGCGACTCGTCGGGTAGAGATATATGCGCCATTTTTAGATAAAAATCTGTGTTAGTAAATTTGATTTTAATCTTGATAACATATTGATTGATAAGCAGTAAAACATCTCAAATCGATGAAACGCACTGATTAAACCAAATAGAAATCAGGAGAAATAATAAAATGTACTAGGCCAGATCGGGTGGTGGCGACGGAATTTGGAAGTGCAACTCAGTAGCGGGCAGTTGCACGGTATGATAAGAAAGTTGACGAGCAGGAGCCCATTCCATAACGTAGAATGTGTGTTTGGAGCCCGGCGTCATATATTCTTTCAGGAAGTTCTTTAATACCTGGGAATGATCACTCTTCTTCTGATCAGAATGGCCAGTTACCTGATCATTTATTTTGGAAACAAGGTCACTGAAGCGATCCCGCGCGTTTTGGTCAAACTCACATTGAACATAAAGCGTATCGTTGATCAGCTGCTTGCTTTTCATCTGATAAAACTGACCCTCATGCTCAATCTGCCCTTCCGCGGGTTCCGGGGCATTCCAACTTGTTTGATAAGGAACCGAAACCGGAACCTTAATCACAATATTAGAAGAACCATAAGCTTGCTCCACAAAATCTTTTCCACTATCACTAATAGTATGCCTCTCCTCCGACAAGAAGACTATCGCGTAGCCAATCATGTTGTAAAGTAGCAGCCCCAGAAGCAATATGGATATAATCCTGCGCAATGCTTAAATAGTTAAATTCTTTCCAGTTTATGCAAATGTAACGAAAGTGGAAATAATTGTTCAGTTTTTTATTGGAAATTTTATTTTCCTGACAATCCGCTGTATAGATTATTTTACTGTAGCTCCACTTGATTGGGGTCGAGCGCTTTATTAAGTTGGGAGACTATTTTGTCGGAAGATGGGCGTGAGGCATGGGCGTCAATGATATTTCCTTGGGTGTCAATCAGGAAGTAACGGGGAATGCCATTGATGTTATACAAATTCATTAAGGCTTGATAGCGATCTTTATCTGAGATATTGATATGTATACCCATTTTAGTTGCCAAATATCAACAAGAATACCTCATCGTCTACCACTTACATTACTTCCTAAATTAAAGAGTTCGATGGAAAGCCTCGAAAGTTCCTGCTCGTTTACCCAGAACCAACCGACTCACCTAAGAAATGTGCTTGTGAAAAAGGTGTAAGTAGGCTGTCGGAGCTCCAAATTACGATCTGTCCGGTCAGCAGTGATAGCAATTGTGGCAGAAGGCCGAATTTTATAAATTCCAAAACGTGTTACCCCAAGCTTTCTTTCATTGACTTCTTCCTTACAATTGAGTTCTACATAAAAATTCCAAAAATGTCTGATAGATTTATGAGAGCTTTGATGACAAATCTCTGCATTGGCAAGTTTACTTTTAAAAAAACTATTCTCAGCAATATCACCAACTCCAATAGATGACGGCATCGTAAGCCGTTCCACATTCCTTGTTATCCCGCTCACCAAG
>NZ_JBXHAQ010000028.1:0-28334 GCF_056895215.1 Dyadobacter sp. HNCC25DJ184 | reverse complement strand
ATTGACTCTTAGAAAAGTAAATTTTCAGAACTTAACCTAGGCACAATCTCCAAAGATGGCGCTACAATTTGCATTCGCGGTATACTATTCAACAAACTCTGCCGGCAAGCCTCGTGACTCATTTTGTGTAGAATTTTATTTAACCAAGTATTTCACAAAAAAGTATCTTTATTAAATAATTGACAATTGATAAGATAACTATGGTGACAAATTATTTGGTCTTACCACATCCGGCGCTCCGGCCGTTTGTAAGAAACTATATATTAGCGACCTCTGAAAGCAGGCAAATTGCGTACAGTAGCCAGTGGCCTGCGAGCAATAACATATTATTGATTTTTTATTTAAGAGATGAGCCCTTACATCAGGGAGGCCGATGCGACAGTTCTCTAGCTTTCAAAAGGGGCTATATGACTGGACATATGACGAATCAAAATGGAATAGTGCATTTTCATGGCAACTACCTGACATTCATTATTCAGTTCGAAACAGATGGCTTCAGTAAAATATCCCGGATACCAACTTCCGAAATAACCAATAAGATTATAGTGGCAAATGATATATTCGGAAATGTTACTTCGAATCTCTATGAGCAATTAATAAATGTGTCTGACATAAATACAATGACGAAAATTTCAGACACATTTTTACTTTCATTACTAAACCGTCAAAAAAATAGTCATCAACTCCCTGACAGTATAAGCTACATATCAAATCAAATCAACCGGACAAGGGAATTCCTTAGAATTAGGGATTATGCCTATAGATCGAATATGAGTTTGAGAAATTTCGAGAGAAGATTTCTTGAGCATACCGGCCTCTCTCCGACCAATTATATTCAACTTTTAAGGTTTAATAACGTATTAAAAACAAAGTTGACAAACCCTTTTCTGTCTTGGGCTGCCATTGCAGCAGATTGTGGGTATTACGATCAAATGCATATGATTCGTGACTTTAAACGATTTTCTAATCTCAGTCCGACAGCATACTTTGAGAACGATGAGAAATTTGAACGGCCAAGTATTAACATTTTCGACTCGGACGGGGTGACACTAGGTAAATTGCAATCAAATTTGCCGAAAGAATACTTTATCTTCATAGAACGTCAAGGAATCTGAAAGTTGGCGCGTCTGTACTATCTCCGATCTTTCGGTGGATATATATTTACGATGAATTCGAAGGTTACTCGTTAGCGAACGGTGAGTATGGGTGGTTTGCCTGGGGCGGAGACCATGTAAAAGCAATAACCCGACTTACGGTCTACATCGACAGCAAATTCAAACTATTATTTGCAAAATATGCTAACATACAGATGTATTTTCTGCAACTATTGCCAACAACCTGTAGTTTGATTCATTTGGATTGCAAAAACCATTCGATGAGAGTGAATTGCGATCATCGTTTTAGTAAAAACCAATATTTTATCTGTTGTGACCGGAAATTGTAATTTTTAATTCCACTGAGTCAGAAATAAATTTGATCTGTCAAAGGGCCACTAATAGAATAGAGATGGAAAATTATTTTTCCAAGGCTTTATGAAATAGGAGAGCCGTAAACTTTATGTAACCGAAGCAGACGAAGGGTTCAAATCGAAGTTATTAGGGTTTTATTTCTAATACATTAATCACTTCTATATGAATTGATTCAATCAGAATGATATTCCTATCCTAACTTAAAATTGGCCGCTAATGTTGACGGCCATGCATAGCACATAGGTGAACTTTTGAAAGCGATTCAAAACTATATATCTATTTCGATCATGGGAAATTCAAAACACGATGCTATTGAAAGCGTTGCTGAGAGCATCAATCAGATGGTAGCCAAACTTTTTGACGGATTAAATCAATTGGAAAAAGACTCGAGAAGGTTGAGAATGCAGGTGAGAAGAAAACTCAATGATCTTGCGACTGGAGTTTCGGTTCAAGAACATGATGATCTGCAGAAAAGTATTATAAAGGCGGTTCAAATTAAACTAGACAACCCACGCACAGTCGCAACATCGAAACGAACGGTTGGAGTTAGCGGTGATTGTGTGGGTAATGAAGGCGGAGGGATAATTGTCTCCGATGGCGATAAACACGTCAAAGCTTGCGCAATGGGCTCTATCGGAGGTGTAAATGGAGGAGGAATAGAGATAGGATGGAAGTATTAAACTTTCGAGTCCTCGAAAGAGACTTGGTGTCAAGACGTTAAGGCTTTTTTCTACATCGCTGATTTATACCTTTCTACCAGAAATTTTCGCATCCGAATTCTGAAAAACTACAAAACTTGAATATTATCAGCACTCAAATTAGTTGAAAATCTAAATTCATTAGCAATGATAGGTGTAAACATTCCTTCCAGAGGCGGCGTTTTATATGCACGCCACAAAGTTTCGCATAAACGTATTTACCTGAACGCAGGTGAGAAGTCGATGATTGAGCTGCCGGAGCTAACAAAGGGTCAGATAGAAATCTTCTTATACCGTCCCGAAGTAAATCGTCATATCAGGCCTCCGGAAGTTTCGGCATTGTCTGACAGCGGAAAAGTAAATGTTGTTGATCCAAATGGTAATGCCATAGGCTCTACTTACGACCCGTCCACTAGAATTGCATCTGCGTTTATACCTAAACGTTCGCTAGGATGGATCATTGAGTTGTCCAACACAACATCTCCAGAGCGCGAGGCTGAGTTTCCGCATTTTGAAGGTGGTCAGAGGTATGATCTGCTGATAACATATCCAAGTACAGAAGTTATTAAGATCAAACGAATTCCGCTGGATTTCTTTCAAAGGGCATTTGACGGATTTTGGAATTCATATAAGCCTATCGAATCAATTAAGATTGATTTTAATCATGATCGTATATGCGACCAATATTCGATTGGACAAATTCTGTTCTCGTCAAAATTTCCGATGGGGATTCCAGGCTCTATTAGAAATAACAAGGATATCAAAATCTTGCGAAGGTACAGTAGTGAGTTTAATCATATCAATGTTTTTGATCGTTTCGGCGAGATATCTTACGATATCAAAAAGGAGCTAGTTAGCACAATACAAAAAATTGCTTTTGAACATCGGGAAGACTCTGGTTTTCGGGAGCTATATAATCGTGTTTATTCCACAGGCTCTGTCGACTGGTTGGTTGATATCTTCGCTCAGGTTGTTGATGACGAGCTGCTACCTAAAAAATCATCAAACAAGATGACTATTTCGCTTAAAGATGAGGTAGCCCAACTTTACAATCATAATAGTAAAAATGAAGGGGTTAAAACCCTGCTCTTCAAGTTTTCGGATGATCCTACCTTCAGATTTCATGATATCAACATTAAAAATATCGCTTTCTCGGTTACAAAAGACGTTTCAATTCCAGGCTTTAAAGCTTCGATAGAAATAGAAACGGATGAACGAGATCAAACGGGGCATATGCCTGATGAATTATCAATGCATGTCTCGTCAGGTATCCCTCGTGTCCCCGAATACGACAAATATTTTAATATCAATCATATCAAGTTTTTCCCTGAAATATTACTTACTACGTGGAATCCGGGTGACGTTGAAAACATTTACAAAAGGGTTTTTGTCAAATGCAAACCAAATTTCGAAGCAAGTTTTGGAACCAACACTAATTTACCTGACTTGGTTGCCAAAACCATCTACAATATTAAAAAGGAGAAGTTTGAGGAATTCAATATCACCCAAGATGAGTTAAAAAGTCCAATTAATGATTGGTTTCCGCGATATATTGGATTAACTGTCAGTAGTTTCGTCGAAAAGTTCATTAATAAGAAAATAGATCTTATTGTCGAAAGCTTTTTGGGAGAAGGAGAATTGTGTCCAATCATTGATATCAAACAGATACAAAACGACATTTTTATTACCTACGTTCCCCCGGTTGGCGGTCATCTTATTGACAAAATCAAGCCCATACCTGTTACCCCTGACGGTAATTTTGCCAAATTCGATAATCTGGTTGTAGTCATGATGGAAAACCGTTCGTTTGACCATATGCTTGGATATCTGAAAGTGCATGAAGGGCGGGGCGATGTAAACGGGTTGACCGGAAATGAAATAAATATCGACCATGAAGGGAAAACACATCGTGTATTTCACAATATAGAGACAACGCAGATATTGCAGGATCCTTGCCACTCTTACAATTGTGTAAAACACCAGATGGGTACAGCGATGGATGGCTTTGTGAAAGATTTTGCATCGAAATATTCGATTCATAAAGATGCCAATAATCGAAATATCTGGAAAAACGTCATGAGTTATTATGGAAAGGAGCAAGTTTCAACTTATGATTACATAGCAAATAACTACGCGATATGCGACAAATGGTTTTGTGCTCATCCCGGACAGACTCAACCAAACAGATTCATTACGTATACCGGAAAGTTAAACACCAATGATGAAGGAAAAATCGAGGTCGATAATCCCGATTTTAGCAAATTTACTCCCAGAGTTACCAAAACTGTGTTTGATTACCTGACTAAAAGCGGAGTTTCTTGGAGAGTTTTTGAGCATGGGTACAGCTTTTTACGGTTGTTTACGAACTATACCTATGATACCTCAAATGTGGTACATATAGAGAACCCCAAACATGGTTTTTATCGGATGGCTGAACTCGGGAAGTTACCAGCTGTAACCTTCATAGAGCCCGATTACATCGAGAGACCCCCTGGCAATGATGACCACCCTCCGGGCGATATTAAAAATGGGCAAAAGTTTTTAGCCAAAGTGATCAAAGCAGTTCAGGAAAGTCCTCAATGGGAAAAAACATTGCTAGTGATCACATACGATGAGCATGGCGGTTTCTATGACCATGTCATGCCACCAAATGATGCCATTCCGTTGGGGGAAGGTTTGACCAGATATGGGCCGCGAGTACCTGCGCTTGTTGTTTCGCCTTTTATTCCTGAGAAAAGCGTTTCTCATGAGTTGTTCGATCACACCTCGATCTTATTGACCATATTGAGAAGATTTGTTCATCCCGACAACTATGAATTTGTAGACCTCGGGCCAAGAGTGATGCATTCCAATGATTTAAGTTCGTTACTGTCGCTGTCGACAGCTAGAAGTTTCAATGAGAACAATCACAAAATAGAGGAAATGCAATACTCTCAATCAGAGGTATCCAAAAAATATAAAATGCCTTTGCCTGGCCCTGACTCTGACGATTTTCATGTTAATCTTATGGGATATATGTTTTTTATGGGAGTTCCTCGAAAATGATTTAATGGTTAATCTGGCTGAGTAATTAACTAAAAAGAGTGTTTGTCGATTCATGATCATACGGTCGGTCAAAATATGCCTGTTGGGCATAAATTTCAAACAAAACCATTGAAGCGATACGCACTACTTGAAGTTTGGCGGCTGAACTCAATTTAAAAACTCACTCGTTTCCTTTTTTATACTCACTTTCGGATAGCTGAACCTATGCCGAAAAGAAATCATCGTGTCCAGTCAATTATGATCTTCGTAAAGATTGGATCAAACGATTTCTGGTTCGAAAAGGCAAACACTGATAGATATTCGAAATATCTCTGGCTGGAAAAACAAATTACCTTTAAACTCTTCTGATCATGAAAACACCAGATATCGACTATAATCTTAACAAGATCCCGGTAGCAAATCCTGATGGCACTTCGCCAGCGCAAATTCTGAATGCGTATATTGGGGAGGGCCCTCAACATTCCCTTTTGGGCGACTACAAAAAGGCGTTAAATTTCGATGGTAACAGTCATTTAATTAGCTCACTTGAAATACCTGAAGATATTCGGAAAATATGCATACGTGTGCTCTTCAAATGTGCTGATGCTGGTTTGGTTCGTCAGGTTCTTGTTGATGCAAACGGCTTCTCTCTTTTTCTTGAGAGGGGCGAAATGGAATCAGGATTTGTTTTAACTGCGGGTTTAGCGACTAAAGACAGGGGCATTTTAACAGTTTCCACGAAGAACAAGATACTGCTAAACACTGCTACCTGGTACGTGGCAGATCTGATTTATGACACCGATACTTTTGGCTTGGCCATTGATGAGAAAATGGTTTCGATAATAGCATTTCCCAAAGTCAAAATCGATATTACGTCAAGTCATCGCCTGACTATCGCGGTAGACCGGCTGACACTTCAGAGTGCATTTGCTGGACAAGTTGCCGCGTTAATTATTTACAAAAACGATATCCCCGAGAAAATAGAAAATCGGTTCGATGAGCAGCGTGACACTCCTGAATGGCAGTTAACCTATAAAAAAAATACACTAAAAAAAGAGGTGCGACTAGGATCTCCAAAAGGAGGAATAGTATATGACAACTCTATCGAAGCATATGTTCAGGATTACGAGGCCGGGCAAATTGTATTCAGTGAACGATCCGGAACCGTCTGTGAGATGCATGGAGCAATATATAGTTATTACAAGAAACTGCCGAAGCTTAAAATACGCCTGGGAACCCCTCTTACAGATGAGCTGCCGGCTGCAAAATTTGGAGCACGAAAGACTGCGTTTGTGGGCGGTGCAATTTATGAGTCATTGTCATCAGGCGCACATGCGGTTTTAGGTGAAATATATGTTCACTACGAGCGAATTGGTGAATCGGGGAGCGCACTTGGTCTGCCGACCGGGTCTGAAAGACCGGTTGGAGGAGGTCTCGTACAGACATTCCAGCAAGGGCATATTTGTTTCAAAGGCACGGAACAGTCGGCTGTTGAGATTTCCGGCAGAATTTTTACAAGCTTCCAACGGATTGGAGGATTTTCGAAGACCGGATTTCCAGTCTCAGGGCATCAAACGGTCCTTTTGTCCAACAGAACTAGCGCAGGTAATTACTGTTTGTTTGAAAAAGGCACAATTTATGATAGTCCTGCAACAGGAACCTCCTACATCCCTGTTGGCAAAATTCTGACGGAATACCGGCATAGAAAAGGTCCGAAAGGAGACCTGGGATTCCCCACTGGATCTGCTTTCGAACTTTCAAATGAAGGTAAAAAATACACTTGTTGCATATTCCAGGGAGGAGTGCTAATTGATGCAGGGGATAGACTTCTGGAAAGAGGCCCCTTCAAGATTTTTCTGGATGGCGTATCGACTGTTGAAACGGAGTCTTGGAATAGAGGCTCAAATGATCTTTACATGTATTTCAAAATTCATGTTGACGGACGGGAAGTTTTGAAAAAGCGTTTTCCCACAACGGGCGATTATTCAGGCCGAAACATCGTTGAAGATATCGACTTCACCACCCCTCAATTCTTTACAATTGACGATCCTGATAAAAAAATCAATATCGAATTGGATATATGGGAATCAGACGGAGAATATAACGCTGATGATCATCTCGGAATTTTCAAAAAGGAACTAAACAAGTCTAACCTTTGGGGGTTGATGGATTCGGATACAAATGTGTTTAAATCGGACAAATTCGATAAAGTAAATTATGTAAAATGGTCGATCAAGCCCGAAATTAGATTGGATACATCATTGGATTTTTGGGATATCGATACCAGTACAAGTCCTAATAAAAAATCAAAAAACCCAAGCACACCCGTGATCACACGCGCACAATTTGCGTCTGCTTTGCGAGACATTGACTCCGAACCGGAGTGGTATGATCCATCTGATTGGTTAAAATCTTTATACATGGAAGTATGTAAAACCGTTGCATCCACCGGAAATTGTTTTGGGCAATGTACGGAAGCATTGTACGCTTACAAAGATATCAGTTTGTTTTCTCGCCCCTTGTCAAAAATAAAAAATTGGGAAACAATACGTAATGAAATCAATATTAAACAGTGTTATCAGCTTGGTGCAGAGTACATTATCTGGTTCATATCGCAATTTCGCAAAGGGCTGACTCAGAATCCTGTGGAGGTTTTTAAACGATCAAGAGAATGTCACAATAGAGGAGACGACCCAATTTTATGCGTGGCAGAAAATTATCTACCGGGCGGCTCCAAACACTGTCTTTTACCAGTTTGTTGGGACGATTCCAAGAAGCCTTGGAAAATCCATATATTCGATCCAAATGAAGGAAACAGCAAGAAATATATCGAGATCAACCCTGATAATAACACCTATAATTATTCTAAGTATCAGGGGCGCATGATGTATACGCCTTGGTCGGTAATCGGACATACGCCGAGGACACCTTTTTATGAAATTCTCAGTTTGTTGGGAGGACTTGTCGCAGGGGGACTTCCAGGTGTGCTTGGCATTGGCGCTTTGCTAATTGTCATTGCCGGAGACAATGCGAAAACGGTGGGACTTACTGATCTCACCGGCAAAAGTTTGGAAGCAGACCTCGAATCTGGCAACAACGTCGACAACATGTTTATGCCAATCTTTTCTCACGAGCAGAAGAATTCATTAAATGGGCAAATTTTTGTAAATCCCATCGGACTATCGACAGGTACCGGATTCAAGCAACAAATTGAGGGATTAGCTGATGGTGCGTTGAACTATGCCGTCAAACAAGGTCTAAATGAGTATGGTCTAAAAAGCAATATCGGAGATAATGAAGTAAATCAAATTTCAATGGAAAATTTGTCAACTAAGAAGCAACTCCTTAGGTATAATTCTCCGAAGAATAAACAGGTAGACCTGATACTGAATAGAAATTTGAGTGGTAAGGATCAAATGAAGGTTTCGCTTCTGGGAGTTCCGGCGAACGCCAATCTTGATTTACAATTTAGCACTGCACCTGGCCTGAAATATGTCGACATTCTTCACGGCGATACCGCTCCCGAAATTGAAGTCCAAATCGAGTCTGTTGTGAACAAGGTAATAAAAAAACAAGCCTTCTCTCTGCGCTCCGAAAATGGCACACGGCTGTTTCTTTCCAACGCTCTGGCTGGCAGCGATATGAAGATTGCATCCATTAATAATTTCAGTGGAGAAGGCAAAAAATACAACCTGTTGCAAAAAAGATGAGTTTTTCGATTTGATTGTAGATTTGGAATTTTAAGAAAAGGTCGTATTTTTAGTCAAGATTGACAGCAAAAACAAAATCAGTTGAGCATTTGGTGAGCACAGATTTATAGAATGCATAAAATATTGATAATAAGCGTTTTGTGCGATGAATTCCGTTCCCGTCCAGACCGCCAGATACTTTGAGAATGACCGAAATTCACTGGGAGCCACATAGTCAACTATGTGGTTTTCTTGTTTTTACGCCCATCCATTCACGCATTTTTTTCAGGTTACGGCATCGGTTACGGCACTTTTTCCCGGGTTACGGCAAAAGGTAAAGACTTTTTCCACCTCTTCAGAAAATCGTGATTCACCAATTAACGTCTATGAAAATCTTATTCTGGTTTCGTAAGTCAGAAGCAAGGAATCAAATTAAAGAAGATGATCCTCTGGGGACCATCCAATGCCGCATCACTATTGACCAGGAATACATCGAAATCGGTGCGACAAAAGCGACTTGTAAGAAAAGCGCATGGAATGCTGCAAGCCAGGTGATCCTGGGATCCACCACACGTGCAGTAAAAGCAAACAAAATCCTGAACGAAACATCCGTGAACTTGTCACGGCTTTTTGATGTACTGTGCAGTCGCTATGAACATGTATCTCCGGCGATGGTGAAGGAGTATTACCTTGATAGAAAGAAGTTTATCTATTCAACCGATGAGATATTCAGCGCTTTTATGCTGCACCGTTCTAAAATGGTAATTCCAAAAACACTCTAGCCGGCTACTTATTCGATCAACGAAAATTATCTACGCCACATTAAGGACTACTTGGCCAGTATCGGGGTCGACCGGCCAATTAAATTGAAAGAAACCTTCTTTTCTGACCTGTTTGATTTCATGGCAGATACTGAGCGATCCGGTCAGCGGTTTGCTCGGAAGGTTTGTTCTTTTGCCAAACGTATATTAAAATGGGGGATAGGTAAAAAAATGTCTCCGGCATTGGCCTGTCTAAAAGAAAATCTTCCAGGTAAAGCGGATTCCGAGGACTACATCGATACAACACACCTCTCGATTTTTCAGCTGGATCGTTTACTTAAATATGACTTTGACAAGCTGGTTACAGAAGGCCTAATCAGTCAGCTTTCTGCTGACGTGCTCAGCGAGGAGCGGCACGCATTTGTTTTCAACTGTTTCACCGGTATGCACCACGTTGATTATACTCGTAAGGAGTTTTACATTGAGGAATACAGGGGAAGTATTTTTTTAAAAGGCAAACGCAAAAAGTCAAAAAAACCATTTACGATAAAGCTACTCGAACCTGCAGTGAAGATCCTTAATATCTATGGAGGTGACCTGAAAAAGCTACCTGTGAAAAGTAATCAGAAACGAAATGGCACTCTTAAACTGATTGCAATGTATTGCAAAATACCTTTACTGCTCACAACCAAAGTCGCCCGAAAAACCTTTTGTGACCTCGCTCTCAACGAAATGTTAATGTCTGCAGACGACGTGGCGGCATGTTTGGGACTGACGTCCACCAGGTATTTAAAAAACTACGGGCGGATCAGAGAAAAACGATTAATGAAAGTAATGAAAAGCTGGGGAACGTTGCTCATCGCTTCTTGAATAAAAGACCGCCCCTGAGAGGGCGATCTTTTATTTAGCTTAATTCAGACAAGATTTTACGAATCAACTAAATGAGTAGTTAAAGTTTTCATGGTGCTTATCTTGTAAAACACTGATACTAAAATGAAATATTTTTGTCAATGGGCCATTATAGCTGTTATATTTTCAGGATGCGTTAGGCAACCAAGACTTCCTGAAAATAGTGTCTTTAATGTGACTAGTGTTCTTAATGACACAGTCTGGTATGGCACCGGCAAAGTGTTGCGCCTAAAAAAACGTGAGCAAAACCCAAATGATGTTCGAGAATTCAATTTGCTTGTGTACACCGACATCGATGTTGCCGGACTGGGCGACGAACCTAATCCAAATACCGAAAATGGTTGTGTGGACTTCGAATGTACCAGAACCCAGGCTTTAGCTATCTTTAATATACCTTTAAGAAAAGGACGCTCCAAAATCTCAAAGCTCGATAAGCGCCGCCATTTTGACAATGAATTTGCCAGTCTTTCGTACATAGGTAATTCTGGAGGTCTTCTCAACGAGTATGAATATAGTGGGTTAAAACCTGGCTGGATTAAGGTAACAAAGTTCGATAAGGCATCCGGTATAGTGGAAGGCAGGTTCGCAATTTCTTTTAGCCAGAATATGAAGAGAGATGTGCTGCCCCTGAGAAATCATATGGGGAAGACGGCTCGTTTTACGAACGGTCTTTTTCGAATCAAAATTACTGATGTTGTGTTAAAATAGTCAAATCCTTGGATAGTAGGCATCTGGCGAAAGGTCACTTCACTTTAAAGCTGATTACAATGCATACAGAAACACCTTTGTAATCTACGGTTCATGTCATTTTTCGTATTGAATGATAGGAAGTTATGTGAAAAATTCTCATTATTTTAGTCATAAATATGAGAGTTATGTGCTACTACATTACAACGGATTCGAAGCAATTGGCAATGTTCGGTCTTCCCGAAACCAATATGCATCGCGTGTCCAGAAAATACATGTATAATGGTTTTGAAAAACCCTTTATTCCGACCAGGGGGATTGAGAATCCGGGTGTCATTGATTCCTTTCAATGGGGTCTGATTCCCGGCTGGGTGGACGAGCCTGAAAAATGGAGGGCAAATACGCTAAACGCAAAAGCACATGAATTATGGGACAAGCCTTCCTATAGAGCCTATTGGGGCAATCGGTGCGTTGTATATGCGACCGGATTTTTTGAACCTCATTACGAGAATCTTTCTGACCCTAGCAATAAAAACCAAAGCTGGTATATCAAGCGTCGAGACGGAGAGATGATCATGCTCGGGGGGATTTATAACAATTATCGAGGCGTTAATACTGTTTCTATCATAACTGTTGATGCTAGTCCGTTACTTGCCTGGGTGCATAACGACGGCGAACGTGCTCCTTTTATCCTCGAAGAAGAAACGTTGGACGACTGGTTTGATCCGAAATTGACCAAGGATGACATGCTGGGAATAATGGCACCTTATGACTATGACTACAAGCTTCTGGCATATAGAGTGAAGGACGGCGTATTCAGCACCAAGGTTAATTCAAACGTTCCGGAGGTAGCGGTACCAATCGGAGCTTCCACAGACGACGATCTCAAGGATGACAATGGGCAACTAAATCTGTTATGATTATTTTTCCGGGGATCTGCTCCCGTCAGGATGTTCGATCATTACCCCTTCGGGTGTCCATACTCTGAAAGGTGCACTATCATCGACGGAATGCTCAAGAACTGGCTCAATGCCTACTGATATCAAGAACATTGTGGCCGCGTCGAAGGTATCGTCGATATGCGGGTGGATCAGCTCGTGCTGTTTCATGACTGAGTCAATCGCCAGTTCAAAATATTTTTTGTTGCGCACTACCAGGTCTCGGGCGGTCATTCCTTTTTCATACAAGATCTTATCGCGAATCATTTGGATGCGACTGTGTATGGCATGGGCATAAATTGTATACTTCTTTTTCATGAAGGCTTAAAATATTAGTAGTTAATGCCTTTAAATCAAATTGACTAGCATTTTACGATAGTAAAAAATTCGGCCTTTCCTGAGCTGACGTAATTGTAGAGGGCACAAGCTTCCTGAAAATTGAGCTTCGTTTTATTGAGGTTATTTCCGGGCTCCTGTGTCACATCCACCCAGCCGGACTCGGTGAATTGCTGGACTTGGTAGCGATCCGTTTCTTTTCTCGGTGTGGACTTTTGGCTGCATAGAAATAGCTCCATACCATCCATTCTGTCGCGATCAGAGACTTTAATATTGAAGTCCCTTTCAATTGATTCGCACACCTTCCTGATTAACCAACTGTTATCAAAACAAACGTTTTGAGTTTTTGGCGTCTGCTCCCACATTTTCTCACTAATCTTGACAACGATATCTGCTCTGATCATCTCCAATCGGGAATGTACGAGATGGGCATTAGCGGAGTATTTTCTCTTGTTATTCACAGCAACAACTTTATGTTGCCTAAAGTAGCAAAATAGTTTTAAAGATATTTTGGTGCCTTATTTTTTTATCCTTGAGTCTCAGCGACTGTTGTAGATAATTGATTTTGTACCTCTAAAGCCGCCCGGATCCAGGCGGCTTTAAAGGTTACGTTACAATCGTGTGGAAATTTACGATTATTAACTAATGCATTAGTTTTGTATGATGCTTTAGAAGGCTTTGCAGGTATTGGCCATAAATTTTGGGCGATTGTAGATATTGCGTTAAATCTCCCTTTTCGAAAGTATAAACAACAAAACACTCAGGTATCAAAACCTATGAAACAAAAAATAGCTCATATCACACTGGTTGTTCGAGATTATGACGAGGCAATAGAGTTCTACACACAGAAACTGGATTTCGTATTACTCGAGGATACCAGATTAAATGATCAAAAACGTTGGGTCATTGTCTCTCCACCTGGAACAAACGGATGTTCGCTTCTTCTGGCAAAAGCAGCGTCATTAGAACAGCGTATGAGTATTGGGAATCAAACCGGAGGCAGAGTGTTTTTATTTCTTTACACAGATAATTTTTGGAGAGATTATCAAAGAATGCTTGCCAAAAATATTGAATTTATAAGATCGCCTAAACAAGAAATATATGGCACTGTAGCTGTTTTTAAAGATTTGTATGGCAATCAATGGGATTTGTTGGAGCCGTTTGAGCAAGATAAACTGATCTAATATGATTCTGATTGTGAATTGCCTGCAATTGTCAAATGTGAAAGAGTCGCGGCTTTGAAGTGGTTTTTACGCAAAAACTAGTAATCCGAAAACTTTATTGGTCGACCGACCGAAACGGCAGCTGCGCGGCATAGCGGAGTTCAGATGGGAGAATGCCAGGATCTCGTCGTTATTGGCTGCGTTTCTGTTGACCTGTGTGTAGGAAGCATTCGCGCCGAAAGTAGAGTAGGACTTATCCCACTTGAAAACATTTTTGCTGGACAGAACGATTTCACCTGGAAAGTTTCGGGGACTACCTGATAAGAAAGAAGATCGTTGTGCGGTGAAAGTGTTAAAAATGGTGCGAAGCAAATAAAAGAGTAAAAACTCTTTTATTTGCCGGTTTTTGAGAATACATTTGTGAATAAAGCAAGTGTAGATGTCTTTTTTCAAAAACGTGTGAATGTAGTACTTGCTGTAATTTTTGTGGTTTAGATGTCAGAGGGAGTGAGAAAGGTTGGTATCAAGGAAATAGCGGCCGGAATATATTCGCCGGAGCAATTTATTGCCAAAATTCTCCAGGGCCTGGGTAAGCGCGAATTGATACAATCCAGCAAAGGGCCGAATGGCAGCTTTTACATTGATGGAGTGTCACGAAAGCAGACATTGGCAGTGCGGTAGATGGAGATAAAATATTTAAGGGTTGTGGGTTAGCACTAGAAATCTGCTCGGAGACAAAACCTTGACCGCTTCATCATGAGTTCAAGGAAATTAGGAGAAAAAATGAACGTAACACTGCAGTTTGCCACCATCGGAGAGTTTAATGAAAGTATCAATATGGGGTTGAGTTTCATTAAAGAAATATAAAAATTTGAATAATTAAGGATATTAAGGTCTTAATATATACAATATGAAATCTTGTTTTAAATATTTGATATTGAGTTTATTGCTATTCAGCTCTGGTATTTGGAATCCATTGCACGCAGCAGGAAAACCAGCCGAACAGGGTATTATCCTGGGGTTGACGTTAGTGACGCTAATTATCGCCGTGGGTGTGCTGATCATTGCGGTTTTAACAAGAGATATTGTTAAGAATTATCTGAAAAGCAAGGTAGAGGTCGGGCAAAATGACTATGTCCACTACTTGAGTAATCTTCGCAGCGATCAAATTGCGATATTTCTTCGAAGGCAAAAGACCATTGAAAAGCGAAATCTGCTTGTTCTGGTCATGTTCGCACTAAACTTAACCTCTATTCGGGCATTTGGACAAACCAAGCTGCCTACTTCGGACACATTGCTGAGCCAGAGTGGTATACAGATCACCCTTGTTCTTCTTTTGATCCCGATTTTGGCGGGTTGCGTTTTTTTGATCTTCAAAATAGCCGGTAGTCTAAGAAAGTACCGGAATAACCAGAATTTAGAAGAAGCAGAACGCCTCGCTGGTTTTTTAAATACGCTAAAGGATGATGATCTCACCCTGGCTCTTGAAAAACGAAAGGACGCCCTCGACTATGAACTGAGCCACAATGAGCTTGGAGGAGCGCTCACAGCGGATGACCGCAAAGGACTGATCAATCAGGTTGAGCATGAAGCGTCACTGCCTTTTGTTGCACGAAAAAGAAAAGCGCATGTGCGTCCGAAAGTGGATCCGCAACTTTCGCAGCTGGTAATCTGGTTCATTGGGACTGCCACTTTCTGGCTTTTGTTTGGGACCACGGTAGGGGAGTATGTCGGGATAAAATTCGTGGCACCTGATGTAGATCAATTCAGCTGGCTAAGTTTCGGGCGGTTACGTCCGGTGCATACCAATGCTGTTTTCTGGGGATGGGCCTCGCTGGCCATGCTGGGACTTGGTTATTATGTAGTGCCCAGGGTGAGCAACACCGTTTTATTCAGTTTCAGGATGGGCTGGTATACCTTGATTCTGATCAACACGTCCGTTTTTGTTGGATCGATTTGTTTGATGGCCGGAATTAACAATGGGGGCGGGGAGTACCGTGAATACATCTGGCCGGTGATGCTGCTTTTTGGACTAGCACTCTTGCTGACACTCATTAATTTTTTTAAAACCATCGGCAACCGGACCACCAAAGAAATATACATTTCCAATTGGTACATCGTGTCTGCTATCATTTTTGGCATCGTTATTTCCGTGGTAGCCTATATACCTGTTTGGCAAAACGGTTTGGGCGAAACCATTATACAAGGTTACTACATGCACCAGGGCGTGGGCATGTGGTTTATGCTGTTTACGCTGGGTATCGTGTACTATTTTTTGCCGCAGCAACTCAACAAACCAATTTATTCGTACAGTTTGGGCATACTGGCTTTCTGGACTCAGATCCTGTTTTACACACTGATTGGTACCCATCATTTTGTATTCAGTTCCATTCCCTGGTGGCTCCAGACGGTAGCGATTGTTGGTAGCGTCGGGATGATTATACCGGTGGTGGCTGGTACAACCAATTTTCTTCTGACTTTTAAAGGTGTGTGGTATAAAATCACCGACAGTTACACGCTGCCGTTTTTCCTGACCGGGATCCTTTTTTACTTTACCGGGTCCATGCAAGGAACCGCAGAGGCATTCCGCTCAACCAATTTGTTATGGCACTTCACAGATTTCACCGTAGCGCATTCCCATTTAACCATGTATGGTATCATCTGCTTTTTTCTATGGGCAGGTATTTATGCAGTCATGCCGCGGCTCACTGGTCAGGAACCACCGCAGGTGACGGTAGGGGCACATTTTTGGCTTGCTTTGATCGGCTTGCTGTTTTACACGGTTCCTCTGATGTACGGCAGTACGCTTCGCGGATTGATGTGGGTGGAAGGTAAGCCCTTCATTGACAGTGTCATTTTTATGGCTCCATTCTGGCTTTGGCGGGCGATCGGCGGAAGTCTGATGTGGTTATCGCACCTGTTTTTCGCTTATAATCTGTATAAAATGCTGATTACCAGCGATATTGTTGATGTAAAGGAAGCAGCTTTTGAAAAACTGAAAACAATCAATTCACTTCCCTAACCTGGCTCTAAAAACATGGAATTTTTTGATAATCATAAGAAACTATTCGGGGCGGCTTTTTTACTTTTTGCGTTTCTGACTGTTTTTGTCGCGGTGATTCCGGCTATAAACAACGAGCGCAACAATGCGTCGCTTCCGGGTGCATTGGAGCTTAGTGAAGAAGCGGTAAAAGGCAAGGCGTTGTTTGTCGCCAATGGTTGTGTTGCATGCCACACCCAGCAGGTCCGGAATATTGATATGGATAAAGTTTGGGGAGAGCGTCCGGGAATTGCAGCCGACTATGCATCCAACCGCCGTACGGATTTCTGGCGCAATACGGCCACACTCATGGGAACGGAGCGTACCGGACCGGATTTGACATCGATCGGGAGCAGACAGCCAAGTAAGGAATGGAATCTGGTTCATTTATACAATCCGCGTATTGTCGTCAAAGAGTCTATAATGCCTGCTTATCCATGGTTGTTTGAAAACAAACCTGAGCCGGGGAAGGAAGATATCATTGTCAATGTCCCGGATGCGTTCAGAAAACATGCCGGAACTTTGGTTGCCACACCAGAAGCACTTGCGCTGGTCGCGTACCTGCAATCACTTAAGCAAACCAAATTGCCGGACGGCAGTACATCTCCTGATTTTTTGTATCCGAAGCAGGAGGTTTTGCAGCCGGAGAATGGGACGGCGGCTTTGGGTGAGAGCGGTCCGGATGGGAAATTCCTGTACGCCACGCATTGCCAGGCTTGTCATCAGGCAAATGGAGAAGGACTCAAGGGAGCTTTTCCCCCCTTGAAGGGTAGTCCGGTGGTCCTTGATAAGGATCCCGTTTTGATGGTCAGTATAATTATGAAAGGATATGATGCAAGGGAGGAGTACGGGGCGATGCCGGCGGTAGGCGCCAATAGCAATCTCAAACCCGAAGAGATCGCTGCCATTATGAATCATGAACGTAGCAGCTGGGGCAATAACGCGCGTAAAGTTTCAGCAGAGGAAGTAGAAAAATTAATGAAATCAGTAAACCAAATGCCCATTCAATAAGAATCCTGACCCATGAAAAACAGTTATGAAACGTTCAATGACGCAGTAAACGATCTTTTGGAGCGGGGCTATTCAGCCAATTTTAGTTTTTACGAACCCAGCAGCAAATTCAGGCATCATGAGAATTCGGTCAATTTGCCGCCGCATGATTTTCTCGTGGATGAAGTACATCATTTCGATGGAAACGGGGCATCAGAAGAAGAGCTGATTGTATTTGCGATTTCTTCCCGTAAGTATGGTGTAAAAGGAATTGTATTCAATGCGTTCGCGAATCACCCCGAACCGGATAACCATTTGGAAATCATTCTCAGACTTAAAAAGCTGAACAGGAATTTTTTGAATTTCAAACTAAAAGATTGAGGACATGAAAAAGAGCCTTTTGCTACTCGTTTTTATTCTGATGCGCCTTTCGGCCACAGCTTGCCCGGTGTGTGAGGCGCAGCAACCGAAAATTTTGCGCGGTATTACGCACGGACAGGGGCCAGAAAGTGATTGGGATTATATGATTGTTTCGGTTATCGGGGTTATTGTCCTGCTTACGCTTTTCTTCTCAGTAAAATTCCTGATCCGGCCGGGAGAGCAATCGAATGATCATATCAAGCGGCTTATAGTAAATCAACAGTAATATGGAAGATAAAAGCACAGTCATACTTTTTCTGGATGAGGAGCCAACGCCGATAGCCGAGTTTATCTCTCCTGTTAATTTTGAGTTGGATACGCGCAAAATGGTAGACGGCAAACACACCCTCAAGATTATCAGTAAAGACCCGACAGGCAAAGAAGGGATACGGATTATCCCTTTCGAAGTCAAAAATGGGCCTGCCATTGCCATCGAAGGCATCCATGAAAATGCGGTTGTTGACGGGGTTGTTCCACTGATGATCAACGCGTATGGTAAAGGAGATCAGAAAAGGTTTCTGATCACAGGAAGTGAAACACCACAAAGTATCCCGGCCTGGATATGGATCCTGCTTATCGGGTTTTCGGGTTGGGCCATCTATTACCTGATCAGATATTTGGAACTCGCTAACAGCTAATATGGCAACGAAACAAGAAATACTCTGCCTGGAAGATATCAGGCTTTTGGTAAATACTTTTTATGACAAAGTCAGGAAAGACGAGCTACTGTCGCCCGTTTTTAATGAGCGAATAGACAACCTGTGGCCACAGCACATGGAGAAAATGTATAAATTCTGGCAGACCGTTCTTTTGAAAGAGCATACTTATTACGGAAGTCCATTTACGCCACATGCTATGCTTCAGATAGATCATGTTCATTTCGAAAAATGGATGGATATGTTTGTAGAGACCGTTGATGAATTGTTCACGGGGGAAAAAGCAGAGGAGGCTAAATACAGGGCGGGTAAAATGGCGGAGATGTTTGAATATAAGATAAAGTACTATCAAGGCGATCCTTCGCGGGTAATTTTATGAAATCAGTTGCAGGTAATCTAAATGTTATTCAAATTTTTAAAACTAAGTGATGAGCAATCTGAGTATTGAGACTGTTGGCGCGATTGTAGCCCAAAACTGGAAAACGGCAGCTGTTTTCCAAAAATATAATATTGATTTTTGTTGTAATGGAGACGTTGTTCTTGCGGACGCTTGCGCGAATAAAGGCGTAGATCCGGACGCTGTAATAAAAGAAATTGCTTTGTTCCTTGGCCTCGCTGCAGATTCCGAATCAGATTATAACGCCTGGGATCTTGATTCGCTCGCAGAATATATTGAATTAAAACATCATAAGTATGCAGAAGAAATGATGCCGCAGCTGCTGGCCAATCTCAATAAAATATGCACTGTACATGGGACAAATCATCCTGAGCTACTGGAAATACGGGACCTTTTCCGGGATGTTTCCCATGAATTGACCGTTCACATGAAACGCGAAGAATTTATGATTTTCCCCGTTATCAAGAAGATGGTCAGTTCTCGACAAAAAAAAGAAAGTATCCCGGCTCAAACGTATGGAACAATCCAGAATCCGATCGAGGTAATGATGCAGGATCATGAGAACGAAGGGGAAAGGTTACGAACTATTGCGAGATTAAGTAGTAATTACACGCCGCCGATTGATGCCTGCAGCAGGTATAAATTATCGTTTTCAATGTTGGAAGACTTTGAAAGAGACCTTCATAAACACATACATCTTGAAAATAACATCCTTTTTCCAAAGGCGATAATATTGGAAAAGGATTTGGCTGTCAGCTAAGATTACAAATGGTAAGACTTGTTCCGTTTTCATTTTTTAAGATGAAAATTACTGAGATTATATTTTAAACCAACAGATTGAAATGGCTGCTGATCATCACGAAGAGCCTCATATTGAAATAAACTTTAAACGGATTTATGAACCGGGTAGTAAAGACGATGGATTCAGGATCCTGGTAGACCGTTTGTGGCCTCGGGGATTAAAAAAAAGTGAAGCAGGTGTGGATCTCTGGCTTCGGGAGATTGCCCCTTCGACTGAATTGCGAAAATGGTTTAATCATGACCCGGAGAGGTGGGTTGAGTTTGTGGAAGATTATAACTTTCAGCTCAAAAGGAACGGAAAAGTAGCTACTGAGCTGCTGGATTTGATTAAGATCCACAAAAAGGTGTCGCTTTTGTATGCAGCGAAAGATGAAAAGTATAACCATGCATTGGTGTTGAAGGGGTATTTAGATAGATCGATCTCCATGCAGCAACCAGCCAAAGCAGTCGTGTAAAATTAATCAGATCCAACTAATGCCCCCTATCATGGTAATATCACCTTTTAAAAGCCTTTTTTTAGGGGTAGGGAAGGTCTGTCAGATGTATGGAAAAATTTGAAAGTATGTATAATATTTCATTGTTTGTCTTCATAGGACTACTGTGCTCGAGCTGTGGAAACGATCAAGGTTCTTTGCGTGTGAAAGACACTGCAAACATAGAAACCATCGCTGATCTGGGTGCACTTCCGTTGTACGTAACGCATCCGAAGGACAATCCTTCGAGTGCTGAAAAGGTGAACCTGGGCAGGCTGCTGTTCTTCGATCCTATACTTTCGGGAAATAAAGATGTTTCCTGCGCGACATGTCATCAGCCGGAGTTCAATTATGCTGAATTTATGGAAACGTCTATCGGCGTCAATGGTAAAGGGAGCGGCAGTAAAAGAAGGTTTATTGCGTCCAATGATATCCCATTCGTAAAACGAAATTCACAAAGTATCTTGAATACCGCGTTTAATGGACTAAAATTTGACGAGGTTTATGATCCTGAAACAGCTCCGATGTTCTGGGATTTAAGGGTGAAGAGTCTGGAGTTGCAGGTATTAGAGCCCATTAAAACGCTGGAAGAAATGCGGGGTAATGCCTATCACGAGGATCAGATACTTGATGAGGTCATTGCACGGATCCGAAAAATTCCGGCTTATACAAAGTTGTTTTCCAAAGCTTTTTCCGGTGAATCAGAACCGGTAAATCAGGTCAATTTATCCAGAGCGATTGCGGCCTACGAGCGGACCCTGACCGCGACTAATACCAGGTTTGATCAGTATATGCGGGGAGATAGTAATGCTTTGTCTTCCAGTGAAAAGGACGGCCTGAATTCATTTTTGGTTACAGGCTGTGCAAAATGCCATTCCGGACCTATGTTCTCCGACTATAAGTTGCATACGCTGGGGGTACCTGACACAGATAACAGGAGGGAAAGCGATGCCAGCATTAATGACGCGTATGCCTTTCGCACGCCTTCACTGCGGAATCTTCGGTATACGAGCCCTTATATGCATAGCGGGAAGTTTAAAACACTCGACCAGGTGTTGCTATTTTATGAAGATGTTGCAGGCGGTAAGATAATGAATCCAAAAGTGAAAACGGCACAGATGGATACGCTGGCGACGCACATGGAAGTGAACTTTAAGGATATTTCCCGTATCGTGGAATTTTTGAATACCCTCAATGATGATTCTTTTGACAAGACCGTACCCACTTCTGTGCCAAGCGGATTGCCTGTGGGGGGGCTTTAAATCAAAAGAATGCTAAGTCAGTACTGATGGATTTTGTCAAGAACTGCGTTTGCGATCTTATCACATCGGATCAGATTAAAGTCGAAAAGCTGGCTCGATTTATAGTAGCTACTTAGTTCGCTGCGTAGCATTTCCTTGGCCCTGTTAAGGCGTACTTTAACATTGGATTCTGCCAGATCAAGAATTTCCATGGTTTCCTGAATACTGATTTCCTGTATTTCACGCATAACAAATACAAGTCTGTATTTTTCCGGCAGGTTGTAGACCGCCTTTTCAAGCAGGGTTTTTAATTCCTTGTTCATAAGTCCTTTCAATGGCGTTTCATTGTGGAATTCACTGCCTGCGTGTAGGGCCAGGAACTGCTCTGACCTTAGTTTCTTTTTTTTATGTAGTAGGCTCTCGTTAATAGCGATCCTTGTGAGCCAGGTACTGAAACTGGATTTGCCTTGGAAGTTGGGCAGCTGGAGATACGCGTTCAGATAGGTGGTCTGCATAATATCTTCTGCCTCCATAGTGTCATTTACGATGGACATGCTGATCCGAAACAACCGTAAATTGAACTTACGGATCAGAATTTCATACAGATTTTTTTCGCCGTTTAGTATCCTTGAAACTATTTCTTCATCGGTAAGGGTAATAGGCAAAGCTTGACCAGAGTATCTCATTTTTAACAAAATTATTTCTTGCACTATCGGAATATCTGACTCAGAAAAGGTTACACGATCAGAACCTATATCTTTATCTTTTGATCTTATTTTTCTTCAGTCAAGGTTTTAATGTTGCCAGAACCTGCCGCGATACTGTAAGGCTGCAGGCCCTGGCGGGGATTGTGTGTCATTTTACGGTAATTTTCCCTCTCATGACCGGGTGTATTGAACAATAATATGCGGCACTCCGAGTAACTGTCACAGACCATGATTGTCCGACAGGTAAAGGAGCTGACCACCAGGCTTTTTTTGCCTCCGTGATGTCATGGGTAACCAGGTCGTGGTTTACAAATGTTATCCGATCGCCTTTTTGAACAATTATATTAACAGGACTAAATGCCATTTGTTTGATTTCGACGGTATGAGTTCTGACAACGGGCGTCTCGGTTATTTTATGTACGAATTCGCGCTGCATACCCGATAAGACAAAACTTGTGCACAATGATAATGTTGCGGCCAATGCTATATATAAACGATTCATTATTTATGATTTTTTTGAACCATCTCTGCATGTCCCAAATGAGCTTTTAAAGCCGGTACTACATCTTGCAGGAGTTGTTTCAGTTCTGCATTATCTGTTTCAGGAATCAACAGATTTTCTACTGCATTGATAACAGCCTTATGATATGTTACTTCGTTATCAATATACGCTTTATCGAAATCTTTTGCAGACTTCTCAGTTAGCATTTTCCTTGTGGCAGCGGCATCTTTCAACAGCTTCTTGCTGACATCGTTATCTTTTGGTGTGACACCCAGTTTTTTTGCAAGAGCGGTAGCCTGGGCTATCACCGTAGTATGGTCGCGTTTCATCGTTTCCGCAAATTTCAGTACTTCGGTATTTTTTGATTTCTTCTCGGCAATTTCCGCATAGCCAATATCGATCTGGTTTGCCACAACCGCCACGGAGGACACCTCGGGATCTGTAAGGCTTGGATTTGTCTGAGCGTCAGCGTTAGAGCAAACCAGTGAAGTAAATACCAGGACAAGACAAGTCAGTTTGTTTGAATTTCTCATAGTGAATTTGTTTTGATTTACTGTTAGAGAAACAGCCTTGTAAAAGGTTACATCGTTGTGGAAAATAAATTTGTAACGTTTTGGTTTTCCCCATCTCTAAGATTAAAACAAATTTGAAATAACAATGGAGAGCAGATCAATTAACACATTCAAAGACGTTCAGGTAATACTCAAACTTACCTACGGTCTTATTCCTATCGTCGCCGGGGCAGACAAATTCACCAACTTATTGACCGACTGGTCCCATTATCTTAACCCAGCCCTGGCCGGCATGTTGCCTGTTAATCCACAGCTTTTTATGATGATCGTGGGAGTTATAGAGATTGTAGCCGGAATTTTAGTATTTGTTGATGCTAGAAAGTGGGCTTATCTGGTTTCTGCGTGGCTCGTATTGATCGCACTAAGTTTGCTTGTCAGTGGCAGCTACCTGGATGTGGCCGTGCGTGACTTAGCGATGGCTATTGGTGCATACACGCTCGGCCGAATGTCTCAGGCAATTCACTCTTCCTCGATATCATGATCTCTTGTTTTTCGCAAGCAGGTTATAGCATATTCGCGTCAGCACCCAGCAAAAAAAGCTGAAAGTACCTTGAGATTAATTAGTGGCATAACATCAGGGGTTTCATGTAATTGTTGAAAACATGTAATTTCTGCCAATACCTGAGACCAGACCGGTGAAAGTCGGCTTGATCTCAGGTAAACTACTGTTCTGTTGATATATGGGAATAAAGCAACCAGAATAATGTTGCCAGCCAGCATCCCAACCATCATTTCATAATAATATAGGGTTGTTTGCGGCACCTAAAATGACCTTGTAAAGAATGAAAAAGTATGTAGATTGTTACAGGATATAATTATAAAAACATGAGAGCCGGTTTCCTTCTTCTTTGTCTTGCAACGATTGAAAGCCTGTTTGCACAGTCTAAACAGTTTACAGTTATTGGTAGGATCACTAATCTGGTATACCGAGGATTATGCTAAGCCAGGAAAAGAAATACACATTAATAAGTTTTTGGGCGTCGTGGTGTGGACCTTGCAGGATCAAGAATAAAGATTTGGTCGCGCTTAACAAGACTACTGATCAGAGTAAAGTTCAGATTGTGAGCGTCTCCCTTGACGAAGACAAACAAGATTGGCTTCAAGCGATTACAAAAGACAAACTTACTTGGCAACAACTTTCCGACTTAAGGGGTTGGCAGGGTCCAATTGTTCAGCAATTCAAGATTTCATCAGTACCCTTCCTGCTGTTATTGAATAAGGATGGTATTATCGAAGCAGCAGACTTATCTACTGCAAAACAAATCCTAAGCAGCAATTTAGACAGCTGCAAACTATCGGATAATGGAATAAATAGAATTGAAAATATTTATTTCGGCACGAAAGCCGACGCTGCTACCTTGTCTTTCAAAACGTAACTTTAAGTCCAAAAAAAGGGAGGATTTATGAGATTGAGACTTGGGGCCGGTTACGCCTTTTATTTTTTAATCTTCACGTCTCAATAACTTGTATCATTAATCTAAGTTCAATACATTTGAGTATACATGAGTTTGTGAGACAAATATGATAATAGGTTACGCCAGAGTTTCTACAAAGGATCAAAATTTAGATCTTCAAATTGAAGCGTTAAAAAATGCAGGTTGTGAAAAAATTTACAAAGAGAAAATTTCGGGAGCCATCAAAGAGCGGCCAGAGTTAAATGTAATGATTAACCATCTTCGAGAAGGAGATGTAATAGTAGTTTGGAAATTAGATAGGCTAGGGCGTAGTTTAAAAAATATCATTGATCTGGTTTTGCGGTTCAACGATATGAAGGTAATAGTAAAAGGTCTAACTGATGGGGTGGATACGTCAACCTCAAATGGTCGATTATTCCTAAATATAATGGCATCCTTGGCAGAGTATGAAAGAGAGTTAATCAGAGAACGAACAACTGCAGGGTTGCAAGCTGCAAAGGCTAGAGGCCGTCTTGGGGGTAGACCGAAAGGGCTGAAAGCTGATACTATTGGGAAGTTAACCATTATAAGAGGTCTTATTAAGGCTCCCGATTATGAACCAGAGAAAGTTTATATCCCAATGGGGCTGAGTAGAGCTACTTATTATAGATATTTGAAACTCATTGAGCAGCATAACGATACGGAACTAAAAGCATTAATATTGAAAAAACGTTGATGGGAGAGATAACAAAAGTTATAGAAGGCATTACACCATTTGAGTTGGCCAGGCTGCGTGAAAAGCGAGTAGAGCATTCAACCAGGGATAAGGCAAGACTTCTTGCCAAAGTTTCTGAAATTGAGGAAGTTTTGAACTTGATGGGAAAGAAAATTGAGATAAAAAATATTTAAATCTCGATTGTTTTAATAGCCCAAAAGGGTTATATTTGTTTATAAAAAAACCACATAGATGATGATAACGCTAACAATTGAGCTGCCCGAAGAAGAAACTTCTTTTTTTAAGGAGTTTTTAAGTAAGATACACGGTAAAATTATATCGGAAGATAGAGTTCCAAACGAGGAAACAATTAAAGCGATGAAGGAGCTTAAAGAGGGGAAAGGATTGAAATTCAATAATGTAGATGAATTATTTGAAAGTATCTGAACATGTTTCAAGTAGTTACTTCTAATAAATTTCTCAAAGATTTGAAATTGCTTAAAAAACGTAGTGTCGTTGACTTTAAGTTATTGCAAGATTTCGTTAACGAACTTGCAATACACGGTGCTAAGGGATTGGATCAAAAGCACAAGCCTCACAAATTGAAAGGAGAATATAGTGGTTATTGGGAATGTCATATTAAACCGGACTTATTGTTGATTTGGGATGAAAGCGAAAAACTTATGCTACTTGAATTGGTAAGAACGGGAACGCACTCTGACCTATTTAAATAATCTCAAAAAACGAAGATAAATGAAAACGATTTGCGTCCCGAAAGACCTTGCTGCGTTAAATCGGCTTGACCATGATGAAAACCATCCAGAGGACTTAATTGAAGTAATTTTAACCAATCACGTTTTTGAGCAATTATTGGCACTAGGTTTTTTCGATGCAATAAATAAATTGATAGGTTCCATAATTGACGATTTTGAGAACGAAAGTATTACGGACCCGGCAATGATCAAAAAGGTGGTTAACAGTGACGTTTTTGATAATTTTAGCGATAAGAATGTAGTGAAAACTGCACAAGCTATAAAGGTTCTATTCGTTGAAGCTTTGAATCGTAAAACGGGAATACATTTTTATTTTTGATAGGCGCTAAATGAAATATCTGAGCTCACAGGCCAATGATCGTTATATATAAGATATGGACTATTTGGTAGAGATTGAATCTATAATTTTGGATTTGGGTTCAAATTCCCCAGAATTAGCGGACCAATTAAAGGAACGCTTTAAATATTCTTCGACTAGCAGTGAATTACTATTAGGTTGTGTTAGTTTTTTACTGCAAATTCAAAATGAGGTAAAACCAGAAATTGGAGATAAGGTTATTGACCTAGTAAGGTTTTGTAATGGAATCGGCCTTTATCCTATCGCAAGTAGAGATTAATATTTGTCTCTAAAAACAAAACACATTCATAATGGCAAAAGAGCTCTTCCATAAAAACTCGTTCGAGGCCGTATATAAATTGGTAAAACAAAGCCCAAGTAGAAAAAAAGATTCATTAAAAACAACTGGTGGAACTGAGTTTTGGTTCGAAGCAACTATCAAAGACGGCAAAGATGTGCTTCACGCAAATTCAGGAAAAAATAATCAATCGCACATATACATATTTAGTGATGTCTGGTATGATAGGGTAGATATCAAAAGAACATGGATAGGTCATTATTCTACCCCCATTGATGACTGGTATACTAAAATCCGTAAACCGGGTTAGTATCATAATTTGGCTCTACAAAGTCTTTAAAACTAAAACCAGTCTCAAAAAACGATTGGATAGTTTTTTGCCCGCTCAGTGTTCGTCACGTAAACGATCTCCTATGTCCATACTAGAATGTAACACGCGGATAATTTCAACCACACTACTAGCTCCAATACGAAAAAAGATAAGATGCTTGCCGTAAGAAGCTTTTTTGTAGCCCGCCCGGACCTGATCTACCGGCTTTCCTTCTATGCGGCCATCAGCAATGGAATCAAAGCACCAGAATAATCCATCTGTGTATTTTTCAGCCTGATTTACTGACCATTCCGAAACTGTGTAATCCCAAATATCTTCAATATCTTGAGCTGCGCGCTTTGTTATTTCGTACCTGGTCATGCTATCCCAGTTTCCGTTGCTTCAATCTGGCTTTAAAATCCTGCGGATCAAAATTCTCTACAAAACCGCTTTTCTCCCCCTCAATCAAGGCTTGCCTCAATATCATTAGTTTTTCTTCTTCTTGCTCCAGCAATCGAAGGCCAGCCCGAACCACTTCACTAGTGGATGCATAACGACCGCGTTCAATTTGATTTTGAATAAAAGACTCAAAATGCGGACCGACTGTAATGGACGTGTTTCTTTTCATAAGTTCAACCATCATTAATGTACCCAAAACAAATGTACCAAATATTGGTACATTTGGCAAGGTTAATATTACCTATCGTTCAAAGGTTAACAAAACGGACCATGATGCATTGTAGAATAATTGTCGCTTATTTTCAGTTACATTATATCGAGCTAAAATGGGTATCAAAAAACGAAGATTGTGTCTGAAAGAGTAACTAATTCATTTAAAGCCAATGTATTCGAAATCTCACTGATTCTGAATAATTAGTAAATTCCGCCAGTTTATTTAAAAGTTCTTTATTGCAGCTCTTCTTACACTGTGTGTTTCATGTCAGGAAATGCTAGCCGCTGGGTTTTGGAATCATTTCCTCGCATAGAATCTGGTTGAGAATAATTCTGACCAAGGTCCATATGGAGGGATAAGA
>NZ_JBXHAQ010000027.1:0-35491 GCF_056895215.1 Dyadobacter sp. HNCC25DJ184 | reverse complement strand
ATTTTTTATCGGTTTTCCAGATCTCCATGCATAATAGTATATGATATACCACTGAATAAAAATCGCCCGTTCCCGAACTGATTCCCGTCAAAAGAAGAAGGTATTTCTTATATTGTTTCCACGTAGTAAACTTCTCTTAACAGTCTGCAATGGCCACCAATTATCGTGTCTTTTTTGCTTCCTCTTTTCGACTTGACGATGAACGGAAAGCTTTTGAAATAGCAGTAAGCCGCCTCAATGATGAGTGGAACAGGAAAAGTGCTTACCTGGAATGTGTGATATGGGAAAAACTGGATGCAGGAAACGATCCCGTTCGTAAGCAAAATTTCTATAATGATCAACTCCAAACGTGTGACATACTCGTTTTTGCATACTGGGCTGAAGTTGGAAAATTCACCAATGAAGAGTATCAGTATGCTGCCCAATTGTTTCGAAGCAGCAAGCTGCCTCATATCTACATTTTCAAAAAAACGATACCGGTAGACTTCCTTTTAAATGAGGAAAGCCGGAACAAACTGGCGGAACTGGAGAAGGTTTTATATACCAAAGACAAAGAACAGTGGCCCTGGGAATTCGAAAATGTCGATGCATTTATCCATAAGGTAACCGGTGATATTCGCAGTCTTTTTGACAACCCGGCATATCCGCATTTCAGTTATGGTGAACCGGCTAAAAGATTGACCAACAATGCCGCATCAAAACCGGAAGTGTTTTTTGGGCGTGAGGATGAACTCAACCATATACGCGAATTGCTAAGACCCGGTGGCCAGCTCATGCTTATTAACGCGGAAGGAGGAATTGGAAAAACAACTTTGGCTGCTCAGTTTCTGCATACCAGCATGTATGACTACAAAAATTATGCATGGCTTTTTTGCGAAAGTGGCATCCTTAATGCTATGAAGGAATTGGCAACAGGATTGGAACTGGATCTTTCGAATATGGACGAGCAGCAACAAGTTCAAGTACTCAAACATGCGCTCTCCAAAGTTCAGGATAATTTTCTGTTGATACTTGATAATGCCAATGATGAGAATGAGATACGAAATTTCACACATGAGTTTGAAGGTTTCCATTGGGACGTTCTGATCACCAGTCGTTGCAAGGATATATTGGTGCCGACCCAGGAATTTCACATCACTCATTTACCACCAGAGCTGGCGAAAGCGCTTTTTAAAAAGTATTATAATGAAGATACCCCAGTATTCGACAAACTGCTGGATGGATTTTTAACAGCGATAGAATACCATACTTTACTCGTTGAGATATTTGCCAAAAATTTACTCGAAGCCTCTGAATTAGGTATAGATATGACCAGATTCTTAACGCAGTTTGAGTCAGAAGGGTTATATCTGGAAGACGAAAGTTTCGAAATCAGAACATCGTTTACCTCCAAAACCAGCCGGGAGGTCAGAACGGACGACATTTTGGATATTCTGTACGATTTTTCAAAATTGACGGAAGAACAGCGGTATTGGCTGGTCAATATAGCGTTGCTGCCCATTGAGGACTATCGGTTGGATTTTTTGATAGCTTTGTTGACGCCTCCAGATAAATTGATTTTCCGAAACATCCTGAAAAGTCTTTATAAAAAAGGTTGGGTTAACGGCGCTAATCAAACGTACCGGATCAGCCCGGTAGTCAAGGAACTCATATTAAAGAAGCACGAGTCGACCCGATGGAACGACGCTACCACGCTTGTTTCCAACCTGATTGGCTATATGGAATATCGATCCGACCACGATAACCTGACTAGCAAATTTAAATGGATTCCTTATGCATTGCCATTGACAACGCTTCTGCAAGACTGTTCAGAAGGGTTGTATGCTTCATTTTTGAATGAACTCGCGCTGGCTTTGAAGGTTCTGGGAGGATATCAGAATTTACTGAAAGCCAAAGAGTTACTGGAGCGCTCCATGATTATAAAAATTCAAAACTTTGGAGAGAATGATGCCACCGTATCAGTGGGTCAGTCCAACCTGGCATTGGTTTTACAGGATATTGGGGGAGAACAGAACTTGCTGCACGCGAACGAATTATTGCAACTCGCTCTATTCTCAGACATTAAAAACTTTGGCGAAAATGCGCACGCTGTTTCGATAAAGCGTTCTAACCTCGCCACCGTCTTACGAGCCCTCGGAGGATACGAAAATTTACTGCGGGCCAAAGAGCTGCTGGAACTATCGCTTTTTTCGAAAATTCAAAATTTTGGAAAAAATGCGCCGACTGTTTCGGTAGGCCGGTCCAACCTGGCGATGACGTTGCAAGACCTTGGAGGAAAAGAGAATTTATTGCAAGCAAAAGAACTGGTAGAGCTCGCTCTTATTTCTGATATTCAGAATTTTGGAGAAAGCGCGCCCTCAGTTTCCCTGCGGCGATCCAACCTCGCTGTAATACTGATGTCTCTTGGTGGAGAGCGGAATTTACTGCAGGCAAAAGAATTTATCCAGCTCGCATTGCTTTCGGATCTTCAAAACTTTGGAGAAAATGCGCCATCGGTAGCGTTGCGACGTTCCACTCTAGCTCAAATTCTACAACTACTTGGCGGAGGGCAGAACTTGCAGCAGGCAAGTGAATTGATGGAAATCGCTTTGAATTCAGATATTCAAAACTTTGGCCAAAATTCACCTACCGTAGCTTTTACACGTGCTATTTTCGGTTTGATATTACAAGACATTGGAGGCGATCAGAATCTGTTGTGGGCAAAGGAATTAATGGAACTCGCACTTTATTCAAATATTCAAAGCTTTGGAGAAAGTAGCTACAAAGTAATCCGCGGCCGGTGGAATTTGTTTTTGGTTTTGAAAGACCTAGAAATGTGGGTAGATGCATGGGAACAAATTCGCCTGGTTTATCCATTATCCGAAGAGTATCTTCCTGAGACACACTCAACAAAGCAAGACATCAGGGGTTGGTATCATGAATTCGTGACTAACGGGTATGAATAGTGTTATACATCATCCTATTCGAACAGAATTAGTTGGTTGTCAGGAAACTCTTCTAACAAACCTTCACCACCTCCATCCCCAACAAATCTCCCAGTTTCTTGATTTTGGAACTGACATGCCCCACGCCAATCGCACAGTGGTGTGCGGGGCCGTGGCTATTCCAGTCATTCACAAAACGACGGGCGCCTATTGGAAATCTATAACGGCTGTTGGTATTACCAATTTCCAGAATCGGGCCCGGAACTGATTCGCCTTCTGCCACCAATAGCATCAGGCCGCCGTGTTTTTCAACTACTGAAAGCAGGGTAACCGGACCATTTTTTACACTCATTTCAACGGATACTCCCCTGCCAACTTTTCCATGATATACCTTCAACGGACGCACTTTGGTTTTTCCTTCGGCGATAGCGATGTGGCCTGGACCATCGTGCCCCATCAGCACTATATCGTCCGTAAAATCCATGGCATAGTATTCTGTAAATGAACCACCTGCACCGAACGAATCCATGATCTTCATGGCTTGGGCATTTTTGATTTCATATTCCCCTGCCACGGGAATTCCATTGGCAGTCAGTAATGAGTTTCCCAAAATGATGGACGCAATGGCTTCTTCATTCTCAGGATTTCCGGTCCCTTTATAGTAATATGCCATCGAGCCGAGCTTATATTTTTTCACAAGTCGATCCAGTGCAACGGATGTAATGGCAGCTTTCTCCAATTCTCCTGCGGAGCAATCTGATTGAATATCAAATACTTCTGCAAAAACCTTAATTCTCTCTGTTATATCTTCGCTCGTAACTTCCTTTCTTAATTCTGCCAGCTCTTCAACTTCCAATAGTTCTATATGCCCTCCGAAATGCGCATATTGCTTGGTGAGATCGGAGTATATATCCAGCATTCCGCTGTAGTAATGCCCCATGCATCCCAGCCTGTTTTCGGCCATAATCGCCTTTACACGAGCCGCCTCAATCCACTCTCCTACCTCCTGCCAACATTCAGGATCTTCATGAAGCATTCCCGTAATCTGGTGGAATTTGATTCCGATGCGATTAAATACATTCGCTATTTCGGGAACGGTACACGCCGAACAATAGGACAGCCACTCACCCGTCATGGCTGTACGGTCAGTCATCAGGTTGAAATTTTGATAGTCAATCGCTGCTTCGGGCGCAAGATTAAGGATAATAACAGGAACGCCTAAGCGCTGAACAACCGGCAGAACTGTGGAAGACAGCGCATATGTTGTCACATATAAGAATACCAGATCGACATCTTCTTTTCTGAATAATCTCCCGGTTTCAAACGCTTTGTCTGTGTTATCGACCAGTCCTGCGCTCAGGATATTGGGGTGAAATTGCGAAAGTTTGGATTCAACAACCTTCAAATATCCTTCCAATCGATCTTTTAAACCTTCAAATTGTGGCCAATAGGTGTCAAGTCCAATACCAAAAAGCCCAATTTTCAGGTTTGCGCTATTGATATTTATTCGATTAGAAATGAGCTGAGAAGTGGAAAAATCCGGATGCATTTTTGTTCAGGGTTCGCTGTTCGGTCGATTGATTTTTGTCTGAACTTACAAGAAGTGCGTCTGCCGCTTCTACCTGTCAGGGATGGTGTTTTTGTGTGATTATACTGCTTGGACGCAGTTATTTGGGCTTTGTAAAGACATGGCTCAATATTTCAGGGTTAAATTCTTTCGCAAATGGTTCAAAAAAACGGAGCAGAATTTGCTCTGCTCCGTTTATACAATACCCTTCTCTTACAAATTCAGACCAAGCAAATTTGTATTTTTTAAGCCTGCACTGTTTCCATATCAGTTTGAGTGAGGACTATTTCAATAGCTTTAAGTTGGGTAGTCATTTCCTGCTGATAGGCTAATGCCTGATTAGTTAGTTTTGGAACCAACTCCTTATAATAGGATATTCCAGCCAGCAACTGGTCTTTAAATTTGGCCAGATACTTTTGCTTTTTCTCGCTAAAATGGTTTGTGTGAGCTTCCAAATCCTTTTTGTAATGTGCTACATACAGATTGAGCTCGTTGATAAACATATTAGGTCGCGGAACGTTGTTCAATAAATTGATTTTCCCATAAATATGATTCACCATTTCGTCCAGCGTATATACCTTAGAGAACCAGGCCAGATTTGGTCCCGGGCAAATGGATACGGCTTTGTTTTCCCTCTGATTCAGCAGGTTATTTTTAAGCAAAGCAGATGCACTCAATCCTTCGCATAAGCATAGCTTTTCGGTTACTTCGGCTCTTCGATCCAGATATTCTTCGTTTGTCAAACCCAGAGATTGAAGCTGCTTTATTTTCAGATTCTGATATTGACGGGAAGCCGTGCAGATCGGCTCGGATGTAAACTCCGTATTCGAAACAAGATATTTCTTTTTACACGGGCTACCCGGCCGACCTTTCGCGATCCTTTCCAGACGCTGCTTTTCTGCTGCGCTTTTTCGGAAATTGTTGAATAATACGCCTAATGGCGAGGAATTGCTCACATAATAATCGGACGCATCGGCCTCAGCCAGCTCCTTCAAAGTTGCTTCATCCACATTGGTAACTTCCGGCACCAGCAAAAAAGGGCTTCCCCATCCTGTGGCGTCAACCTGATAGTGGTGCAGCAAAAATTCATTTTCATCCGCTGTCCCTATACCGCCTTGCACCGTAATCCGTAGTTCTGGAACACTCCTGATTTCAATATTTTTATTGGAAAGTGCTGTCTGATACATCGTAAAGAGCTCGTACAACATTTCCGCCTTTTTATTTTTAAATTCATCCAGAATTGGGCCGAGCAAATAACCATCTGTTGCGAAAGCATGTCCTCCGCAATTAAGGCCAGACTCTATGCGAAACTCTGATACCCAGATGCCTTTTTTTGCAAGGTATTTTGCCTGAATAAATGCAGATCGAAAGTCGCTTACTTTTAAAATAATCTTCTTTCGGAGCCAGCTATTTTCATCCGGATAAAAATCTTTGAAATTTTCAAGATAATTGTAAAGTCTCGGATTCATGCCGGCAGACAAAATCAGGGAAGACGTCAGTGTGCTATTTGCAAATCCCCGAAGCGACGCGGAAGCGTCTGAGAACTCATCTCCCAAATTTTCACCGTATGCGTCCTTATTGAGCTTATCAACTTTCGACATGATATTGACATCAATCGCACCCTTTGTCAATCCCTTCCTCAGCTCATCCTGTATAAGCTTTTTACGAGCGACTGACTTTTGATCAATCATTTGCTGATACAAACGTTTCTGATTCGAAGTCTCAGGCAACAACTCAAAATACCGGGTAATATCCGTTCCCTCTACAAAAGGCTGCTGACACAAGTTTTTAAAATTCTTGTCAATAATTCGGTCCATCAAATTCAGATACGCCGTAATCCGCTTTGCTCTAAAGTCTTCCTCGCTGCATTGAATCGGAATATAAGTTTCCCCATTCTCAACGGTATGATGCTTTCTCATGCGTTCGATCATTTCGTCGTCTACGATAGACGCAACAGAAGAAATGCCAAAATGAGAAACTTTGATCGGCGTATCGACCGAATATCCAAGGCCTAACACGGGTATATGAAACGTATGCATCTGTCTAAATGGTGGGACTAATTGAAAAGCCAAAACTAGAACCAAAAGCGTCTCGAACAATTGACGTTAGCCAGAGGCATTTATGATTATGATCATCCGGTTTTCCCACCTAAAAACAATCAACACGAAATCACACACGCTGAAGCGTTCTTCTCAAAACATCTGCGTAAGCGGACAAAATCTCCGGCACGAGTATATCAAACAGTTTTTAGTATTTTATTGATGAAATTTAAAGCACAAGGCAATTTTTTTAACGTATGAAAATCAAGGCGATTATTACAGGTGCAACAGGAATGGTAGGCGAAGGCGTTTTGTTGGAATGTCTTACCAATCCGCAAGTAGAAAGCGTATTGGTGATTAATCGTAAACCGGGAGGTATATCACATCCAAAACTGAGTGAAGTTTTGATCGACGATTTTTTTAATATTCAGCATATTGAATCAAAGTTGGAGGGATATAACGCGTGCTTCTTCTGCCTTGGTATTTCGTCAGTCGGAGTCAGTCAGGAGGAATATAAGCGCATTACCTATGACCTTACCCTGAATTTTGCCCACCTAGTGGCAAAGGTCAATCCCGATCTTACATTTTGCTACGTCACCGGTGCTGGAACTGATAGCAGCGAAGCGGGGCGTGTTGCATGGGCACGTGTGAAAGGTGCGACCGAAAATGCCTTGATGCGTTTGTTTAAAAAGGCTTATATGTTTCGACCTGGATTTATGAAAGCGACAGCTGGTCAGAAAAACCTGAAGAGCTTTTATAAATATCTGGCATGGTTATATCCGATCGGTCGCGCGATATATCCTTCCGGTTTTTGCACCCTGCAAGAAGTGGGCAAAGCAATGATCCACCTTGCAGACAAAGGCTATTCAAAACAAATCATTGACGTGAAGGACATTGTAGAACTTGCAAAAGGTTAAAAATATAAGATTTTTTAACCATGAAATTCAGAATAGTGAATAACCTTAATGATCCTTAATAGCTTTAAGGTGAACACAAAATTTTTTGAAAAAGTAGGGACAAAATTCTTTGATAATCCCCGAAACGCTTGCAAAAAAGCAGTCCGGTTTTACTAAATTTGAGCTAATGGGGTTTCTCACCACAGTTATCTTCTTCACCCCGTCTAAACCTAAGCAATTGCGATGATCAAGTTTGCATATACCATTCTCTACGTGCAGGATGTACCCCGTTCTATTTCATTTTACGAGCATGCTTTTGGTTTTTCAAAGAAGTTCGTCGCCCCCGGAGATGAGTATGGCGAGCTGAGCACCGGCGAAACCACACTTTCTTTTGCCGCTTTTGATCTGGCAAAAACAAATCTCCCCGAAGGTTTTGTGGAAAGCCAACCCAACGGCAAGCCCTTTGGAATTGAAATTGGTTTTGTGGTCGAAGATGTTAATCTGGCTGTAAAAAAAGCTGTTGCCGCAGGAGCAATCCTGGTAGAAAAGCCAAAAACAAAGCCTTGGGGCCAGGTTGTTGCTTATGTCAAAGATCTGGATGGCTTCTTAATTGAAATATGCACTTCGATGGATGAGTAACTGTGCTACAAAGTCGCGCAATTATTTAAAACGATCCACCAAAAGATATGTCACTTTGCCATTTGAAAAACCGATATCCACTTTTTCCAACAAACCGGTGTCGGTAATATATGAGAAATACCATTGGCTCGAAGTATCCATAATCGGGTCGTATTCAGAATCCAAACGTTTGAATAACAAAGAGATGCGATCAAATTTCGACGAATAGATACTTTTGGTGCGAATCTTTACAAACTTTTCTAACAGCACTTCAGCTTTATCTCCTATCCGAACAGAGGATGACGCTGGCTCTCCGACCGGCCATTGCATCATCTTGGTCCCGTTATTTAAAAAGATGCTCTCAACCTGACCGGATTTAATACTGATTTGCACATCAGAATCCGAAGGTTTTTGCCCACCGAGGTATATGCTTTGATATAGCACAAGGCGATTTCCTAATTTGTTCAGATCAGACGAAAAGTCGCCAATAGGCTGGACGTAAGAAACTCCCTTCTCGCGAAGTGTCTGAATTTGAGCATATATATCAGTTGGCTTCGCTTCGATTTTCAGCCCAAGATATTCGCCTGTCGCGATACTGTCATGGCTAATGAGTACAGTAGGTATTGGTTCAATAATAATTTCCGGGGACACATTGTCTTCTTTGAGGCAGCTCCCCATCACACAACATAGCATAACGGCGAGTAACGTATTTTTCATTTTTCAGGCTTTTGGTTTAGTAATATCCTGATGACCCTGCGCTGTACAATTTGGTTGTAACCGCACGAAACCTTTTTTTGGTATCCTTCCTTCTGTTTGAGATCTGCGGTATGACGCCATTCGTTAAAATATCTTAAAAAACGGATGCTATCTGCCACAAACAGGCATATTTATCGGTAATTGAATTCAGACCCGTTTCATGTAAACGCCGGACACAATACATTTTTTCAAACAATCCTATTTAACATCAAAGCCAGTAATGGCATATGACAAATCTCTACCGGAACTAGATTTCCCATTTTTAACCAAACAGATTTTCATATGAACGTGCAGCTCAAAGCCTTACTGGCCAGTAATTGTAGTATTCCCCACGTCGCGATAACCCGCGATTCCCACCTCTCGAAAGATCTCGGGCTGGACAGTCTCGACATCGTAGACCTGATATTACAGATCGAAGATTTATTTCAGGTTTCAATTCCCGATGATGAATATTGGCAGCTGCAAACCGCAGGACAGTTCGACGACTACCTGAAAATCAAAATTGCAACAACGATTCCATATCCTTCCTATTTTGGTAAACGTCTGACTGTCTGAGCGACAGCTAAAATATTTTCAACAATATAGTCAATGGAAAAACCTTTACTTTAATCAAGCCCGGTTAGTACTCAATACACTAGCTCCATTTTGAAATACAAAACTTTCAATACTGGAAACATAAAATTTCCTGATTAAAATATCAAATATCCAACGGCTTGCCAATCTCAGGAATCAACACCTTTTCTCTTAAATTACGCTCATTTGAAACGCGCTCCAATTCTTTTAAAGGCTGACTCATTGGTTCGTCTGACAAATCAAAAGTGCCATAATGCATCGGAATCATATACTGACTATTGAGATCCTGAAAGGCATCAACGGCCTCTCCCGGAGACTGGTGGTTTGCGCTCATAAACCATTTGGGCTCGTATGCACCAATACCCAAAATCGCATAATCAAAACCGCCAAAAACCTCGGCCAGTTGCTTAAAATGTGTATCATACCCGCTATCTCCGCCGAATAAAATCCGCTTTCCCTCCGCCTCAATTACAAATCCTCCCCAGAGCCGTTTATTGGTATCGCCTATCCCGCGCTTGGACCAATGTCTGGACGGAATATAGGTGATTTTCCAATGCTTATCAGTATTAAACTGCTGATACCACCCAGCTTCCTCGATGTATTCTGAACCGGTCAGTTTTTCCGTTAAAGGTTTCATTTCCAACCCGGTCAGGTATATCGCCTCAGGATTTTGCTTCGACAGGATTTTCAAACTTGCCCTGTCCAAATGATCGCGGTGGTCGTGGGATAGCAATATGTAATCAATATTAGTGAGTTTACTGACGGCTAACGGAAATTCGGAATGTCGCTTTACTGAAAGGATATTCCCGAAAACGGGATCGGTCAGCATTTGAATTCCATCTAATCTGATGAAAAAAGTGCTGTGTCCGAGCCACACGATGATATCTTCCGATCCGTTCAGCCATGAGTCGTCACGGAAAATTTCGGGGTTCCATATCTCTGCCTGTTTCGATGCTTTAAAAGGATTATCCTCACACTTCCATTTAAAAACGTCCAGCCAATCGGGATCGAAAGGATGGTTCAGATTCAAAAATCTACCATTTTCATCAATGGGTGTTCCGTTCCAGTTCGCTGGGGCGTTCGGGGAAGCGAGCATCGGATTACTGGTATATTTTGTCGCTGACGGCATTTTAATTTCTGTAAATAAATATCAAAGAAACAGAGATTTCTTTGAATAACACCGGTATATCATATCGGGGCAAAAACCAAAATGATTCTTACATTCTAATCCGGTGGTTTAAACTAAATAGCAGACGGTCAAATCATAATAAAATTCGTTTTAAATATCTTATAACAATTTGATTATCAATAAGTATAATCATAAAGAAGGTGGTTTTATATTTTGTTTATTCACCCTTAAAATTCAACTTTTATGCGTGATATCACCACCACCCTGCTTTACAATTGGTTTGAAAAAGTATGGAACCAGAGCAACGAAGACGCGATTAGTGAACTGATGTCAGAAGATGCCGTATTTGATGGTATTCCAACCCAAAACGAGACGAAAGGGGCGTCTGCTTTTAAGCTGTTCTTTCGGGATTTCAACAGCCAGCTCAGTGATATCCATATCAATGTTGAAGACGTTGTTTCTCAGGATGATATGGAAGCTGCTCGGACAGTGATTCATGCAATAGACAGACAAACCAACACCCCGGTAACCGTGCCGGGCCTTTGCATGATCAGAAAAGAAAAAGGACAGATTGTAGAAGCCTGGAATAACTATGATTTTCTTTCAATGCACCAGCAACTGGGTCAGAAACTAGTCGCGGTTTGATACTCCTTTTTTGAGAATCAGAATTAAGGAATTGAAAGATCACCAACCAAAAGCGATCTTTCAGTCTCCTGATCCCGAAAACCCGACCCAACATTTTAGAAACATTGATTGAGTTGCATCTTAATTATTCGAAAGTTGCAACTCAATTAATTTCCTACCCCCAACTGTTGAATATAGCTGATGACGCCATCGGGATAAACGCCCAGCCAGATGATGATGATCGTCAGAAGCGACAGGACGATCATGCTCATACGAAAGAATGAGGGATGTTTTTCTTTGGGCTCGGCGATGGTCTGCCGCTCGGTGGTAAACATGACGGTGATGACGCGGAGATAATAATAGAGACCGATTACGCTGCTGGCGACAAGAATTAAAACCAATATCCAAAAACCTTTTTCAACACTGCTGGCCAGTATATAAAATTTTCCCGTAAACCCCGCAGTCAGCGGAATACCAGCAAGGGAGAGAAGTGCGGCACTCAATATGCACGCTTGCCCGGGATGTTTCCAGAAAAGTCCGGTGTAGTTTTCGACTTCCTCCGCATCCTCTTCTTTTCCAGATGAAACGGCTATAATTCCAAATGCAGCGAGTGTTGTGACGAAATAGGCAAAAAGATAAAAACTGATAGCCTGAACGCCCATAGCGTTGCCCGCAATAAATGCGACCAGCAAATATCCCAAATGCGCAATGGAAGAATAGGCCAGCATACGTTTCAGATTGGTTTGCCGTAAAGCCAGAAGGTTGCCGATTACCATGGACGCAACGGCTATGCAAATCAGACTCATCGTCACAACCGGAAACTTGAAGCCATTAATTGCCAGAAAAAGACGCAGTAATACGGCCATTACGCCTCCTTTCGATGCTGTCGCGATAAAGGCGGTTACCGGTACGGGCGCGCCCTGATATACGTCGGCCGTCCACATATGAAAAGGAACAACTGCGAGTTTAAATCCTACACCGACGAGCATCATACCTAGCCCGGTTAACACGATGGGCGGCAATGATTGTTCTCCTGCCAGCCGAGCAGCCATAACCGAAAACTGCATATTGCCGGTTTGCAGGTATATCAACGCCATTCCAAAAAGCAGAAAAGCCGATGAAAAGGCAGCTAATATCAGATATTTCACACCTGCTTCAATGCTGTGATTTCTTTTGCGGAGATAGGCGATCAAGGCGTATAAGCCGACCGTGAGGATTTCCAGACCTAAAAACAATGAAATAAAATGTGCGCTGATGGCCAGCACGCAAGCACCCAGTGTGCACAGAAAAAGCAGTACATAATATTCCTTTGGCCCTTCTTCTTTTTCCTCAAAATAGATATAAGAAAGGATATTCACGACCAAAGCAGAGAATATGATCAGCCCCATCACAAATATGCCAAAACCGTCGATCACAAACAGCGGATCGATATGATATGGCAGTATATCCTGAATATAAAACAACGAACAAAAGGCTATCAGAAACAATATCAAACTGCTGATTTGAATGATGCGATGACTGAGTTTGATTACAATCAGCATCATGACCAGCACTGAAGAACCGGCCAGCAGCAGCAGGGGTATGAGGGCGAAGAAATCGTTATCTGACATGGGATTTCTAATATTTTTTTACGAGATATTTCTCCTTATCCGGATCTATTCCACTTTTAATACCTTGATTATCAGCTTGTAATATGATTACCAGTTTATCAATGGCAGGTTTGGCCGTATCGATAACCGGCTGTGGATATACTCCAACTACCAGAATTGAGATTGTCAAAACAGCCATGACTACCATTTCCCGCACAGAAAAATCAGGGACATCGCCATATCTTTCCTGTGGTCCCAGAAATATTTTTTGGACAATTCTCAACGAATAAACGGCGGAGAATATCAAACCTAGGGAGGCTATAATTGTGATAGGCATACTGGCCTTAAATGCACCGAGGAGTACCAGAAATTCCGCCACGAAATTCCCTAAACCGGGTAACCCGAGCGACGCCATCGCGAACAGCAAACCTATCGCACCCATATGCGGCATACGCGCCCAAAGACCACCCATTTGATTGATATCCCGGGTATGAAGTCTCTCTTTTAGCATTCCTGCCATGATAAACAGCGCGCCGGTACTGATAGCGTGGGTCACCAATTGCATTACTACACCCTGCAGCGCCAGTTCATTAAACGAAAAAATGCCAACGAGCACAAACCCCATATGGCTCACACTGGTGAACGCCACAAGTCGTTTGAGATCCGTTTGAGAATATGCCAAAACTGCTCCGTAAATGATACCAATCACTCCTAGCGTCATGGCTGGCAACGCGATCTCAGATGCGGCTGTCGGGAAGAACGGGATGACAAACCTCAGCATACCATATGCACCTGTTTTCAGTAACAAACCAGCCAGCAATAAACTTCCCGCGGTCGGTGCTTCGCTGTGCGCATCCGGAAGCCAGGTATGAAAGGGAATGACCGGGAGCTTGACCGCGAAAGCAACCATAAAACCCAGCATAAGCCAGTATGCGTTGCCCTGGGGCACTACTGTTCCTAATAATTCAAAGTAATTGAAAGTATAAACTCCAGTATTTTGACCATGAATGAAATACAGACCAAGTATTGCGAGCAGCATCATTAACCCGCTGGCCTGCGTAAAAATGAAGAATTTATAGGACGCATATACCCTGTTTTCGCTTCCCCAGATACCGATCAGGAAGTACATCGGGATCAGCATAACCTCCCAAAAAAAGTAAAACAGAAAAAGGTCCATGGCCATGAAGACGCCACAAACTCCCGCAAGTATCCACAGCAAATTGAAGTAGTAAAATCCGGGTCTTTCCTGAATTTCCTGCCACGAACAGAGGACCGCCAATATCCCTAAAAAGAAAGTCAGAACCAGTAAAAGCAGACTTAAACCGTCGATCGCGAGATGGAAACTGATTCCAAATGATGCGATCCAGACATGCTTAAAATCTGCGAGCCAAACTTTATTGGCCTGCGACATCTCGACCGCCTGATCCTGATTGATCCAAAAAAACAGCAATATCAAAAAACCGGAAATCACCGTACCGAGCGCCACCCAGCGGGGGAAAGTGGTATTCCACTGTCCCAATAAAAGCCCTGCAATTCCGCCGCCCATCAATATCCCTATAAGCCAGATCGTTATCATAGCATAATTTGTAAACCTAATATGATGATTGCACCGATAACCATGCCCATTATATACCATCTGAGTGATCCTGTCTGGGTCATGGACATGAATCGGTAAAGCCGGTCGGTAACGGCGGTTATTCCTTCATAAAGTCGGTCGATTATGTCATTTTTGTTGACCTGAGCGAGGAAAACGAAGGGAGTTACGAACAGCACATTGTACAGTTTATCAAAAGCCCAGCCTGAAAACCAGAATTGGTAAAGACTCATTACCAGACTGTTCTCACGCAGTCTTTCAATTCGGGAGGGTTGTTTGTAATAAAAAAGATAAGCCACGAAAACGCCTGCAATTGTTGCGGCAGCGGCTAATAATTGAAATTGCCATTCGGTCTCGATATCAACTCTTAAAGCTGTTGATGGCAGAACAGGATGCAGCAGATCGGAGAAAAGTGTAAGATGCCCGAAATTATGCGGTAGTTCTATAAATCCCGCAAACACAGCAAAAATCGCAAGAACGACCAACGGAATCGTCATTAATTTACCCGGAAGGTGGCCGATTTCAGTTTTGGTTTCTCCCCAGAACGTCACGATCATCATTCTGGCCGTGTATATTGCGGTGATAAATGCGCCTAAAAATGCTGTCAGCCATAAGGCAGGGCTTCCTTTTTCGGACGCCCAGGCATACCATAATATCTGATCTTTGCTATAAAAACCTGAACTAACCAACGGTATCGCCGCCAGTGATGCTGAACCGATCAGAAAGACCCAGAATACAACAGGCATTTTGTTCTTTAATCCCCCCATTTTGAACATATTGTGCTCGTGATGAAGGGATTCGATGATCGCACCGGCAGCTAGAAAGAGGAGGGCTTTAAAAAATGCATGTATCATAAAATGAAAAATGGCGGCTGACCAGGCACCGACGCCCATGGCCAGAAACATATATCCGATTTGGCTGATGGTGGAATACGCCAGAACCCTTTTGATATCAAACTGGGTAAGCGCACTGAAACCGGCAATGAACAAAGTAGCCGCTCCGATAATCGCGACCGTCATTTGAGCTATGGGCGCCAATTCGAAAATGACATGCATTCTCGTCACCAGGTACACTCCCGCTGTCACCATGGTGGCTGCATGAATAAGTGCGCTAACCGGCGACGGACCCGCCATCGCATCCGGCAACCAAGTTTGCAATGGTAACTGAGCCGATTTGCCAACGCCTCCTGCCAACAGTAATAGTGCAATGGCGGTAGCGATTGAAGTTTTGTCCTGCAAAACAGTTGGAGCAGCAGTATTGATTTCAGAAATAACGAGCGTCCCAAACTGATAGAATATCATGAAAAGACCGATGGCCATCGCAGTATCACCGATTCTTGTAATGATAAACGCCTTTCGAGCGGCATATCCGTTTGCCGGATTTTCATACCAAAAACCGATCAGCAGATAACTGCACAAACCAACTCCCTCCCAACCCAGATACATTAGCAAAAGGTTGTCTGCCAGGACCAACATCAGCATCGAAAAAACGAACAAATTCATACTCGCGAAAAAGCGGGAATAGTCGTCATCGTGCGCCATAAATCCGGCAGAATAAATATGGATCAATGCTCCGATAAACGTGATGACAAAAACAAAGACCAGCGATAATGCGTCCAGCGAGAGGGTCACGGTTGGTTTGAAACCAGCGACATTCATCCAGGTCCATAAGGTTTGTGAATAGTGCCCGGTTTCTGGAGTATTTGACAAAAAATTGAGTCCGATGACAATCGAGACGAGAGCGGACAGGCATATACTTCCCGCACCTGTTGCCGCGATAAGCGGTCGGGGCAAACGTTTTCCTCCTGTTACCAGTATCAGAAAGCCGGCTAGGGGCAAAGCAGGTATGAGCCACAACAGATTGTCCATGTCAATTGGATTAAATAGTGCACTATCCGTTCATTTCTTTAAGCTTATCAATATCAAGCGATTTGTGTTGATGATAAATTTGCAATATCAACGCGAGGCCAATTGAAACTTCGGCGGCTGCCATGGCCAGAATAAAAATGAACATCACCTGCCCGTCCGGCTGCCCCCAACGCGAGCCAGCCGCCACGAATGCCAGGCCGGAAGCATTCAGCATAATCTCCACCGATAAAAGCATGAAAATTATATTCTTGCGGATGATGACGCCTGTTATGCCCAACACAAACAGTAAACCTGCCAGCAGCATAACCATTTCGATAAACGCGGGTGATTTCATAGGTTGTCTTTTAAAACTTCGGCAATCAGTTTTCGGGGTCTTCCTCAAACATTTGATACTTGATATCCTGAAAAAGGAACAACTAATATTTCTTGACTTCTTAATGGTTTACAAACCTCACAACACATCCTCCTCTTTCAAAAACCGGTGCAGCACCATTTTCTTGTGTCGCCCGATGTGGGCTGCTCCCACAACCGCCGCCATCAGCAACATTGCAGCCAGTTCAACACCGATCATATAGACCCGATATAGTGAGAATGCAACCTGTTGTGGCGGAACCTCCTCCTGCGTATATGCAACCGGATCCGCTGATGCGATCAGGTAAACGAATTCTATCAGCAAAACGGCTGACAGAATTGCAGGACCAAGCCACACTTTGGTTTTGAGCCATACTTTTTCCTGCTCCGCGGTTTCCTCTCCAAGGTTCAGGAGCATGATCACGAATATGAAAAGCACCATAATCGCCCCGGCATATATGATCACTTCGAGTAACGCCGCAAATGAAGCGCCTAACAAAAAGAATATCATGGCGAGTGACAGCAAAGAAATCACCAGATAAAGCAGGGCATGCACAGGATTATGCCTCGTGATCACCAAAATGGTCGATATCACCGTAACTGCTGCTGTGACGTAAAATGCGATATCCATAATTACGGGATTAAGCTGCGTATATCTACGGGCGGTTCTTCGTTTTCGCCCTCTCCTTTATCCTTTATTCCTGCTGCAAGTCCGGCCACTTTGTAATAATTGTAGCCTGGATATTTCCCTTCGCCGTCGATGAGTAAATCTTCTTTTTCATATACCAAATTCTGCCTGTTATACTCCGCCATTTCAAAATCAGGAATCAACTGGATTGCATAAGTCGGGCAGGCTTCTTCGCAATAACCACAGAAAATACATCGTGAGAAATTGATCCTGAAAAACTCCGGATATCGTCTGCCATTTTCGTCCTCAGTTGTCTGAAGTGATATGCAGTCTACCGGACAGGCGGCTGCGCATAGATAACAACCCACACAACGCTCGCCCATATCCGGGTCGCGGGTCAGGACGATCCGCCCTCGCCAACGTGGATGCAGCTCCACTTTTTCTTCCGGATACTGGATGGTCTCCCGTTTTCTGAACATATGCAGAAAAGTAAGCCACATTGATCTTAGCAGACTCAGCATGATTTCCTGGTTTTGAGCTGTTAGCTATTGGCTTTTAGCCTTTTGCTATTAGCGGTTGGTTTGTAAGGGATTAGGTATTAGCTGTTAGTTTTAAAATTTTTCCGCGGCCTGTGACGCAATTCGCTCAACTTCAAGATCTTACGATTTTATCCCGGCCAACATTCATTCACTCACTCAACAATTAGCGTAAACGCCCCCGTTATCAACAAATTCAGCAGTGCAACGGGCAGAATTACTTTCCAGCCGTACTCCATTAACTGGTCGTATCTTGGTCTTGGAAGCGATGCTCTCAGCAATACAAAAAGTAGGATAAAAGCCGCGGTTTTTAAACCAAACCATACCAACCCGGGCAGAAATGCAGGCCCCAGCCAGCCACCGAAAAATATTGTCACCACCATCGCCGATATCAGTGTAACACCCAGATATTCACCAATAAAAAACATCCCAAATTTCATCCCCGAATACTCCGAGTGGAAACCGGCCACCAACTCACTTTCTGCCTCGGGTATATCAAATGGCAACCGGTGCGTTTCGGCCACACCCGCAATCAGAAAGATGATAAATCCAACCGGCTGAGTCAGCACAAACCAATAATCCTTTTGTGCCAAAACAATATCAGTCAACCGAAACGAGCCTGCTAGCATAACTACGCCCATCAGCGAAAGACCCATAAACACCTCATAGCTAATCATTTGCGAAGCGCCTCTTAACGCACCTAAAAGCGAGTATTTGTTGTTGGAGGCCCATCCGCCCAAGACAATACTATATACCCCCATCGACGACATCGCCAGAAAAAACAGCAGGCCAACGTTCAAATCCGATATCAAAATTCCGGGAGCAAAGGGCACCACTACAAAACTCAACAACACTGCCGCTGCGACAATAGCCGGAGCGATTACGAAAATGACTTTGTCGGCAAAAGGTGGTATCCAGTCTTCCTTGAAAAACAGTTTAATCGTATCTGCCGCAACGATCAACAATCCAAACGGTCCCGCCCGATTGGGTCCATATCGGTCCTGCCAAACGGCCAGCATCCTGCGTTCAACCCATATCAGCAGGGCGGCGATGGTGGTGAGTGTGAACAACACAATCACGATCATCAGGACATAGGTTACGATTTCGTCCATATTGGTAGTTTGGATAACATTGCTTTTGCTGGCCAACTTATTCCCTGCATCGATGGAAAATTGGAAGGAAGTCCCGCCAACCCCACTTTCAATTGGCTTGACAGCCGAACCGAAACATCGTATCCCTGTTCACCTATTTGCACATGAATCCGATCATTTTCATGCAACTCCATGCGCTCGGCATCAGTCTTTCCAATGAGAATAAAAGGCTTTCCAGCGCGCTCCATGATCGCCGGAGAATATACACTCAGTTCATCTGAACCGAAAATCCGGGCTAATGGGAAGAGCAACATTTCACCCGGAGCTGGTTCATATGCTTTTGGAATATGATTTTGAAAGCCAAGTCCCGACGATAACCCACTATCCAGCAATCTCTTACCAGGATCTCCTCCATGCAACGGCCCGCCGACTTCAATCTGATATTTATTAATCGATTGCACCGAATTCCAACCCGGCGACCAATAAAACGGAATCATCGGCGATGGTGGAATACCGCGATATCCTTCCATGGTGAACGACAAGCCGGAGTCAGTATCTTCTGGCGGCTTGGGTTCGCTGACCGCTATATTGGCCAAAATGGAAGTTCGTCCACTATACCGATGAGGTTCACGCGGAATTTTCTGGCCATTAACCCTGAAATCTGCCGGCGGCGCTACCAGCTCAACTCCATTGAATTGCGGCATAATTTCCTTCAGCTCATTCAGCAGATCTTCTGGTTCGGTCAAGTCTTCAGGCGTGGTTCCTTTCTTAAATTGCCGGAATTCATCGAGCCATCTCCAGCTTTCGCGGATATTTTCATTTTTTGGCATAAACACCTGGAAAAAACGTTGCGCCCGTCCTTCCTGATTGACCAACGTTCCATCGCCTTCTGCAAACGTCGCAACGGGAATTACCACCGAAGCGCGACTCGACGTGGCATTATGTAAATGATCCAATACAATCACCTGTTTGGCAGCGTCCAAAAGGCTGTCAATATCTTTTTTGGTACCCCGTCGATACAGATCATTTTCCAGAATAATCACTCCCTGAGCCTCGCCGTTTTTAATTTTGTCAAAAGCCATGTTCAGAGATGGCACGTGCATCATGGCCAGTCCCATGGAATTGGCTTCGGGAATAATGAACGAAAGACTGGCTTTAGTAGATTTGAGATTTAACGCCACCGCGATATTGGAGGCCGCTTTTATGATATCCTCACTATACAAACTTGTTCCCGAAATGATCAACGGCCTTTCGGCTTTTTGTAAAATATCTGCGATTTGCTGCGCGCGCTTCAATGTATCTTCATCTAATCCGGAAGGTGCTGGGGCCGTCGAGTCCAGATAGTTCGCAATAGCATATCCAAACCGGGCAATATCATCCGGCGCAGCGTTGTATTTGTCGCATGCGATCTCATCCAGTTTCGTTTCCGAAGGATATGCGATCATTACCTCGCCGTGTTCCTGCTGTATCAATTCCCGCAAAGCTGCGTCGTGCCAGTCTGGGATTTTAATATCCTTTGCACTTTCCAAAGGTTTTTTCCTCGCGGCTTGCCGAACAGCCAACGCAAGTCGCGGTGCCGAGTTGGTCGGGTCTTCACCCAATATCAGAACCACATCCGCATTTTCTATTTCCCTGACCGACGGCGTATGAATTTGTCCGGAGTTCATGGTATCAAGAATGAGGTTCAGCAGTCCTACTTCCTTTTCCGATACACCCTGACAAAAGGATTCTTTTCCAACCAGTTGCATCAAGGCAAAATTCGCTTCCAACGACGCTCGTGGCGAACCAATACCGATCATTTTTGTATTCGCCAAAACAGCTTTCAGATGTCCATATAGACTTTGCTTTGACCCGTCCGACGCCAATTCACCTCGAATAACCGGTTCTTTAATTCTTGAAATATTGTTTACAAATTCATACCCAAACCGACCTCTGTCACATATAAAATAGCCATTCACCTCCCCATTAAACCGACTTGTGATCTGACGCAATTCTCCATATCGTTCCCCGGCGATGATATTACACCCCACGCTGCAATGCTGACAAATGGACGGTGCCATGGTCATATCCCATTTGCGGTTATAATGTCCTTTCAGGGTTTTATCGGTAAATACGCCTGTTGGGCAGACCTCCGCCAGATTTCCGCTGAACTCATTTTCAAGTACTCCGTCTTTCTCGCGGCCAAAATAAACGTGGTCATGGGCAGCAAAAACATCCAGATCTTTTCCGCCTGCATAATCTTTGTAAAAACGAACGCAACGGTAACACTGAATACACCGGTTCATTTCATGATTAATAAACGGACCCAGGTATTGATTTTTGTAGGTACGTTTTTTGAACTGAAAGCGGCGGTATGAATGCCCCGTCATAACGGTCATATCCTGCAAATGACAGGAACCGCCCTCGTCGCATATTGCGCAATCGTGCGGGTGATTCGTCATCAACCATTCAATATTTTGGGAGCGAAAATCCTTTGCAACTTTGTCATCAACAGACAGATGCATATTATCGCGCACACTTTCCATACACGACATCACGAGTCGCCCTCTGGTATCATCTTCATCCTTGAAAAGTTTCACCGCACACTGGCGACAGGCCCCAACGGAACCCATGGCCGGGTGCCAGCAGAAGTAGGGCAGGTTAAAACCAAGCGTCAGACAGGTTTCCAACAGGTTTTTGCCTTCCTTCACATCATACGGCTTCTTATCTATATAAATGAGTGCCATGATCTTTTCACCGCCAGGGGCATTTTTTTTCGTTTATATGTCTTTCAAAATCGTCTCTAAAGTATTTCAGTGCACTTTGGAGCGGCTCCATCGCTCCCGGTGCCAAAGCGCAGAATGTATTTCCTGGCCCTAGAAATCTGGTATGCATATCGAGCAAATCCAGGTCTTCGTTTCGCCCCTCTCCTTTTTCGATGGATAGCAATATTTTTTCCGTCCACGGTAATCCTTCGCGGCAGGGCGTGCACCAGCCACAGGATTCCTGCGCAAAAAAGTGTTCGAGATTATGAACAAAACCAACCGGACAAGTGTGGTCGTCCAATATGATCATGGTTCCTGTTCCCATCCGGCTTCCGACAGCTGCAACCGATTTGAAATCCATTTTTACATCCAAATGCTCCTCAACGAGAAAGTCCGTGGACGCGCCTCCGGGCAAAGCACCTTTGAACTTGAAACCGTTTTTCATACCGCCAGCGTGTACCTCAATCAGCTCACGTACAGTCGTTCCCATGGGTAACTCCCAAAGTCCGGGCTTGTTTACTTTGCCGCTGATACCGTATAATTTGGTCCCTGCATCTTCTCCATTACTCAGACTTTTAAACCAATCGGCACCTTTGTTGATGATATGCGGGATATTGCAGAGTGTTTCGACATTATTAACGATAGTCGGTTTACCAAATAACCCACTCACCTGCGGAAAAGGCGGCTTCGTTCTCGGCGTCGCTCTTTTGCCTTCCAATGCATTGAGCAATGCCGTTTCTTCACCACATATATACCTTCCGACGCCCGTGTGCAAATGCATTTCCAGATTAAAACCGCTTCCCAGTATATTTTTTCCAAGATATCCGGCCTCGTGGGCTTCGGCCAGAGCGTGGCGTATCAAACGAGCCGCTTTCTTATATGCCCAGCGCAAAAAGATATAGGATATATTGGCCTGAATGGCGAATGACGAAATGATCATCCCTTCGATCAGCTGATGCGGATTCCCTTCTAAAAGCAACCGGTCTTTGAAAGTACCCGGCTCCATTTCATCCGCATTGGCAATCAGATATTTCGTTTTAATCGACTCATTCATAGGCACAAAACTCCATTTCATACCTGTATTAAAACCGGCGCCTCCCCTCCCTTTCAAATCCGACTCCTGAACGCTTTTCGTCACGTCGCCGGGAGCCATGGATTTTAACACCTTCCTTAAAGCCCCATATCCGCCTGTTTTCTCATATTCTTTCAAATTGAGCGGTGGATGGTCGAAGCTGATATGTTGGGTCAGAGGAGTTTCCATATCCTATTTGTATGCGTCCAGAATTTCGTCCAGTTCTTCTATCGTCAGATTTCGGTACAGCTCGTTGTTGATCATCATGGCGGGTGCATGATCGCAGGTTCCGAGGCAGCAATTCGGTAAAAGTGTGAACCTCCCGTCGGGTGTGGTCTGGCCGAATTTTATATTCAGTTTCGCTTTCAGGTAATCCGAAATTTTTTCATAACCCATTACATAACAGCTGATACTGTCGCACAGCAGAATGACATTGCGACCCACCGGCTGTCGAAAAACAAGGTTGTAAAACGTGGCAACGCTGTCGAGTTCCTCGGGCGACATTTCCATATGTGCGGCAATAGCATGCAGGCTTTCGTCTGATATCCAGCCGCGGTGTTGTTGCACGATTTTAAGTGCTTCTATACAAGCAGCTTTACGGTACGGAACGAGCGCAACCTCTTCCTCAATCTCCCGTATCTCTTTGGATGTCAGCATATTGTTTTATCTTTTAGCTGTTAGGGATTAGTTTTTAGTCACTTGTGTGAGCTTATCGCATTCATACAGATGAATTATTTCAACTCTTTTTTTAAAACCAAAAGCTAATTGCTAAGAGCTAGTAGCTTCAGCTATCTATCAATATCTGCCAAAACATAATCTATACTTCCGAGGATTGACAACAGGTCGGCCACGGTATATCCTTTGCTGATATAGGGCAACATCTGCATATGCGGGAACGACGGGGTCCGGATCCTGACGCGATATGCCGACGTATTTCCGTCGCTCGTCAGGTAATATCCATTAGCACCTTTTGTCGCTTCAATGCAGCTCATCGCTTCTCCATGCGGGATTACAGGCCCCCAGCTGACATTCAAAAAGTGCGTAATGAGCGTTTCGATATCCTGCATTGTGTTTTTCTTGATCGGCGGAGTGGTCAATGGATGATCCGATTTGTATGGACCCTCGGGCATATTATTCAGGCATTGTTCCACAATCCGCAGACTCTGCGTCATTTCTTCGACACGGACAACGGCCCGGTCATAGCAATCGCCATTTTCGGCCGTCGGTATATCAAAATCAAAATTTTCGTACCCCGAATACGGCTGTTTTTTTCTAAAATCCCATTCAAAACCGCAGGCTCTGAGCCCAGGACCGGTAACTCCCCAATCAATGGCTTCCTCTAGTGTATATATCCCAATTCCAACCGTACGGGCTTTGAAAATGCTGTTTTTCATCACCATACTGTGATATTCCTTCAGCTTTTTCGGGAATTGATCGACAAAATTGCGAACCAGTTTGTCCCAGCCATTTGGCAAATCCTGCGCAACGCCGCCAATTCTGAACCAGTTAGGATGCATTCTAGCACCACATATGGCCTCGATTATATCAAAGATTTTCTCCCGATCAGTAAACATGTAAAATACCGGCGAAAGTTGTCCCAAATCTTGTGCAAAAGTGCCATACCATACCAGATGACTGGCAATTCGGAACAACTCACAAAGCATCACCCGAATCGTTTTCACACGATCAGGCACCTGAATTCCAGCCAGTTTTTCGACCGACAACAGATATGCAAGATTGTTCATCACGCCACCGAGATAGTCAACCCGGTCTGTATAAGGTATATAGGTGTGCCACGACTGCCTTTCTCCCATTTTTTCGGCTCCGCGATGGTGGAAACCAATATCCGGGACGGCATCAACGATGTCTTCTCCGTCCAGTTGCAGTATAATCCGAAGCACTCCATGCGTACCCGGGTGCTGCGGACCGAGGTTGAGAAACATAAAATCAGCGTCTTCGCTATGCCTTTTCAACCCCCAATCTTCCGGGTTAAATTGCAAAGCTTCCTGCTCTTTTGCCTGCTTTTCATCCCATAAACGAAAAGGTCCCATCTCCGTGGCGCGTGCCGGATGTTCTTTTCTTAAAGGATGCCCTTCCCAAGTTAACGGCATTAATATACGTCGAAGGTTCGGATGGCCTTCAAACCGTATTCCGAACATGTCGAATACTTCTCTTTCATACCAATTGGCATTCTGCCATATCGACGAAACAGATGGCATCGACGGATATTCACCATGTAACGCTACCTTGATACGAATGAAAATATTTCGCTCGAAGGACAGCAAATGATACACAATGGTAAAATCGGGAGTGGACGAGCCGTTCAAGTTCGCCGAGGTATTGTTGATTTTTGGACGGTTGCGATTTCGTTCGTCAAGCGCGGAAAGGTCATACAGAAAATTGAACGGACTGCTGATTTTGCCTTTGAGGTGACGCAATATTTCGACGACATTGTCCTTTTTGACCCATACCGTTACCACCTCATCAATAGTTGGTTGTTGAGACAGCGCGGATGCTCCAAAAACGGACGTCAGTTCATCTAGCAGGCCAGATTGGTCGTTCATGCTGTTGAGTTTTTAGCTTGTCAATCGCACATTTCTAACATATCTCAGCTTATATTTCAGATGTTATCAGGAGTACGGACCTGAATATTTTGTTTCCTTTCCTCTCTTTTAATGTCTTTCATCACAAGTTGTTCAGGTTTGATAACCCCCTGAGGTCCAATAGCCCAGCTCAGAGGACGTTGTTCTTTTCCTACCGAATCTGCGAGGAGCATGAGTCCCTGCATAAACGCATCGGGGCGAGGCGGGCAGCCCGGAACATACACGTCCACAGGCAAAAATTTATCAACCCCCTGCACCACACTATATATATCGTACATTCCGCCGGAATTGGAACAGGAGCCCATCGAAATCACCCATTTGGGTTCCATCATTTGTTCATGAAGTCGTTTAATGATCGGCGCCATTTTTACAAAAACAGTACCAGCAATCACCATCACATCCGCTTCACGCGGCGTTCCTCTGATCACCTCGGCACCGAAACGCGCTACGTCATACTTACTGGTAATGCTGGTAGCCATTTCAACAAAACAACATGAGAGGCCAAAATGGAAAGGCCACATGGAGTTTTTTCGACCCCAGGAGAGCAAATCCTGAACCGTAGTCAGCATGATACTCTGCTGGACCGACTCCTCAAAGGATCCGGTTCCTTTAACAGCATTTGCAGGTTCAGACGGATTACTGAGCCACCATTTCATATAGCGGGTTTTGTTACAGGCAGTTTCCGATAAGCTTTCAGAATTTTCTTTCCATCTGGGCCGAAGTCCAGCGCGCCGATGCTCCATTCGTAGATAAGAACTGCAAAAAGGAGCCCGATAAAAACACAAATACCCAGATAACCGGGCCAGCCGAGCTCTTTAAAAACAAGGGCCCACAAAACGATAAATACAACTTCGATATCAAAAATCACGAACATCATCGCCACCAAATAAAATTGAGCGGAGAACCTCAACCTTGCGGATCCGGTTTCTAAAATACCCGATTCGTAAGGCTGGCCCGAAGCCCCGCCCGAATGACGTTGTCCTAAAAAGTATGAAAGCGAAATGATAAGTGTTAGTAAAACAAAAACCAATGCAGCATATAGCCAAAACGGCCAGCCCGGCGTCTCTAATTCATTCATAAAACCCTCTTTATTAGAAAATGTGATCAGCTAAAACTGTCTTTTCTTAAATTGGTATTATTCTGAAAAACTTGAAAGGTGAGTGCGAGAGAAATTAGGTTCCTGTGATGTAGTGATTCAGGTTTCCTATGATGAATTCTTGATCTTCGATGATATACTTCACTACATCACCAATGGAGATGATGCCTACTAATTTTTGTTGATCATCGAGAACGGGCAGGTGTCGGATAAATTTGTCAGTCATAAATGACATACAGTCATCGATGGAAGTATCGCAGGATACCGTAACGGGATTGGAGGTCATGATTTCGCGAATCATGGTCTTTTTAGAGGCTTTTCCTCTCAGAACAACTTTTCGTGCATAATCTCTTTCAGTAAAAATTCCAACAAACTGCTGTTGATCATCCATTACCAAAAGCGCACCGACGTTTCTTTCGCACATCAGCTCAAGGGCTTCAAACACAGTCCGATTGGGGTCGATCGAAATCGGAGCTCGTTTTTTTGACGCAAGAATGTTTCTGACTTTTCCCATAATTAACTCCTTTCATCTAAAAGATTAAGCAATAATTTGGTAGCCATAAATATAAGTTTTCTATAATAAAAAAACTATTATTCTAATATTTTTTAGCATTTTATTTTTAGTCACCTATAGTAAATAATATTAAAGCTTTGTAGAGTTATATTACTCTTGGTGACAAAAATTGTTTGCAGAGGCGGTTTATATATGTTTGGCAATACTCATTGCATGAGTCTTCCGGAATATTATTTCCGCCTTTCAGTATCCATAAACCCCCATGACCTTTTTGTTGACAGAGCCCAGAATCCCTGCTCGAACATACTAAATGAGAACTTTACTCCTTTTTTACTTTTCACCTTCCTGAGCTTATACGTTAGTTCGCAGCCAGCGGCAAATCGGCCGACGGTTGTAGCGGGTATTCCCGTCAATTATGCGGAAGATTCCGTAGGAAACTATACCCTGCCGGAATTGCTTCGATGCGCCGACGGACAGGTCGTGAATAGCGCTACACTTTGGACGCAAAAACGTCGTCCGGAACTGATCGGACTTTTTGAAGAAATACAGTTTGGAAAAATGCCGGGCAAGCCGAAAGATCTGATATTCAACGTTCCGAACCGCCCCGTTAACCTTTACCCCTTTTCACCTTTTAACTCCCAATACCACTTCTCCGCCCGCTTCGCAGGTGATCTCTATCATATCTTCGCCTTTGGCATTGATGGTTATGTTTTTTGAGGAAATGGTTTTCCATTGTTTAAATGGAAGTTTTATGGCTGTCACTCCGCCTTTTTCTGATACAATTTTAACTTCTGAAAGTTGTCCGTTTTTCTTCCTTGCGCTGACCAGATATGCCCCTTCCGTTCTTAATTGGTCGAAGGAGATATCCTTCCATTCTTCAGGAACGGCAGGCATTATTTCGATGAATCCTGCATAGCTCTGGATCAGCATTTCCTGTAATCCGGCTGCAAACGCAAAGTTTCCTTCCAAAGTAAACGGACGATATGTAAACTTCGACAGGCCTGATTTAGTCTGATCGCCGTTCACGTGGAAACTGTTTGGAAGACAGAAAGCCTTTGCGAAAATTGAGAGATCTTTCGCTGCGCCCTCACCATCTTTTGCCCTTGCTTTCATGTTGGCCAGCCAGGAATAGGAGTAGCCACACCAATAATCAGGCCCCACCTTATCCAGCAACGCGATCGTATTTTTGATGATCAATTGTGCTTCAGGCCCGTCCTCCCATTTAATCAAACCTAATGGATGTATCGCCATCATATGAGAAAAATGACGGTGAGATTCACCATAGGCAAGCGACGGCGCGAACATCAGTTCGCTGTTTGGAGACAATGCATACATGTCAAATTCTGACAATATGGAATTCCAATGCGCTGCATCTTCCATATTACCCATTTCCTTTGCAAGTTCGGCCCCTGCTCCGAACGCGAATCGCATCAAAGCAAGGTCATAGTTTGTATTTTGAGGAAACCAGGCATTCAGACTGTTATTATTAATTTCAGGACTGGAACTGATCGGCAGTTTGCGCTTCCCTTTTTCGTCTTTTACGGTAACTTTTTCCAAAAAAGTACAGACTTCCTTTACCCAGGGATAAGCCCGGTTCTTGAGAAATTCACGATCCATACTATATCTCCATTGCAGGTAATAGTGCTGAGCCAGCCAGGCAGAAACGGTCGGCGAAAGTGAATACTGTATCCAGCCGCCCATTTCCGTACCGTCCAAAGTCGTCACTCCCGGAACCGCTAACCCGTCGACGCCAAAATACAACTTCGTATAGCGCTTATAGTTCTCCAGATTTTGGTCAAGATGATCGAAATAACCCAGCCCTTCCTCCAAATGATTTCCGCTGTAACTTGGCCAATAGCTAAGCTGTGTGTTCAGATCGTGATGATAATCGCCTTTCCAAGGCGGGATTCGGCAATTATCTGCCGTCCAAACGGCCTGAAGTGAGATAGGAGGAGCGCCTCGGCGAGCTGCTGAGCCAAACTTGTATTGTTCCAGATACCATTGTTTTTCGATAACCGGATCGGGGACATGAAGACTGGACTGACCCCAAAATTTGGCCCACCACTCCGAATGCGTTTTCAGGTCATTTTTATAGCCTCTTTTTAAAGCCAGCGTAGTCAATTCCGAAGCCGTTTGATTCACCACTTTTTCAGGATACTGTGAGGAAACACTCCATGTTCCCTCGATTACGCCAGCTCCGGCAGCCTTCCATTGCACGGTAATTTCATATCGAAAACCGCCCCATCCATTTTGCTTATAGGTAATGAGATGATCCTGGCTATCGATCTTTCCCTGCTCATATCCCAATCGCGCCAGGTCGTCCCCGGTCAATGAATTTACTACCCCGGCATCCGCAATCACCCCTTGATACCTGGGAGAAATGAGTGAAGGTATAATATCAGACTTCACATTTTCAAACCGAAACCAGCCAACAGGTTCTGTAGCGTGCACAAATGTTTTCAGCTTCAACCCACTTGACCACTCTATTTCACACAATGCTTTACCCAAAGACAAACGCACAGATTTCACTTTCGCCGTATCCCGGATATCAAATTCCAGCGCTCCGGCGGGAATTTTGGAGGGTGCCGGCTCGCGGTCATATGGCGCATCGAAATACTGCTGAACCGGTTTGTAATCCTTTTTGGCGACCTGCTCCTGCACCCACTGATAGCTAAATTCCTTTCTATGCAGACCAGCCATTGGTCGCATATCCCATATATCGGCCCGATCGAGCGAAAAACGTAGCCTATCCCCTTTTTGCCAGATCAATGAACCGACCGTAGCATTTCCCAAAGGAATCGCCTCGTCCCAAACCGACGATAATTTATCGCCCACCAGATCATGTTTTGACTCTGGTTGGGCAAAACAGGATGTATATGTTAAAAATATAATGGTTGACAGAAGCGCTTTGTGCATGGCAATCTCTGATGTTGGATTTAGGAATGGTTGGAGGCCCAAATTTACCAAATGAAAGTCGATATAAAAGCCCTTCAGAACTAGGTTTTATATCGACTTTTCGGGGACGCGAGAACGTGCACAAAAGATAAAATTGTTATCGCGATAACACATCGAGAAATAAAATTCAATTGGCAAGCACTACCTAAGCATTCAATACCCAGGAGCACTTGCCACGATATGGGTGACCACCAAATCTTTTTTACCAATTATTGTACGAGAATGGATATGCTTAATCTTTCAGATATTATCTTTTGATCAAACCAAGCTGTTGCATGAACTCAAGATTATCCATAATATCCTGCTCCTGCGCTATTTTGCCATCTTTCATTTTCACCAACGTCACGCCGTTTACGTCAACGTCTTTACCGGTAGCGGGTATTCCAAAAAATTCTCCGGTATGTTTCCCTTTAAAATTCCAGTATTTTACAATTTTATCGCCTTGTCCGAAAGCATCTAAAATTGTGAATTTGACATTCGAAAAACCGGTCAGATAATTCTTGTAATAGGCTTTAAAATCCTCAATACCTACTATATTCTTCGGACTAGTAACCAGCGTGATATTCTTGTCAAAATGAGTTTCATTGATCTCGTCCAGTTTTCCTTTGTTGATGACATCGTCCCAGGTAGTTTGGTACATTTTCAGATTGGCCTCGAGCTGCGCGTCAGAACCGGCTTCAGATCTCGTTTTGGCCTCCTCCGCTTTGGCCTCGGCGGGGCTATTTTCCACCACTTTCGTGTCCTCTGACTTCTCAGCACAGCCTATCAAGGCAGCGGAGAACAACATTACAATAAGGAGGGTGTTTTTCGTTTTGTTCATGTTTTGTGTCGTTGAATTTACTCAGGTAAGATACTGATTTTCAACGAAGCCGGAAGCTTTACCGGCTTCGTTTTTTATGGAGTAGTTATTTTGTTGCAAAATAAGAAAGATCCGTTCGGATATGTCCGGTCTTCTCTTCCATTCGTCTCGAAAGCTTTTTGACGTCCCCTAGCAGCTTATTTATTTCATCGCCCAGCAACTTGTTGTCGAATGCAAGTTTTTCTTTATAGTCGGCCTCATCCTTCGCCAATTCCTCGGCGATGATATAGTTTTCGGCGTTTCCAAAGCGACTTATGTAAATATTGTAATGCAGTTTCGCCCCTTTACTAGCGTTCAATTCCTTGATCTTTTTGGTCAACTCAGTTATTTGAACTCTGTTTTGCGGCTCATAATAGATATAGTGATATTTACGATAAGGGTAGTCGGTGGGGTGATCATTTTCACCATCGGGAGTGTAAGAATAATTTCTTGAACGCGCGATCAGAAAATCGCGATGGCTGGGATAACATTTATCAAAAGCGTCGAATATAGCTCCAAACGCTTCCGCGCCCATCTTTTCTCTCAACACTGAAAATGAATCCTTGTCCAAATCTGCCATCTTTTCGATGGTCTCCACCGAAAAATAATGGTGGTCATCATCCTGAATAGTCAGCCAATTAGCCTGAATATTAAACTTCTGGCACTGAGCCACTAATTCCTTCGAAAGCTTCTCATATTCTGCCACCATCGCTGGCGTGACAGGATCTTCATGCAGATAAAAAAGCTCTGGTTTTAACGGGGCAGCGGCAGCCTGAGCAACTACAATTCCTGGTAACATTGCCAAAGCAAAGGCGACAAGAAAGCCAATCTGGTAAAAGTTTTTCGTTTTCATATGGTCATTTTGGTTTTAGAGGAAAATACAACTGAAGGAAAGCAGGTGTGTGGATATGTCAAGCGTAAGCTTCTCCAATCTTTTTTTTTACCTCCAAATGAATGTCGTCTGACTTAAAGGAGATCACACCCTTTGGTCAGTGAATTCTGTCAGAAATTACAGGGGTGTCGCGAAAAAGGCTGAAAGTTGGTATAAGTTATCCTATGAAAATTGACTACAGCGGATTGCTAGAAAATCCATTGCCATTTCGTCTCAGTATTCATCATTTTTTATGTTGAACCGGGGTTGAGATTAACTACTTCGTGAATAGATTACTCAAACACCAAAACTTTAAATATTCATGAAAAATAAACTATTTTTCATATTTAAATTTCGTTTGCATAAGTTTTGGGTTGATCAACGGAAAAACCGGGGTGTAAGGCGAAAAGATTTAAGTGTGTGAACATTCCAGATTAGTGGCCGTCGACGTAAGCCTGTATTTCCAATTATTAGATCAGGCTATTATAGAAAATCACGACTGCGATTCAAAAGATATAAAATGAGATATGAAATATTAAAACCGGGAAAACTCCCGCAATAATCAGGTAATATCGCCCTTGATACTCCGGTCGACTATAGACTAATTTTATCATAGAAATTTAATCGCAGCAGAGTTGTAACAATCTTGGCACAACCTGTTTACCGTTTAATAACATTTCGGAAATTGAAATTAAATGTTACTACAACATTTTGTAAATTGAGCGAGATGTTAAACCCTTGAAAATGATTGATTAAGAACCGATTGGAACCTAAAATCTATCAATATTATGAAAACCGTTTGCTCCTATCCGACAAATCTGTTATTAGTTCTATTTTCTGAGGTTCGACGGTATTACCTGAAATCTTCCTGACACACAACCATCTGCTTAACAAAAGCAAACGCAACCCACAACTAATTGAATAATAATCGCTTCGGTTACGCATTATTTCGTACTCGACCGCAGCGAATATGACCCAACACCTGTAAACGTATATTTAATTACGTATGCAAAATTAATATGCCCTACCCTTCTTAATACTCATAGAAAATGAAAGATCTAACCTCCCATTTTGCGAACAAAGAGCATGAATCTGTTATAGAAATGTGGCAAAATAAGCAGCAGAAAATAGAGACGCCGCCAGTGTATAATCCGGCGTTGCTCTTCATCTTGAATCAATCTCCATGTGTTACCTGGATCCTGGATGTCAGGACTCAGAAATACGATTTTATAAGCTCCAACACGCTCAGCGTGTTTGGATATGACCCGGCACTTTATCTCTTAAAAGGCTTGAATTTTCATGAGTCAACAAAATACCCGGAAGACTATCGCAATACATGGAAATTAATGCATCAAGTCTGGATCACCCTCGAAGCCACCCCAGTCGAAAATCGTCGCAATTATCAATTCAGCTATGACTATCGCGTGATTTGTGCAAACGGTAAATGCACCAGAATCATGGAACAAAATTCCATTCTGCATCAGGATTTAAACGGCAATATTACGCACCTGCTAGGTATCTGCACAAACATATCAGAATGGAAGAAAAATGATAGCCAGATCGCGTTTTTGCATTCAAATATTTTAGGCGATAATTACGAATTTACCATCCAGGAAATTTCAAATGAAAAACCCATTCTAAGCAAAAGGCAACAAGAAATAATAAAGCTCATGTCGGAAGGATATAGCAGCAAATTCATCGCCGAGAAGCTATGCATCAGTTTCCATACGGTCAACACCCACCGACAAAATATGATGGAGAAAACCAACACAAAAAACACGGGAGAGTTAATCCAGTTTGCATTTTGCAATGCGTTGATTTAGAGGAAATGTACTGAAAATCTAATAATCGGAACAGGCAATTTGGGACTGTTCTTCGCAGTTATCGAACCCGTTTAATAAAATATAACCGGAAAGCCCATTTGAATCACGGGCCTTCCGGCTCAATAATGTCTATTAGAAGGAATTAAAGGATAAGAAGTTCATTTTGAACGCTCAACCTTATTTTCATTTCTTATAACTTATCTTAAAAATCGTCCCGTTCAAATCGTCAGTCACATATAGCGCACCATCCGGGCCTTGGGCAAGACCGCACGGACGATGTTGTACAGGACCTTCGGGTGCCGCAAGATTTACCCCCGCGAAGTTATCCGCGAATACTTCCCACTTGCCTGCTTTGCCGTTCACGAAAGGAATAAAGGCAACGAAATATCCTTTTTTGAGTTCTGTATTTTGATTGTGAAAAGCTACAAATGCACCGTTCTTATATCTCGCAGGAAACATACTACCAGTATAAAACATCAGGTCATTTGGTCCTAAATGTGCAGGAAATGCAACAGTTGGATTTATAACTTTTTCACCGGCTGTTTTCTTACCATCGCCACCATATTCAGGAGCCAGAATTTTCTTGTTCTGGAATTGATCGTAATAGATATATGGCCAACCTGCATCATCTCCTTCTTTGACCTGGTAGAAAGTTTCAGCAGGCAATTCCGCGCTCATTTTTGGGGTGTAATATTGCGGGTAAAAATCGTCAAAACGGCCACGACCGTGTACAGTTGTGAAGAGCGAATTTAGCTTGTCGTTCCATACCATACCAACTGCATTCTTCAGACCGGTTGCATAGCGTTTCCCCTCACCAAATGTTTGCCCTTTCTTTTCTGCACTGAACTTCCACACACCGCCCGCAGAGTCCAATAAGGTGCACGGACTCATTCCTTTTCCTGTTTTCCCTTCCCGGCAATTGTCATTCCATGAACCGATTGAAACATATAGATTAGCATTATTATCCACAGATATAGGTTTGGCATTATCACGCCCGTGGTCAGCCAGCCCGCTTACCAATTCTTCCGGATGCTCCAGATCAATAATCTCGTCTTTTTCATTGAGCTTATATCTATATACGCCACTGTTCGAAGAACTGTACAGGTAACCATTTCTGATCGTAACTCCGGTTCCCGGATATTCAGCAAACATTTTTTGTTCGTCGATTTTTCCATCCCCATTGGTATCTCTCAAAAGATACATTCCCTTGCCATCCTTCAGCTTGGAAAGCTTTACATAGATATCCCCGTTTTTACCAATCGCAAGGTGGCGGGTTGCCCCCAAACCTGTTCCCAGTACCTGAGAAGAAAACCCGGCCGGAAGCTTGATAACTGCTGATTCCTCAGCCAATTGATGGGTAATTTGAGACGGAGAATTTGTTCTTACTGAGTCAAAACTGCTAAAGGCAAGGGTCAAAACGGCAAGCGGTACTGCTTTTACTAAAATACTTTTCATTAGAAATTAATATTAAGGGTATTTATTGATTAGGAATTTTCACAGGGTGTAAATATAAGTAAGGAATGGAATATTCTGTTGAAGTTTTAGCTGACCATCTGTCAAAAGATGCTGCATTTCCTCAGCTCTTATGCTATGGTACTACTTTTTTTGCTCCTCACTCCATTCTTCGAAGTATTTTTGCTGATTGTGACCAACGTTTTCTTAAGACGTATAGCTATCAATCCCTCATTAACTACTGCCCGAGCAACTCCTACAAATTTCTGTACCGAGGAAGTGTTGGCTTCCTGAGTCGCAAAAGGTGTAGGAAGTAGAGGTGTAGTGGCAGGGTTTAGTTTAAAAACTTACCCGTCACAGATCCCGGTTGATGGGGCAGATTAAAGATTTTAAAGCATCAAGTCAGTGCAACCCTAGCTCAACACCGAATCCAAATAAATACTTTAACAAAATTCTAGTGATATTTCTTAAAGTAAAGTGTTCGATTTGGAGAACTAAGTAAAAATCTACCATAAATCTATACAGTTATTATGAAAGCACTAATTATAATATTTATTCCGTTCTTCTGCTCCGGCCAGACAAAAAAACTAGATGTTGGATTTAGTTATGGTTCATATAAAGCACCCGAGATAAAAAAAACGTGGATTGCTCCAGACTCGAATAAAAGTGTTTCCAAAGACTATTACTCCCTGACTTTCCAATATAATTTAAAAAAAAGGTGGTCTATTTCTTCAGGGTTT
>NZ_JBXHAQ010000026.1:0-51235 GCF_056895215.1 Dyadobacter sp. HNCC25DJ184 | reverse complement strand
CCAAACAAAATTTTGACCCAAAGAAAAAAACAAGAAAAAAAGAAAGCACCTCTCGGGTGGCCCGCCTTAAAGCCAAAAGGAAGCGGAATAAGTGCTGTTAAGTCAGCGGCGAAATCTCAGGTAACGAATTTCCACTCGCCGCTGTTATGCCGAACTCTTTTGGCAGGCCTCACCTGACTGAAAATCATACGGGCCACCACCTTAGCTGCACTTTTTGACTTGTTATTTGGGTCGAAAATCCTCTGCAGCTCCCTTTTGTCATCTTTAAAACTAGTTGTCAGCCTTAGTCAACAGAAATAACTGGGCTAAAATGGTTGGTTTGAACATCAAGTGTCACAGAGATTGGATAACACGCTTCTTTTGGGATCAAATCTTAGTAAACCATGTTATCTCGTTTCACTACTTGGTGATAGGGTTTGATACCACAAATCTAAAATTGAGATCGATTATAATTTATTGTGTCAATCTCGACTGGTGACTCAAAATACAAAATTCATCCACTCTTAAATTTTGCGTGTAACCGATAAATACTTATTTTTGGATTAGTCAGAATCATCAAAGAAATGCCGCACAGATCTTCGATGTAGTTATTAATTTAACCACTCACGTATATGGACGGCTCTACATCACTCTCCTGCGTCATTATTGACGACGAGACTCCAGCGCATCAGATACTCAAATTCTATATCGATAAAATCCCTTGGCTTCAATTTCGTGGTAGTATATACAATTCAATTGACGCGATATCAACTCTTCCAATTCTTCAACCGGATATCATATTTTTAGATGTCGCGATGCCGAATTTAACAGGACTTCAACTGATTGACATCCTGGAACTGCCTAAAACAAGTATCATCCTCATTTCTGCACACGTATCTTTCGCGGTGGAAAGTTACCATTACAGGGTAACCTATTTTCTTTCAAAACCTGTGAATTTCGAGGCATTCAGCAAGGCAGTAACCAAGGCATGGGAGGATCATCAAACACACACAGATTCTGTAAGCGATATTGACAATGAGACCGAATCTCAAAATTTAATCCCAATCAACGAGCAGGTCGGTCAGGACGTCAATAACGATGCATTATGGATAAAATCCGAAAAAAAAATGATTCGAATTGATTACAACAGTATTGCTTTTTTGGAAGGCGCCAAAAACTATGTTAAAATTATCTACAACGACAACGAAAATATAACAACCCGGCAGTCGTTGACAGAGTTTGAAAGGAAATTACCTACTCCCCCTTTTGTTAGAACTCACAAATCCTACATCGTTAACCGGCTTCAAATCGAGCGAATTGATGGAAATCAAATTATACTCAAGAATGGGTATCGTGTTAGCATATCGCCGCAAGAACGGAACGCTGTTATTAGACTGTTGACGAGGAACGACGATTAGACCCGCAGCCAACATACATGCTTGAATCGATAAATTAGTTTTCGGAGAAACTAAACAATTCGTCGATCTAAACACAAACTGCGTCCACTTTCGCGCGGATATGCTTTCACCCTCGTTTTTGCATTCGCATACTTCTCGCACCTCCTTTTCGATATGCTGACAAAACAGGGCGTACCCCTGTTTTATCCATTCAAAAAGAATCCATGCGTAATTCCCGGCAACCCGGATATGCGCCTGCGCAGCTCTGATCTGAAAACCGAAGCAGCCTGCTTCGCAATCTTTATCCTGTTGGGCATTACATGCCAAAACCTCTTTGCCAACGGATTCTGGAATACTTTCAACCGACAGTTTGCCGACCTCAAACATTTGCATCAGGAAAGCGTACAGTCCGAAACGTTACTTTCCGTAACCTATCAGTTTCGAAACGAAACAGGGAAAGAATTTTCAGGCTCCGGGATATTGGTAAAATCGTCCGAAAACGAGGCAATTATATGGGACAAACAACAATTTGTGACCATCGGAAAAACGGACCGGATCATCAATCTCATACCAGCCCGTACCAAACAAATGATGGCAACCCGCGAAATATTCTTTTCCAACATTTCACCAGACAGTCTTCAAAAACTGATCGCTCAAAAACCGATCATTTCCGTTACACTCCAATCCAGCAAACCGTTTTCCTTCACGAAGGAAAACAAGCCGGAAACAGCTTCACGCGCAGAACTGACATATATAGTCGATCCTGTTTTAGATTTTACAATCAAAAATCAGCAGGAAACCGATACCTCAAATACGGAAGGCAAACGCCGACTTCTTCAATTAGAACTTACCAACGAGCTAAAAAAACAACGTGAGTTGTATAGCTCCAAAGCGCATTTGCAGAACGCAATTCAATCGCTAACACGCGAGATATCGGAAATGGAACTCTACGAGCGCGAAAAAGCAACAAAGGAGCTTCAAAAATTGAAAACCGACTTGGCAAACTTTCCGAAAATAGAAGATAATTCTCAAAAAATAAGTATCCAGATCCAGAATTTAAAGTCAAACAAAAAAGCTGATTCTCAAGTGATTATCAGCGGATTCATCAACATCCTGAACATATGAACAAGCTAAAAAGTCTCGCCCTTTTTATTTTTTCCTGCCTTACATCCTGCAACGATATCGGCCCCTACCGTGACCTCGAAATAACGATCACCAACACGGACTATGCGATGATATATTTTTATACCCTTCCAGACAGTAACCAGTTCTACACGCGGCCTTTTGATATCAACCACGAACAATCCGAAACAATCCACTTTTCCAACATTCCAGATGGTAAACTGTTGATCAGAGTATCAGCCGAGCATGAAAAACGCCCGGTGAGTATTGATACTACGGTCGATTACAAAGGAAGGTTTGGGTATGGGGTGGAGTTTTAGTTTAAAAGATAAGATCAACGATGGAAAAACTATTGGACTCGCGAAACAATAAAATAACCGCCATATTATTGGGCGGTTTTGTTTTAATAATAATAGTCACTTTTCTCTGGGGAGAACTGCAGTATATCAATATAAACAAAAAAATTGATCATGAAAAAGTTTACAACTTTTTCGGAATTTTAGCCTTTGCATTAACAGTTGCAGGTATTAATTTGACCTATAATCAATATAGATTATCGACAATTAGTACTCTACCTGACATATACCCATTGAATACATCGCTAATCGTTACACGCTCTTATGGCGAACCAAATCCAAATTTTGATAAAGATATAGTCACTTCTTTAAAAATTTCAAATCCTGTCTTGCACGACGACAACGCATTTGAAATAATTAATTGTGGAACATCCGTCGCTTTAAATCTTTCCACTAGCTGGCATTACGATCAAAATGCAGTTGACACAATCCTTAACGATACAAACCAAGCGTTTAATTTTATTTTTGGAAATGAGGTATCTCCGAGTATCCTAATTCTAAGAAGCGATGGCATAGCCAAAATTAAATTCCCCGGCGAATACATAAAGTGCCTACCATCGATGTTTGATAGCATATTCACCCGTATTATTGACAATAACAATTTACAAAACCTAACCCGCATTCCTTCGTTAGAATTGGAAATCAAATATAACGACAAAATGAGAAAATTAATTACAAAGAAATTCAAAGTTTTATTCTTAGCCTCCATTGAGCAAATAGACACAAATACTTTTAGCATCAGCGTCAGTTTTTCGGCAATTTGAGAAAAAATAAACAATTTAAATAAAAAAAAACTACAAAATAATATCATAAAACAAATGAAAAATCTCAATGATAAATTGAAATATTTTTTCCCCAAGAACTCTGTTTTATTAATATACTTAGCTTTCTTTTTAATAATCACAATCTTATTCTGTTGGAATGAATGTCAATATCTTGATATTGACAAAACTATTAATGATGAAAAAATTCTTCGATATATTGGATCACTGACGTTCGGAACAACAACTATTAGTCTTTTATTCACTTATCGACAATACCAAAATAGTCAAGCCTCTAAGAAACCATATTTGTTTCCTCACCATATCGCTCTATTTTACTTTGAGAATATAAATCAAAAGGAAATTCATGATAATGATTTATATACTTCTACCACTTTATCATATTTTAACAGTGACGAAGAACAGGATTCTAAAACAAATTCTATATTTAGAATCACTAATCTAGGAGCCTCTATTGCTACCAACATACAAGCATCTTGGAAATATGATATCGAAGAAGTAAAAAAGATAATCGAAAATCAAATTATATACGATACTGCATATATTGACCAAAAAGAAGATCCTCAGTTATTAATGGTGTTGAACAAAGACAGTTCTGTTGAAATAGAACCTCCTAATTTATACTTCCATGCTCTAGCAATCTTATTCAATGGAACAGGAAAAAGGCTAGAATATATAATGAAAAATGCTAGTGAAGATAGTAAGATACCTGATTTAACATTGGAATTAGAATACTATACAACTCAAAATGAATTGATCGAAGGAAAGTTTAGTGTCGAGTTCACACCAGCTTTATTAAAGAAGAAACCTGACCAAAAACTACTATTGGTAACTGCAAAATTCAAAGCCTTGCTCAAAAAAAACCCCACCGCACACACCACCAGTGCTTGAAAAAAGCACAGGTGGTGTCTTCCACGCGAGCAAACATCCCGGCAAATAGAAATATCTGCAAACCCACAACAGACAGCCCGATGAAAAATCGGGCAGTCATGTTTTCCAAACGCTCCCGACCTCCTGCCGCACAACCGTCGTTCGTTAAGGTTATTCGTTTATTTGCCTTCCATGCCAGGCATGCTGTCCCGCCTTGCGGAAGTAGCCCGCCTTTTCCACGCACAATCCAGCCGCACGCGGTCTAGGGGTCTCCGTTGTTGGTCCGTGAAGGCCGGGCAAGAGTCACGCCAGCCATGAAAAATGGCTGTCATGCCCCTTGCAATTCCGGTGCCCTACGGCTCTTCACGGCCCTGCCGCCGTCGGCAATGCGCGCCACCTGATTTTCTTGCGGGGTTCATTGGTTGTGGCGCGCATTGCGTCGTGTTGTGCGCCCCTTATGGCCATTTTACCCTCCCCCGCACCCCCTTCTGGGCAAAATGGCCTGGGCGCGATGCAACCCCAACCTACCGACCCCGACTCGAAGTTGGTCGGCACCGAATCACCTTTTTTCGCACAAACCAGCCCGCAAAAGACAGTTCGACCTTGGTCGACTGAAAAGGATATCTTCGAAAGGCAGCCGGACAGATAAAAAAAGGGAAATTGTAAAAACAATTTCCCTCTGACTATTTAAGCCCGAAAAACTGGTCAACATCCCAGCCCGGACGCTCATATGGCTGAATTGCAGCCGGAATGTTAGTATCCGCACGCGCATTGTATATCCCGTCGACCGTCCGGTACGTCACCAGATTTTCATCCGGATACTGAAACAACATCAAACTTTCCATTTCCGGCATCGTCAGATCTGGAACCAGCCACGACAAAGCAGCGTCCCCGGTCAGTACCAACGGCTGACGCTTACCATCGTTATGGACTTCGGCCATCAACGGACTTGCGTCCGTTGTCACTATACTGAATGTGGGTATACCCTTCCAGACTGAATATATTGCCCCAAGTGCGAAGAATTTCTTATGCTTCGGTTTGATATACCACGACTCATGATCTTTACCTCCCACCACTGGATAATGTGGCTCAAAAAAGCCTGTGCAAATTACGAGGCAACGGTTTTTCCAGTAATTCCGATACGAAGTTTTGGAAAACAATTCGTCATTTCTGGCATTCAGCGTGTTCGCCCTCCATTCCTTTTCTTCCTTCACCCATTCCGGTATCAGCCCCCACCTGTATTCTGTAAGCACCTTCGGATTCTCCTTACTAATGACTGGCAGATAAGGTTTGTCAAAACCATTGAAATCAAACCGCTTATTGAATTTTTCCAGCTTGACTTCCGGAAGTTTGAATTCACGCTGGATTTCATCCGCGTCATGTTCGTTGGAAACGTGATAGCACATACGGCTGATTATTAATTAGTTACCAATTAAAGATATTGCTTCTACGAAAGAAACACAAATTCCATACCTGCTACCAAATCAAACCTTTGTCAGTTCAATTTTCGCCTTGATCTCAGGCATTTTACTGATCGCCACGAATCCGGTACACATATTCCTTATTTCTTGTCACTGGGCAAAGCCCAGCGCTTTTCCAAAAAAATATGCTTTTGCTTATGCAAAGCGCGGATTTTATCAGCCAATGCAGAAGCCTCCGGATTTGTCATCCGCGCCACACCGTCGAAAGGCACAACCGCCTTACCATCTTCTGAAATCATCACCGCCGTTTCCGTCCGCTTGACATAATCCTTTTCTATTACCACAAAATACCCTTCAACACCTTCCTGCCTGACCGACTCCATCAACAACTCCACAGCCTGACGAAAATCCTCTGGCCCGGATGACAAACCATTATCAATCAAAGCAGCCTTCCCAGCCTTGAAAAAATAATCCTGATTATAACTCAATATCTCTGCCGACCCAAAGAAAGACCGCCAGTACAACCGCTTGCGAACGAGCTGAATACGGGAATGGATCGCATGCGCAGCAAGCGAATACTTTTTCTTCATGTTATTATTAGCAACATTTTTATGATTCTAATAATAACATTTGTTGAGAATCAACTCAAGAAAAATGTACAGAAAAAATAGAAAAGTGTGGTTTCGGAGATATAGGCCCGAAATCCCGTCTGCCTAGGTGCCCGACAGTTCCGCAAGACCTCAAAATGATCGCCGGGCACTTGGCCAGCCAGGTTTGGTCGACTATTCAAACACCTTTTTGTCGCCCGTGAGCAAACTATCACCATTCAAGCACTGAACAAATCTAGTGCCCGGTCGGAAAGAAGCAAGAGTTCACTTCGTCGGGAGCAAAAAATCTTCCTTTTTCAAGAAAAATGAAAAAGAGTATTTTTTACTCCCGCTCTTGCATCTATCCGACCTAACACCTGATTGTCGTCCAATGCTAGAACGGTTCTGGCAGGTTTAACATCGATAAACATGGATACTTTAGAAAGAACACAACTCCTAGACAAATTGGAAGCCCTAGCTATCCATCTCTACGAGAAGCGGGAAGCCGCCCAGAGCAAGGAAAAGAAAGAGTTCCTGAACACTCTCATGAATCTTGTTTGGGATATGATCCTACCTTTTTAAGAAGTAAGGGGGCTTCGCCCCCTTTTTCTTTTTCCTTTTCGACTACCAGCGACTAATCAACCTGACTGACCACTGACACATTTTTTTTGGGGCCTTTCAGAGTGGCCTTGGCCCTATCGCGCGACCATACTCGCAGGAAGCACAGTTTATTGAAGTCTATTAGATTCAGATGGAGCTTCCCTTGCTGGCTTTAAAGAAAATATCGAAGAAAAAGCTCAAGCTAGGGAGCCTTCGGCCCCTTGGCTTGTGTTAATTTACAATTAATATATGTGGGAAATTTGCGTCTTCATAATCTAAAACAAATTCGTCACCAACATCTTGCAAAACAGCAATATCTGCCAGAGAACCTATTTCGAATTCAAGGTGCTCATCTACGGAATTGGTCACACAAATACGATACTCTACCTGATTTATAAACCGCCTTGATTTTCTAAACAACCCAGTTTCGCCAAAGTGACCTTCATCATAATACTCGACCAACTTACATTGCACATAATATCCTAATAAAACCAATTTATCGATCACACGACTAATAAACTCTCTGGGATTATATATAATAACAACAGAATGACCAAAACCTGACATTTCACCAATTGTTACCGCCGAATTCTCCTTGAATTGATGTTCAAAAACCGCGGTCAGGCAAAACAGATTGAAAAACTGGGGACTCCACTGATTCATTCGCACCGTTGAAGCATTTCCTAGTGTTTCATATTCTTCAGTGCTATCAACTGGCCTGATGCTAACTGTGGCGTCATTCAGTACATTTCTCCAGATACAGCCCTCTTCTTCATCCATCATTCCATCAGGTCCTTCAACTGTTCTAAAAAACTTGGCGGTATTTAAATACATCTTCCCATTCTCATAAAAACATTTGTTAAATTCACGTTGCGACCTTCTAACAAGCATCAATATGTGTGAGTCATTTGACAACGTCTGTTCATTAATATCCATACTCGTTTTTTTTAAGTATCACCAAGCATAATTCTCCAAATTCGGATCAGTCCGAAGCCCCAACGACTTCAAATAAATATCAGTCATTTGAACAGTACTATGCCTTAAAAGCACTTGTAGCTGTTTTATTCCCACACCGGAGCGATAGGCATTTACGGCCCCGGTGTGTTTCCAACTGTAGAGAGTGTTTCTTTTTCCAATCAAATTGGTTTCCTTCAGAACCCTGTCATGCCGAATGAGAGCTGCCACCTTGCGTTTTTACTTGGGGAGTACAAACCATAATTCCGCTAAGGCTAACCAAGCTGTTATCGATTTAATCGACAATGGTATCATCCGCGTGATTAGCAAGTTATAGAAAGTTAAGATGGATCGAGTTAATGTGCATTTGCTTCAAAATGGATGACCTGACTCAACGCCTTAGCTAGCAATAAGGACAAGAAAAGCCCATTGTTTAGCGTGACATGATCTAAAAGTTATCCACTTAAAAAAATATTTCCCGTTGGCAATAATCAGTTTGCTTAAATTCGAGAGGGTGGTCATTTAAATTACCACAACTCAGCAACAAAAGTTACGATTCTGCTTGTTAATGCTCCCGCAATATAAATTAATCCAGCCCACATAATATTCAGGTATGTGTCAGTTTTAAGCTTGCTTTTCGACAAATCATTTTTTTCCATAAAATTAATAATTTTCCGATTCAGACTTGCGAAGAAACTGTTTTCAGGAATTATCGTTATTTCCCTGCTTTTCTTGATCCTACCAGTTCCTAGATTTGACCGAATACTTGGCGAGCAGTTATATACTACAATACCAGATACCTGGACAAGTTCATTCAATTCCACCAACATGTTTTCAGATCTCCTCGGATTATTTTGAATCAGAACAAAATAGTGGCAATGCCTCCCTTTTACTTTCTCGATTTGTGCTGTAGCAGTAAGGATGTTACCTTCATTTTTTTTTATTACTTTAGATATATTCTTTATCGAACCTACTTCGTCCTTATTCATAACATCCAGATACATTAGGTCTGACCCATCAAATATCCTTAGAATGAAGTATGACTTCTGATGAGGACTTGAAACAATGGCATATTGCAAAAAATTTTCTCCTAACTCAATTAATGATTCTGTCACATATTTAGGAATAAATCCACTATTATCTTTTACCCGAAACTTAATATGTTCCTTGTTCTCCAGTATTCCATCCCAGAATTCTGGATATTCTGACCTCATTCTTTTGGAAAAATTGTACAAAAGTTGTACCCCCCTTACCTCTGTTATTTTGATGATTTCACTCAGAACATCATGCAATTTCTCTTTTATCAATACCATTCTCTTCTCATAGTGGTATTGATCTTCCTCATCTAAAGGCACGGGCAAATTTTCAATCTCTCGGTCAATGTCAGTAATATGATCGAAGTTTGTCAAATCCAATAAAAGCCAAAAGGAATAGGGTTCTTCAGAAAAAGTAGGGTTGCTTTGAAGGCTTAAAATGTTAATTTTTTTAGCCACAAGCTTATTAGTAAAATCAGAAATAAACCCGACATAGTCTCTCTCATTTGAAGGTGTTACTTTAACAGAATATATATTCTCCCATGTATTGGGAGGAAATGGGGAAATAATGATGTCTGTTTCCTTGCCTCTCACAATTTTCGAAACTCCATCTACCAAGTTGTAAACCTTATGATTAAAAAATTCGGGTTTCTGATTACCGTCAGATTTTTTTTTGGGCTTGGGAATAGCATAAAACTCAGTAGTATTGGCAAATGCATAATGATTCGTAAATCTTACTCTAAGTCCAGAGCTTTCATGAAATTTAGTTGAAATAAGCTCACCTAATTGATATGATTTGTTAGACATAAATATTACAAGAGGTTTACATTCATGTATCAAAAGGCTACACTAGTGTTAATATAATCATTTTAAACTTTCAAAGATGTGACGTTTCCAAAAAAGCAAGAATAGCTGCAAGAATTCCCCTTTCGGAGCACAATAGGTAAACAGATTACTAAACCAAGCCAATGGTCTCAACATTGAGGAATATTGACTTTTACTGCGGAATTGACCGTTTTAAGACACCAAATTCTTTAGCTGCACGAAACCCAATTTTGATAGGTATTTGTCAAAATAGTTCACTAAAATAACTTTCGGAAAATTTATTATTCCCGATTATAGTGACAATGACAACTCCCTTGTTGATCGGTACAAAGAGGCATTCGAGTATTCTTATTCATCCCGACAGGAGAAGATCAAAGGGCTCACAACTGGGTCTGTTCTGACTGTCGTCAAATATCGTGGAGTAAATGACTTGTGTATCAGGCTAAAAGTACTTACCCATCCGCCCATCCCGGATTCAAAATTCTCCGCAAAGATTATTGACTGGTAGTTTGTCTTCGTGTATCGGGTGACTATCCGCAGTCTGCGCATCTATACGTTCGACATAAGGCAAACCAGCTACTACTACAAAGACAATGATGTCAGTACTATTGCATGCAGTTTCATTACCCTTATATTCGTAAGCGACACTCGTCTGATACCATTGACATTTTCAAGAGAACCAATAAAAGTTAAGAACATAAGATCAGAACCATCTTGACACCTTTAATTCAGCATAAATCACCATTAGTAAAACCTTGACAAACTTTGCCCCGAAGTCATTTTCTTGAATAGATGCGATTCCTTGTTCATTAAAAGGTTCGCTCCTAAACGAATCAATGTCTATCGATGAACTATGTCCAATCCTGAGGGCAAATGCCGTTCCATTTACTAGTATAAATCTGAAAATCTGGCATGGGCCATTAATTTTTTGGTCAAAGCGAGAGTTTCGGCTGTGACTGATTGCGTTTGTAACATAGCATTTCCTCTTTTTGCAGGTTAAAAAAAGAGGAAGCATGATCGATCATTTAGCCAGCAAGTAAGGATATCTTGTCATTGAGTCCTTCTACAATTCGGTCAGTCCCATAAAATCTTACAAGCTCGTCCCAATGCGGCTGCAAGCCCCGCTCTAGAATACGCTGAATAACCATCGTTGAATTGGAATCTCAGTCAATTCTGTCGTAGTCGAAATCCCAGAAAAAAGCCGGTGGAAACCCAGGTTTCGGAATACTGACGATGGCCTTCTTTTCCATATAAATCTGCTCGTCCTCAAACACTGTTTTTCCGAAGGCGAAGTTTTTCTCCAACTCCTCCAGCCGATAGGCAGGATAACTTTTCACAAAAACCTCCAGGTTCGAAAACAACTCATTGTGCCGCTTCTGCGTTTTCAAGCTTATTAGATATACCTCGTTTGCTTTGTATGAAGATCCATTGTCCATTCAGCGAATGTAACGAAATACATCATGATACTTCCTTTTAAGTGTTTTGATTCTCCCCGGAAGTTGTTGAAAGCTGCCGGTTCCTCGATCAGACATATTTAGAAATCAAAAACTTCGAGTACCAGTTACTTCAACTCGATAAAGAGAGCTTGGATCTTAAAATTTGCATATCCTCACTAATCTTCTTGTCCACAATCTTAGCATAGATCTGAGTCGTCTTAATACTGCTGTGGCCTAGCATCTTCGAGACACTTTCAATCGGAACACCGTTGGTTAAAGTAACGGTTGTAGCAAAAGTATGACGAGCCAAATGAAATGTGATCGGCTGGTCAATCCTGCACAAATCGCCAATTTCTTTTAGATAAGAATTCATTTTCTGGTTCGAAAGTACAGGAAGCAGGGTATTGCTTTTCTGGCATTGGGGGTGATCCGTATAAGTATCCAGTATTTTGCACGCTGGTGCGAGTAACGGAATCCTCGATTCAGAATCAGTTTTTTGTCGTCTGATGGTCAACCATTTTTCTCCACCGTAACCGTCGATGATGTTCTTTGGGCTCAGTTTACTGACGTCAATATAGGCGAGACCGGTGTAACAACAGAAAACGAAGATGTCACGAACCTGATTCAGCCGGACGTTCTCAAAATCCTTCCCGGCAATTCTTGATAATTCCTTCTCGCTCAATGCACTGCGATTGACGTTTTCACGGGTCATTTTGTATCCGGCAAACGGGTCCTTGGGAATCCATCCTTTCTTCACTCCTATCAAAACCACCTTCTTAAAGTTGATCAGATACTTCATCGTCGTGTTATGTGCACATTTCTTCTGAGTTTTAAGCCAGAATTCGTATTCTGCGATAAACTCATAATCAAGGGATATTAGGCTTATATCCTTCTCTTTATACTTCCATTGAATAAACTGTTCAGTGTACTGCCGGGTTGTTTTGTATTTGGTCAGAGTCGCAGGAGCATATCCCTTTCCCAACAATTCCTTTAATTGCTGATTATGCAAGTCAAATATCTCTAAGAGCATAACAGGCTTTTGTTTCTCTCCAGACCATTTGGCAGCGAAGTTTTTAATATTGATTCCCTTGCTTTCACTGATTAGCGCCTGCTGATAAGTATACACTTTTCCAAGCAGGCTGTCCAGGTAAGTGTTTATCGTTCTCGCATCAGATGAATTACCTTTCACACGGCTGGCCGCCACAGACCACTTTTCTGGCTGAACATACCGGTGCGTACTTGTTTCAAACCTTTCCCCTCCAATCGTAACACGTAAATAAATCGGCATCAAACCTTCCTTGGTAATCTTTGCCCTCTTGCCATAAAACAGAATACTTAGTCTCGTTTCCATACACTCAATCTTATTTTTGGTTATCAAATCTACTTTTCAATCTGGCTTCAGTCAAGATGTTCATTTACCGAACAACCTGCTGATTAATAGATCCTTATGGCAAATTCGGTTACCCAGACCGGGTAACCCTTTCGAGTAACCGAATTTATCCCCTAAGGATTGAGAGAATTTGAATGATTTGACTGGGGGGAGGAAAACAAAAAAGCTTGCAAACCTATGATTTGCAAGCTTTTAACTAATTTTGATTCATTATCTGGCGGTCTGGACGGGAAATGAATTCATCTCGCAAAACGCTCACTATCAATACTTTAAATGCTTTCAAAATCTGTGCTCACCAAATGCTCACCAGATTTTGATTTTGCTGCTAATCTTTGGTTAAAGTTACAAATTTTCAAATAAAAAAAGAAGGTTGCCGACTTTTGAATTTCTACCAAATGGATATTGATATCAAATCAGTTTTCCCCATATCGTACCAAAACTAGGAAGATGCTAGAACCAACTAAACAACTTTAAATAATATTCTATAAGCAAAATATTATATTCACTAATACCTGCTCATATATTAGGGGCGCTGAATAGCCGATTTATTCATACTTTCCTGCCAGCGGAGCAGCTAAAACTTGCTCGGGACCATTTTCCGCCTCTCTGATATGAAAGGTTTCGGGACGATGCCCAGTCTGGCATCTGATATATCTCCTGAAAATGGCAATCCTTCGTTCCGGCGTATGCCCTTAAAGGTATTTTAGTTGAAAGTTTAGATAGAGTAGCCTCGGAAATAAACCCTACATCCACTGATTTAATAATCCAATCTTTGTTCGCTTTCTTAATCTCGCCGACTCGGCGGCGTACTTCAGACCGGCCGCCGGATTATTGATTGATCGGATACCCAATAGTAGAACAGTACGCTTTGATATCAACTAAAGGAACATCCGATTGATATTGATGATTTATAGCTTTACAAACTTCATTAGCAATTACAGCCTGTCCCAAAATAGTAGGGTAAAGACCATCTGAGGAGAAGAAGTTGCCATTTTTCCCACCGCTTATAGTGATATCTTGCTCTGTTTTGTATGTCCCCTGGTTAATTTGTGCATATAACGAATTCAGATCCACAATGGCAAGGTCAAAGTGAGCCGCCCATTCCTTCATATGTTTATTGGTTATTGTCACTGCAATCTCGTATTCTGCCCTTTCCCTCTCGTTGAGCAGAGGCAGCGGAAACTCCATACTGGCCACCCCCATATCCTTAAAATAAGGCACCGTAAAAACCACTCCCTTTTGCCCCTTTTGACTCAGCGCCCTCATCGCCTTAAACGGATAGTTCTGCCCTGTTTGAATATCACCAATCAAACTGCTGAGACCTATCTCCCTTCTTTCACTTGTCCTAATAGCATATAAAAATACCTCGCTGACATCTTCCAGGATGAAAAAATTATAGGGTTGATTATCCCAGATATATTCCCATAAGGTGGATCCGCTAAAATGTTCAAGAGGGATCATACGCGCGATGTAAGGAAGAAAGTTGTGCCAGGAAACTCCGTTGTAAGTTTCTACCTTTCCAATCATGAAAGGATCCCAGGTATTATCGAAAATATCAAGGGTACTCAACCAGGGAGTGGAGAAATTATGCACTTTCCCATTGTACGGGCTGAAGACAGGTGGATATCCATTTATTTCCTCTTTTAGTGTCCCCAAATTGTTGGTTACTCTTTTTAGGGACAAATCATTTTCCTTTATATCAAACCCAGTGCCGTTCATGTATTCTGGCTCGAATGCGGGCGTGTTAAAACCTGCCATGCCCAGCTGCTTTGCCACAAGGTTTGGATATGCAGTCAGTTGACCGTCGCGATATAGTCCACCGTTTTGGGCACCGGCTGTTAACCCACCCCCGATGGCGAGCATTTGAATTTCTTCCCCGTTTTTTAATAATCTGCCGTAATTGGGGATTGTTATATCAGTTGTGAACCAATTAGAGATCGTGAGGGGAGAGTTGTAGGTTGTAGTTCCAGAAATCAAATCATAAAACTTTGAAGTAATCCTTAACGTTCTTACGTCGATGATCGTTTTACCAGATGGCACTTCAATTTCTACCGTGTCCGGGATTACCACAACCACTGAATCGGAAATCTCCTCTTTAGGATCCACAATCTCCTCTCTATTCTTACATCCAGAAGTGAAAGCCACTATGCTTAACCCCAAAACTATGTTGATAAAGATATATTTTGAATTCATGGCTTAATGAAGTTATATACTTAAAGATAGAAACAAAGTATTAATGGTAATTTAACCACGAGGCTATATATTTATATTTTAGCGACCATCCTACCTGATTTACGGGATAGCATGGTCGTTAAAAAAATTACTACAAACCGTCAAAATTTTCCGTCACTGATTATCATTTTCTTTGTGTATGCTTTTTGACCGATTGTAATTCTGCAAAAAGCAATTTTTGTAGACGGAGAATTAAACCTGATCATCGGATATCTAAAGTGACCTTTGGCATGTGGACCTTCGGCTATTGTTTTTAGAGTTCGACCTTGTTCGTCGATAAGCTCAAGCTTAACATTATCTCCTTGAGGTACATCAAATTCTATCGTCAGTTCATGGCCGACAGGATTGGGGTAAAGCAGGAATCCAATACCCATCAGTTCTTCTTCTGTTTGGGCCAATTCCTCTGAGTTTTCCCGACACGAGGTGCAGTAGGTGCTTGGCCCTATGGTAATCCTTGCCGAAGCCGTCCAGTTATTTCCAACCTTCTTGAAGCAACGTAATACCATGTTTGACGGACTGGAGAATGTTATAGAATTTGTGGTTCCGGTACTAGTTGCCGTATTGATATCAAGCCCCCACCGGTATTCACTACCTCCTGAGGTAGCAACAAGCGTCCTGTTACTGCCGCTTTTGCTCACTGTAATTTGGGGAGGGGCGTTTGCCGTGATTCTCGAAAATGCTGTTGTAGACGAAGCGTCAATCTTTGTCTTCCAATCGGTAGCAAGTACAGTAAGTCCGGTTGAGCTACTTTCCTTGAAATGAGTATTATCTCCAGGGTCTCTGTATGCTGCTGTCCACAGGTCTGTATTTGGCCCCAGAAAATTATTAGTACCAGCAGCCACATTCCCCTGACCTGTTAAGACTGTTGAAGTAGTACTACCGTGATCATAAGAGACTTTGGGGATCATCCAGGACAAGCTACTATTAAAAACTGAGCGAGATTGGGCAATAACGGTGTTCAAGTAGGACTGGTAAGTGGCAGCATCTTTAATAGCTCCATCTACAGTCGATTTGGAGGTTTCTGTGTCTCCCTGATGCCAAAGTACTGCCCTCACTCCAAACATTGAGGCGTAAAAGTTTAAAGTATTTTTTAAAGTTGTAAAAGGTTGACCAACAAAATAGCTCGGAGTAGGGCTAATTGCCGTAAAGTTCGAGCAATATTGCTGCCCAGAATACAAGTCATTTGTAGCTCCTCCTGTGCTGGATTGGTACCAGTTTTTAATCCCACTACCCCCATAAGCTGTATTGAAAAAAGCAACTGGCATTCCACCGTTTGCATCAGAGATAAGTTTACCCAAGACCGCATAGCACCAGCTGTTTTCACCGGTTGGGGATATGCGATTGTATAGATTTATTTTACTAAAGTTGAGGTAAGAGCTTGATGGATAGCCCATAATGCACTCGTTCCCTTCATTTATAGCCACGACCCATTCAGGTACAGAGGATGTCTCGGGCAAATCCCAAGTAGTTAAGCCATATCCTTTTCCATTGGATTGTCCTGCTATTACAAATACGTCTCCCACTCCAAATTTGCTACCCCATAAAGGTACGGGGGTACTGGAGCCAGGAAACAGTCCTTCTATATCTATGTAGTACCACCCCTTCGAAAGGGTTGCTAATTGATAGAATTCCCCAACCGTACCCAGCGTCAAATTGCCAGTAGCCACTACCGGGCCGATTCCACCAGTTGCAGGCACAGAAGATACATGGTACGTCAGTTGACTTGGTAATGCTCCGCCGCCTACCATCCGTAATTGTCCGGCAATAGCAACAGAAGCCGTATTACTCCCATTTCGCTGTGTAACAGAGTTTTGAGCTGGCCATGTCAAATCCAATTGTGACCCACCTTGTGCCAAGCAAATGGTCCAACTTATTACGCCAAAGCCACATAGTAGGCTTAAAAATATAAATTTTTTCATGTGTTAAGCTATTAGATTTTTAGATTTATAGTTTTGGCATAATAGGTTATGTCAATCAGGGGGGCATTAACTTTATATTTTTGGTTGAGAGCCCTCAGTACCTCATTAGCTATGAGTGCCTGCCCCAATGCAGTTGGATAAATCCCGTCAGAAGAAAAGAAATTTCCCCGTGGGCCGCCATCTATCTTAATCCGTTCGTCAACGTTGTATGTTCCTTCATGAATTTGGCCATAGATTCTCTCAATATCCACCACTGCCAGATTAAATTCTTCGGCCCATTTCTTTATTTTCTCATTGTAAGTTTTCACTGCTATATTGTATTCTAAAAATTCTTGCCTGGTAAGAACGTCCCTGCCTTTGAAGGTTTTTTCGAACATCGATCCACTGACTAAGTTTCTATATGAAGAATCAATAGAAGGCGTGGGAAGTAACCAATAGGGTTCGTCCGTATTTATAGTCTCAACGTGACCAGAAGGATGTTTGACGCTGATTTTGATTTCAGAACTGTGCTCTTTGAGAAATTCTGGAGTATACCAATTATAAGCAGCAAGGCTATAGAAATTTGGAATCGTAAATAACACACCCTTTTTGCCGCCTTTTGTCAAAAGTTTAATAGTTCTCAATTCAGCATCTGTACCAGTTGTTAGATCACCTATAAGATCCGACAGCCCAATTTGTTCTCTGACTTTAAGTACATTCAAAAAACGTTCATGAATGTCTTCAAGAATAAAAAAATTGAAATCGACCTGATTCTGAATGTAGTTTGAGAGGGTTGATTGCTCGTAGAATGATTTAGGAGAAAATCTCCATAAGAATGGCATGTAGTTAGCCCAAGACAACCCGGTAGAGCCGTTTACAACGGCGCCTTTCATCCAGGGAGCCCAAGTACCAGAAAGGCCGTCAGAACTCAAACCTGGAGCGGATATATTTTGAGTACTATTAAAAGTGGAATTAAAAATAGGGGGTTCTTCTGAAATCTGACTATCGAAGCGCGCTGTATTATTAGTAACCTGCTGATAGTTTGGAAATTCATTTTCATCCTTTGTTAAAATCAGAAACCCTGTACCATTTGCTTCTTCGGGTCCAAAAACTGGCGTGGAAAAATCGGCAATGCCAAGTTGAGCGGCTACCAGATTTGGATAAGCAGCGAGCTGAGCCTCACGATATAATCCGCCATTACACGCTCCGGCGGTTAATCCACCCCCAACCGCAATCATTTTAAGTTCATTATTCAAGCCCAATAAACTAACGGCCTCTTTTGAGACTTGATCTTTGGGCCTCCAGAGCCCCGTCTTTAGTTCAGAAATGTAATCGACTTGTTCTGATTGATTTGTTCTAAAATATAATGGGTGAAACAAAGGAGACTAAAGTTGATGATTTTGCGTCATCTTGAATTTTAGTACCGCTTTTTGTCTTTTCCAGTATTGGGACTAATGAAAACGTGTTGGTTTTGTGCGGCGGCGGGGAGCTGGCAACCGAAATTGCAAGAACGATACCACTGAGATAAAGACATTTAATTTCCATAGGTAAAAGTTTGAGTTATAGAATGTGAAAAATTGTTTGTAAAGGATTGTTCAAACGAGATTACGCGAAGACTTTACACGGGTTCTGCGCCCGTATTTTCACCAAAATACTTTCAGTCTCATTTCTGAAATCAATAAATTTATTGGCTAGCCTGGACGCATTATTGAATTAGTTAGCTTATATGAAAAAAGCAGCAAAAAATGAATCAAAAGAAAGGGCGACAGAAACACATTTCATTACGATAGATGTGTATTCTGACCCTTCCAAAAACGGTCAGAGAATGAGAGCAGAAAAATATTAGGCATATTCTTCCTATCCGCTAAGTGAAGGCGTTGTGGTCTAAGTAAGGTGCAGATCAATATATCATCATTATGCCCGGGCATTCTTCCTGCCTGGATACATCGAAAGGAATCCAACACCAACAACTAATTCGCGGAAGACTCGTCATGGAGAATTTTTAACATTGTCTACGAAGAAAAAATTAATTGAGGAGTTAAAACAATGTCTATTAAGTAAAATTCCCGGTGAGTTAGGTAACATAGACTAGAACATTGAGAGTGAAATAAATACTAGGAAAATCCTCGATGTGCGCAACTACTTCTATTTAAGTATGGTAATATATCTACAATACTTAAAACTGTCAAACCAACGATAATCTTATTTAATAAATTGATTTAACGGTAATAAGAATCGAGGAACACCCTTTACCGAGTTTGCAAAGCGTATCGCAGACGCTTTGGGTGTAACCCTGGATTACCTGTTAGGTGAAGGGCTAAGTGCTTCCCTGGACAAAAAAAATATTCAACGGCTGCAAGCCATTGAACAACTTCCGGAAGATGAAAAGAAAGTCGTCTTTGCCCTGCTTGATGCTTTTATCAGGGATTTTAGAAACAAACAGCCATACGCTATGTAAAGCAGCCCGCTTACACACCAAAAGCCCTCAAAGCTCATCCCATCAGGACTTGCTTTGAGGGCTTTTTATTTCCATCCCTTATTCCTTTTTACAACTCAATGCCCTTTTTGAAGCGCTTTCGCACTTTACGGGTAGAGTCGACGCTGAGATAAACCAAGAAGAATAACTGGCACATTCCAACCACTCGCCGGATGCCCTTCTCGAAATTTCTCACTCGGTAGAGCCAACATCCAAGCGACAACGAGGGCTACACGAATGCGACTAACGTAATATCATTTTTAAATCTGAAAATCCAAGGTTCAAAATAAGTAGTACAAAAAATCTGAACTTTCCTATTATTGTCCAATAACAGGGAGAAATCAATATCGAGTTCTCCCAAGGGTTCTACGGCAATAATTTTTGTTCCCTTCAAAAGTTCTAATTCCGTTTTTGATTCACTGTCATTAATTCCGAAGAAACCTTTATCAGATACAATTCGCCATGCAGAAGTAGAATTTAGTGACCAGTTTTCACCATAAATACTCAAATTATAATCATCCCATTCGGCGTTAGCTATTGCTCCCAAATCATGATGTTTATTAAATAATGTTACTAACCTTGCGACCATAGTTATTCTTGCTTAATATGAGTTCTATCTCTTATATATTCCTTTCTCTCCTGTGGTGTCAGGCCTTGGGGAGGGTTGACTGTTCTTCCATCCATATCAACTGGCTGCCCATTTTTATTTTCAAACGAAGCCCTTTTGGGTGCCTGGCCCGATGGTTCCATGGTTCGCACCGTACTTCCATTTGGTAATGTATACTGGGTGCCAGCACTTTCTGTTGGTTGACTTGGCAAGCCAGCATTTTCAAATGCTGATTTCATTCTTTCTTGGCTCGTTGAAGCAGCTGTCCCACGCTCTGAAACAATAAATGTTCCCTCGCCTTGAACAACATTTGAAGGTGCGGGAGCAGTTTCAGGTACAGAGCTTGAAGTCTTTCCCGATGTATTCGGCCCGCTCGCCCCCTGTTTATACATATTAGCTGGACGCCTAAAACTACCCGGTTGCCAACCTGCTACGGCATGTGAGAGACCTAAGGTCAGTGAATTTTTAAGTACCTCACCTTCAGTCTTGGACGGAGCACCACTAATACTTGCAGCCCTGCTGATTTCTTGCTGACCCTTTGTCAATGGCGTGTTATACCATTTTTTAAATGACTTCCAAAGTCCTTCACCTGGCCATCTTCCATCAGGATCGGAGAACCGTATCGGATTATTAAACGAATAGTGATACGGCGAAAAAGCATCCTGACCCTCTGTAACCGGGTCAACCGCCAGAAACCTACCAACCGCCGGATCATAGAACCTTGCCTGCAAATCAATATACCCAATTCCTGCCTGGGTTTCTTTCCCCAGGAAGTTGTACCTGTTTGTGTTATTCCTTGCCGCCTGACTTACAGCCGGATTATTCCGATCGATTTCAAGTCCAAAGGGATAGTAATCCGTCTTCTGCAATATAGCACCTGCCTCGTTAAAAACCACTCTCGCGTTGCCTAAATGATCTTTAACATAGTAATTAAAGTTAATCGCTCCACTTCTGAACAACGCTTGCCCTTCCGAGGAAGAGATCCTTTTTACAACATTGTTTGCATCATACTCAAAAACGCCGGCATATTTAACGTTAACAGTATCGCCTGCGTACTTATGCTTGCTACCAGCTGCATCGTAGTCGTAGGTAAAGATCTTGCTCGCTATCGTCACTGTGTTTGGCAGGTTTAGCATATTGTAGGTCAGAATCGCTCCACGGTTCCCATCGTTGAGCATATTACCGTTGTTATCATAAGTAAAACTGCTGCTTCCGTTCTTCACACCCGTGTTATTACCAGAAGCATCACTGATGCTCGAAAGCCGGTTGCCTGCATATGTATAAGTTAAGTTATCCACTGCCGCCCCAGCCCTTACTAAATTCTGTATATTTCCATTCCTAAAATAATTTATACCGGTTTCGCTTTCGTTGTACGTATAAGATGCCCCTGCAGGTTTAACAGCAGATTTCAGCCGATTAATCCCATCATAAGTGTAAGACAAACCTGCGGTGAATCCTGCGTCATCTTTGCCTCCCCACTCCATCTTGCTAATGTTCCCATTGGTGTAATTACTCCCATTGACATAAGAGAGTTTTATCGTATAAAACGGTAGTTCAGTTGCCGCAGTTTGCTTATAAACTGTTTTGGCGTCCGTTTGCCATCCCCGAATGTTATTGGTATAATTTGTTTTTCTCCTGAATTCTTGCCCATTAGCAGATTGGAACCACTTACTTTGCAATTGACCCAGAACATTGTAACGTTGAGCAAGCGTAGTTACTTCTTTGGATACGGACCCAACACTTATGTTCTCTTTTACGCTCAAAAGCCGGTCAGCATGATCATAGGTGAAAGTTTTAACAACTCGGTTAGTCGCTATGGTTGCGGTAGGTGAGTTTAAATGTTCTGTCCACTCCACATCAACAACTGGTGCCAGGTCATATTTGTATTTTGTTGATACACGTTCAGTAGTGATCGTTCCCAAATCGAACAGGTCCCGAATGAGCTGAACAGGTCGATATTCCGTATCATAGTAAGTGGTACTGACAAGCCATTGGGCACCAGCGTTGAGCATACGCGTCCTGCTTCCGGTCTGTTGACCTTTCACCAAGGAAGTAGTTGTTACACCCAGCTGGTTTGTGTAGGCGCGTGCGGAAGGAAAGCTGTAATTGTCATAATAATTAACAGTCCTCACGTCAGTTTCCGCTACTGATGGAAGCGTTGTTGACAGCGTATATCCGATACCACTACCTGAAGTGCTTTCATGATGCGCGGTGCTTGCGTCAAATAACGCCTGATGCGCAGCTCGATTAGCAGTAGACGAAAACTCGCCCGTATAAGCTACGCGGCCGAGCGCATCATATTTTATGAACGACCATTTACCAGCACCCATTTGAACCGCATCCTGTGTCATCACTAATCGGTCATAGTTGTCATATACCATGTTTACCGGATCGGCCGATGGTACTTTTTTAGTTATAACCCTGCCCCGCTGATCATAAGAGTAAAAAAATGCATAGCTAACCGAGTTGGCATCCTGATATTGTGGTTGCAAAACCCCGCGAAGCTGTCCGTAGTCGTCATAAACATAATAAGTAGGGATATCGCTTCCAGCATTCCTTAAAATTACTCTTCCGCTCATATCCTTATACTCGGTCATTAGCTTCTGATTCTCATCGGTAGTAACCGTTTTATAAAGTGTACCCGCTGCATAATACCCGTTCTGCACAATTGTAGAAGTAATGGTCGAGTTAGGCGTATAACCATACTTTTTGACCTCGCTGGCCGTATTGGTGCCATAGGTAATTGTTGCCGTCGCACTTAGTGTACCGGCAGCACGTACGGAGTTAGGTCTCTCAAAAGGAGATGGGTCAAAGACAGTTTCCGAAAAACCTCTAGAATCTGTTGTTTCCAAACCCGGGGTGGTACTCTGATAAAATGAACTTTGAAGTGATGTAGCGTTGTCCGTAAAAATGCCAGTTGCTACACTTGACTGGAATGGCAGAAAATTCTTTGCCTGCCTCCCAAGCGCGTCATACTCAATGGGTACTATGATATCTTTACCTGTGGTACTTTGACCTACCGCCACCGTTTGCCAGGGTCTGCCCAGCCCATCCAAATATTGAACCTGTATGTTGACTTTACTGACGTCGTTGACTGCGGAGCCCGTCTGCTTGTAATTGCGCGTCAATATATAATTCTTTTCTCCGGTTTGCCCCCAAACACTTTTGGCCCAAAATAGTAGGAGGAATATTAGATATTTTTTCATGAGATGTCAGGTTTGAGGTCTATTCTTTAACAATTTTGTATGTTTTACCACTTCCATCCGCGAACATGATCTTAACCAGGTATACTCCACCTGAAAGCTCATGTATATCTAACCCATCAGCAGGAACTTGGGTAGCTGTCATTACTGCTGCACCTGTTCCGTTAAGAATCTCGACATTGGTTACGGCATTCTCTCCTGTTACCTGAATCTGCAAGAATTCTTTTACTGGGTTAGGGAATATCACCATACTAATTTCCTCCTGCGCAATAACCGGTTGCTTGGCTTCCGCTGACATCCGGGCAGTTGGACAGGTTACAGAGGTAAACGTATACCGTTGGTGCCCACCTCCTAAGGTCGCATTAAAGTCGATAAAAGTACCTGTTCCCACACCACCAGCGTTCTGTAAAGGTATTGTTGGATTAGATTTATTGGCGACTTGATAACCACCACCTGCTCCTGTCCAAGAAGAAATATACCATTTCTGATAGTCAGCGTTAACCCAGGTTTTAAGTTGATTTTTTACTAATCCACCCGCTAGGTTACCTTCCGGATTTAAGACCAGGCCGGATGTTACGGAGGTTATTTTGTATTTTTCTGTATCGGTGCTTTCCACCTTCCATATTTGATCGTTTGAACTGGAAGGGTCAAATGCCTTTACATAGGCATTCACAGTATTTGTTACTGGCTGAATCAAACTTGCATACGTCCCAATCGTGTAGCATCCATTCGCCAAAACCAAAGTCCCCCCTTCAATAACATTAATAGCAACGGTATCCTTTTGAGTGGTACAACCAGGCTTTGTGCTGGTAATTATATATCTAAAAGTGCCTGTTACACCCGGTGCATTAAAGGATCGAGGGGATCCCGTACCAGCGAGAAGCCCATTGCCACTCGAAGTAAAGGTGACACCTGAACAATCCGGAGTTCCACAGTTTGCAGTAAGTGTAAGTGCACCTCCCATTTTTGGGGTAGCATTCGAAATAACCGCTGTAACATCGTAATTACATGCAACTCCGTCTGCCAGTAGTGAAACGGTTGGGGGAGTTACGGTACCAGTGGCAACTATACTTCCACAGCTAACCATTTGTCCTGCGTAGTTGTAGCAATAACTGTTTCGGATAGCCCCACCAGCACTATTACGGATGTTGGCAAGTCTTTCCAAACCATCATAATCATAGTACAAAGATTTCCCTGCAGGATCCGTGACTATAGATACCCCAACCAAAGGGATATAGGTGTAAGAAGTGACAAACGCCGACGGCAAAGCCGTGCGCACAGCATCCAGTTTGGTTTTAATAGTCGGAGAGTCTGTCATTGCTGCCATACTTCCAAACGAAGTACCGCCTAAAGCAGTTAAGACTTGCGCATTATCTGCGTTTTTAATTTCCGCGACGGGATATTGGCCTTTATAGGCCCATAAATACGATATGTTGTCAGCTCCATTGATAATTAAACTTAGCGGATTGCCTTGAGTATCATAGTTTGTGTATTTCAGTGTTTCTCGGTACGAAGTAGATGCCGTTTCATTCGAAGCCCCGCTATAAGAAGCAAACGAAGATATTGACCCGTTAAAGCCATTAAATTTGAAATGCTTATAAGGTAAAATCAAGGTTGGTTTATTAGAATTACCAGTGAACGACTTATAGGTAGTTACTGTCGCATCTGTTATCTTCTTATTCGTTGGGGAGGTAACTGAATAGGTTGTTTGCTCGACCGGGTAGGTAACCATATTGGCAGTAATCATCGACTGTAAATCAGTATTACCACCAGACAGGTAATCCAAAGGATATTTAAAATTAGTTTCCTCGATCGTGCCATCACTTTTGGTAATCGTTTGCTGACTCAATTGCAAGTGGTTTGACCCGTACGAAAATGTTTTTTGTGTTGTTACAGGATTTGCTCCGTTGGAACCATACGTAACAATAGTTTCACTCACTTTCCTTGGCCATCCCCCAACTACATAAAGTGCCTTATCGTAATACAGTCTCCAACTATCCATCTGACCACTCAGAGGAAGTGGGGTCTCATATGACAGTAAATATTCATGATGTAAAGCCGGAGCTACTATACGGTCTGTGTTTATATAACCAAAACCCCTGTCTTCTTTTAGCGTTCCTGCCAAATCGGTCACGGTGATTCTTTTTATTAAAGACCGCATAAAATCATAGCTCTTGAAATTACCAAGCTCTAAAAACGAAGAGAGCTGAACAACAAAATAGCCACTCACAGCTTTGTGGGAAGTAAAAGAATACTCACCTTTATTGTCAATTTGGTCTAAATGTGAGGTGTATGAATATTGTGTAATGAATTGTTCATTCGTCTCTTTAACATCCTTGTAATAGTGCGTACCCATTGCCGTTGGGTTAAAGGGCTGTGAGGAATATATCCTACTCGTCCCAACAATATAAGATAAGTCAAGATTATAGACAGGTTCACTTGATATAAATCCACTTGAAACTGCTGGGTCGTTAACAGCCTTATAATTATAAGACCTACTGGAAATCGAAGTTCCGGAAGCGTCATAATCAGTAATGTTTGACACCCGAACACCGCCGTAATCTCCAACGTTTATCCCCTGTTTACGAAAGACCTTTACAGAAAGACCTATATTAAAGCCTACGGTATTGAAATTTTGATTACATGGGTAAAATGCATTGTCACCAAAAAGCATTTCTCCTGTATAGGTGCCCATGGGTAAATTTAGCGAGAATTCCTGTTGATTTAGGCTACTACAAACTGAGATGGTATTGTTGGGCAACACATTGACTTTAATATCGACTCGAGTGGTTTCTGACAAGGTGAATGAAGGATTAGCACCAGTTGTCATGCCGCCTGAGGATCGCTGCCAGGAATATGTATAATTTTCAACTATGATTTTAGATTTTGAAATATAAGCTCCCTGAACATAACTATAGTCATTTTGTTCATATTGAAATATTGTATAGCCTTGAGTGGGGTAAGTTATACGCTGAAGAGCGCCGATTTTCGTTAAGTCGACTCTAGGTTCAAGGTCATTGCTAAAGTCTCCTGGTATAAGAGACGTATTCGTTTGTCCATTGTAGTATCCCCAATAGTCAACTTGGGTCGTATACCCGTCTACGCCGTTTGGTATTGTACCATAATATGCCAGTTGATAGGGAGGGAGGCCGGTTTCACCCACGGATTGCAATTGCATTGCTGAATTGAAAACAAAGGAAAACTCTTTAATTAATGTACTGGATGGGATTTTGGACACGATTTGAATATTATCCAGCCTTCTTCCACTGGATACCTCGCTAGTAGATAGTGTCTTCGTATATACAGAAGAGTTGAAGTTAATTTCCCATGTACTTCCACCTATTTTCTGTAAGTAAACCTCGTGCGACGGATTATTTGCCAGGTTTAATGAATACGTCGATGACTGAGATACGTTTGAATTATTTACAGCAATCCTTTCTGTTCTTCCAAGTTGTAATCGTTTTTTGGATGTGTCGATTGTTGTATATTCAAAAGTAACCTTGTCACCCTTAACGTTCAAAACTTCTGTCAGGTGCCAGCTGGAAGTGTCCCAGGTATTACCTGTTTCCATCGTTGACGAGAGATCATATTTCCCAAACGTAAATTTACTGCCATCCTCACTTATTATAGTCCAACTAATGATAGAATTAGCGCCACTGTATGTCCCTTCTGTTCCAACGACATAGGTTATTTGTAATTTCTGGTCTGACAAAATTTGGGGAACTCCAGATTCATCGAAGACGAATTTCCCTGAATAGCCCATAAATTGAAAACTGAATATATCGGGATAATTATCATACGCGTTCTCCAGGATATCTAGATTTTGAAATTTCGTTCCATTGGGACCACCGTCATCTACCACGTCCTTGATTGCTGCCGCACGGGCAATATATCCAATATTGGGAAGTTCATCACGCCTTCCTTTGACGACTCTTGATATCACACCATTAGCAGCCAAGGACCACCCAGTTCCGCACCAGCCAGGCAAATCGGCTGGTCTGAGGCCTGTATAATGATAGGCCAGCGAAATAGGTATTTCTATGTCTCCTTCCTTAGCCGTGTAAATCGGAATTGAAACGTTGGGAGAGCCGGAGGAATGATTTACATTAAAGCCGCCGAACTTGCCTAGTTGGGCTGCCTGTGGTGAGGGAAATATAATTTTTTCACCTTTTGCTTGTTGAGCGAAGTCTTTTTCCGTAAGACAAAAAATTATTAACAAAACGAGTAATATCTTTTTCATAAGACAACAATGGGTAGTGCTTGAGTTTAAAGCTTCAATTTAAAAGTGCTATTAACTGGATATGTTTTGAGCGACTTTTCGTCAAACGATTTTCCTCCGAAAACGTAAAGACTTCCTTTACCATCAGTAAATGCTGAGCCTGATGCCACAATACTTATTTCTGTTTGAGGTATCATTTTCCAGAATCCACTTTCCAATGAATAGGCCCATAAGTTTTTGTCTATCTCTATCTGTTCGGAACGGAATATATTTTGCCCTCCTGAAAGGTATAGGAATCCTTTCTCCGTCCAACTTAAAGCATTAATACGAAATCCAGGAAGATTGTCTTTATCTTCCGAAACGACATTTGCCAAGCGATAATTTTGATTGAATTCATCACTTCCTCCAATAAATTGCCATTGATCTTTTTCAAGGGAGTATGCCCACATGTCAGACAGGTTACCCGCGCCTAGTGCTAAGCTATCATAGCCCATACCACCGTAAATAATTATTCTGTTTGTGGACTTATCAAACCAGCTGGCCGCGGCAGCTCTCGGCTGTGGCAGCGTAACACCTAATTCGTCTTTCTTATTTTTCTTTGTCGGTTGATTTGGCTTATCTTGCCCAGAAACCCATTGCCAGGCCAACTTTTTTAAATTGAATTTCCATACATCATTATAAAATCCGTTGACTGACTTTTCGTCGCTTATATATGATACACCTCCAAAAAGCCACAAATCACCATTATCATCCGTCCAGGAAGTAGCAAGAGAGCGACTCCCAGGAGTGTTGTTTTTATTTTCAGATTTCAGATCACCTCTCTCAGCAATCTCGTTGTATTTGCTTTTTCCCGATATCTTTGCCCATGATTTCGTCTTTAAGTCAAATTTCCAAAAGTCGTCAAGGTGTAAGAGGTCTCCGAATTGACGACCGCCATACATCCACAAATCTCCATTATTATCAATCCAGGCAGCAGCCTCTTTTCGTGGGAGTGGAATATCGTCGGTAACTTTTTCGACAGGACTGGTTATATTACGTTCGCCCCAAACCAAAGTCCAAGTGTCAGTTGAACTGTTATAGTTCCATAAATCCCTAAAGATCCCCCATTGCTTGTTTTCATCAAATCCAATGCCACCAAAAAGCCACAATCCTCCATTCGCACTTGCCCAGGTAACCTGGTCCGTCCTTGGAGAAGGCGTTTTTTCCGAGCCGTAGTCAATTTCAGGCCCATCCGCTAGCCTGTAATTTTTTGTAATTCGTGGTCCTATTTTCTCCCACGTTTGCCCGTGGGTACTTGTTATAAATACCACATTCAACATCATGACAAATAAAAGTTTCTTCATAACTATTATACATATACGTTTACTCAAAATATAAAAGATATAGCTCTCCCGATAAAGGTTATTAGGACAACCAGTTAAAATCGAAGCTCAATGGTTATTAGGATGAGTTTGTCTTTGGATTATAAAAATCGATCTCCGATACAAAATCGAATCTTTGAAAATGATGCCTTGAACGCATTTTATTGGATTAGTTAGCTTGGTTTAAAAAAGCAGCGAAAAATGAATCAAAAGAAAAGACATCAGAAAACACATTTTCTTACAATACAGTTGAATTCTGAGCTTTCCAAAAAGGGTCAGAGAATAAGAGCTGAAAAGTATTAGGCATATTCTTCCAATCCGCTAAGTGAAGGCGTGGCGGTTTAAGTAAGGTGCAGATCAATATATCATCATTGTGCCCGGGCATTCTTCCTGCCTGGATACATCCAAAGAAATCCAACACCAACTACTAATTCGCGGAAGACTCGTCATGGAGAATTTTTAACATTGTCTACGAAGAAAAAATTAATTGAGGCGTTAAAACAATGTTTGTTAAGTAAAATTCCCGGTAAGCTAGGTAACATAGACTCGAATAATGAGAGTTAAAAATACTAGGTAAATCTTCGATACATATAACTACTTCTATATAATTATGATAATATATCTACAATACCCGAAACTGTCAAACCATTGATAATCTTTTTTGATAAATTGATTTAACGGTAATTAAGATCGAGAAAACACACTCTCAAGGACTTTGTGGTCATCGAAATTCATTTTCCACTTCCTCTAGTCTTAACGCGAATCAGTTAGTCGTCCTTCGAAGAAAAGCTGACACTGCAACGAGTGGGAAAACAAAATGACAAAATGAGCATGACATTTACTCACGCTGACTATCTTAAGAAATATTGGGAGATTTACGGAAACGCTACAATACCTTATATGGGGTAAACTAAAAGGGGAGAAAAACCGTCACGACTTTCGTGTAGCAATTTAAATTGTCACTATCCCGGAAGAGAATGCTAAGGCGCTGGATTAAAATTCACGATCGAACTCAGCCGCTCGTTAAGGCGACCTTTTCTTATAACGCAAACTTAAATACTGGCGTATTGTTTAGCATCAATATAGCTTTACCACCCATGATGCCCAGATACGTTCAGACCACCTGACACGAGGTTATTTTCTACCGATAAAGTACCCCGAACCAAAATACGGAGCATTTATGCCTACAACCATGCCATTATTAAAACGTGTTAAGCATTTGCACTTTCTTTAACTTTAACCTGAACGACCAAAATCGCCTAAATATGCTACATATTTTACGCCGGTCGCAGTAGAAGGTAACTCCGAAGGAACCCATCGCTCCTCAGAACAACACCGTCGTATTTGATTAATACCTCTTTCATGACTTTCTTCACAACAGGGACACAATGCTCGGTTCTGACAATGTTATCGTGAATTATATAGAGAGGAACTCTAGGGTTTATTTTAGCCGCTTGCTTTGTTAGAACCTGAAGAAATAGATAGACCTCAATGCTCTGAAGCAAACGAGAAAGAATTGTTCTGTCTTCTCGTTTAACAATCGAAAACAACTTTGTTACTACTGGGAATAGTCGCTTAAACAACCGTTTCATGGAATACTGAAATCGAAAGGTTGTCATGTTGTACATTCAACACGTCTCAATGCTAGTGAACATGAATCTTTGAGAGTGCATCAAAGTCGTTTGGCTAGCTCTGAGACATTTATCAGCGGTATCCTGGTCTTATAGCCTTCATTTATCTTGTTGATGGTTTCATTAGCGATTACCGCGCTCCCGATTGCGGTGGGGTCTATTCCGTCTTCAAAAAAGAAATTACCTTCCAGGAATGCCGGATTTATAAACAGTCCGTCTTCTGTATAATATTTCCCCGCCAAAATAGTCTTGTAAAGGCTATACAAATCCACCATTGGTATATTATACAACTTGGCAAAAAAAGGAGTGGTATTGATATTCGAATTATTTTTGACGAGAATCCGGAATTGCGCTGCTTCGTCAGCAGATATCAAATCTTCATCCAACAGAACAGCTTTCTGATCACTGGCAAATGCTCTTTTAATATCATCGGTAGGGATCAGCAATGTGCTGTCACTCAGGGTTTGTTCTGACGTATTATTTTTCAACATCAACTGCTTTGCGGAATACAAATGGAAATAAGGAAAGTCAAGGAAGTCAGGATAATTGTATAAAACAATTTTTCTTCCCAGCGCCAGGTTGTATCTGATAAATCCATGTTTGGGGTAAAAGTATGCCTCATGCAATTTTTCCTGGATACGAAGAAACTTCGTATCAGTGGCTAGACCTACCCAAGTATCCAGATCTTCAAAATGCAGTAACAAGTGCGTTTTTCCTGGAATGGTGGAAGTGAAGTAGTTGAATGGAGTTTCGTCGGTACCCTTGTCAGAGTAAAATCGGGACAGGTAGCTGAAGTAAGTCTTGCCTTCAGGGTAACCAAACAAGCTGTTGGATGAATCGGAAGTCTCCCGCGGCCCCTCCGGCCACGATAAATTGTCTACCCGAGACCCTTTAAAGGGCGTCAAGAGAAACGGATCCTTTGAAATTACTGCTGTCTGATTGGTTACTCTTTTCCAAGATGGCAGCTCTGCCTGGCGGTCATAGACAAGATAGCCGCTTCCATTGCCCTGCTCTCGTTCGAACAAAGGCGAAACAAATGATTCCAATTGGATTTGATGCGCGATCTGTTCGGGAATAGATGTCATTTGGCCCTCGCGGAAAAGTCCCCCGTTGCGGCTGCCAGCTGGAAATGAGCCCCCAAGTGCTACCACTCGGATGGCGGCTGTATCACTCGGATCACGCAGGGGACTGATATCAGGCTTGAATGCGAGGGGAGGAAGCTGAATATCAGCCCTGACAGGCAACGATATTTCTCCTGTTATGATCGAGATTGTGGCTTCCTCTGTTTTCACCGGATCGGGTGTGCATGCCGAAAAACAGTTAAAATGAGTAATTGAAATTGTATACCAGCTTTCATAGAAGTTATATTTCCCTGGTCATACTTAATAATTTGAGTATGACCAGGCTTGCCTTACCTAGTTATAATCACTCTTTTAACAATTGAAATATCATCTGCCTTCAACTGACATAAATACACACCTGCTGGTAAAGATGAAACATTGGCTTGATAGGTAAAAGTACCCTTAGCGTGTTCATTATTAATGACGGATTTTAACATTCTTCCATTTTGATCGATGATGTTGACAGACATCATTGAAGGATGCGGTAAGGTGAAACTTATTCGGACTTGGCTATTTCCAGGGTTTGGATAAACCGCCAAATTATAAATTATTTCTGTATCGAGAATTTTTGTACATGAGCCATAACGAGAAAATAGCTTGGTTAGCTGGGATATTCGCGAAGTCTCAAAAAGTAAATCCGTTAAATACCCATGAAAAAACCGAGGCCGCAACTTTAGCCCACGCTTTTCTTGATATGGAGGAGTCCTGTAATGTGATTTTGAACAAGCTACTTCCCAAATTCAAAAATGCGGCATATCCAGCGTTTAAACTCGGATCTGATCTGCTCTAATTTGGCGGCAGTCAGCCGATATGCAGCCATTCGCTTCGTTTGTCGTTCTCTTTCATCACCATCCTTTTCGTTTGACACAATCCTGTTAATACTTTTCCAGACTCTCACCCACGCGAGTTCCGAGCTGGTGGGGAAAGCCGCCCTCGGTGGCCAGATCCTTCCATTGGATCATCGACGAAGACCCTTTGGGGTCGAAGCCGTGATACAACGGTACATCTGGCCAACCACGGCAACACAGGTAGTTGAAGACACTCTTCAAAGATCAAAGGAGTTTATTTGGACTTCGTAACGACCTATTTTGATATACAAATTACTCCCCGCGATCAGGACAAACCAGCTGATTTTTAACCTCGTACGTTCAGATAAACTTTTTTGAACTTATACAAACTTTTGTAGCCTTTTGTAAACTTTCGTTGCCAAACGAAGCCAATTTTTAACTTTTGCAATCGAGAGCTTGATTGTTCGACGCATGTAAGGGCATAGAAGACCATTACTGATAAAAAGAGCAAATTAGTCCAAGAAAGTGAATTAAGATCCGTTTTGATCTCAGAACAAGCTCTGAGAGATCCATTTTAGGACCTAATGGGATTTTGAGGTCCTCGAAAAATCAAAAGGAGGCCTTACTGATCCACTTTAAGCTTGATCGACACCACCTTATTTCAAAATGGTTATATAAAACTGTTATAGGCATTTTTAACAATTAAGAGGAACGATCGATCTCTTAAGTAAGCTTATTACTCATTGGCATCGTTCTCGGCACCATTGTCGAAAAATAAACACCTTAATATTGGGAGATTCGATTGCTGCCGGTGTTCCCAAAAATAAGATTGACGTGATCGTGGTAGTACATGGCGGTGCAATGAAAGCATTTTATTCGAATGCTGCATATAAATCTCAGTATCATGTTGATAATCCAAACATGGCTTTATTTGATAAGCTGTTAGCATTACCTGCTAGGTTTGTCGCATGTGCGCAGTCTATAAGTTTTCAAAATATCACCAAGGACCAATTGGTCTCATGGATAAAAATTGCCTTATCGGCGCAAATCTCCATTTCCAATTACCAGCTAAAAGGGTTTGTTTATAAAAAAGTTGAAACAGAATAAAAAAACTAACCCGTAGGAGATTGTATGCCTGATGTAAAATGGACAACTGTTTTTAGGCTGTTGTGACAACCGCTTCAATACGGCAATAGTGAGAGTTGACCAATTCTTAACTCAGTTCATCGTATCTACCACCCGGATCTTATTTTGTAACGGCCAGCATTTCGGCGGATAACAGCGCGGCGATCATTCCATCTTTATCGTTAGTCCACACATCACCATCCACCCGGGCAAAAAAGGCTCTGGCCTTTTCTTCGCTGCAGAACGCAAGAAAGCCGGCCCTCAGCCCATCCGCACACCACTTAAAACCAACCGGTACTTCATATACTTTTCTGCCAGCCCTTGCCATTACCCGGTCTATCATCTGACTGCTCACCAACGTGTTGCCTATCATCGATTCAGAAGACCAAAGTGATGTGTTCTGGCAAAGGTAATCCATCATCAAGGAAAGATAATGGTTTGGAGGTAACAGTCCCAACTTCCAGTAACGACTCCATGCCGATCGTAAGCATTTCCTAAAGGTTATAGATTTTTTAACACTTTAATCAATCATGATTTGGAAAAGAACAAATCTGTTATTCATGCAACAAATCCCTCTTCGCATATAAACTTACCCGTTGGAATACATGCACCTTTGCTGACAGGATCTTACCTGAATAAGCCCAACCCATGAATCCATTCAATCCAATATTCGACCAGGCGATGTGCATTTGGATACTATCAATGCTCAGGCCCATCAATCTGGTGTTATGCGCTGCTAAAAATCCTCCACTTTGGCAAAACCTGTCATTTGGTTGTACCAACCGGGGTGAAATCTGCCGGGTGTGAAAACAAGATCACCCAGCTGCCTTTGTTGTGATAAAAACAAAAAAATCAGTCAGGCAAATAAGCCCGACTGATTTATCTATAAAAAATTAGAAATTACGGGTGCACCATCGCCCATCCCTGCTGCTGACGGATGATAAGCTCCCCGTTGCCACTGGGAACAAATGATATGAAATCAAAGAGCTCGTCTTTACTGATCTTGCGCTCTCTGAGAGTATTTTCACATTCTGCCAAAATAACTCCTTTCGCCTGCAATGCCTTTAACTGCTCTTCATACGGACCATCTTTTTTGAAGACAGCCACGCCTCCCCCGTGGACAACCAGCTCTGCTTCCAATTTCCCTTTCAGGCGCGGATCTTCTAATGCGTTCATCATGTTTTTCATCGTGGCTTTAATGACTTTCTCATCATCACTGTTGAGCTGGTAAACGACTTTGTACAATTTTTTATCAGCCACAGCCCCGTGAAATTCGGAGGGGCTAATTGCCTTAATCTGAGCATTGACACCAACCGAAAGTAGTAACGAGGCTGCAAATAAAACGGATGCGATCTTTTTCATTTTTGGATAATTTTAAATAAAACGTTTGTTATTTAGCTGTTCTGGCCGAAACAATGGGCTTGAAGGGGCCATATTTATGCTGCTTTTCGGGGAAGGTATCTGCGTAAGGCCCAAATGGAAAATCTATTGGTTTCTCAGAAACGTTCTTCCAGTCGTTTACCTGATCTTTATGGGGCCGCGGCTGAGCGTTTACAAATGCTGCCAGATCCCAGGCCTGCTCATCGGTCAGAATGGGATTTTCATGACTTGCACCAAACGGCATATTGTATTTCACAAAACCAGCAAAGGTAGAAATTCTATATAGCCCTGCCCCATCGTTGTAGCTTCGGTTTCCCCAAAGAGGCGGATAGATAAACGACTTTCCATCCGGATTGATGATGCCCTGCCCTTTGGCGCCATGGCAAACCGCACACTTTTCTTTATAAAGCACGCCACCTGTATTTGGGTTGGCCGCCCGATCCAGATAAGCTAGTTTACTGATTCCTGCACCTTCGGGTACAACGCCTTTCGGCACGTCCTTTCCTATCCATTTCATATAAGCCACCATTGCCTTCATTTCTCTACTGGAGCTATCAGGCTTTTTTCCGTTCAGACTTCTTTCAAAGCAGTCCGATATCCGCTTCACGATTGTCTCCTTACTTGCGGATCTAGCCCGGTACTTGGGATAAGTTGAGTAAACTGCCGAATAGTTATTGCCCATTGGCCTTGTTCCTGCATCCAGATGACAATTCTGGCAGTTCATCCCATTCGATATGTGCATGACACTGCCCTTCGGGCCCAAATATCCGGACGTATTGGCAATCAAATCTTTACCATATAAGATCAATTTCATCTCATCTGTACCAGCTGTATGCTTGTTAACCTTCTTCTGTGCACCTGCAAGGGTGTCAGCTTTCAGGTGATTTGCACCAAACTTATCTGAACTAAAAACACCTGGAGACATCACAACCAAAACGGCGCTACCTAAAAAAGATGCGATCAGTATCATCAGCGTGCGGTTCATCCTATAAACGGCGTATGATCTACTTTTTCGTAAATTATTCATAATCTACAATTTTATCTAAGATATTATGGGAATCAATCGTTTCAAAGTGGTTCTCAAATTTCGTCCAATCAGTAAAGAAAATTAGTGACATTTGTCACAGAGCACTAATCAGCCAATTTACTGATCATGTCCACCAGCTCCGGACTATTATAATCCGCTGCTCCTTCCTGCCGGTAAACCATTTTGCCATCCTTATCCAGGATCACCGTGGTAGGAACAGCCCCCTGGATAAAAACGGGTGGTATCTCGCCAGCCGGGCTAACGACTTCCAAAGCGTAATGATGCTTTTTCATAAAACTGTCCGACTTCTGGTAATTCCCATCCACATCAACCATTAAAAAGACGACATTTTCGTTATCCTTGAATTTGTCATACAGCGCATTTATTGAGGGCATTTCGGCGATACAGGGCGGGCACCAGGTGGCCCAGAAATTAATAAATATAACTTTTCCTTTCAGAGAGGCCAGATCAACCGTTTTACCATCACCCTTCCGGAAGAACACATTGGGTAAAACTTCCGCCGAAGATGCATCGGGCTGTTTGTCGATTTTGGGCTGGAACAGGCCTACCTTCATCAGCGTCTGAATTGTCCATGCTTTTACCTCGGGGCTTATGACCATGGCAGCTAAAAATACCACCATCACTGCCGTAGTGATATTGGATACTGAAAACCATTTCTTTTTCATATTTTATCTTATTTGAATAGGTACATTAATTGACTTTAACTTTCCCGCTATTCAGCAGCTCTTCATTCCCACTTCTGACAACCTTATCTGTTTTAGTCAGGGAACCAAAAACTTCCTGAAGTGAATCTTTTCGGGTCCCTTCTGAAACATCTACTTTTTTTACGCTGTCGTTTTCAACGACAAGCACAAAGGTACCTGACTGCGCGTGTACCACGCTACTGGCAGGAACCCATAAGGTTGAATCGGGCCGCCGCAGGGTCATGGTCACCTGTGCATATTCTCCACCGTCGAGCGATCCATCTTTATTATCCACGTCAAATTCTGCTGTTACTGAGCGGTTCTGCTGCTCGAGAACCTGGCTTTTTCGGGACAGAACCGAATGAAATATTTTTCCCGGACGATTGGAAACAGTAAAATCGATTTTGGTATTTTTCCGAAGCGACTGTGCATGTTTTTCCGGGATTGCCACGGTTAATCTCAGTTTTTTGTTTTGTGCAACTACCAGCAGCGGCATGGTATTATTTTCTCCGACAAGCGCTCCGACCGATACATTCCTTTCCACAACGACCCCGTCAAATGGTGAGATGATCTTTAAGTATTGTTCCAGTTGACCAAAAGACCGTGCATTTGATATAGCTGACTGATAGGCGGCACTGTCGCTTCTTAATTTGCTTTTAGCCCTGTCGAGCTCAATTGCCGCAACAGACCCATCCTTACGGGTAGCTTTTAAGATCCTTTCATACATTTGACGGCTTAGCATATAATCTTCGTAAAACTTCTGCTGATCCGATCTAGCAGACTGAAAACGCTGTGAAACTTCGGGTGCTTCCAAAACAGCCAGCACCTGACCCTTTCTTACTACACTGCCCCGATCGACGGAAATCGTTTTTACAAACCCTTTGATTTTTGCAAATAAGCTAACCTGTTCATATGGTTTGAGCTCGCCTGGCAGCGTCAGCTTGTAGTCGGGCTGGTCTTCTAGGGGCATGACCACCTGTACTGCCGCAGGCCTTTTCGCCTCTGGTGTATTCTGATTTTCGGTTTCCGGCTTATTCCCACAGCCATTTATACCCATGCTGAGCAGCGCGCCTAGAAAAAGAACCAGTGAATTTTTATTTATATGCATCATTTTTGATTGATTCATTTAGTAAGTTCAATTAATTGGGCATCCACATCATCCGGATCCAGCGATGGACTATCCCTGCCTGCTTTGCCCATCACGCTTGTAAACAGGTGCGGCATCACCAGAAGCACGGTAAGTGTTGATAGAAGCAGACCTCCTATAACAGCCTGTCCCAATGGAGCTACCTGCTCGCCGCCTTCTCCCATTCCGGAAGCCATCGGTACCATACCAGCAATCATGGCCAGTGTGGTCATCACGATTGGCCGCAGGCGCGAAGAAGCTGCGGCAAGCCCCGCCTGCCGGGCCTGAATACCCAGGGTCAGTCTATTGTATTCGGCCTGGTTTATCAAAAGCACCGCATTGGAAACCGACACGCCCACCGACATAATAATGCCCATGTAAGATTGTAAATTAAGTGTGCTCCCAAATAAAAGAAGCATCAGAATACTTCCGCCAATCACTGCCGGCACCACCGCAAGTATCAGCGCAGAGATTTTAAAGGACTGATAATACGCCGTAAGCATCAGGAAAATAACAACGACCGCGACCACCAGACCCGTCTGAAGTCCTGACATGGTCTCATCCAGCAGCTGCATAAGACCTTCGGTCGAAATGATCACGCCACGGGGCGCATCACCAGCATCCGCCAGCACTTTTCTGACCGCTGCGGATGCTCCGCCCAGATCTTTGTGATCTGTATTGGCCAGGATCGTCACATACCGGTTCGCTCCCTGACGATTCACCTGGCCTGCCTGCTTGACCATTTCCAGCGTGGCAACATCTTCCAGTACCGGACGCGGCTCACCTGCTTTAAGTGGTAATGAGCGCAGTTTGTCCAGCGAGCTCATATCCGATTCGGGAATCTGCACCTGGACCTGGAAAACAAGATCCGATTTGGGATCGACCCAAAGGTTTTTATTTGTAAAACGGGTGGATGATGTGGCAATCGCCAGGGCCCTGGAAACATCGTCCATGGTAAGCCCGAACTGGGATGCAAGTTGTCTGTTCACGTTGATTTTTACACTCGGATAATTGACTGGCTCAGCAATGCGTATATCCCGCAGAAAAGGTATTTTGCCCATCTCACTTTTCAGTTTCATCGCATACTGATTCGCCGCTTTCAACTGCCCCGCCGCTACTTTGATCTGTATCGGTGTCATAGCTCCCTGGCTCATGATCTTCTCGACCAGTTCCATGGGTTCAAAATTGATTTTCAACTCAGGCAACTGCTTTTTTACCTGATTTCTGATTTGCTCCTTCAAGCCGGCAATGGGCTCTTTGAAAATATTCTGATCAATGGATACCTGCAAAACAGCCTCATGCGATCCGCTTGTAAACAGGAAGATCGGATTAATGGCCGTGGCTGAAGGTTGAAGTCCCACAAAAGCAGAGCTTATTTTAATGGCATTTTCAGGAAGCTCATTCTTAATGATACCTGTCACTTTTTTAAGATATGCCTCAGTCATTTCAAGTCTGCTTCCCTCAGGGGCTACGATCCTGAGCTGGATATCACCGCTGTTACTGGCTGGCAGAATATCAGTACCGACTGTCAAAAAGGATCCCGTTACCATAACGACAACCAGAATTGCATAAACCATAATAACCGCTGTTGGTCTTGTTTGCAAGCGCCGGGTCAGCGATAAATAGTGGGTCTTGAAAGAGCCAAACCGTGCCCGCTTTGCTCCTCTTACCTTTTTATGGCTCTTTAAATTTTCCGGTTTCATCATCCAGTTGGCCATGATCGGCACAAAGGTTTGAGAAGCCACAAAGGATGCAATCATCGCAAAAGCAACAGCGAGCGACAGTGGCATGAACATATCTTTTGGAATACCGCTCATCATAAAAGAAGGGATCAGAACTGCCAGGATACATAACAGGATCAGAAGCTTTGGAACCGATATTTCCAGCAGTGCATCCAGAATAGCCCTTTTCTTGGGTTTATCCATTTCAAAATGCTGGTGAATATTTTCAATGGTTACCGTAGCTTCATCTACCAGAATACCGATAGCCAGCGCAAGTCCGCTCAAAGTCATCACATTGATCGTCTGCCCGAGCATATATAGCATGATCACCGCGGAGAGAATCGCGATCGGGATGGTCATCACCACGATCAGCGAACCGCGGGAATCACCCAGAAAAAGAAACACCATCAGTCCGGTCAGAAGGGCACCCAATATGCCTTCATGGATCAGATTTTCAAGCGAACGCTCGATATAACCCGACTGGTCAAAAACATATCGTATATCCACATCTTCCGGCAATGCCGCTTTAAGCATGGGTATGGCCGCTTTCAGGTTTTCCACCACTTTCAGCGTAGACGCATCTGCTTTTTTGATCACAGGCAAATACACTGAACGCTTTCCATTGATGATGGCATAACCCGTCGTGATGTCGGCTGCGTCTTCCACGCTGGCAATATCTTTTACATACACATTGGTTCCGGAACCTTTCCGGATTGGAATATCTAAAAACTCCTGCGGATCATTGGCAATCGAGTTAAGCGGGCTCATCAGATTCTGGTTGCCTATACGGATATTTCCCGCCGGGGCAGGAAAATTATTCTTTGCAATGGCTGTTGTCACCTCTTCCGCAGAAAGACCATAAGACTGCATAAGATCCGCATTGACCTTGACGACCATCGTTCTGATATTTCCTCCGAATGGCGCGGGGGCAGTTACGCCCGGAATGGAAACAAACATAGGCCTGATCTTGGTCAGAGCCATCGTTTGAAGTTCCGTGATCGATCTTTGCGGACTTTCAAAAACCAACTGTCCGATCGGGATTGAGCTGCCATCAAAACGCACCACCTGGGGAGGGACCGCGCCCGGCGGCAGAAACCCCATCGCCCTGGATACCTGCGTGGAAACCTCACCCGAGGCCTGCGCCATATCTGTACCAGGGTAAAAAGTAAGCTTCATAAGCGTAAATCCCTGAATACTTTTAAAATCTATATCCTTTACCCCGCTGACAAAAATCAGGACTTTCTGAAATTCATTGGCCATAAAACCATCCATGTAGGCTGGCGACAGCCCTCCATAGGGCATGGCAACGTATATCGCCGGAAGTTCGATGCTCGGGAAAATATCCACATTGATCTTTCTGATCGCAGTGAACGAAAAATAGGCAATACCAATAACAGCTACCATTATTGATAAAGGTCTTCGCAAAGCAAGCCTTATAAGGTTCATAGTATCTAATTAAATTGGTTTTGCAGATAGGAAAAATCGCCGGTTGCTTCTGATTCCACCAGAATCTGTTCCCACAGCTGCTGATGGGCATCTATATTGTTTTTTTCGGCCAATTGTAAAATAGACTGTATCTGTAACAATTGGGTAAGGCTGATCAGTCCGCTTTCGTATCTTGACATATACAGATCGTAAGCAAGCCGGGCATTTTTGACCGCTGCCGTAACGTTGACAATCTGCTTCTTTTGCCCCGCGATACGCTTGGTTACCGAACTCAGATTTGTTTCCATATCCAGTTTCTGCATGGCATAATTTGCCTGATCAGCCCTGACTTTCTGCACTATACGTTCCCTTTCAAGACTGCTGTTAAATGCGCCAGTAATATTAAAAGTTACGGCAAGACCGACCAGATAATTCGCAGACCCGTTGTTATAGCCTGCTGCCAGGCGGTTGTCGACGAGCCCATCTGGCGCAATGCCACTGCCTCTGAGGGCAAGTCCTCCGATTGCTGAAACCGTCGGAAGTGCCCGGCGACCCGCCAGTGCTGCCTGGGTCCGGCCATATTCGACAGTACTTTCCAGCACCTGCAAATACGGGTGATTCGCGCTAATTTGAATCTGGTCATCTCTGAAAGTCGCAGCATTTAAGTAGGGTCCATAAGCCAGCCCCTGCGCAGTATCGGCTTTCTGCGCAAGCGCTGTCAGCTCCGTCAGATCCGATCCAAGCTTTGCCGTCCACTGCTCCTGAGCAGAAAGTGTCTGCAGATACGATGAAAGCGCCAGAGAACTATCCGCCCCCGGTTTTAAGCCGGCTGCTGATAAACTTGCTGACAATTCGAAAATCTGTTTTGTCCGCGCTGCGTTTTCTAAGGCCCAGATCAAATTAACTTTACTGTTTAGTATATTCAGATACAGCTGTGTAGACCGGGCTCTGAGTTTCAGCTGCTGCGCATCCAGATCGCTTGTTGCACGCTCAATCCCCTGATCCGCAGCCTTCGTGGCCAATCTTTTCCTGCCGAATTCAAAAAATTTCCAGTCGGCCACTACCGAACCGAAGGTATTGAAAGCTGCCACAGGTTGTCCGGGCAGCGTGGAAGCCCTGCCATTGGTGTTGATCACGCCCGGCAATGGAAAAAAGGAGCCGCTGCTGCTCTTGTAGCTTCCCATAGAATTCTGGAGCTGCAATTGCACGGAGGGCAAAAAGTTATTATTTCTGGTAAGCTGCTTTACAACCCGGGACTCTTCCAGCTGCGCCTCTTTCAAATCGATCCCAGGGTAGTCCGAAAGAGTCATGTCCCAGATTTCGGAGAGTCTCAGACCGATTTGTGCATGCAAAGAAGAACTGACAAGCACCAGTAAAAGGCCTGACAGACAAAGCTTATGCCTTATCATATTTAATCTGTTTAAAATGTAACGACAACAGGCACGGGCTTAGACAACCCGGACATGCGTATTAAAATCAGAAAAAACAAAAAGGCTCAAATCAGAAGATATCTGTTTTTGATGTAGATAGGACTGCCGCTAACGGCAGGTAAAACTTTAAACAGATTTGCCAAAGGGACATGGTCGTCACCTGAAAATCCGTCAAAAATCAGCAGAAATGGTAAATAGGAAAGTAAAAAAATCGAAGCGGACGGCAGCGTGACAGTCTCTGATACAGTATGAAGATCCTGATCAGAATAGGCTGAGCTTTTTTGATAAGCACAGGGCTCATTTTCTAAAAGTTTTACTGAAACCGGTAATCCCTTATCAATTCTTTCCGATGTCTGCCCTGCTCCCGAATGATTTAAAAGCGCAATACTCAGCGTTTTCTTGATCTGACAGTTAGACAACAAAAACAAAGCAAAAAACAAAAAGATAACCGCCCTGACAGGCTTGCATCCCTTTATCTCATGCTTTTTATCGTATTGTTTCACTGTAAAAATTGATAATGCAAGACGAAAAAGTATCTGATTACACCGCCCGACCGTTTGCTTTAATCATATTAACGCAAACGATCGGTTTTTAGTGAATCAAAACAGTTTTTTATAGAAAAAATTCCTGAAAAACATGATCATTAATGAGCTGCTGGCTGCTGATCAAATTCTTTAATGTGCTCACCGATGTCAAATACGGGGATATGCGCCCCGACCAAAGAAGCGATCAACGAACTGCCGATCGCACTCCGGTATCCGCCCGCACAATGTACAGCAATCGGTTTATCAAGAGGTATTTCGTCAATCCTGCTTCTTAAATCAGCCAACGGAACCTGGATACTACTGCTGAAAATTTTATTCGCCGATACTTCCGAGGCGTTTCGTATATCAACAATCGTATACTGTTCCTGGTTTTTTTTAAAATTTTCCAGATCCAAGGGCTGCATGATTTGCTCTCCACTTGTTAACACAAAAGCTTCCCGGATTTTGGTTTCGTACCCGATGGATGCCGTGCGCCCTATAAGCCTCTCCAAAGTTTCTGTATCCTGTGCAGCCAGATAAAATTCCTCCGAAGGATCTATCATGCTTCCCAGCCAGGTCTCAAACTTGGCTGCATCCATGATATTAATCGATCCGGCCAGATGTCCCTCCTTAAAATCCTGCTGGCTGCGGCTGTCTACAATCCATATACCAGTTTCCAGCTGATTAGTTTTTGAATCCGAAACCTTTACCTGAGCGGTACTATCAACAAATCCGGATGCCCCTTTTTTATTCAATTCAACATCAAAAGGAAAATAGGCCGGGATAAAAGGCTGGTCAGATGTCAGTTCCTTTACAAAAGCCTCTTCGCTCATGGGTTGAAGTGACCAGTTTTCTGCCTTTTGCTCTCCCATCGTGCTGCTTGCCGCATCACTCAAAGCTTTTCCGCATAAAGTGCCAGCTCCATGCGCCGGATACAGGATCACATCATCAGGCAAAAGCATCAGTTTATCTCGAAGCGAATAATACATTTTGGCCGCCAACTTTTCTCTTTGCGCGTCCATGTTTCCGCCAGACTCTCTCAAATCCGGTCGGCCACAATCTCCAATGAACAGGGTGTCCCCGCTGAACAAATATTTGGGTTTACCATCATGCTCTAAAAGAACCGATATGCTGTCATCCGAATGGCCGGGCGTGTTGATGGCCTTCAAGACAATCTTTCCAAAGGCTATCGCATCTCCCTCATCGAAGGACGTCAGTTCATATTTAGCCTCGATTTTTTTACTCGCATAAACGGCAGCACCGGTCGTCTGAGCAATCTCCAGATGACTGCTCACAAAATCAGCATGGGAATGTGTTTCAATAACGGCGATAATCTTAGCATAATGCTCTTTTGCAAAATCATAATACGGCTCCGGGTTACGCCCCGGATCGATCAATACCACTTTTGATTCACACTCGCTCAGAATGGCATAACTGTAATGCGCCAGAAATTTATCTTCAAACTGTTGGATCTTCATAAAATACTCTTTTTAGCAATTAAGCTATTCCTTTTTGAATTTTATTCCAGTAAGGCCATGGAAGCACTTTGATCTTCAGACTCCACATACTATATCTTTCCTTAGCCTGATTAAAAGGGAAGGCTTCCATGGGATTGTTGTTGTAGTCGAATTCGGGAAGTTGGAGCCTAACATAGATTTTTAGCCAACCCACAAGAACCATACCCTATCCAAAGCGTTGCCTTGTCAAGATGAACCAGGTTTTTGACCAGTACAGGTGCCCTGGCAAGACCGATATCTTTTCACTTAGGTTATCTAAACACTAATCAATTCCATTGGCAGTAAAAAAATGATTAGAAAGCTACTTCACTGATGGTGTTAGCCACTTAGTGAGGTAGTTGATTCCTGAATTTGCCATAAACCCATGTACCTGTAATTGCACTCACCAAAGTGACGACGACAACAGTTGCGCCCATTCCGATCTGTGCAAACAACGGCCCCGGACAAGCACCGGTCAAACCCCAGCCCAGCCCGAACAGTAATCCTCCGTATATCTGTCCCTTATTAAACTTCTTATCTGAAAAAGCAATACGCTCCCCCGCAAGGGTTTTGATATCAAACCGCTTAATAAGCCAAACGGAAACCATCCCAACCACCACTGCACTGCCTATAATGCCATACATATGAAAAGATTGCAGCCGGAACATTTCCTGGATCCTGAACCAGCTTATCACTTCTGCCTTGACAAATAATACCCCAAAGAATATTCCTACCACAAGATATTTCAAATTGTAATACCATTTGTGCTGCTTTTCACTTTCATTAATACACATTGAATCCGTGGCCCGGATATCATGTTCGCTTTGTTTAATTGGGCTTGTTAATGAATATGACATATTTTTTTTAATCTTTTGTTTTGATAAAATGTGCAAAAAGAAAATTTTGAATTGTTTGAAAAGGGGTAATATGATCTGCGTAAAAATGGTTTTTCACCTCAAACGAATCTTTGAAGACGTCGGCCATTGTAGGCATATCGTATCTACATACAGGCAATCCGCTGCATTTCTCGGGACCGGACATTGAAAACGTTCCCAAAATCAGGTGGCCATTTGTTGTTATATTTTCAACAAGGCTTCTATATTTTTCTTTTTGCTGCGCTGTCGTCAAAAAATGAAAGGTGGCCCTATCGTGCCAGATCGTATAATTCGTTTCTGGTTTAAAATCCAGAATGTCCCTTACTAGCCAGGTAACTTTTTCCGCTTTCTCTCCTAATCTTATTTTAGCTCGTTGTATCGCTGCTTCCGAAATATCCAGAACTGTGATATTCGAATAACCTTCGTCTAACATATAATCTACGAGCATGCTTTCGCCTCCTCCAATATCGATTACCGGGCTGTTTTTGGGTGCCCGAGTATTCCGGATCATTCTAAGAGAATTCTCTGGTTTGAGCTCCGTCCAGCTTACCTGATAGGATGTTCTGGTGTTATAAACATCTTCCCAATGGGTTTTTAATTGTTTTTCCATTTGTTTAAAGCGTTAATATCAAAGGCAATATCCAATTAGCCATCGCAAATCCCCCAACCATAAAACAGAATGTTGCTACCAGCGAAGGCCATTGCAGTGTTGAAAGCCCCATGATCGCGTGCCCACTTGTGCACCCGCCCGCATAACGTGCCCCAAATCCTACCAGAAAACCACCACCGACCATCATGATCACTCCCGGAATTGTCATAAGCCTTTCCCAACTCACCAGATCAACCGGCACCAGCGATGAAAAATCTGTTATGCCATATACGCTTAATTCTTTTACCAGCGTTGGATTGAGCTGCATAGGTTCGGGATTGGCAAGAAATGTCACCGCTATTACCCCTCCTAAAAGGATACCCAGCACAAAAAACATATTCCACAACTCCTTTTTCCAATCGTATTGAAAAAACGGTATTTGCCCTGGGACACACATGGCGCAAACATGCCGGAGCGATGATGAAATCCCAAAGGATTTATTGCCCAATATCAAAAGTGCAGGCACGGTAAGCCCGATCAGCGGCCCGGCCACATACCAGGGCCAGGGCTGTCTTATTATTTCAAGCATAATTTTAAGAATGTCTCTATTGAATTTTTTGTCTAAGTTTATCCCAGGCTCCCCCGTTATAAACCTCTATTCCAGCCTTTTTCAAAACCTCTTCTGCAATCTCGCTGCGAGCTCCGCTCCGGCAGCAGGTAATCACTGGCTTTCCCTCTTTTTTCAAAAACGCAGATTTGGAGCCGATCGTATCAAGTGGCATATTAACGCTCCCATCAATGTGCCCGGTTGCAAATTCCTGCGCGCTGCGTACGTCAACGATAAGCGCGCCGTTATCAATAAGGCTTTTGAAGTCTGTTTTGTCATTTCCGAATAATGCCGATATAATACCCATAATCATCTTTTAAAGTAGTGTACTTGGACAAACATAATTGCTCACTTCAAACTTGCCTGATTCTTTTATTGCCTTAAACCCTCCTTTTACATCGATCAGGTTATCATAACCTCTTGCTTTCAAAATGGAATTAAAGATCATCGACCGGTAACCACCCGCACAGTGCACTGCGTATGTTTTGTTTTTATCGATCTGAGCCAGTTGATCATTGAGGTAATCAAGCGGGACATTTTCGGCACCAATCACATGTTCTGAATCAAATTCACTGGCTTTGCGAACATCCAGAACTATCAGGGAAGGATCATTTTTCAAACGCTCGCTCAAATGATCGGCATTCACCGATTCGATTTGATCTACTTCTTTACCAGCTGTGATCCAGGCACTTACTCCACCTTGCAAATACCCGATGGTATGGTCATAGCCAACGCGCGCAAGACGGGTCACCACTTCCTCCTCCCTACCCGGATCGGTCACCAATAATATTCTCTGCTTAATGTCCGGTACCAATGTTCCCACCCACGGCGCGAAACCTCCATTGATTCCTATGTTGATGGAATTGGGTATGAAACCTTTTGCAAAAATCTCAGCATCCCTGGTATCGATCATGACCGCGTCCGTTTCATTAGCCGCCGCTTCAAAAGCAGCCGGATCCAGCGCATGCGTTCCGCGTTCAAGTATCGTATCAATACTTTCATATCCCCTGATATTCATCATCACATTTTCAGGAAAATAAGCCGGGGGCGGCATCAGGCCATTGGTAACCTCTTTTACAAATTCCACTTTGGTCATATCAGCCCGCAACGCATAGTTGAACATTTTCTGGTTGCCCAGGGTGTCGGTGGTTTCCTTGCTCATATTTTTCCCACAGGCACTTCCTGCTCCGTGAGCCGGATACACGATAATATCATCAGGCAAAGGCATAATTTTCTCCCGTAAAGAATCAAAAAGGTGTTCTGCCAGTTTTTGCTGTGTTAAATCGGCTGATACTTTTTGCGCCAGGTCCGGGCGTCCTACATCACCAATAAAAAGCGTATCACCTGTGAAGATTCCGACTTCCTTGCCCTGCTCATCCTTTAAGAGATAACAGGTGCTTTCCATGGTGTGCCCAGGAGTATGTAGCACTTTAAGGGAAACATCTCCTACTTCAAGAACCTGACCGTCCTGGGCTACAAGTGCATCAAAGCCTGGTTTAGCTGTCGGCCCGAACACGATTTGTGCACCTGTTTTTTTGGCAAGGTCAATATGGCCTGATACAAAGTCAGCATGAAAATGTGTTTCGAGCACGTACTTTATTTTGGCTCCGTCTTTTTCAGCTCGGTTGATGTAAGGTTCAACCTCACGAAGTGGATCAATCACGACCGCCTCACCATTACTTTCGATATAATACGCGCCTTGTGAAAGGCAGCCAGTATATATTTGTTCGATTACCATATCTTGTAGTCTCAAAATTTGAAGTTCTATTTGAATTAACTATGCAAAGTTCGGCATGTCAGGGCAGCTGGTCAGTGATATTTGTCACGCACCAACAAAACATCAATAACATTTTTCCATTTAGGCAGAAACATTCCGGTTTGCAGGCTGTATTGTTTATAATCCGGATATGCAGTTAGAAGCATCCGCTCTTCATAGATGGATTTAAAATAAAAAAGCACGGCAAGCAGCACCACAATAATTAACTTACCGGTATGGCCGCGGTACAATCCATAACCAAACAGACCAGCTATGATGCCTGTGTAAAGCGGATGGCGGATAAAGTAGTAAATACCATTTGTGACCAGATGACCATCAGAACGAACTGACGGAAAAGGAGTCAGGCTTTTTCTTAGCTTAAATAACCCGGCCAGAAAAATACCTGTTCCAATGACAAGTAAAACTAGGCCAACCATCCTGATAATTTGATTTACTGTCGCATTTAAAAAAGACGGCACTGACATATAACCTATAAACATCACTACTTGAATGCCCACGAAAATCAGATCTTTCTTTTTTCTCCTGTACATCATACAGATAGTTTTTGTTTAACGCATGCAATTTATTTCAGATGCATTAGCTCGGTTGATATAATATAAACTCCCATTACCAGTACAAACCAGCCAAAACCTTTTTTCAGATAAGCAGCATTTAACCTTTTGGCGACTGCGCCTCCGATCAGGATCCCAGCCATGGAGATGGCGGTAATTTTTAGCAGAAATATCCAGTCAATCTCAAAATGACCCATATCGCCAGCAAAACCGATCAGCGAATTCAGCGCGATAATCAGAAGTGATGTGCCGACTGCTTCTTTCATTGGCATACCAAGGACTAGTACCAGGGTTGGAATCAAAAGAAATCCGCCGCCTGCACCAAGGATCCCGGTGGTCAGTCCGATTCCTACACCGCTCAGTAACATCCTGATTATATTGCCTTTTAAATCACATTCAAGGCACCCTGGTTTCCTTTCCCTACTTTTAATCATACCAACGGATGCAGCTACCATCAATACTGCGAAAAGAATCATCGTCACCAACGGTTCAGTAATCTGGAATCCTCCAATTTGAAAAAGATCTCTCGGGATCATCGGGATCAGAAATTTACGCGTTAGAAAAACCGTTGTGATCGATGTGCTCCCAAACAGTAGCGCAGTTTTAATTTTCACAGCACCTTTCCGGTAATTGTTATAAGCTCCGACAAGACTGGTCGACCCCACAATAAAAAGAGAATAAGATGTTGAAACGAGAGGACTAATCCCAAACAGGTATACCAGAACCGGAACGGTCAGTATGGATCCTCCTCCTCCGATCAAACCAAGTGAAACACCAATAAATACAGATGCTATATAAGCTGCAATTTCCATTTTAAATCAATTATGATACAAAGCTCAGAATCTTCGTCTGTCTGGAAAGTGATAAAAGTCACATATGAAAAAGAATATTATTGTGACCTTGACAAAAATGAAATTTGATAGAACGGACGGCGAGAAGGAAGCCCTTCAAAAGGCTTTGCAAGACGCCCAGCTCAAAATTGTTGCCCTGTAAACGATGATAACCCTGGCAGAGGGACAGTTCAAAATTGATATTCGAAAAAAGTCTGGCACCAAACAGTCCGAATAATGCACCAGGAGTTTAACATAGGCATTAAAACGCTCTGTGGTCTGTTTGGTAAAACCCTTCACGCCTACTACGACCAAGAATGGAATCTGAAAGCTCAAACAGCCGAGTATGCCATTGTTTTGAAGCTTGTTGAGCAGCAGCGTCGGTTAATGCCCTGAGCTGGGACACCAAAGATGCTTAGCCTGATTCAAAGCTCATTATCACAGCATAAGATTAAAATTGGTGTTAAAAAGCTGCATGATCTGTTAGCAGAATACGGGTTAACAGTTCGGCGAAAAAGGAGAAAAACTATAACCACTTTTTCGAAGCATTGGCTGAAAAAGTACTCGAATTTGATCAAGGAAGTCGATATTCAGTCGCCAGAGGAAGTTTGGCCGGGCCGCCGGGCGGTGGCAGACATAACCTATGTGGCGTTAAGAAATGGCTTCTCCTATCTGTCATTGATAACAGACGCCTACTCACGCAAAATTGTGGGCTATTGCTTACACCCGAACTTAGAGCATTGTGGCCCGCTCAAAGCGCTAAAAGATGCAATTGCTCAGCGCCAGTATCCGGAAAAGCAGATCATCCATCATCGCTCCGGCGACCCGGTCTGACAGGAATTCAGTACTGCTGTGGAGACTACATCAAATGTCTTCGAGAGGCTAATTTCATGATCAGCATGACCGAAAAGGGTGATCCTTACGAAAATGCGATAGCGGAAAGGGTAAATGGGATATTGAAGGACGAGTTCGAGCTGGATAAGGTCTTCGAATATCATCAGCAAGCATTGGTTGCCGTAAACCGGATTATCCCAATTTACAACAATCATAGGCCGCACGCTAGTTGCGATTTTCTAACTCCGGAAAAAGCCCACCAGTTAGATGTCATTTTGCGGAAACGTTGGAAGATATACAAGCGCGAGAGGAAACCAGATGAAAATCCACGATGAAACTGTAAAGTCGAAAATTCAAGCCTGTATAGCATAATCGACGTTTAAAAAAAAAGGTGTATAGTTAATCTGCTGTTAGTCTCAAAAAGTGTATAGCTATTCTGCGTAAAGACAGATCCAAATACAGCTTTTGTTTGTAGAGTTGCTGGCGTTAGGCAAGCGCTTGTCTACCTGTGGGTAAACGATAGCTTTTCAAGCTATAGCAAAAAATTAATTGAATCCGTGTTTAAGAATTGTAGTATTTGCTCAGGTTCCAATATCAACGTATCACCTGAACGGTTAGTTGTATAGGAAACCAGAAACTGACTGATCAATATATGGGCGATCAGACTGGCCCCACACGCTCCATCACGATGTAAGGGAACACTTGAATTGAAAATTTGATTATTTTCAAAAAACACGCCGTATTTCGCCATGTGAAAGAACTCCTCGGTTCCGCCATTTTTTTGCGCAAGAATCAGTGGGATTCATATTGACCGGCCTCAAAAAACTCGGTTACCATATACTATAAAAACGATTAGAATCAAGCAACTTCGATTCGACAAGAATACAAAAATGACTTTCGTCATAAATGACTGCGTATCTAGACC
>NZ_JBXHAQ010000025.1:0-52866 GCF_056895215.1 Dyadobacter sp. HNCC25DJ184 | reverse complement strand
CCTTTACTCCTCTCCAAAAGATCCTGCCATATCCACAAAGGCCCATTGGGCCATTGCGTTAATAATAGGCTGCAAGCCCTGTCCGGAAGCACTCAACCGATATGTCACAAAAGGTGGAACCACGGGCTTTGATTCACGGACTATAAGCTTATCATTCTCAAGCTGTTTCAAATGTTGAATCAGCATCTTCTCTGTTATGGCCGGAATGCAGCGTCTCAGTTCACTATATCTTTTATCTCCGGTCGATAAATGATATAGAATGATGGGCTTCCAATACCCTCCTATTTTCTCCATGGTATACGTCACCGGGCATTGTTCCAATGCGTAACGTTTATTGTCCTGGATAGTTGAACTCTGTTTGATGGCTGCCATGATACATACTTTAGGGTAAGTACTTGTATAAAAGTAAGTACAAATATAGCTTTGTCCCATCAATTAAAAAACAAACAAGATGAAAATAACAATTGCAGGGTCTTTGGGAAACATTAGCAAACCGTTGGCCGAAATACTCGTAGCAGCAGGTCATCAGGTAACGGTAATCAGCAGCCACTCAGAGAGAAAATCAGATATCGAAGCATTAGGAGCTACCGCCACGATCGGTTCGGTTAGCGACGCCGTTTTTCTAACAGACGCATTTACCGGAGCTGACGCCATCTATACTATGACTCCACCCAATTTGGGCGGAAGTAATGTAATCGGCAACACGACCGCTGCGGGGGGAGCCTTCGCCAAAGCCATCAAAGATGCTAATATCAAGCGCGTCGTAGCGTTGAGTAGTATTGGTGCAGACTTGCCGACAGGTAATGGGCCAATCGCGGGTATCCACAATATCGAACAGATTTACAATCAGATAGAAGGCGTTACCATCACTTATGTTCGTGCTGGATATTTCTATATCAATCTGTTCAACGACATCCCTGTCATTAAGGGACTGAATATCATTGGCGCCAACTATCCTGGCGACGTTCTTATCCCTTGGGTTCATCCAAAAGATATAGCAGCAGCCATCGCGGAAGAGTTGCAAAAACCTTCGGAAGGCAAAAATGTAAGGTATATCGTTAGTGATGTCCGTTCAGCTAAGGAAGTGGCCGGCATCATTGGCTCAGCGATAGGCAAACCTGAACTCCCATGGGTTGAATTCACAGATGAACAATCGTTGCAGGGTATGCTTGGCGCCGGATTACCCGAAGAAATCGCAAGATTATACAACGAAATGGGAGCAGGCTTCCGGACTGGAATCATAGCTGCAGATTTCGTGAAAACAGGTTCGCCCGTTACCGGAAAAATCAAATTGGAAGAATTCGTGAAGGAGTTTGTCGTGAAGTTTGAGAAGTAATTAATCCAAGCTTCCTGTATTTAATATTATCGCAATTTGATAAGTATGATCAACCCAAAATTCGGCAAAAGAATTGCCGGATTTTGGGTTGAATCATATCTGCCTTCAACCATATTCCAATTATTAGCAAAATCTCGAATAACGACCAAAATTTCAAAATATGCTAGTATTGATCTCCTACCCCATTCATTTCCAATTTCTTCAATAATTTTCCATCAAAAAATTGCGCAAGCAAATACTTGCATTTATATTCGCAAGCACTTACTTGCATATTATGAAAACACGACGCGATGTATATCAGGCCATAGCAGACCCGACCCGACGGGAGATCATAAATATGATTGCAATTCAGCCACAAAATGTGAACTCGATTGCTGAAAAATTTGACGTAAGCAGGCAAGCGATATCGCTTCATGTCAAGATTCTGAATGATTGTGGCCTCATCATCATCCGGCAAAGTGGTCGAGACCGAATCTGTGAAGCGCAATTGGATCAGCTTGCAGAAGTGTCGGGCTGGGTCGATCAGTATAGACAACATTGGGAAAGTAAACTTGACGCTTTGGAAATCTATTTGGAAAAACTAAAAAAAGAAAGATATGGAGAGTCAAAAAAATAGCACACAAAATCCGGACTGGGCAGACCGGGAACTGCTCCTTACCCGCAAATTGAATGCACCAGTGGCGTTGGTTTGGGAGGTTTGGACGAATCCCGATCACATTGCCAACTGGTGGGGACCTGATGGTTTTACGAATACTATATCCAAAATGGATGTAACTGAGGGCGGCGAATGGCACCTGGTAATGCACGGGCCAGATGGAGCAAATTATCCCAACAAGAGCATTTTCATAGAAATCGTACCGTTCAGAAAGATTGTGTACGAGCATATATCTCACCCACACTTCATTACGACAGTGGAATTTGAAAGCTTGGGCGAGGTGACATTCCTCAAATGGCATATGCTTTTTGATTCTGCCGAAGATTTTATAAAGGTCGTTAAGGTTTTCAAAGCCGACGCTGGTCTACAACAAAATATCGAAAAATTGAGCGTATATCTGGAAGAGCACAAATCCTTATAAGATCATGATATTCAATCGATGGCTAATCCCGACCAGGCTGCTTATATTCAACCTCGCTTTTTGCACCACTTTTATATCTTCATACGCTCAGCAATCCAAAAAGATGACAATTTTAAAAACTTCCGGCTACGCGCCAGTCAACGGTCTGAAAATGTACTATGAAATCCATGGCGAGGGCGATATGCCGTTGGTGTTGCTACATGGCGGCGGGTCCACTATTGAGTCGAGTTTCGGGAATATATTGCCCTTATTTGCTAGAAACAGGAAAGTAATTGCAATCGAACTGCAGGCGCATGGACGAACCAGCGACCGCGATGCACCGGAAACTTTTGAACAGGATGCGGATGATGCAGCCTCGCTGTTGAAATATTTAGAAGTCGAAAAGGCCAATTTTTTTGGATTCAGTAATGGAGGAACTACAACCCTCCAGATTGCGAGAAGACATCCTGAGTTAGTCAACAGAATTATCGTAGCTGCCGGCGCATATCAGCGTGAAGGATTTATACCTGGTTTTTTTGAAGGAATGGCGGGCGCGACGCTCGATAACATGCCCGCACCGCTCAAAGCTGATTTTCTGAAAGTCACGCCAAGTGAAGCAGGATTGCTCAATATGTTCACGAAAGACGCGTACAGAATGATCAATTTCCCTGATTTCCCCGATAGCGACTTGACGAATATCAAAGCAAAAGCCCTTATTATGGTGGGAGACAAGGACGTTGTCACACCAGAACATTCCATTAGAATGACTAAAATGATCCCTGGCGCTGAACTGGTGATATTGCCCGGAATACATGGTGTGATGATTGGCGAGGTTTGTACTGCGAAGGAAGGCAGCAAGCAGCCCGAAATTACTGCCTACCTCGTTGACGAGTTTTTGAAAGAATAATTCTCATTTCCGGTATTTAATCAGCATATAATAAATAAGTCCCGTAAAGCTGCACTTGACGGGACATATTCATTAGATAGCAATATCATTTAGCTCTTTCCTGATCCAAACGAATTTTGGTCGCCTTTACCTCGGTCAATATCTGGTTCAAAGCTTTTCTGTCAAAATAGCGACCTTTCGTAAATACGGCGTTAACTTTCCGAACGGCATTTATGTCCCCTAGGGGGTTTTGATCCAACAAAACCAGATCAGCCATTTTGCCCTCATCAACCGAGCCCATCGTATCAATCTTTTTCATAAACCGTGCCCCACTGATCGTCGCTGCCTGTAGAATATCCAATGGTTTCATTCCTGCTTTTTGGAAAAGTCCAAGCTCGTCAATCAGTGACTCGCCGGGATATACGAAGGTATTCAGTGCGGCCGCATCGCTTCCTGCCAAAATTGTAATCCCCGCTTTCTGCATGTACGGAACCTGGCTCGCCCCAAATTCATATCTTTTCTTACGTTCAGCTTTTTGTTCCGGCGTATCATTTGCCATCCGACCAATTCTCCACTGATAATTATCCGTATATGCCTTGGTCAGATAGTTCACCATCATGCTGTCCTGCATATGATTGTTTTCATCCAGAAATGACAACTGTTTTCCACCGATAAGAGTTGGTGTAACTGCAAGGCCTTTTTTACCCATGGCGACGTAATTTTCATTAGCACGCTCCTGATCAAAAGTGCTTTGATATATTTTTCCGGCCTCTGCACTGGTAATTTTTCCTGCTTTCAAATCGGCGACGATTTGCTTCTCGTCAGAACCTAATCTGTGCAGGTAACTTGAATGCTCAACACTAGAAAAGCCTGCATCCACCATTTCTTCAATTGTCAATTCAATCGGTACATGACCCGACACCAGATACCCTCGTTTGTGAGCAGCCTGAATGCTTTTTAGGAACAACGGGCCTTTCAGTGTGTTTTCCGTTATTTTTACAAAATCGACTTTCCAGTTGTCCAGCTTATTCAGCATCTGATTCAGCTCTTGTTCATTGGCAATCTCCAGATCTCCTTTCCAGATCGAATTGATTCCCTCAAGCTTAAGTCCGGCTGTAAAGATTGAAGGGCCTAATAATCTGCCTGCGTTTATATCATTCCGCCAGGCCAAAACCTGCTCACCCAAATCACTGGCGCAGTCACGAACGGTGGTGATTCCGAATGTAAAAAATAATGGCAACAAAGCCTTGTTATCTTCTACCAGATCCTGACCCTCCAGATGAATATGCATATCCCATATACCGGGGATCAAAAATTTGTTGTTTGCATCAATCTGACTTGCCTTTGGAGCAGACTTGGCTAAAACTTTAAAATCCCCGAGGGTTTTAATCTTTTGATTTTCAATCAGGACGGCCTTTTGCTTTTTAATTTTTCCGGTAAAAACATCGATAATTTGAGCGTTATAAATAAGGAATTGAGCTTCACTTCCTGAATTTTGAGCCTTGACAAAAAGAGTCGTAACCAGAAGGAGTAAAATCAAAAAGTACTTTCTTTTTCTGAAGATTTCGGACATTCTATAACAAATTGAGGTTGGGATACAAAACTACGTCGCATCGGGAAATTTCCAATCCCCGCCTGAAATCTGTACTCTTCCTTCTGAGCAATTCCGCCTTTTCAAGCCTTTCTTAACTCAGAGTTCTAAAAATTAAAGATTGAAAATCAAACGATTATCAGTAGAATCTGCATTACTGTCGGGGAAGCCTCAATTCCGAGTGCCATTCTATTGATATCTTTACAGAACAACGGTAGTTTTGAAAAATTAAACCAGCAGGTAATTCTTTGCCACGAAGGTATTTTTGTGCCGGAAACAATTTTTGTCATTATCCGAATTTCATGCCTCTGAATACATTTAATGAATTTTTGCTAAAAATTATTTCACTCTCAGCCAACGAACTCGAATTTATCAATTCGGTTATAGACGTCCGTTTGTTTAAAAAACGCGAGATTCTGCTCCAGGAGGGCGACTTTTGTAACGAATGCTATTTCGTCACCGACGGATTACTACGAAATTTTGTCATGAATGAAAAGGGCGAGGAAATCACTACTTATTTCACGCCTGAAAACACTTTCGTAATCGATTACAGCAGCTATCTTTTAAATACGCCCTCTCTTTTCACCATACAGGCAATTGAAGATAGCTCCGTAGTGATTCTAGATAGAAAAGCGATCGAATCGATACACAATGAGGTAAGGGATGGCAATAAACTAGGCCGTTTGCTTGCAGAATCCCAATTCATACTTTTCATCCGAAAGCACAATTCGCAATATCGCCACACTTTGGAAGAACGATATAAAGAACTCAATGTAGCTATTCCGGGGATTCATAGCCGGGTGCCACAGCATATGATAGCATCCTATCTTGGAATTTCACGGGTACATTTAAGCAGACTTAAAAAGCACTTTTAGAACTTTTATTTTACACATTCTTTTTTGTTACAGGTACACATTCCACGAGAATGGGCGAAACAGTCAGGGTAAATCAGGAAATGGACCGGCAATTGTGATCTTAAATCACGATTTCACCCCACTTTTCAAAGACTAAACTTTAAGTTCTTCCGATAATTTAGGCATGAAGCCCAGGTCACATCAAAAAATGTAACAAATGTTACCGTTTTATTAAATACGGTTGCTTTACCTTTGCGCTTGTATTCAGAATATATCAACCTTTGGTTACAAAAACTTCAATTTTGATAGCTCTTCATCAACATTAAATTAGCAATCTTTCGATTGAAAAAAATTTTCAAAAACTTCAGTACCCCTCCTATTTAAGATTCCGTTTACTTTGACGGCTTACAGACATCTGTCGAAAGTCTGTTTTGCAGGAGAAGCACTTCCCCGAAACTTTAAACAATTGGAACCCTGTTTCACCGTTACACCACACTGTCACTTAAATAAACAAGGCGAAACTCGTCCGATACACCAATCGTTCAGAGCTTTGGCCTTATTTATTCCCCAGAAATAGCTAATAAGTTAATTCAGCTCTGTCACGAAACTGCAAGAGAACTAAACCTAAAGTACTAATTTTTAATTTCTTCATCACAATCTGATGGATCTAATCCACCTTGTGCCAGTCCTCTTATATTACGGTTTCGCCTCGACCATAGAGATGATATCGGAGACGTTGGAGCAGCAATCGTGCGACTCGTTTTCCCCGTGGTATTTCCCTGTATTATCAACAAACCCACCGTGCTGGTATTTGTCATGGTGGCGAACCCAATCCGTTAAATTTCCATTTTGCCCAATCTCGTTTCTTCCTTTTGGAGTAATATCCAAATAGTTAAACGTGTTGATCATCAACTCCCCACCCCGCGCGAAACTTGAATAAGTTTGGAAAACATCGCCGTTCTCATCTTTGTAAAAAACGCTGGTCCCGGGTGCTTCCGGGCCATTTATCTTAGCCATATCAAACCCGTAAAAACCCTCGCCTTTCCGAATTTCGTCTTCAGTAAATGAGACGTGAAAGTCAAAATTAAAATCGTTGTGAAATGACGAGACCCAATTAAAACTCCAATCCATCCGTTTTTTATATGCCAGCAATTTATCAATCGGAGCGCGGGCAATGGCCACAAAAGAAACGTCATTATTTTCGAAATGCATTCTTGCGCTATCCACATGATCGGCCGTAAATGAGCAACCTACACACCCTTCATTATCATCCGGAGCAAACATAAAATGCTGAACTATCAGTTGTTTTCGTCCCTCAAAAAGATCTGCCAAATTCACTGGCCCTTCAGGTCCATCGAACACATATTCCTTTTCAATTTTCCTCCACGACAGGTTCTTCCGGCGTGATACCAGCTTGTCATATAACTTAGTGAATTCCTTTTCGAGTTTCACATGCTCTTTATGCTCCTTCATCCATTCTTCGTCGGAAATTACCCGGCGCTGCGATGTGTCAAACGGTTCATTTACTTTTAACTCCCTTTCCATATTTTTTATATTTACAGTAAGAATTAAGTATATGTTCAAAGACACTGGCGGGGCTGATATCCGGACAATATCAAAGATATTTTTTTACATTCTAAAATCATATCTGACATAATTCCAATGATCGCGATTTACCGAAAAGTGCTTAACTTGGCATACTCCGGAAACGAATAGATTAGATAAAAAAAAGTAAATGAAAGCCCATATTACAGCAGGTCGCTACGTTCTGGCCGTCAAGAACCTGGAAAAATCTGTTGAGTATTATAAGACAAAACTCGGATTCCGAACACTTTGGGGTGATGACTCCTGGCACTTTTTAATACGAGACAAAATCAAAATTATGTTGGGTGAATGTCCCGATGATGTATCCGCGTTTGAAACCGGATGCCACTCCTACTTTGCATATTTCGAGGTGGACAACATTGATATTTTATACGAAGAGTATCGGTCAAAAGAGCTCGATATAGTTAGTGAAATCGAAGATAAACCCTGGGGCATGCGCGAATTCGGCCTGCAAACAATTGACGGTCACAGAATTTCATTTGGAGAGCTGCAATAGTTCGAAGAAAGCTATATTATTTAACTATTATCTTCACCTAATCAACACCCAAAATGGCTGAAAATAAAACCTTTGAAACTGAAAGTAACGTGGGTGACTATCTGAATGCAATTTCAGATGAGAAAAGAAGACATGATTGCGAAAAGCTCATTACAATTTTCACTGAAAAAACAGGCCTTCCCGCAAAAATGTGGGGCCCTGCCATTATTGGATTTGGCAGCTATCATTATAAGTACCAAAGCGGACATGAAGGGGATGCGCCACTGACAGGGTTGTCGTCTCGTGCCAATGCCATCACCTTATACCTTGACTCCGTTTTTGAGGGGAGAGATGCATTGCTGGCTAAATTGGGGAAATTTAAAACCAGCAAAGCCTGTATTTATGTCAAAAAGCTGGAAGATATCAACACCGATGTTCTGGCAGAAATAATTATCAACTCTGTTGAACATACGAAACAAACTTACCCTTCCTGAATCTCGGCATCCATCAAATCTCTGAGCACTACTGATGCGCAAGTAGCACCGAAAGTGGCTGGCAAATAAGACATGGTGCCATATGCCGACTTCTTGAAGTTGCTTCCGTCTGTCAACATGAGCGAATTTTTATCTTGTTCTTCAGTGGAAAATACGGCTTTGATGCCTTTATATATCCCTTCCTTTTTCAGATTTTTCCGGACCTGTTGTGCAAAAAAACAATGATGGGTTTTGGAGATATCAACCACGCGTAATGCAGTTGGATCCATTCGACCACCCGCTCCCATAGAGCTGACGATCTTTAAATTAAGGCGATATGCCTCTTTCAAAAACGTAATTTTTGGAGTGACACTGTCGATTGCATCTACTATATAGTCGTAGTTGGCAGCGGAAAGGATATCTGCAACAGCTTCCGGATTGACAAAAGTTTTGATCACGTGAAGGGTCAATTCGGGGTTAATGGCCTTCAATCGCTCGGCCATAATATCGGCCTTGCTTTGCCCGTGATTGGTCGATAGTGCCGGTAACTGCCGATTCCGATTGCTCGGATCCACTACGTCTCCATCCACAATGGTCATCTTGCCCACGCCGCCGCGGCAAACAAATTCCGCTGCGAATGAACCCACTCCACCTAGTCCGACTACCAATACATGCGCTTTACTCAACCGAACCAGTTTTTCTCTACCAACCAACAATTCAGTTCTGGAGAGCCAGCCAAAATCCTCCATTATTTACCAAAAACAGTTAAAAAATTCCTTTCCAGCTGCAAAACAATCTCTTTTTCATCAATATTCTTAATATGAGCCGCCATTTTATAGATTTCCATTATGTCTGAACCTGTATCATCCGTTTCCAAGAAAACCTGATGCAAGCGCGCCTCCCTAAAGGCATCCCGAATGGCTTCATTCGAACTCAACATGGCTTTCCCGAAGGACAAATAATAATTCCTTTCCATCACCGGCCTTATTGTCGAAAGTTTGTTGTTGATGCCATGAAAAATTACAGGTACTGTCACATTTCGCAACATGTATAAACACTCGGAAAAAGCTTTAACACAGTGGATAACAAGAGGTTTTCGCAACTGCTCCGCCAACTGAATTTGGTTTTCAAACACCATGAGCTGAAGAGCAAAATCAGTGTTACAAATACGATCCAGGCCACACTCACCGATAGCGATAATTTCTTCTCTGCCTGCAGCTTTCATTAGCGCCGCAAAATCGTTCTGCCAACTTTGAGAACTTACATACCATGGATGAAGCCCCGCGGATACTCTTCTACCTTTTTCAATTGCGGCAAAATCCTTTGAGACATTTTCAATGGCTGTAACATTCTGAACAATCCCGAAATGGTGCGTATGGATATCGAAGTACATAAAAAGGCGGTTGGGCATCCAATATATAAGATTCTCACCGACATTTCCCACTATTTAACGAGACACATATAGTCACCTTGATCTCCCATCTATTGAAATAATGGATATCGCTGATGAATACGAGTTTATGAATGAGGAACTCATTGAGATGCTGACAGTGAGAATCAATTTCTCTTTGGAAACACTGTTCAACATCTAAAATTGACTATACAAACCTGCAGCTTAGAAGACTGCGCTTGATTACATCACGAAGCCTTCCTCTTGGAAGATTCCAGACTAGCCCTTAATTGCCCCAGTAAATCACTACTTGCAGAGGAAGTCTTTTTAGGAGCGGAAGCAGTCATTTTTTTGCCTTTGGCTTTGGCCATGATGAGTTTCAGCAGCTCGTCTTTGTAACTATCCTTGTAACGAGCTATATCAAAATCAGTGGAAAGCTGGCTGATCAGTTCGATCGCCATATCCATTTCGGCCGGTTTGATTTTCACATCTGGAATGACAAGTTCGTCGGTGTCTCGTATCTCCTCTTGATATCGTATCTTATTCAAAACAAGCATATTACCAATTGGCTTTACCAAAACCAGGCTTTCCCGATTTCGAAGTACATATGATCCTAACCCTGCTTTACCCGTTTTTTTCAACGCATCTCTCAGCAACGCATATGGTTTTACGCCCGATTTTTCAGGTTGGATATAGTAAGGCATTTCATAATACATGCTATCCACTTCATCTTCCTGAATGAACTCGAGAATTTCTATCAATTTCGTTTTCTCGGGACTCGCCTTTTCGAAATCTTTTTCGTCCAGCACCACATATTTATCTTCGATTTTGTATCCACGAACTATATCATCCCATTTCACCTCTTTACCCGTATCGGCATTGACGCGCTGAAATTTGATATTGGCATTATCATGCTTGTCCAGCATATCCAGATCCAGTTCACTGTCCTGTACAGCACTAAAAAGTTTGATGGGGATATTCACCAGTCCGAATCCGATGGCCCCTGTCCATATTGCGCGCATAGCTTTCGTGTTTTGTAATTCTCCAATTCACAATCATCAAATCCCATGCCGGTTTAGCCCTTCAGGCAACAGATGAACGGGACAATAACGCTTTCAACCGCTGTTCACTTTCTGATAGATACTTCATTTCCGCCACTTCAGCGCTCGCGATCTTTCGCATTTTACTGGTTTCATAACAACGCAAAACTGCGGGGTGTACATAATAATTCCTGCAAACCGTCCGCGTATTTCCAAGCCTAGCCGCGACTGCATCCAAACAGGTATTCACGGTTCTGGTAAACTCCGTTTTGGTTTTGAACTCGGGTTTCTCACTCAGGTATTGGAAGGCGACCACCGTACCGACCCAAGTTCTGAAATCTTTAGCCGAGAAGTTTCCACAAGTGTGTTTTTTGATATAGTTATTGATATCACTGGCTGACAACGCGCTTCGCTGTCCATCCTCCTTTATATATTGAAACAGCCTTTTCCCGGGAAGTTCCTTGAATTTCTTAATCTGTCGCGCCAACGATTCATCCCGAATCGTAATATCCTGCTTCACCCCTTTCTTGCCTTTAAACACAAATTGAACGGTCTTCCCTTTGACAGTCACATTCCTCGAATCCAAAGTAGTAATACCCGTCGAACCATATTTCAATTTATACTGAAGGTTACCAACTCTGATGGAAGTCTTGTCCATCAACTTGATAATCACCGCCATAGCCTTATCCATCGTAAAGTCCTGTTTCCTCAAATCGCTATCCACCTGTTCGCGTAGTTGAGGTAATGCTTCTGAAAACATAAGTAAACGATAAAATTTCGCCTGATTACGAATCAAATTCCAGAATGGATGATACCGATATTGTTTCCGGCCAGCTTCATCAATTCCCGTGACTAATAAGTGCGCATCCGGATCTTTACTTATCCATACATTTTTCCAGGCCGGAGGAATCACGAGCGATTTTATCTTCGAGACCATCGCTTTGTCGGCGCACTTCACTCCATTCTGGTCAACGTAGTAAAATCTGGGGCTTTTTCCTTTACGGAAATACCCTACTGTATTTGATCCACTTACATAATTTAGTCCCGCTGCGGCGGCAGTTTGCTTCGGATCTTTTTCAAATTTTTTCATCTGCCTGACAGAGACTACGGGTAATCCTGCTGGCAGCGTGGCGGCTATGGTTTGCGACATGTTGTGCGGCATTTAGAATTTTTCTGTGAATGGAAAATTCTCATACCAAATCAATACCAGGCAAGAATTAGTAATTTTTTTTCCTGCTTGTAACAGACTTATACTCATAATTAAAGGCTTACAAACATTCAGCTTAAATCAGGACTTAAAACAGGAATGCAATTGCGGAAGTATCTCCTCACCTTGGTCAAAAGCCAGTATCATCTACAACCTGAGAAACACAATGATCAGCCCCAGAAATCAGCTCAAACCCGGATATGGCATAGAGTTTATATCATATTGATATTGAACCATATAATCAATTGATCATGAGTCTGGAAACCTATCATAAAAAGCGGTCGTTCGATAAGACGCCTGAGCCAAAAGCCGGTGATCCTGAGGCTGGCAAACTACGATTTGTGGTACAGAAACACGACGCGTCTCATTTGCATTATGATTTCAGGCTTGAGATGGAAGGAGTTCTGAAAAGCTGGGCGGTTCCGAAAGGCCCGTCCCTGAATCCTGAAACTAAACGGCTCGCCATTATGGTGGAAGATCATCCATACGATTACCGGACTTTTGAAGGCATCATTCCAAAGGGAGAATACGGCGGAGGAACCGTGATGGTTTGGGACGAAGGCACCTACGAACCGGCGGAAAATGAATCAGATAAATCCAGCAACGAAAAGGAATTGCTTCAACAACTTCACGCTGGCCGGCTCAAATTTGTCCTTAAAGGCAAGAAGTTGAAAGGCGTTTTTTCATTAGCCAAAATGCACGGCAAAGAAGAAAACACCTGGCTACTGATGAAAATAGAAGACAAATATGCCTCGCAAGATGATATACTTTTAAAAGACAAGTCGGTAGTCTCGAAAAAGGATATCGCCCAGATTGCCAAGTCGAAAGATCATATATATGAGTCAGACAAAAGCAAAAAACCCGAAGGCAAGGACAAGAAGCCTGTCTCGAAAAAAGCGGTAAAAAAAGCGATTGAGGAAGAATCTGCCGACAAGCTTCCCGCAGACGACACTGATTTAAAGCACATCGTCAAAAATGCACCCAAAGCCAAATTCAAAACTGACTTGATGCCGATGCTCGCAACTCTGGTGGACGAACCATTTGATGACCCCGAATGGGTTTATGAAATTAAATGGGACGGATATCGGGCGCTGGCTTTCATGGACGGAGAAAATGTTGAACTGAAATCCAGAAATCAGAAACCTTACGAGGAAAAATTCTTTCCTATATATAATGCATTGAAGGAATGGGATATTCACGCTGTTGTTGACGGTGAGGTGGTAGTGGTTAATGAAAAAGGCCTCCCCGATTTTAACGCGCTTCAAAATTGGAAAAGCGAAAAAGACGGGGAACTTGTCTACTATGTTTTTGATATCCTATGGCTTGATGGGCATGATCTGACATCTCAACCGCAAACCGCCAGGAGTGCTATTCTGAAAACGCTTTTGAATGACGATATACCTCATATCAGAACTGGCTTTAGTGTTTTAGAAAGAGGTATCGAGTTTTTCGAGACAGCCAGAGAAATGGGTTTGGAAGGCATCATTGCAAAAAAAGCGGACGCGCCGTATCTCGTGGGTGACCGCTCCCGGAATTGGCTGAAGATTAAAACCAAAAATAGACAGGAAGTGGTCGTTGCAGGATATACCCGGATTGAGGATACTCCCAAACCTTTTAGTTCATTGATTTTAGGGGTATATCGCGATGGCGTTTTACATTTTGCCGGAAAAGTCGGAACAGGTTTTAAAGACCAGCAGCAGAGAGAATTACTAAAGCTTTTTAAGCCCTACATCACCGAGAAAAGTCCTTTTCCACCCGATACCGACGTGAATAAGCCGACAAGGTTCAAACCTGCCCAACTTACCACCGAAGTAATATGGCTAAAACCGAACCTGATATGTGAGATCAATTTCACGGAGATCACCGAGAACGGTACTTTTCGGCACCCGGTTTTTGTGGGTATGAGGGAAGATAAAAAAGCAAGCGAAGTTACCATTGAAAGCAAACTGCCCTCAGAAGATTTAGTGGATACTGATTCAAATCAAAACGATCCGAAAGGCATGAAAACGACATCGAAAAAATCACTTCTGGCTGAATCTGAAAATGATGCTGTCAAGACCATTAACGGTCACGAACTGAGTTTCACCAATCTTGATAAACTATACTGGCCAGATGAAAAGATAGCGAAACGTGATCTGATCAACTATTATGATCAGGTGAGCACCTTCATCCTACCCTACCTGAAGGACCGGCCGATGTCGTTAAACCGTTTCCCTAACGGTATAAAAGGAATGAGTTTTTACCAAAAAGATGTGACCGGCAAAGTGCCAGACTGGATTGAGACTTTTGAATATAGAAGTAAGGAGGAGGAAGACCAGCAAAAAAACTATATGGTCGCCAGCGACAAGGCCAGCTTACTATATATGGCCAATTTGGGGTGTATTGATATGAACCCGTGGAACAGCCGTGTCGCTACCGAAGATAATCCAGATTGGTGCCTGCTTGATCTTGATCCTGATACAAAAAACACATTTGAACAGGTAATTGAAACAGCATTGGTTATCAAGTCACTTCTTGACTCCCTGGATATTCCAGGTTATTGTAAAACTTCCGGCTCTACGGGTATGCATATCTATATTCCGCTCGAAGCCAGATATTCATATGATCAATGCCAAATCCTTGCGCAATGGATTGCTGTTCAGGCGCATGAGCAACTCCCAAAATTCACCAGTATTGAAAGGCTGACTAAAAAACGGAAGGGAAAACTATATATCGATTTTCTTCAAAACCGGCCCCAGGCTACACTCGCAGCTCCCTATTGTGTCCGGCCCAAACCCGGAGCCACGGTGTCGATGCCGCTGCATTGGGAGGAAGTAAAACCGGGTCTCCAGTTGAAAGACTTTACCATATTTAACGCCATGGATAGGTTGGAAAAAGAAGGAGATATTTTTAAACCTGTTCTGGGTAAAGGTATTGACCTCGAGAAAGTACTTGAGAAAGCAAGCGTATTGAACACCTAGATGGTGGAAACGAATGTCGATTTGAAGAAATCCTGTTAGATAAGGCCCATATACTGCTCCATAAAACAGAGAAGACCGCTCGGATCGGGAGCGGTCTTTTCTGTTTTATGGAGATTTTTTCAGCCGCGGCAGCCATATAGAGTCTTCTTTTTGCTGCTCCTTTTTTGCAAACTTCTCCATTGCTCCGATAGACTTGCAAAGTATTCAAACCAAAAATGCAATGTGCGTTTTAAACGAATCAATCGATTAAGCACATTTTTAAGCAACAAATAGTTATAACGTATATAGATAAGAGGGATAGGAGTTTTATGTAGAAACCTAGCTTGCGCCACGATACAACTTTATCTGATTATCGGTTAATTTAAATTTTAAATTATTTTATTTATGTAATTCTGTGTCATTTTTATATAATTCAAGCAAAAAATTATACTTTTATGGCCAGTACAACAAATCTAACTTATACCTATGAGAAGAAGTTTTATCAGAAAAAAGCTGGCACTTTTCGTGTTTGCGGCATTAAGTGTCGTATTTACATGTGTAAAAGCGCAGGACACAAAAGTGACCGGTCGTGTCATTGATGTTTCCGGAACAGGAATCCCAGGAGCGACGGTCCTGATTAAGGGCACGCCAATTGGCAGTAACACCGACGCCGATGGCCGTTTCACAATTCAAACAAGATCACCCAAGGATGTTTTGGTTATCAGTTTCGTAGGGTACAAGCCTGTCGAAATGACCATCGGAAGCCAAACCTCGATCGAAATCAAGATGGAAGATGATATATCCGCTCTTGAGGAAGTGATTGTAACGGGTTACACAGTCGACAGCCGAAGGGAGACGACAGGTGCAGTATCTACGGTTAAATCCAAGGACTTGACGACTGCTCCTTCAGGCAACGTTGAACAACAGCTTCAAGGTAAAGTTGCGGGTGTGACGGTTATTACCAACGGACAGCCGGGTACAACCAGCCAGATCCGCGTTAGAGGTTTTGGTGCATTTGGCGGAAATGAGCCTTTGTACATTGTAGATGGAGTCCCAACGGGATCTACCGACTTCCTGAACCCTGACGACATTGAGTCGACAACGGTTTTGAAAGATGCTGCCGCAGCTTCTATATATGGAGCTCGTGCGGCCAATGGAGTTATCGTTTATACTACAAAAAAGGGGTCTAAGAAGGCTAAGAAATTGAGCGTTTCTTATGATGGACTTTTTGGAGTTACAGATCCTGGAAAAGGTCAAACAATTCTTAATCCTCAGGAGCAAGCGGACTGGACATGGCAAGCGGTTAGAAATGGCGCATATCAGGCCAATCTGATCAGAAAACCAGGAGATCCGGAAGTGAAGCCTGACTTTTCGAACGTGGCAAGCGGTCAATACGGATCTGGTGACACCCCTCGTTTGCCAGACTACATCAATGTCGGCGGTGCTACCGGGGTTATTGGTACAGTAGATTTAGTAGCGGCGAAGGCCAAATACAACATCGACCCTACAAAAGGACCTATCTATCAAGTGGTTGCAGCCAACAAAGCTGGCACAAACTGGTATGACGCGATTACACGTGCTGCTCCGATGCAGCGCCATTCACTTGGATTTTCAGGTGGTGGTGAAGCTAGCCGTTTTTATGTTGGAGTAAGCGCTCAGGATCAAAAAGGTATTCTTGAAAACAATAGCTTCAAAAGATACGCCTTCCGTGCTAATTCCGAATTTGACGTAACCAAGAACATCAGAATCGGACAAAATGCACAGTTCACCTACCTTCAGATCCTCGGAATAAGTGGTGGAACCGGTGGACAGGGAGTAGCCGCGGACGAAAATGACGTTCTTTCAGCTTTCCGTATGCCCCCTATTATTCCTGTATATGATGAATTTGGGGGATACGCAGGTACCGCAGCAAAAGGTTTCAACAACCCAAGAAACCCGGTGGCGTCACGTGATGGTTTGATCAATAATAAAGCATTTGCAGGTCAGGGTTTTGGTAATCTTTACGGAGAGTGGGATATTATCCAGGGATTGACATTCCGCTCTAGCATTGGAGCACAATTTGTCACTTCCTCTAACCGTGGATTTAGCAGACTACAATATGAAAACTCCGAAAACAACTCTGCATACGGATATAACGAAGGTTCGTCATTACGGCTTAGCTGGACATTGACAAATACGCTTGCCTACAAAAAATCAATAGGAAAAAGCAACTTTGATGTGCTGTTAGGGCAGGAAGCGCTGAACACTGGCTATGGAAAAAATCAATCCTCATCGGGTTTAAACCCTTTCTCGACTGACTACAACTATATTAATATGACCAATGTGAGTTCCAAGAAAGTTGACAGCTACTTTTATAGCGGTGTTAACTTTTACTCACTCTTCGGGCGCTTGAATTATTCCTGGGATGACAAGTATATCGTAACTGGAGTAATTCGTCGTGATGGTTCATCCAGATTTGGTTCTAACAACAGATATGGAGTTTTCCCGGCATTCTCCGCAGCTTGGAGACTTTCATCTGAAGGATTTATGAAGGACATTGCGTGGATTACAGATCTTAAGATCAGAGGTGGTTACGGATTAATGGGTAACTCCAATAATGTGGATCCGAACAACCAGTATAGTCTTTACGGCTCCAGTCTTGATCTTTCTTCTTATGACATCAATGGAACAAACTCTAGCGCGGTGGCGGGTAATTATCGTACTCGTATTGGCAACATCAACGCCAAATGGGAAACAAGTATTACCAAAAACCTTGGTATCGACGGGACGTTTTTCAAAGGAAAATTGGATATCATCCTGGACTTTTGGCAAAAGGATACCAAAGATTTGTTAACTCCTGTCCCTGTTACTGAAACAGCTGGTTACAATGCTTCGGTACCATCTGTCAACGTTGGAAAAATGTCTAATAAAGGTATTGATATTCAACTCATTAACCGTGGTAACATTACCAACGGACTTGGTTATGAATTGAATGCTACGGCGGGTGTTTTGAGCAACAAAATCGTTTCCATCGTAGGTGATCAGCAATATCTGACAACAGTAAATCCTGATTTTAGAGGGATCAAACCAGTTCGTAATCAATTGGGGTATTCGCTCTCGTCCTTCTACGGGTACAAAGTACAAGGTTTGTTCCAAAACATCGAAGAGGTTAAGTCTGCTCCTACTCAGGATGGAGCTGGGCCAGGTCGTTTCCGTTACGAAGACATCGACAAGGATGGAAAGATCACGGACGCCGACCGTACATTTTTAGGTAGTCCGGTTCCAAAATTCACTGCCGGTCTTAACATCAAGTTGACCTACAAAGGTTTTGACCTAGCCACCTATGTATATGCTTCTATGGGTAACAAAATCTTCAACGTATCTAAATGGTTCACCGACTTTTATCCTTCATTTACGGGAGCAGCCGTTAGTGACAGAGTTAAAGATTCCTGGTTGCCTACACGTACCAATACCACCATTCCAATTTTTGAACCAGCTTCGAATTTTAGCACAAATACGCAATCGAACTCTTTCTATATCGAAAATGGTAACTATGTGAGAATGCAGAACATAACGCTTGGATACACGCTTCCTTCACATTTGCTTGCCAAGGTAAGAATGACAAAGGTTCGTGTCTTCGCTTCAACAAATAACTTGTTCACAATCACGAAGTATCAAGGTCTTGATCCTGGTGTGGGCGGAAACGCTGATACAAACTTTGGTATCGACGTTGGTAACTATCCAATCACAAAAAGTTGGACGTTCGGGCTAAACCTAGGGTTTTAAGAACTTGCGGTTTAATTGGTTTACAGATTTGACAGGATTAAAAGAAAATATCATATGAAAAAAATTGGTAAAAAAGGATTGATCGGGGCGCTTATGTTGACAATGGTCCTTGGATATTCTTGCAAAGAAAGCTTTTTAGAGGTTCCTGCAACCGGCCAACTGGACGAAACCCAGTTGGCTACGGCTAAGGGAGTCGAAAGTGTGTTGATATCGGTGTATGCCCAGCTAAATGGTCGGGGCCTTCGTATGGCCAGCCCAAGCAACTGGGTTTGGGGAAGTATTCGCGGTGGTGATGCCAACAAAGGAACGGATCCCGGTGACTACAGTTCGATAAACCAGATACAACGGTTTGAGTATCAGCCAAGTGTGGATGTAGTTGAAGATCAGTGGAAAGGTTTGTATGAAGGTGTAGCAAGGGCAAATTTGACTTTGAAATTGCTGGGCGAAACTACCGATTTGACGGAAGAAGGAAAAACTGCGATCGCTGCTCAGGCGCGTATGTTGCGTGGACATTATTACTTTGCTCTGAAGAGAGCATATGGAAATACGCCATACGTAGACGAGACAGTTGATTATGGGACGGGTATCGAAAAGGTTGCTAACGACAAGGATCTTTATCCATTGATCGAAGCAGACTTGAAATATGCCTATGACAATCTTCCGGAAACTCAATCGGCTGTAGGACGCGTCAACAAATGGGCTGCAGCGTCTTACCTGGCAAAGGTGTATATGTACGAGAAGAAATTCACAGATGCAAAACCACTTTTTGATCTGATCATTGCCAACGGACAAACCAGCAGCGGTAAAAAATATGGTTTGGACGACAAGTTCCAGGATGTTTTCCGTGCAAGCAATGATAACAGTTCCGAATCGATTTTCGCTTTCCAGGCCGCGGCTAATACCGGAAGTGTGAATAATGCAAACCCGGAATTTGACTTGAACTGGCCTTACAACACCGGCCCGAATGGTCCTGGCAACTGCTGCGGTTTCTTTGCTCCAAGTTTTGAACTTGCAAACTCGTTCAGAACAACGGCTGCTGGATTGCCGTTATTGGATGGAAGCTACAACAATGCAGGAAACGAGGTTAAGACTGACATGGGGCTGAAATCTGCCGATGCCTTCACTCCTGACGCAGGAACGCTGGATCCGCGCCTTGATCATTCGCTTGGAAGAAGAGGAATTCCATTTCTTGATTGGATAGATCACCCGGGAAATGACTGGATTCGTAACCAGTCAAATGCGGGACCTTATTCTCCTAAAAAATATGCGTACTATAAGTCGGATGTGGGCTCACTGCAAGATAACAGTTCTTGGACTCCGGGATATACCGCTATCAACTTTACTATTATCCGTTTTGCTGACATTTTATTGATGGCTGCGGAAGCGGAAATTGAAGGAGGTGGATCTTTGGAAAAAGCACGGTCGTATGTAAACCTGGTTCGTGCCCGGGCTGCCAATCCAGCAAGTTTTGTTAAACGTGCGGACGGAACACTCGCAGCCAAATATGTGATCGATATCTACAAAGACGCCTGGACAAGTAAGGATGCAGCAACCGCAGCCGTGCGTTTTGAGAGAAAACTCGAACTTTCAGGCGAAGGACACCGGTTTTATGATCTTGTAAGATGGGGTATAGCGGACTCCGCAGTCAACTCTTATTTGACTTACGAGAGCAAAAAACTTAGCGGAGCACTGGGTGGAGCTAAATTTACAGGTGGTAAAAATGAACTGCTACCAATTCCACAGTCTCAAATTGACTTGATTGGTAAAGACATATTAAAACAAAATCCTGGTTATTAACCTATTCTAAATCTTTAGTTTGATACAAAGAGGTGGTATTTTCCATCTCTTTGTATTTTTTAACGGGTATCGTTCCAGCTCTTAATTCAACATTAATCGCTCCATGTATTTTAAATATTTTTGCTCGGTAATCGCTTCTGCCATTCTTTTAGCCTCCTGTTCCAAAGAGAAAAAACAATTCACCGGGCTGGAAACGGAGGAAACGGGAATCACCTTCTCTAACCGGATCGCTGAAAACGACACCATGAACATCCTTGCCTTTGAATATGTATATAATGGCGGAGGCGTGGCAATGGGCGATTTCAATAATGACAGCCTGCAGGATGTTTACTTCACAGGAAACTCTGTTGCCAATAAATTATACCTTAATAAAGGCGATTTCAAATTTGAAGATGTTACTAAAAAAGCAGGGGTTGGAGCAGAAAACAAATGGTCAACGGGTGTTTCGGTAGTCGATATTAACAACGATGGTTTGCTGGATATATATGTTTGTGCCAGCGTTCGAAAGGAGGCGAAAGAGCGCGAAAATATGCTATTTATAAACCAGGGAATTGATAAAGATAAGGTTCCTGTTTTCAAGGAAATGGCAAAAGAATATGGGGTATCGGATACAACACACAGTACCAACTCGGCATTTTTCGATTACGATAATGACGGCGATTTAGACCTTTTCGTGCTCGTTAACGAAATGGACGATCATAATTTCCCTAATAAATTCCACAAGAAAATAGTCGACGGTTCATCTAAACGAACTGATAGACTTTTCAGAAACGATTGGAGCGATGCACTGAACCATCCTGTTTTCACGAACGTCTCATCCGAAGCTGGTATTTTGATCGAAGGATATGGCCTCGGGGTAAATGTGACCGATATTAATCAGGACGGCTGGAAGGATATCTATATTACCAACGATTATCTCACCAATGATTTGATGTACGTCAATCAGGGGATCAAGGATGGAAAACATGCGGGCTTTGTGAATATGGCCGATAGCTATTTCAAGCACACTTCCCATTCCGCGATGGGAAATGACGTCGCCGATATCAACAATGACGGGCTTCCAGACATTGTGGCTGTCGATATGATGCCGGAAATGAACTACCGAAAAAAGATGATGACGCCGGCTAACAGCTATATCAACTATCAGAATAACGACCTGTTCGGATATCAATATCAGGTCGCCCGAAATACGCTGCAGCTTAATCAGGGGGACAAAAAGAATATGATTTTCAGTGAAATCGGCTTGCTGAGTGGCATAGCAGAAACTGACTGGAGCTGGGCACCGATGCTCACCGATTTTGACAATGACGGTCTACGCGACCTGATCATCACCAACGGATTTCCCCGCGATATAAGCGATTTAGACTTTGTTGCTTATCGTAATGAAGTGTATGGGCTAGTAACAAAAATGGATATGCGGGACAGTATACCTTCCGTAAAAATTAAAAACTACGCGTTCAAAAATCGGGGTGATCTTACATTTGACAATGTAACCGACGACTGGGGTATTGATATGCCGAGTTTTTCAAATGGTGCTGCCTATGCCGACTTGGACAATGACGGTGATCTGGATTACGTGGTCAATAATATTAACGACTCTGCTTTTGTATTCAGGAATAATGCCAGGGATCTCTATCCCGATATATCAAATTCTTTAAGGATCAGGTTTGAAGGCGAACGTTATAATCGCAACGGGCTTGGGGCAATTGTGAAAATAACCTTCAACCAAAAAGAAATTCAAATTGCTGAAAACTCACCGTATCGCGGATACCTGTCTTCGGTAGAAGCTATGGTGCATTTTGGCTTAGGCAAAATTAAAAAGATTGATCAACTAGAAGTGACTTGGCCTGGTGGCAAGCGGCAGGTTTTAACAAATATCCCGGTCGGACTTCTTACATTATCAGAAAAAAATGCCATTGTGGGCGATAATCCTCAACCCTCTGCCCCTCCCACTCTTTTTCAAAACATCGCTCAAATTATTCCTTTCAAACATCAGGAGACGGACTTTATCGATTTTAATATTCAGAAACTTTTGCCACATAAATTATCCCAATATGGACCGGCTCTGGCTGTGGCAGATATTGATGGCGACGGACTGGAAGATGTTTTCGTTGGCGGAAGCGTACATCAGAAGGGGACATTTTTGATCCAGAAAAAGGATGGGAAATTTGAAGTCTCCGATAGAATTCGCGTGGAAGACAATGCTTCAAAAGTGGCGGAAGACATGGGCGCATTGTTATTTGATGCGGACGGAGACGGCGACAATGACCTTTATCTGGTATCGGGAAGTTATGAGATGCAGGGACCAAAAGAGGATTTGCAGGATTGGCTATATATAAACGACGGGAAGGGAAATTTTACTGCAGATCGTAGTGCGCTACCTGGCATTTTCTCAAGTGGTTCCTGTGTAAAAGCAACTGATTTCGACAGAGATGGCGATCTGGATCTCTTCATTGGAGGTCGTGTGGAACCGGCAGGATATCCTAAGCCAGTTTCAAGTTTTATATTGAGGAATGACTCAGATAAAGGTGGCGTCCGTTTCACAGATATCACCTCCAAAATTGCCCCGGAGCTTAACCAGATTGGGTTGATTTGCGATGCACTATGGTCGGATTTTGATGACGACGGCTGGATGGATTTGATTTTGGCGGGAGAATGGATGCCAATCACTTTTATGAAAAATACGAACGGAAAGTTTAGCAAAATCAAGACCGCTGGTGACAACAAAACCGGATGGTGGATGAGTTTGACGGCAGGCGATTTTGACAATGATGGGGACACCGACTACATCGCCGGCAATATGGGAACGAACACTCTTTTCAGAGTCAGGCCAAATAAACCTGTTACGTTGTACGCCAAAGATTTCAATAAGGACGGATACTTTGACGCCATCCCGATGGTATACTATAAAGCTGAGGATCAAACCTATCAGGAATTCCCATACAACACCCGTGATGAAATGGGTAAGCAAGTCATTCAGGTAAGGCAGCGTTTTCAGGAATATGAGCGATATGCGAAATCTGGAATTAACGATATTTTCAAACCAGAAGAACTGGAGGACGCAATCAAATTATCCGCAAACTGGATGAAATCAAGCTATATCGAAAACAAGGGAAAGGCAGGATTTGTGATCGGCGAATTGCCAATGGAGGCTCAGTTTGGGCCTATATTCGGCATGGTTGTTGACGATTTTGACAATGATGGCAATCCGGATGTGTTGATCTGCGGAAACGACTTCGGATCGGACGTGGCGGGCGGAAGAAACGATGCACAAAACGGATTATTTCTAAAGGGAAACGGCGCAGGCGGATTTCAGGCAAAACCACTATGGCAGAGCGGCTTCAGAGTCTCAGGAAATGCAAAAGCAATGGTAGAAATAACAACTGCCAATGGTAATACGCTGGCAATCACCTCCCAAAACCGCGACTCTTTGATAGTTCACAGAGTCAACAGGCATAGCACCTTTTCTACTGTGATGGGAACAGATACAAAAGCTTTATTAAAACTGGCAAACGGCAAAACCCGAAAGCAAGAGGTATACCTGGGCTCCTCGTTTCTATCTCAAACTACATCTCGACTAATCATTCCATCGACTGTCAAAGAAGTTGAAATGGTATCTTCAAAAGGGGTATCGAGGAAGCTGACGGTTAAATGATTTTTAACAATTAATTTCTATTTAAGTCAGCTGGCGTAAAGTTTCGCGTTTAAAACGCTGAACCATTGGGTACCGATTTGAAATCGGTACCAGCGTACCCTCGGCAAGCCTTGACTTTTCTCTTGTTTGGGTGAAACTAAAGAAGAAAACCGATCTGTTTACGCTCTCAACTCGTCTTCCGATAATTTAGGATAGCCCAGGTGTTGAAGAAAATCGCAAAGCCGATCATGCAGAGATAGTGAATTCTGATATCCCAGAACGAGCTGCCTTTCAATACCACCATCCTCATTACTTCGATAAAATAGGTGACAGGGTTAAATTTCGCGATCCATTTGGCCCATTCCGGCATGCTGTCCACAGAAGTGAAAAGTCCACTCATGAGCAGGAATATCATCATGCAAAAGAACGCCAGTGACATGGCCTGCTGTTGGGTGTTCGAGTAGGTTGAGATGAGCAACCCGATTCCCAACAAAGCCACTAGGTAAATTGCCAGAAAACTATACAAAACGAGCAGCGAACCGACGGATACGATTCCATAAACGATTCGGGCAACGCCAAACAGCCCGACGCTGAAAATGAATACGCCGATGACCCAAAACGGGATCAGCTTTCCCAGAATGAAATGATATTTTTTAATAGGCGTTACATTGATCTGCTCAATTGTTCCCACCTCTTTTTCCTTCACAATATTCAACGCACACATATACGCCCCGACCATTGTGACCAGCACAACGAGTATACCGGGCACCATAAAAAACGGATAATTCAGATATGGATTAAACCAGTTCAACGAAATAATTTCCAGCATAGGCATATTGCCAATCGGCTGTGGTTGAACCCAGTCCAGACGAATTTCAGCATTAAACGCAGTAATGATCCTGGCTAAATATGCACTTCCAACCGATGCTTTAGTACCGTTGATGGCGTTAACGGCTACAAAAAGAATGCTCTTGTTTTCGCGCACCAAATCCTTTTCGAAATTCTTCGGTATCTCCAGTACGAGATCTGAGTTGTCGGTTTCAAACTCTTTGAAAGACTGGTTGAAAGACCCGCTAAAATCATTCAATTTAAAATAGCCCGAAGCCAGAATCTTGTTCGCCAGTTTCCTCGAATAGGTTGAATGATCATGATCCACGATGGATATGTTGATATTCTTAATCTCAAAATCGGCTGCCAGCGGCATAACTATCAACTGGATGATCGGCAAAATGATGATCATCCGGAGGATGACCGTATTCCGGAAAATTTGTCGGAACTCCTTCTGCAGCAAAAATCGAAGCGTCCTCATGCCAGTCTGACTTTAAATTTCTTAATACTGATCAATGCTAAAACCAACGTCATCCCCACCAACACAAGCGTTTCTTTCCAAATTGCGGAAAAACCTAATCCCTTGATCATGATCGACTTGACAATAATATAATACCACTTGGACGGAACGATATTTGAAATTATCTGCAACGGAAGCGGCATATTTTCGATTGGAAACATGAAACCGGTAAACATCATCGTCGGTAACAACATCCCCATCAGCGATATCAACATGGCGGCTTGTTGGGAATCCGTAGAGTTCGAGATCAGCAACCCTAACGTTAGGGCGCATAAAATGAAAAGAGAGCTTTCGAGATAAAGCAAAAGGATACTTCCATTCAGCGGCATCTCCATCACATTTACACTCAACAACAAAATGACTGTCAGATTGACCAGCGATAAAAAGAAGTAGGGAACCGCCTTGGCAATAACCACTAACACAGGGCTAAATGGCGAAACCAGCAGAATTTCCATAGTGCCAGTTTCCTTTTCTTTCACGATGGAAACGGATGTCATCAAAACGCAAACCAACAATAGCACGAGCGCCATTACACCGGGCACAAAATTCGTAACTCCTTTCAATTCAGGATTATATATCATTCTAACATCGGTATTGATGGTGTGAGGCATTGACGATCCAATCGACAATTGCCTTTGATAATCCATCAAAATATTGGTAGCGTAATTCGTTAATGTGCTGGCTGTATTTGGATCAGACGCGTCTGCAACAATCTGCACCTGCGCCTTATTAAGCCTTGATAAGTCATCGTTAAAATTAGGTGGGAAGACGATTACCAATTTAACTGCTCCTTCCTTAAACGAGCTCTCGATCTGGCGGTGATTCAATATAACCCTCTCAATATCAAAGCTTTTGCTTGCTTTAATTTTATTTATAATCCGGTGAGAGCCAATGTCGTTAGCATAATCGCAAATAACGATTTTGGAATTTTTGATCTCGTTCGTCAATGCAAATCCGAAAAGAATGATTTGCGCAATAGGCATCCCGAATAGCAGCAGCATGGTTTTTGAATCACGAAAGACGTGATAAAACTCTTTTCGGATAAAAGTGAAAAGCTGTTTCATATCAGTCTGCTGTTCGTTTTGCACCTCGAGCCAATTCATAAAATACCTCATCCATCGACCTGGCACCATATTGTTTTTTTAGATTCACCGGCGTGTCCAAGGCCTTCATCACCCCGTCGACCATCATCGAAATCCGGTTGCAATATTCTGCTTCGTCCATATAATGAGTAGTTACGAAAATGGTGATTCCTCTGTCGGCAGCTTCATAAATCATATCCCAAAATTGTCGTCTCGTGAGAGGATCCACACCACCGGTCGGCTCATCAAGAAATACAATTTTAGGCTCGTGAAATATCGCCACAGAAAAAGCAAGCTTTTGCTTCCAACCCAGTGGAAGTGCACCCACTAATTTCTTTTCTTCTTTACCAAGCCCTAATTTATCAACCAGTTGAGCACTTTTCTCTTTAATATCCTTGTTGCTCAAACCGTATATCCCACCAAAAAATCTGATATTCTCAAGGATCGTCAAATCTTCATATAATGAAAATTTCTGGCTCATATACCCGATACTGCGTTTGATATCCTCAGTTTCTTTGTAAATGTCAAAACCTGCGATTTTCGCAGAACCGGACGATGGCCGCGAAAGACCGCAAAGCATCCGCATTGCCGTGGTTTTCCCTGCACCATTAGCACCTAAAAACCCGAAAATCTCACCCTTATAAACGTCAAAAGTGATCTCATTGGTCGCAACAAAATCGCCAAAACGTTTGGTGAGTTTGTCGGTTTGTATAACGATTTCTGACATTTTTTAGCTGTTAGTGTTTAGGTATTAGTTTTTAGTGGCTCTCGATGGTTCGGCGCAATTGAGAGATTCAAGGTATACCGGCATTTTGCGATCAGCCTGCTCTTGAGGAAGCCGCCGCCCTGCCAACATTCGCTCATTCACTCATCAGTTGCATAAAGCAATCCTCAATCGTCGGTGTTGTTGAGTTCATCTCTATTCCTATATTTCCCTTTGATGTCAAATATTGCTTAAGTTGGTCCTTAGCTGACTCATCGTCATTTTTAAAAGTGATATGATGGAATTCACCGAATGCCTGACAGGTTTCTACTTCTTCAGAACTTCTCAAATCAACTAATAACTTGCTCATTTTCTGAGCCTTGATCGCATAAAGATTTTTTGGATATTGCCCGATGATATGAGCCGGCGTATCGATCGACATAACCTTTCCATTTTGGATCAAAGCAATTCGTTCGCACAATGTCGCCTCGTCCATATAGGGCGTTGAGACTAAAATCGTGATTCCCTGTTCTTTCAATCGCTTCAACATTTCCCAAAATTCCTTCCTCGAAACGGTATCTACGCCAGTGGTTGGTTCGTCCAGAAATAGCACTTTTGGTCGGTGTATCAAGGCGCAGCAGAGTGCCAGTTTTTGTTTCATTCCGCCTGATAATTTCCCCGCTCGTCTGGTTTTGAAAGGCTCGATCTGAACATATATTTCTTTGATCAGATCGTAATTTTCCTGAATACTGGTATCGAATATGGTCGCAAAAAAGTTGAGATTTTCCTCAACAGTCAGGTCCTGATATAGTGAGAACCTTCCTGGCATATAGCCGACATGTCGCCTAATGGTTTTAAAATCTTTCACAATGTCCAGGCCCGTAACCGACGCTGACCCGCTGTCGGGTAGAAGTAAAGTTGTCAGCATACGGAATATGGATGTTTTTCCCGCACCATCAGGCCCGATCAGACCGAATAATTCGCCTTTTTCCACCGAAAATGAAACGTCATCAACTGCTCGGATTTCTCCTTTATTATAGGTTTTGACGATATTACTTAAAACCACGTCCGTCATATCAATGGAATTTTATCTCGCCATACATCCCGATCTTGTAAATACCGTCGTTTTTCACCTTCACCTTCACGGCATATACCATGTTGGCCCGCTCTTCTTTGGTCTGAATCGTTTTGGGGGTAAATTCAGCCTTATCATTGATCCACGATACGATTCCTTCTGCTTCACGCATACCGCCTTTCCCATCGTCCGTTAACACGCTTACTTTTTGCCCCAACCTAACCCCAGAAAGCTGATCACCAGTTATATATGCACGTAAAACTATGGTGGACAAATCTGCAATTTTATACAGCGGTTTCCCCGGAGAAGTCATTTCATTCTGTTCAGTATATTTCGTCAGCACCGTCCCATTGATCGGGTTGATAATTTTGCACTTTTCCAATTGATCGTCGAGCTGGTCAATTTGAGCATAAAATGGCGCAGCGTCTTTGCTAAAGCCACCCGACGAAATTTCCAATGCCGACTTCTGCGCCGAAATCTGCGTTTTAAGAAGATCGACTTGCGCCGAAATGTCATCCAGCTGTTTAGGTGTTGCAGCATCTGCTTTTACCAAATTCGTGAATCGAATTTTCTCCTTCTCTGCAGTCTTGAGTTGTTCTTGCAAAGATGCCAGCTGAACCGGGACGTCAGGACGCTTCCCCAGCATCGCTTCAGCCTGTAACTCCAGCTGCTTCTTCTTTAAAAAAAGCTGAACACTATCGATGTATCCCACCATCTGTCCTGATTTCAAGACCTGCCCCTCTTCCAGATTAAACTGTTTCAGAGTACCTGTCGCCTCGGAAGAAATAATGGTCTCTTCCGCCTCAAAGGCACCCGATGCATCAAAATCGGCTTTTTTCTTTTTACAGGAAATGATGCTGAGTAATATGAACGACGCCGCCAATGCTGAATTAAAACTTTTCATTGTTTTCCGCTTTTGATTAAGATTATTTTGCTACGAAGGCTGGAAGAAGCCAAGATTAAACAGTTGAATACCAAACCCTTAATAAACATCAAGAAAGGTTCGCTTCCCGACAAAACCAGACCATATCATTCTCTTGAATAAGCACAAAAAATGCCCCGCTCCTGACAACTCCCGACCATTAAAGTTACCCGCACGACGCTCCTAGTTGCCCGCCGTCGTTTGATAGTTGTACATCGCCATCAAAAGTTGCAATTCATGGAGTACCCGATTTTGCCGCGCCAGGTCCTCAGCATTGATATAGGTCAGATAGTCGTTGGTGGTCGCAGTTCCGAATTCGAGCTGGCCTTTCGCGGTATTTTTTATCCGTTCCCTAAGATCAATGATATCCGAATCCGTCTGAATCAATTCCTGCAGTTTCACAACCTCCGATGTTTGTTGCTTCATTGTCAAGCTGGTATTAAAAATGAACGTTTGTCGTTGCACGTCAAGCAGATTTTTGTTGATCAACAGAATTTCCCGCTCTTTTTCTGCTGTATAAAAACCAGACAAATTCCAGTTCAGTCGCAGTCCTCCTATATAATATCCTGTCAAATCGTTGCTCAGCATATTCAGTGCCGGACGACCTACACCACCCTGAAAAAAAAGGCTAAATCGCGGAAGGTTTCTGGCGGTAATAAGCTTATCCTGAGCATCAAAAATCGTTTTCTGTAAATCATAAAGTTTAAGCTCCGGTCGATTGATTTCATTAGTAAGAGTTAGCATCGAAGGCTTTTCAAAAACTACGGTTTCGTCTACGGATCGATTAATAAACAACGAAAGCATATCGGTATATCCTTTCCGGGTCGCTTTCATCTCGATGGTCCGCTGGTTTGCCTTCAACAATTCAGCTTTCAAAATATCCGCACTGCTGCGGAGCGCAATACCATTTGCGATTGCTGAATTCGTTTTATCAATTCCGGTCAAAATATCCCTTTTCAGCAACTCATTCTGCTGAATTTGGGCGTCTAGCAAAAGCACTCCGAAGAAAAGCTGATTGATTCGTTCCTTTAATTTAAATAACTCAACCTCAATCTTTTGACCTTCTGCTGCAGCATTAGAAGCAATCACCAGCTTCTGATCTTTCACAGTCAGGAGATCTGTAATCGGCTGACTTACTTCGCCATATAACTTATACTGATCCTTACTAATATTGGCGATATGCACATTGGGTATATCGATCGGGACCTTGGTCACTGCCGATTGATAGGTGGCCTGACCGGCAATATTGAACTGAGGAAGCGTTCCTTTGGAAGCGTTATCCAGAGAGTATTCCTTTGACTTTTCAATCAGCGCATATTGTTTAACCAACGGGTAATTACGTTGCGCCAATGAATAGCAGCTGTCCACAGTCAAGGAATACCCATTTTGCGCAAGGCACAATTTGCTGATAAGCAGCAATATACCTGCCATTGAAATAATTTCGGCTCTTCTTGTAACCATCTTACCTCGTATCGGTTTTAATCATTTGTTTAAACTCGGTGCAAAAAAAAATCACTTTACTACCATGATGGCTTTCATCCAAACCGGAATCATCTTCTTCCGGGCCTGCATCATTGTATTAAATTGATCATCATCAACGCCACCCATCATTTTGAGCATCGGACTCCCTATAAAAGGAAAGACAGTCAATCCGATAAAGTTCATGATAAAATGGAGCATATTCGGCTCTGCAATCCGGCCGTCAGCAACTGCTTCGTCAAACTGTTTTGCGAAAAAAGAATTGAGAATTAATCCTTTTATATTCAGAGCTTTAAACAATTCTGCGGGTTTGTTTCTCAACTCACTCATTATAAACAAGGCGATCTGCGGCTCCACCACCAGCAGGTCGATATACCCCTCAGTTGCTTTTTCAATTTTCTGCTCTAGTGTTGTATCCTGCTCATTAAACGCCCGGCCAATCGAAATCAAAAACATTTGCATTGTTTCCAGCATGATCAAATCAAACAGCTTTTGTTTGCTTCGAAAGTAGTAATTCAAAAGTGCCAGGTTGATCCCTGCCTCCTCTGCTATATCTCTCGTTCTTGTTGCTGCAAAACCTTTTTTATGAAAAACCAACCGTGCAGCGTTTTTGATTCTCGCCTCGGTGGAGTAATCCAGCTCTTCTCCTGGTCCTTCTGAAGTCATAATTCGTCAAATATTTTGCCAAATGTAAAAATAAATTTTTGAGTTAACCAAATAATTTAATCAAATGTTTAAATCATTTTATCAATAAGAAATTTACTGCAATTATCTGAATTTTAAGGCGTTATAAATCTTAGAAATTCTCGTTGAAGACGGATCCTGCAGCATAACCATACTTATCCATTACATTCGGTGAACAAATCAGGCACCGAGGTTTAAAACGCCTTACTTGCTCTATATATTTGAATTTTGCAAACCATCGAAACGATGAAGACCACAACCGTAAACGACTTTTATAAAGAAACTTCTGAACTACTGCCCGCAGGTATCAGTAAAGAAATTGGTCACTTCAATGTTTTTGATCTGGCCGAACTAGTCAGCAAGGGAAATGGAAAACCCGTTATGCCATACAATCGCCGGTCATACTATAAAATCAGTTTGATCACAGGTAGGAACAGGGCTGAATATGCCGATAAGGTGATCGAGATTGAGAACAACGGCTTGTTATTTGCAACACCGAAGATCCCCTACAATTGGCTACCATATGACCAGAACCAGTCGGGGCACTTTTGTATTTTCACGGATGAGTTTCTGGTCCAATCCAAAAGCGGCGTCAATCTGGAAGACCTGCCCATTTTCCGTTCAGGGGGATATCCTATCTTTCTGATAACGGAAGAAGACTCCGCGGAAATACGGTCTATATTCATTAAAATGCATAAAGAAATGGCTTCCGACTATATCTTCAAGTATGATCTGTTGCGAAACTACGTGCTGGAGCTTATTCATTATGGACAAAAATTGCAACCTGCCACAGCATTGTATCCTACCCATAATGCGGCCGCTCGGGTATCTTCCTTGTTTGTTGAGCTTCTGGAACGTCAATTCCCGATCGAGTCTCCGCAGCAAAAACTCAAATTCAGAACGGCGAAGGACTACGCAGATCGACTTGCCGTTCATGTCAACCATTTGAACAAAGTCCTAAAGGAGAGCACAGGCAAAACCACAACTGACTTAATTAGCAGCCGGATCCTGAAAGAGGCTAAAATCCTCCTAAAACAGACTGACTGGAATATCTCCGAAATAGCCTATTCACTGGGTTTTGAAGAAGTGGCGCACTTTTCCAATTTCTTCAGAAAGCAAACCACCTTGTCGCCGATGGCTTTTCGGGTTTAGGATACCGATTTGATTTTTACAAATATCAGTCCCGATTGACGAAAAATAGCCTGTCGCATAAAGATGCAGACAGGTCATCTATCAGACCCGTATATTTCTAAAGATCATCTATGATCCGTGAGTTTATATTTTTGCGAATCAACGCTCATTTCTTTATGTGAGCACCTGCCTTTTTCTTCTGCAACTCCTCTGCGTCATCAATAGAATGTGAGTTATGGATGTCCTGATCGTCTTCTGCCTCATCGGATAGTTTTTGATAGAATTTGTGAAGTACATCCAGTTCTTCTTCTGTCAAATCTTCTATATCGACCATGCGGTTACTGGCGTATCTACTGGCAGCGATCAGCTCATTTAGTTTTAGCTGAATAGCCTTGGAATCCTTATTTTGCGACTTTTGAATGATAAACACCATCAGAAATGTCACGATCGTGGTGCCGGTGTTAATAACGAGCTGCCAGGTCTCGGAGTATCCAAAAACGGGCCCTGTTGCTGCCCACATAACAACCACTGCGAAAGCTGTTAAAAAAGCCAGGGAGCTGCCGGTCCAAGTTGTAATTTTAGATGCGATCTTGTCAAACATCTCATTCAATTTATTAGCCATATTGTTCAGGCATTGTTGTTATTCAGCTCCTTTTCATTAAATATCGTACCAGACCCAATTTAAGAAAATAGTTCGCTCCATGATCGAAACGTGGTTCCTCAGTCCTTCGCCAATTTGATTAATGTTCTGCGGATTATCTCTGATACTCCTTTTTTATACTTCCACATAATGACACCCAGGATAACCGCTATAGCTAAAACAATAATAAAACCAAGGTACTCATTCCCAATAATTCCGTTTAAAAATTGAGCTAGGAAAAAGATAAGAACGTTCAACAGGACCACTGCCATTACTCCTGCGATAATATAATAGGTGGCCGGCGTGAAAAGTTTTAGCAACACCACCTCAATATCTTCTTTTACCTTCTGAACTCCGTTGTTGATCAAATCTTTAAAAAAATGAGTGACACCCTCTGGCACTCTTGTAAAATCCCTTTTCCGTTGTTCGTTTTTGGCTACCACAGGCGCCTCCTTCTCGATTTCTTTCCTTACCATCAGCACAGCGTGTTCGTTTGGAGCAATGGATACCCCATCTAGTTTCGCATATACCTTGGTAAATTCTGCCCCGAAATACAGGATAATGGAGGAATAATATATCCATGTTAACAAGATGACAATAGACGCAGAAGTGCCATATGCTGCACCAAGATTTGATTGCCCTAAATAAAAACTGATGACAAATTTACCAATCGCAAACATGATAGAGGTAAACGTGGCACCGACCATACATTCCTTCCATCTTAAATGTCCATCGGGAAGAATTTTGAAAATCACGGTGAAAAGTGCCGCTATGATGACGAGAACCAATGCGATATTCAGTCCGCTGAAAATAATTACTGATACCTCGGAAAAGTAGCGTTCAAGTCGCCCGCTCAAAACATCTACCATCGCATTGATACCTAAAGATACGATCAGCAAGAAGCCCAGCGTTACTATAATTGAAAAAGACAACAATCTGTTTTTGAGGTACCGAAGCCAGCTTTTCTGAGGCTTGGACTTGATAGACCAGATATAGTTAATCGAATCCTGAATCTCGGCAAACACTCCCGTGGCACCAATCAACAAGGTTATTACTCCTATTGCTGCTGCCATGTTCGACTTGTTCGTTATCGCCGCGTTTTTGATCAACTCCTGAACCTGGGTTGCCGCTTCCTTACCGACGAGTCCGCTGATTTGCCCAAAAAGCTCGCCTTGAAATGCCTCCCGTCCATAAAAAATACTGACAATTGAGATGATCAGCAAAAGCATGGGGGCCAGTGAAAATATAGTATAATAGGAAAGAGCGGCGCTTAGTTTTAAGCCGTTGTCATCCATGAATTCTGAAAAACTTTCTTTTAATAAAGAGAAGATAAACTTGATGCGTCCCATTTGAATTCTTGTTTATGTAATTCCGAACGCCGAGAACTACCTGGTCTCAGCCGGAAGCGAACCAACAACAATTGTACCACCTCATTTCGGGAACAGTTTTTACTATATGCAATTAGCAGGGACAATGAGGGAGTATTTTCCCGGGGCTCTGAAAGCGTTCAAATCAAGTATTGGAAGAACCAACCCGCCGTTTTACAATAGAATGAGAATTAAAAACAACACTATATCTGATGGAAACAAGGAACCATACCAGTAAAAAAAGAAAGACGCTTTGGTTTTTTGGAGGACTGATCGTTCTGCTGATCATTGCACGATTGATACTGCCATACGTCGTACTGCGTTTGGTCAACAAAAATCTGGCGACGATGAAGGGATATTACGGGCATGTGGAAGATATCGACATTGCCCTTTTGCGGGGCGCCTATGTAGTCGACAGCATATACCTCGATAAAAAGGATTCAATTACTCAAAAACAGACACCATTCTTCAGAGCTTCGGAAATCGACCTTTCTGTTGAATGGAAAGCACTTTTTAAAGGCTCGATCGTTGGTGAGGTCGTGCTCGACAGCCCGATGATAAGATTTACAAAAGATAAAGTGGAACCGAAGGACGTCGCAAAGGATTCTTCGGATCTGAAAAAATTACTTGACGATTTCATGCCGCTTAGCATCAACCGTTGTGAGATCAACCGCGGGAAAGTTCAATATATTGATGAAAGCTCTCATCCCAAAGTGGATATCGAAATGAACCAAATCGACCTTCTGGCTCAAAACTTACGAAACAGCTACGATTCCACTACTGTGCTTCCTGCAACAGTGGATGCTGAAGCGTCAGTCTATGAGGGGACTTTGAATTTCAATGCAAGGGCAAATCCACTGGCTGACTCCCCTACTTTTGATATGAGCGCTGAGCTTAAAAATACCAATCTGGTGAAATTAAACGACTTTTTTAAAGCATATGCCAAAGTGGATGTAAACAAAGGCACGTTCGGTTTATATACCGAAGTTGCAGCGAAAGACAAGAAGTTTGCGGGTTATGTGAAACCAATTATTAAAGATCTGGACGTACTTGGCCACGAGGATCGGAAAGACAATATTTTTCAAAAAGCATGGGAAGGAGTTGTTGGAGCGGTTGGAGAGGTTTTTGAGAATCAGAAGAAGGATCAGTTGGCAACTAAAATTCCTTTTCAAGGCAACCTGGATAAACCAGAAACCAATGTTTGGGCAGCTATAACCACAATTCTTCAAAACGCATTCATTCAGGCACTTCAGCCTTCCATTGATAACGAAATAAATATTGGATCGGTTAAACTTGAGAAAAAGGAAAAGAAGAACTTTTTTCAGAAGATCTTTTCAAAAGATAAAGACGAAAAAAAAGATGAGAAGAAGGATGAGAAAAAATAGCGAGGGAACGCATTTGAACTTCAAAAAGTAATATGATGCCAATTTTGCAAAAAAGCGCGGAATAGAATTTCCGCAATACTTCCATTGCTAATATTTCATGAAGAAGCGAGAGAAAGCCATCGCGTCAGTAAACAGAGCCCAATTCCGATGTGAGAACCTTGTTAAACCAAACCGAACTTTGGTAGTAGAAACGTATGCATTTATACGTTCAAATGAAAAAACTGAGCGTACCTAAGGGAAAGTACCAGCCAAGTAGCCAAATTTATTCCTGACGCTATAAATACAGCCAAATCTATCCCGTTACCATTCAGCGATCGCCCGCCTCTCATTCATCCGCAACCTCGGCTGCTCCACTTATTTTCGCATTCTCTCATTCATTCTTCCTAAAATACCTCGGAAAAATTCTGGATAATATCCGCGCTTTGTCTAATTTTGATGAACCTCGTCCAAAATTTAAATATTTAAACATTGCGCAGGATTTTATCCATATTATTAGTTGTACTTCTCCTCTACAATATGATCGGCTACTCTGTGGTCTACTTGTTAGAGGATAGAAGCACAATAGGTAATCATGCCAAGGATTTTGTGGAACAACAGGCAGGGGGTGGAAATATCACGATCAAAGTTCCCGTGGCGGTTCCATATCAAAGCAGTTGGGATGCGCCAGAACCGGCAGAAGGTAAGGTTGAGTATAACGGGCAGTTTTATCAGATGAAAAGTCGTCAACTCGTTAATGATACCCTGTATGTTAAATGTGAATTCGATCAGAATGCCAGAGATCGATTCATGGATCTGGCGGCAAAGATCAACGACCAGGTGACAGGTCATTCGAACTCTGAAAAACCTGTGCCGTCTTCTGTTCTGAAGAGTTTCCTCAAAGAATATATGTCTCCCGACAGAAAACATATTTTTTATCTGCTGGAATGGGTTGAATCCGTTCAATCTGAAATACCCCAATCCAACGCTCTTTTACCGGAACAGTACCAGACCGTTCTTTCTCCTCCCCCAAATCCAGCCTGTTAACTTCTTCAGGATTGTGATTGACTTCGGCAATTTAATACGGACATAGCATCCTTTGCATCTGCATGGGATGATAGCGGCTACTATTAAATAGCAATTGTCCGCGCATAGCCTGAATAGAGTCAACCCTCATTACCGGTGTTTCAGGTAAACATCGTTGTCCAGACATTGATATTTCATCTTTCAATATACTATGAAAAAAAATCTATTTTTCTTTATTGCCCTGTTTTGCTCTTTACTCACGAATATATCGGTGGCGCAAACCGGTGTGGTGAGCGGAACAATCAGAGATTCCCAATCGAACCGTGCTTTATCAGGCGTTTCAATTTCTGTAAAAGGCAGAAACTCAGGTACAGTAACAAATAGCGAAGGTGCCTTCGAATTAAAAACCTCCACTCCTGCGACGTTGATTATTTCATATGTTGGCTATGCCCGTCAGGAAGTTCGAGTCGACAACCCGGGTGCTATCAATATATCGATCGGCCAGGCCACGGAAGAGCTTAATCAAGTGGTCATATCAGCCTCCCGCGTGGAGGAGAATATTCTGCGGTCACCGGTAAGTATTGAGAAAATGGATGTGCGAGCAGTTCGGCAGACCCCCTCGGCCAATTTTTATGATGGGCTGGTCAATATGAAATCCCTCGACATGGTTACGAGCAGCCTGACTTACAAACAGATCAATACCAGAGGATTCAACAGTACAGGGAGCGGTCGTTTTTTGCAATTGGTTGACGGAGTGGACAATCAGCCTGCAGGGCTTGGTTTTGCAATGGGAAACTTGTTTGGACCACACGATCTGGATGTGGAAAGTGTAGAATTGATTCCCGGCGCAGCGTCAGCATTATATGGCCCGGTTGCTTTCAACGGAATGCTTTCCATGCGTACCAAAAATCCATTTGAATATCAGGGATTGAGCGTACAGACAAAATTCGGCGTAAACCATATCAATGACGGAACGGGCGCGAAACCAGTGTATGACCTTGCTCTGCGATATGCAAAGGCATTTAAAAACCGTTTTGCATTCAAAATCAACGCTTCTTATCTGAAAGGTACTGATTGGTATGCAACCGATTATACAGACATTGACGCCAATACTCCCGAAGCGAACCGGGGTCCGAATAATCCGGCCAGAAATGCACTCAATATCTATGGAGATGAAGTTGCGCAGACCATCGAAGATGTCGGTCGTGTTTCCAGAACTGGGTATAAGGAGATCGATTTGGCAAACTATGGGGTATATAGCCTAAAGCTAAACGGAGCATTTCACTATCGGATTACTGACAAACTGGAAGCAATATATCAAGGAAATTTTAACCAGGGTACAGCGCAGTACACAGGCAGCAACCGTTTCGTAATCAACGACTTTAAACTAATTCAGCATCGTCTGGAATTGCGTGGCAGCAATTTTTATATCAGAGCCTATTCAACTCATGAGAATTCGACTAACTCTTATAACACGCGTGCTTTGGGACAGCAGATTAACCGGACATGGGTTCAGGATCTTGCCGGCAATGTGGTAGATCCAAAATTAGCCGACGAAACATGGTTTCAGCGTTATACAGCCGCCTATAAAGGAACGATCAGCGGAGTTGCCGGAGGTAATAATGATGCTGCCAGATCATTTGCTGACATAGGTAGAGTTTTGCCCGGTTCTTCATCTTTTAACCAGGCAAAAGATAAGTTGATTCAAACAACAGGCCTCGACGGAGCCGGAATTCTTAGTAAGTCAAGCCTTCGCCATATCGAAGGGTTATATGATCTGACGCCCGTGATAAAGGTGTTAAATCTGCAGGTGGGAGGTAATTACAGAAAGTATTTTCTGAATTCCGAGGGTACGCTATTTGATGATAAGGACAAAAAAATCACAAATCACGAATACGGTATATTCGCACAGGCTTCAAAAGCTATCCTGAATGAAAAGTTGAAACTTACTCTTTCAGGAAGATATGATAAAAATGAAAATTTCGACGGCAGTTTTACCCCACGTGCTTCAGCCGTTTATTCCCCTAACGACAACCACCATTTCCGTGCATCGTATCAGACAGGCTTCCGTAATCCGTCAATCAGTGACCAGTATATTAAATTGAATGTTGGCCCTATTATCATTTTGGGAGGTGCGCCGGACAACGTTGCAGGAACAAATGCATATGAAAACTCGGTTACCATCGCTTCTTTTGGTCAGTTTGCAGGAGCAGCAGGAGCTGATTTGCAGAAAGGCACTCCTTTCCCTCAGGCGGTGCTCAATAATAAGGATTTGCTGGTAAAGTCCAATGTACCGCCTATTACCTCCGAAAAAGTTAAAAGTTTCGAGGTGGGTTATAAAGGTTTGTTGGGTAAAACCCTGTTTTTTGATATTAACTATTATTACAGCGAATACACCAATTTCCTGATGAATACTGTGGTTGCCAGGGCCAACTCCAGTATCCTGCTTCCGGATGGAACAATAAATCCCGCAGCGGCCGGCGAACTGCTGGGCCCTGCACGCCAACTGTTTCAATTGTATACCAACGCGACTGACAAAGTGAGCACGCAGGGCGTTAGTGCCGGGATTCAATATGCATTACCTAAAAAATACAGGGTTGGCTTTAATACCACATGGGCCGACTTTAATTTGCAGGAAGCAGACAAGAACAACGTTCCTGCTTTCAACACACCAAGATGGAAAACTAACCTGACGTTTAGCAATCCCGCATTGACCGAAAACCTTGGATTCAGTGTAGCGTGGCACTGGCAGGAAAGCTTCGACTGGTATGGATCGTTTAACGAAATGCGTCCGGGAAGAGTCCCGGGTTACAGCCTTTTGGATGCGCAGATAAGCTATAAGATACCGAGTCTGAAAACGATCGTAAAACTGGGCGCATCGAACCTCACCAATAAATACATCGTTCAGGCGTATGGCTCACCGGCGGTGGGAGGCATGTACTACATCAGCCTGAACTTCGATGAACTGCTTAGATAACCTCAGCTTTTAAGTTGTTAAGTATTTAAAATTATTGCCGATCAAAATGAGAACGGGGCAGTACAGAATCAAAGGTTTCTGCACTGCCCCGTTTTTCATTTTCACATGTCTGGCCAAAAAACGCCCCACTGGTACCCCATTTATGTTACGTACAAATCTTTTCTTTGAGCCGCTACCGTTAAATAAAAGTTGAATATTTTTTTGCTTCGAATATCCCATTTATTATTATATTCGTTCTAGAATATAATGACACCAATAGCCTGTATATCAGCATATTCAACCCGTAAAAATACCGCTGACCTGATATCAACGCCTACTACATGCCATTGTCAACTTGCCTTCTCAAGGAGTAAATTCCTGAATAGGCTTCTATAGTGAGTGTGTCATTGGTATCCGGTTTAAGGGAACCGACGGCTTAAATAAAAGCAAAATTCATTGCGCTTTGCTCCAGGCTCGATTTTTATTAACTGTAGGTCAGTTTAATTCCCCAATCATTCCTCGCTTCAGTGCTAGAGCAAAAAAGATGGCCGACCATTATGTGATTATACTGTTTGCAACGATAGCAGCATACCTGATATACTATTGTTACACCCTGTGGGGCAAAAACAATAAGTTAAGGATAGATCTCGCAGATATGAAGAAGGAGCAGGAAGCATTGATCGCGGAATTTGAAACCACCGTTCAGCAGGTTGAAGATTCGAAGGAACAGCTATTTGAAAATAACAGGCTTTTGAAAGATTTGCTATCGACAATCTCACACGATATCCAGTCTCCTCTTAAATTCCTGCATCTCAGTTCCAAAACTTTGGATGAATTAATTTCAGCAAGAGACTATGACAAAATCGATTCTATCCCGACAGCGTTGAGAAATTCGATACATGAAACATTAATATTTGTAACTGAGTTATCAAATTGGATAAAATCCATCGACAAAGATTATAAGCTGCCCCTTGAATCCGTAAATCTGCATAAAACACTTAATGAAATTGAATTATTTTTTGACGAGCTATTTAAAGGCAGGAATAATAAATTTCATTTTAAAGATATCGACCAAGAGCTGAACGTTAGGGCCAATAAAGAATTGGTGAAGATAATTATCAGGAATATCATTGATAACGCGAATAAAAATAGCTCCAACAACCTCATTAAAATATCCGTTAACCAAGACCGCGAATATTGCACGATCACTATAATCGATTCAGGGACTGGAATACCCGCGGATCGATTATCTGAGATCAATCAAGTGCTGATTGATAATCGACTAACTCTACCCGGCTTACAGTCAAACAGTGGTCATGGTTACAAACTTATTGCTCATTTCAGTAAACTAATGGGCATCACTGTGACTATTGAAAGCAGCCCCGGCGAAGGTACGAAAGTCGAACTCAGAGGGTTCACACTTGTACATCGCCCTATTGAGTATATGATAAACAACTTTACCCATCCATAGTATATGAAAAATATCCTTCTCGCCGATGACCACCCTATCGTTAGATTGGCAGTCAAAAATATTATTTTGAAAAACCTGAATGTGGATAGAATTGACGAAGCCGATAGTGAAGCGGCCATCAGAAAACATGTTAACAAAACCCGTTATGATCTGATCATTCTGGATATGAACATGCCCCATTCTGACTCCATAAAAACTTTGGAATGGCTGTGTTTTTCCTTTCCTGCCACAAATATTCTCGTTTTTACCATGCATGAAGAATCCTTTTATGGAATTCGGTGTCTCAATATGGGTGCAAAAGGGTTTTTGAATAAAAACTGTGATAACAGCGAACTGGTTGAAGCGATCAGGGCCACATTATTCGGCCGGACGTATATCACTCCAACATTGGCAGAGGTAGTGTCTCACGCTCAAAAAAGAGAAAAAGTTGCAAATCCGTTTGCCCAACTCTCTACACGAGAATTAGAAATAGCGATGTTCCTTAAAAGAGGAATAACTTTAAATGATATATGCTCTCAATTGCATATTCAGTATTCAACCGGAAATACTTATAAAAGACGAATAATGGAAAAATTAAATATAGAAACGGTAGTCTCACTGTCAAGACTCATGTCTCTGTATAATATTGGAGTATGTTGAAAAGCAACAACTTTATATCTGAAATAAGAGGGCGTCAAATCATCAGGGATTCTGGCACCCACTTATTTTCTTGAATTCCTCTGTGTCATTGCCCGACATAGATTATTCATGATCCTTTTGTGCCGATTGTTTTTCTTGTAGTTTTTTTTACATTTAGAGGCTCGATCCCGATCTTAAAAGCGAATTCTTAAGGTCGCTCCTTCTCACCTCTCAATCGCTCCAGATGAAACATATCCTGATCTTAATTTTGGCGTTCTCTACCAATGCGTTCGCGTCCGATTCTCCAATATTTGTGCGCGATACGATTCCTGACAGTACTCATGGAATATCTCCTTCGGGATTGACGGCTTCGGGTGTTTCCGTTGGCACCGGTGCAGGCGCTGCTCTCTTCGGAATTTTTGGTGTGACCCAGGCTTTGAATGGCAAATTCGACGACAAGGCCGGGATATTTGCCATTGGTATTGTTGTCGGACTAGTTGCGGTGATTAGTGGTATCGATAGTTTGTTCAAAAGAAATCGTTTAACAAAAACAGGATATCCGGCTTCAGAAAAAGACAATATTAAGCGAACTAAAAAACAGGCCATCACCGGAATTGTATTGGGTATCCTCGGAATCGCCGCTTCCATTTTCGCTATTGCCATCAGTACAGGGGTCATGGGATTTTAAGATGCGTTTACCCCACATAGATCAAAGCCTGCGCAGTTGTTGGAACACCATTACGGTTTATCGGTCGCCTGCGAGGTTCGCGGTGATTACACTAAAATGTGTGAAATATGTAACAATTAAGCTCAGATATGTAACAATCAACTCAAAAAACGTACTGAACTTCGCGATATTGAATAACTATGGTCATCTTTGACCGAACTTGTATTACCAGTAACAATTAAAAAGTCAATAATGAAAGCACGTCTCATAATCATCACACTAGGCTTTCTGTTTGCATCAGATGCACTCTTCGCCCAAGTATCCAAGGATTCCATTTCGGTGTTAAAAGGGCAAAAAGAAATGCTGGAGGTCAGCAAGGAGATCAACGACAATAAGATTGAACTTGCGAAGCTTCAAAACGAATTAGAGGCAAAAACCAGAGCCGTTTCGGAAACCTCTGAAAATGCACAGAAATCTGCCGATGCTAACAAGGAAGCTGCGGAAGCTCTTGGTACGCAATCTCAAGATCGTAAACTGGCAAAAAAAGCAGACAAGACAGCCAGTTCGGCGAGGGCAGATGCCAAAAGAGCCCGGAAGGCAGCCAGCGATCTGGAAGACCTCAGGAATGACATCAAATCTCTGGAGTCACGTATAGAGAAAGACGAGAAAAAATTAGCTGATCTGGAGGCTAATAATGCTGTCAAGCCAGGTGAATAGTGATAAAATTTTATATTGCAAGACATCTTTTTAGATAGCTACATTAAGTTTTTGTGAGGTGAAGTATGTGAAATACTTCACCTCATTTTTATTAAGTGAGGAATGAGAAAGAGGACCTTAGGTATACCTTCATGACTCTTCGGTCACGGTGCTTTATCCAGATTTTGAATACCTGTAGCAGCACTTGTCGGAGCACCATCCAGCTAAGGTGAAATGGCTCGGCGTTACCCATAAAAATAACGGAGGTGGGTTAGCAACAACATCTTTCAAACCCGGTGTTTCACTCTCAAAGGAACGCTGTTCAACCGACATATTTAGCTTGCGATCGGCTGTTAGAAAAGACTTTACCAACTTTGTAATTTTCGCTGTGCCATCTGCCTCCAACGACGGAACATGGATATCAGCGATCGCAATATCATTGATGTGCACAGTGTGATGTTGATATGCGCAAGCTATTTCAATGATGGCTTCACTATCATGGAAAAAGCTATTCAATTAAACCCATATTTCCCATGAGGATCGATATGGGATTCGCATTCTACTATCTGCAAAAGAAGGATTATGTAACGATTCCTTTCTAGGTATAAAAATGAACGTAACCGAAACTTTCTGGAAAATGCAAGCTTGAAAAAACTAATTTAACATATCACGTTACCCATAACGTAAACTAATTTTCACTACCTCGTCCTCATCAGCCTGCGCCGCTCACCATGCTGATTCAAATCTCTCTGATATTAATTGACCATTGGCATGGTTGTGGTATATCGTAATGATTGCAGACGCGGTCAGTGTTGCGACCTCGGAAATTTGCATGCCTCCCTGTCAGATAGGTAATAGCCAGCTGGAGGATACCCGATTATTGAAATACAAATTTTCCGTATAACCCACTTCAGATACATCAAATGATACTATATATCAAAAACATGGTCAGCTTGCGGTGCAAATTGATGGTGAAACAGGAACTGAAAAAACTCCGGATAAACTACAGTGTTGTGGAATTGGGATCGGCTGAGATAGTTGGTGATATTACTCACCAGCAACATCATGAACTCAAAAAAAACCTCCGCCAATTGGGACTTGAACTTTTGGATGACAAAAGAAATATTCTGATCGAAAAGATTAAAACTGTCATCATTGGAATGGTACATTATTCGGATGAACTGCCTCATACCAACTATTCAAACTATATCAGCGAGAAGCTCGGGTACGACTATACTTACCTTGCCAACACCTTCGCCGCGGTCAAAGGCATTAATATCCAGCAGTATATCATCCGCCATAAGATTGAAAGGGTGAAAGAATTGATGCTAAACGAGGATCTCAATCTTACAGAAATTGCGTACAGGCTGCACTATAGCAGCGTTGCACATTTATCAAACCAGTTTAAGAAAATAACAGGTCTTACTCCATCCTATTTCAAAAAGCTTAATTTAAAACGAGAGGTATATCTGGAAAACGTTTGATGGGGTCAGTTACACCATGGCCAGCCTTTAAAAGATAGGTTCATGCGGGTATATACCAGTCACATCAGGCACCGATATAAAAGGTGCACTTAGGTACCAAAAAACCAGATACGGCTCGTCCATTATTTAACCTAAACGTAAAAACGGATCTGGGCTAATTGCTGGTGGTTATAACCGGGAAATCGTGAACAGCTCGATTTTCTCATCTCTTCCACGCAACTCAAAATCACTCAGCGACTTGACCTGATAATCTGAGTCGAGATTCAGTTTTGAAATTAAATTATAGGAGATTAGTATGTCTACATTAAAATGATTGCAAAGTTCCTGAATTCGGGCCGTGGTATTGAGTACGTCTCCTGTAAAAATTATTTCCTTTTTTATCACGCCAATTTCGCCTGTCGTGACTTTACCAAAATGAAAGCCTGCTTTGAATTGAGGTACGACTCCGAACTTCTCTTTGTATTTCGATTCCTGGGTTTCTATTGCCGACTTCATATCAAAAAAACATCGGATGCAATTGTTATCATGCAATCCGTTTTTAAGGCTCCATGACACTACGATTTCGTCGCCAACATATTGATAAATCTCTCCTGAATGATTCAAAATCGGATCGGATAAATCGGCATAGTAATCTTTAAGCATCTCGAAGTACCGGATATGCCCCATACGTTCGGCGATCGTCGTTGAAGATTTCATGTCCAAAAACATAAAAATCCGCTCCTCCTCCACTGGATTGTGATATTTTCCAATAAAGAAATTTTGAAGAACGCCTAAGCTAACCTTCTCACTCACTTCAATGAAAAACTGGTTTACAACAAGTATCGAAGCTATAAAAAGGAGAATACTGAAGAAGGAATAGGTAAATAGAAACGCTTTCACCATATCCCGAAGCTCCGTACTGAAAAAACCTTTGTCTAAAGTTAAGTATTCTCCGAAAGCAACCAGAAGGATAAGAAAAACTGAAATAAATGTGAGATATATCGCGGACTTATAGATAATCTTCTTGCCAAAACTAGTCTTTTTAAACCACTTGCTAATGATAAGAATTTCAAGCGTACCCAGGCAAAGACCCGTTAACGTGGCAGCGATGGGAGTAGCTAAAAGTGCAGTCCTGAAACTGTACGGATTGCCTGTTCCGGGATAGTAGTTGATCGGGCCTAGCAGTCCTCTTTCAAGAAAGGTATAAACGAAACTAAAAATCAGCCAAATCACACCATATGGCATGATTCTGCCAATAATTCTTCTGTTTTTAGGTGACAACATCGTGAGTCAGATCAAGCAAAAAATTCAACACCTCCGAAACCAACGTATAGATACTATATTTCTCATTGAAAGTTCGGCAAATGTCGGATATTAATACACAATACCATTTGCTCAAATAGATATGAAAGAGACATTAAGGCAAATCCAACAGCGTTCCAAAACTTTCACAAAATTCCTTCCCCGCACTCCTTGTTTCGACAGCCTGATTATACATTCCAAATAGAAATATAAGCATACTAAATATTAAAAAATACCTACAAAAGCCCTACATTTGATTAAAAAGCATCAGGTTGAAAAAGGTCTTCGCCATTTTCTTGTCAGGACTGATACTCTACAATATCATGGGTTTTCCCATTGTATATTGGATAGAGGAGTATTTGTCGATTGGTGAAACCGGGCATTTTTCACTGGAAGCCGTCGAAAAAGAGGATTTTCTAATGTTGAAAATCCCCATCATGATTCCATACCAAACCGACTGGCAGGTAGCAGAACCCGCCGAGGGGCGTTTGCGACGTGGCGACGACTTTTATCAGATCATAGAACAACAACTGAAAAATGATACGTTGTACGTTAAATGTAAGCTTGATATCACTGCAAAAGACCGCTATCTGGATTTAGTTTCCCACGTCGATAAGCATGTAAAAGGAGACGTAACGGATGGCAAGGGCAAAACCCCACAACTACTCAAAAACTTTTTAAAAGATTACCTCACTTTTAACAGAAAACACTGGTTTTTTGTAATGGACTGGCTTGATCACCGGACCAGTTTCAAAGGTATCTTTTTGATTTTTCCAACCCTGCATATGCTGGTTGCTTCTCCGCCTCCAAAGGTGATTTTTTGAAATATCCCCCTACCCCTTACACCCCTTTCTGCCACTAAACTGTGCGGGGAGGTCATCGTGTATTTTTCAAAAAATCACAGTAACATCAAGAAAATGAGGCGAAAACTTTTATTGTTTATCGTCGTGCTTTTGGGTGTGCTGGCTATATGCCTGCGCATGAAGCCGACGTCAGAGGACAAGATGCTTTCTCTGCTACAAGAGAGTAAGTAAAGGGCCTATAACTATCAGAATAACTTTTGCCCCGAAGCGCAGCTGCTATATCTCGATTCTTTGCTCAAAGCAATACCGGAAGACGAGGAGGCGTAGCGATTCAGGGTTATGCATTTCAAGGCCAATGTGCTTTTGCAGCTGGGAAAGGCCGAAGATGCGATTGTTATATTTAAACAACTCACAAACAACCCTGGCTCTTTCGAAAGATTGCCAGGCGTGTTACGGAAAGTGGCCGACGATATGGCCGTTGCCTATCTGCGTTTTGGAGAACAGATCAATTGTATCAACAACCATACTGTAGATGGTTGCATTCTACCGATTAAAGACGGAGGCGTACATCGAAATATGCGGGGCTCGCAAGGTGCCGTGGCCGTTTACACCGAACTTTTGTCCGAAAAAACGAATGACTTTGAAAATCTATGGCTCCTTAACATCGCTTATATGACTTTGGGCCAATATCCTGCCCGTGTGCCAAAGCCGATGTTAGTACCGGCCATTGACGCTCCTGATTCGTTTGCCATCCAACCTTTCCTGGATATTGCTCCTGACTTGAAACTGGATATTAAAAATATGGCCGGTGGAGTAATTACCGAGGACTTCGATAACGACGGATTTACGGATCTTGCAACGACTGGCTGGGACCTTAGCGAACCCATGCACTATTTCAAAAACAATGGTGACGGGACATTTACTGACAGATCGGAGCAATCGCGGTTGAGCAAATTCACCGGAGGGCTGCATATGACTCAAACGGACTATAATAACGACGGCTTCAAAGACATTTTTGTTCTTCGCGGGGCTTGGCTGAATGGCCAGTTTGGTGAACAGCCCAATTCCCTGCTGCGAAATAACGGCGACGGTACCTTCACGGATGTTACTATTGACAGCGGTTTGCTTTCGATGCACCCTACCCAGACTGCCACCTGGAATGACTTTAACAACGATGGATGGCTTGATGTTTTTATTGGAAACGAAACAACAATTGGCGCCAATTACCATCCCTGCGAGCTTTACCTGAATAACAAAAACGGAACGTTCACAGAAGTTGCAAAGCAAACTGGCACAGACGTCGTGGCATTTGTAAAAGGCGTTAATTCAGCAGATTATGATAACGACGGCTGGAATGATATATTCATTTCAACATTAAGTGGTCGCCGGTTTTTGTTGAAAAACAAAGGTATGGGAAAAGCAGGAAATGGCACCGGAATGAGTTTTGAAGATGTGACGGCATCAGCAACACTGGACAGAGACCAGAACCGTAGTTTCTCTACCTGGTTTTGGGAGTATGACAACGACGGCTGGCTCGATATTCTTTGCGGCGATTACACAATGGATCATAATCTAAGTTACTACGCTGCTGCTGAACGACTTAATCAATCGCCTGAATTCCACGGACAACCTGTTCTTTATCATAATAACCACGACGGTACATTCAGCAATGTCACCAAAGCGATGGGACTCGACAAAACAGCCTTCGCGATGGGAGGTAATTTCGGAGATATTGATAACGATGGCTATCTTGACCTATTCCTTGGAACCGGCAATCCGAGTTATAAATCGCTGGTTCCGAACAAAATGTTTAAGAATGTCGATGGAAAGAGCTTCCGTGACGTCACAACGTCTGCCAAAGTAGGTAACCTGCAAAAGGGTCATGGAGTAGCTTTTGCCGATATGGACAACGACGGTGATCAGGACATTTACATCGATATGGGTGGCGCGTATATTGGTGATGCCTATCAGAACTCGTTTTTCATGAATCCTGGTCAGGGTGATAACAACTGGGTTTCGATTGACCTTGAAGGCGTGACATCAAACAAAGCAGCCGTGGGGTCACGACTCAAAGTAACGTTCACCGAAAATGGAAAGACCAGGAGCGTTTACCGAAACGTAACCTCCGGTGGAAGTTTCGGCTCTTCGCCATTCAAGCGGGAAATAGGTTTAGGTCAGGCTCAGATGATAGACGAACTTGAAATCAAGTGGAATGGCAGTGGAAAAGTGCAGACGTTCCGCCATATCGCTGCCAATCAGTTTATCAAGATTCGTGAAGGAGACGACGCATTTGTCAAAGTTCCTGCGAAAAAGTTAACCTTTAAATATGATAAGACTAAGGTGCCTGTATGTATGCCAATAGCCAGGGCGGATATATGAGCATTTTGCAGTGAGCTGCATGCGCGGAGAGGAAAATCAAAAAAGCTTGCATTCCAAAGATCTGCAAGCTTTTTTGATATACCCTCTGGCGGTTTGGCGGAGCAACGCAGATTTGAAAAAATTAATTTTTTGCCTGCCGGACTGCTTTTATCGGAAAATCTCCATATTGAGACCCGATCATTCCTGTTAGCGTATCGCCTGTTTGGGCAAAGCTATATTTAAACACTCCGCTCTGGTTTTCAGTCGTAAAAGTGACTTTACCTTGATCAACTGTCAAATCCTTCATCTCATTCTTTTCAGCACTCTCGACGTACCCAACCATCTTATTATCCTTTTGCTCGAAAACCAAAAGTCCCGATTCATATTCAGGTGGCACATCACTGATCAGGTATTTCCAGGTACCGATCAGATCCTCAGCTTTGAATGCCTTGTGCGCTGCAATCGACAATAGACTGATTGACATAACCAGTAAGGCAACGTAGTGTTTTGTTTTCATGTCAGTTCAGATGATTGAGTTTGAGTAACAGATCCTTTCGAAAGTTAAAAATAAATCTTGTCTTTGTGCTATTTAAACAACAAATTCTGGCTTAGGTTTGCTCGATACCGTCCGCATTGTTTCATAATCCATATTTTAAAAGAATCCGTTTTCAAACTATTTAAAGTTAAGACCTTTCCGCCCGATATTTTGCTGATCGCACTATTTCCGCCAGTCCAAAGAAATGTCAAATAAAAGATATCCAAACGCCCTACCGTTCCCGATTAGCAATCATTTTTGGACTTCCGCCAAATAAGACGCTAACTGATCAAATGTCCCGCCAAAACCTTGCTCCATGTTATCCCTAATTGAATTATAAGTCTCGATTTGTGCTGCGGTGGCGTTAACGGGCTGTCCCTGAATCGTTAATGTGGTAACTCCCTCGTTTTCCTCCAATGTGATCTGATTAAAAATTTCCAAAGGAAAATCCATTGGGAAGGGAGATGTGATGATGTTTCCTTCGGCATCAGCAAAGGAGTTGATTATTCTGGGTGAAGAGGCTTATTTCGCAGTTCCAAAACTACAAATTTCAATTCTATTGCTGGAGACAACTTGTTGTTCAATTATGATTTCAAAGTTTTATTTAGTTGGGTAACAATAGTTGGTAACTTATCAAATAACATTCTATTATATTTATCAACTTCGACATTCTGACAGCGCAATAATCAACAACAAAACAATTGCATCTCCATGGTAAATTTTCCAATTATACTCTTTTTTCTAATCTTACTTTATCTTTTCATAAGACCATTCATCGTTTTATTTCATGAACTTGGTCATGCAATTCCGGCAATTCTAATTACTAAACAGACAGTTTCAATTTATATTGGCTCTTATGGTGACCCAAGGAATAACTTACATTTTAAGGTTGGCCTTTTGGACCTTTGGTTTACGAATAATCCATTTGCATGGACTTATGGTCTTTGCATTCCTTCAGAAAAATCAATCTCAATCAATCAACAAATTATTTTCACACTGACTGGACCGTTAACATCACTAGCAATTGCCTTATTTGCTTGTTATTTCACACTTGTTTATGACTTGCACGGTTTTTTTAAAATCATTTTTATTGTATTTCTATTTTCCGCAATTACCGACCTATTCATAAACCTTATACCAAGAAAAACACCAATAAAGCTTTATGATGGCACATTGACATACAATGACGGCTATCAATTAAGACGGTTGCTGTCCTACAAAAGCTTTTCAAAAGAGTATGAACAGGCTAAGACATTATATAATCAACAAGATTTTGCAGAAGCCGCTATTGCTTTTAGCGACATTTTGAATAGAGGGGTAAAAGATGAAAATATTTATAGGTTAGCGATTATTTCCTATATGCAAATCAAAGAATATATTGAAGTAAAATAATTATCCAACAAATTCAATAATCAAGGTAAAATGAATTCAGAAGACTTTTCAACAGCAGGCATTTCCTGCTCGCAACTTGGCCTTCACGACGATGCATTAGAATTTTACAACAAATCAATAGAATTAGATCCAGACAATAAATACTCTTTGTACAACAAGGGCTTAACATTAAACTTACTAAATAAATTTGAAGAAGCGATTCCATACTTTGATAAAGTAATTGATATTGATAAAACATTCGCTTATTCATACAGCAATAGAGGACTTGCCAGGATCAAAATTGGAAAACTTGAGGAAGGGCTAGATAATATAAGTCATTCATTCAAACTCGATGAGAACAATTCATATAGCTACCGCAATTTGGGCATTTACTACCTTGACAAAGGAGAATATCTAAAGGCACAGGACTTATTTAGAAAGGCAAAAGAAATAGATTCTACCACCCATATGATTGAGGAACTGATTGATATTGCTACGAAAAATACGTAAAAGTGGAATAGCCGTTAATAAGGATATAAACCATTGGAGAAGTTATTAGCGACATCGGCCCACCGTGGCCTTTGTCTTTACAGGACTTAGTGCAAAACGGGTGCATTTCAAAACTTCGGTTAAGAAAAAAATGACCAAATTTTGTTAGCTACATATTTGATTTACTTCGAGTAATCGGCTTCGCGCAAGACTGTGGTTGCCAGATTTTAGTCCATATCTACTCTTCCGCCTCATAGTCTCAGAAGAAAATTCTGTCGATTTTTTTAGGTGCGAAGAATTGAAATGCACCCTGCAAAACGCCATTTAAAAACGCTCACTATAATTCGTCAAAATACCAAACTCAACGTTATCTGACTCATAAAATTTAGCAGATGTCAAACGTTACACTTCTGGCGACAAGTCCGATTCCACCACTCGATTAACGGATTGTTGTGTATGTAATTGATCTTTTGTTCAACTAATCAAATGGCTGGGGAATATATAGTGCGACAGTCCTGTGAAGACACAGGCCCATGTTGCGAGCTTATTAATTTCTTAATTCAAACAAATCGACAACTCACTCATTATGAGCAAAAAGAAATCAATCTATATAAACTCATGAATTCATTGATCAAATAATTTATTGTACATCGGTTACTATTTCGACAAAAACCAGTCTAGTCTTTATAAATAAACAATAAATATTTCGGCAATAGCGCCGATGTAGTATCCATAGTGCTTAATAATTATTTTTTCAACCTAACTTAAAAGTCAATGAAAAGCACTGTTTTAGCAATTATTGTAGCAATCATCCTCTCTGCAACTTCTTGTAAAAAAGATGTAACACCAGAAACACCTCTTGAAAATGGCAATTTAGAGCTAGAAAATTATTTTAATAAATCTGGCTACGCCTCCAAAATTAATCAAGTATTAAACGACTCGTTAACCGTTTTTTGGAGCCCTGCATGGAATGAGTCAACTCGGGAAAATAAGAATGATAAGCTAAATTATGTATATGTACCGTTGTACCCACAGGTAAAAAATGTTAAAAAAGATAAAGTTATAGAAAGTCAAGTACTTGGCGTCGTCAAATATCTAATAATTAATGTTGCAAAGCCTTATACTTTTTTTTTAGGTCAATACATTTCGACGACACAGGATCAAAGTTTTGATTTAGAGAGCTTCACAGGTACTGCAACCTTAAAGAACTTAGAAAGTGAATCCACTTCATCTTGCACATTTACAGACGGAAAGCAGAACGTCAGAGTCGCC
>NZ_JBXHAQ010000024.1:0-62439 GCF_056895215.1 Dyadobacter sp. HNCC25DJ184 | reverse complement strand
TTGTATTGAGATATTGTTCCTAAGAACAATTCTTATTCTCTTAAATACGAGTATTTCTTACTCTTTTGGTCTATCTCATCATGTCAAAGAACTGGCCCAATCTAACTTTCTCTTCTCTTTTTCGCTACCTCTGTTTGCGATTGGGATTGCAAAGGTAGAAAAAGATTTTAGAGTTGCACAATGTCTGCAAGAAAAAAATGACAAATTTTAAAAGTTCTTTAACTAGTAAAACTTTTCAAAAATATTATCCAATTATTCCTCCAAAAGGAACGGATATTTATAATCTTTTGGCGAAACGAGTGTTTCCTTAATTGCTCGTGGAGATACCCATCTGAGCAAGTTTAATACCGATCCAGCCTTATCATTGGTGCCTGACGCCCGTGCTCCACCGAATGGTTGCTGCCCTACCACGGCTCCCGTTGGCTTGTCATTGATATAGAAATTACCTGCAGCGTTTACCAGATATTTGGTTGCATACTCTATGGCATATCGATCCTGCGAGAAAATCGCACCGGTTAAAGCATAAGGGGAAGTCCGATCAATCACCGGGATTATCTCCTCGAATTTTTCTGCATCATATACATATATAGTCAAGACCGGACCGAATATCTCCTCGCAAAGCGTTACATAGTCCGTTTTGAAGGCTTGAATGATAGTGGGCTGAACAAAATATCCCTTACTCTTATCGGAATCCCCTCCTGCTATTATTTGGGCGTCAGCAGATGATTTTGCCTTTTCTATATAACCAGTGATCTTGTCAAAGGCTTTTTCATCAATCACAGCATTCACAAAATTGGAGAAATCCTCTACCGGTCCAACTTTGATCTCATTAAGATCCGCAAGCATAAACCCTTTTACCTCCTCCCATAAATTGGATGGTATATAAGCACGTGACGCCGCCGAGCATTTTTGTCCCTGGTATTCAAATGCTCCACGAACTAAACCGGTCGCCACAGCCTTCGCATCAGCTGATTTATGTGCTAATACAAAGTCTTTCCCCCCGGTTTCGCCGACTATTCTCGGAAACGTATTATAAGAAGCTATATTCTCACCAATCGTCTTCCATATGGTCTGGAACACTTTCGTGCTCCCGGTGAAGTGAACACCCGCAAATTCGCGGTGTTTAAATACTATATCCCCCGCTTCCGGACCATCAACCAATATCATATTGATAACTCCGTCAGGCAACCCAGCCAATTTGAAAATTTTCATCAACAAATTAGCAGCATATACCTGTGTAAATGCAGGCTTCCAAACTACCACATTTCCCATCAATGCAGGAGCCGCCGGCAAATTGCCAGCAATAGCCGTAAAATTGAATGGTGTAATTGCAAAAATAAAACCTTCCAAGGGTCGATACTCCATCCTGTTCCACACGCCGGCAGATGAAATAGGCTGCTGGTCATATATATCTTCCATGAACTTCACATTCAGTCTCAGGAAATCGATAATTTCGCAAGCTGAATCTATTTCAGCCTGGTAAATGTTTTTAGATTGTCCTAGCATTGTGGCCGCATTCATATCTGCCCGATATGGTCCGGCAATTAAATCTGCTGCTTTTAAAAAGATGGAAGCACGGTGTTCCCAACTTAATTCTGCCCAGTTTTTCCTAGCCTCTAAGGCCACCTCAATCGCTTTCTGAACATCCTCTTTACTCCCCTCATGGAAGTACCCTAACGTATGTTTATGATCATGAGGTGGCGAAACCCTGCTTCTTTTTTGAGAATATACTTCTTCTCCACCGATGTATTGAGGAATTTCTATCTCCTGTGATCTTGCTTTTTCAATTGCACTTTTTGCCGCAGCCCTTTCAGTGCTTCCGGGCGCATAATTTAATACTGGCTCGTTTCCCAAAAATGGAGCTTTAAAAATACCTTTTGACATATCTTTTTGATATTCAGATGATTATGTAAACTATAATACAATCTTTCGGTTACAAAATATCCTTATATAGGGATAAAATTCAACCGTTAAATTTGAACAAACTGATCAGGAAATTAAATTCCATTTTCGAGGACAAGTTAGGTACTTTTCCTAAAATAAGAGTTTTGGTACCAGTAGCAGCTACTAAATACTTAACTTTGCGTCCTGATTCTCAATCCGTATACCATTACCTAATGATATTCTACAGCACCAAAACATCATCGCTTAAAGCCTCTTTGGAAAAAGCAGTATTTAACAGCCTGCCCGCAGATAATGGCCTGTATATGCCCGAGTCTATTCCTCAAATTTCAAGTGAATTTCTGAACGATATCGAAAATCGAACATTTAAAGAAATCGCTATTGAGGTAACAAAAACGCTTATTGGTGACGATATTAAGTTGGACGATATTATGGATATCATTAACAGTGCGTATGATTTTGATGCGCCAGCTGTAAAAATAAGTCCAACAAATTATGTTTTGGAGCTTTTCCATGGTCCTTCAATGGCTTTCAAGGACTTTGGAGCACGTTTCATGGCAAGAATCATGTCCTATTTTTTAAAGAAATCTCAACGACAAATTCATATCCTTGTCGCTACTTCGGGCGATACCGGCGGAGCTGTTGCACAGGGTTTCTACAAAGTACCTGGAATTTCAGTTACTATATTATATCCGAGCGGAAAAGTGAGCGATATTCAGGAAAAGCAGCTTACTACCCTAGGTCATAATGTTTCAGCACTAGAAATTGATGGTACGTTTGACGATTGCCAGCGTTTGGTGAAAGAAGCTTTCCTGGATGAAGAGTTGAATAGTAAATTTAACCTCGCCTCTGCCAACTCAATCAATATCGCTCGCCTGATACCGCAATCTTTCTATTTCTTTGCCGCATATGCGCAATTGAAACATCTCAACAAACCTATTGTCTTTTCGGTACCGAGCGGAAATTTTGGAAATCTTAGCGCTGGACTACTTGCCTATCGAATGGGCTTGCCTGTTGAACATTTTATAGCAGCAACAAATGCAAACGATTCCGTGCCAAGATATCTTAAAGACGGAAACTATGAGCCACGTCAATCGAAAGAAACCATATCGAATGCGATGGATGTAGGAAGTCCTAGCAATTTTGTCAGGCTCATCAGATTTTTTGGCGACGACTGGAATTTGGTCAAAAAGAAAGTTTCGGGTTATGCTTTCAATGACGAGCAGACCAAGAAAGCGATGAGAGAAGTTTACGGAAATACCGATTATATACTTTGTCCTCATACGGCAGTCGCATACCTCGGACTTTTACAATATGAACAAGAGACAAAAAAAGATTTTATCGGCGTGTTCCTCTCAACGGCTCATCCCGCGAAATTTTTAGAGTTAGTGGAAGAAACCTTGGGAAAATCGATCGATATACCTGAAAGACTGGAAAATTTGCTTTCGCTTGAAAAAAGTGCTGTCAAATTACAACCGGACTTTATAGCATTCAAAGCATTACTAATGAGTACTTTATATTAATAATAATTCAAATCTAAACGTCTTAGATTTAGACAGGCGAGTTCGGGCTGTACAACTACCGCGAATAACAAAAGGAAAAAGGGAATGAATTCAAGGATTTTGAACTCATTCCCTTTTATTTTTCAAAACTTCATTTTTAGTTGATCACGTCCCCACGAAGAAGTCGAAATCTTTTTCGGGATTCAACAACATAAATACTCCCCGGATATTTTTCCATCAGCTCCTGATAATACTTCATTGCTTCTTCCTTATTTTTCAATTTCTCCTCATAAAGTCTTCCGGTTTCAAAAAGTGCATCGTCACCGAGGATATCAATTCCATATTTCGAAGTCAACAACTTCAGAGTAGCCAATGCTTGCTGGTTGCTGTCGAGTTTCATATAAGTGTTTGCTGTCAACCACAAGATTTCATCACCCAGGCTATGATTCTCATATCGCTTGTACAGAAGTTTAAGACTGTCCAGAGCTTCATACCTTTTATTTTGAAACAACTGCAATTCGACTGAAGCATACTGCTTCATTGCCGTTTCCGAACTGTCCAATCCGGTGTTATCCATTATGAGTAGTGACAAATCATTAGCATCATTGGCAATCTCTCTTGACGTGGCTTTCTTGAGAATGTTAAGAACGTCTCTCGCCAACTCAAAATCTCCTTTGTAGTAATGCAATTTTGCGTTGCGCAGCTTGGCCTCATATCCTAACACATCGTCCTTCTGGGACTTCTCTACCTGCGAATAAACCAACGTTGCCTCCCATGGTTCACCCTTCAGAAGATATATATCACCCAGATCCAGTTTGCATTTGTCAACAAACGACTTATCCTGTTTTCCTGCGTCAATAGCTTGCTCCAAAACCTTAACGGCTTTAGCAAAATCTTCCAGGTAAAATGCATACAATGTTGCCATATTTCGCAAGGCCTCCATCGTTTTGGCATTTACACCAATCTCATCTACCAGTTGCTGGTATTGGTCCAAGAGCTTTTCTACCTCCGATTTCTTTATTGGATAAGTATTTCTAACCTTTTGTTCCCTCGAAACAATAGCCATACGACGCGCAATCGGGTAGAGCTGGCCTTTCGGATATTCTTTTACAATAAAGTCGAATATGACGCCGGCATTGGCGTAGTCCAGATTCTGGATCGCAAGCATTCCAAGATTATAAAGGCGAGTTCCGTTGTATTTAAACCGTTTATCTAAGGCTCTTTCCTGAACAAACGCCTTGTAGAAATCCTTTTTTTGAACCTGATACCAGATCAAAAGTTCATTATAGTAACCTTCATTAGGAAACTTTTGTATCTTATCGTAAAGAATTTTCTCTAGCAGCACCTGCTCCTTTTCATCCTTTAGAAAGTCTTGCAGCATATTCTGAACCACTTCGGTATTCTGGTACCTTGTCCCATATAACAACAACTCATCAATCATTTTTTCAGGCTGGTTGAGATCTCGGTACACACTCGCAACTTCCAGCTGAAATAGATCATCCCTTTTCGTCATTTGTCTTGCATCCAGCAAAGCGGTTAGCGACATCTCCGGCTGGTTCAGCGTGCGGAATTCCTCCGAAAATTCGCGTTTCTGATCTACATTGCCTGCGGTAGCGGTGATGGCCTGCTGATACTTTTTGGTGGCTTCCTGGGCCTTTCCTTGTGCGTCTAAAAGGCTTCCCCAGTATAGATAGTACCAGGCGGAATTCTGATTATCATTCTTTATCTGGCGTTTTACGAATTGCTCACCGTCATTCCAGGACCTGGATTTGGCTACACATTGGATGTAGTTTCGAAGCGAGGTTTTATCAAACTCCTTTTTCAGCAAGTCCGTGTAGTAGACCATTGCCTTCGGACAGTCGTCATTTTTGTAGTATTCATCTGCCATTTCCTTCGCTGACTGCGCGGCCACCCCGCCGGCCGCCCCGGAAATTAAAATATTACAAACCATCACACATTTTAAGAACCCTTTCATAATAGAAAAAAACTTTTGTTTCTATTTATCATCATTATTAGGGACGTGGATATGTAGATAAAGTGTTTATCCACTAGAGATCAACATAGTTATTAACATTTTGTGGATAACTATGTTGATTTATCCACAACTCACATACCTTCTTTCCACATTTAAGTAGTTGATCTACAAGATATATATTTATTTGTCTACATCATAGTGTGGGTAAGTCAACCTAAGGGCTGATTTTGGTTATCCACAGAATCTATAGTGCATTAACACTATGTTAACTTCTATTTAACTTCGAGTTATCCACGATAGAGAGAAATTTTGAATTTTATCCACATGAAAGTGAGGTTATCCACAGATTTGTCAACAAACTAAAGCGGTTTATAAACAAAATTCTGGGGTTATTAACATAGTTATCCACACACTGTAGATAAGATTTTCGATTTTTTGGTTATTTAGGAACAGTGATGTTAATATCGTTGAGCTCGAAATTGGCTTTGATCAACGTTTTGGTTCCCAAAAAGTAGATAGGTTCTGGTTGGCGATTGGCATCTACCCTACCTGTGTCCCATTTTTTATTGTTGTTCAGATCTAATGTGACACGCAGATAGTAGTTTCCTTGTGGGATATGCTCAAATTTATATTTAATGCCATAAGAGATTTGCTGCGTTTTCAGTTGCTCATCTAATAACTCAACGAACGGGTGCATAGAAGTGTCTGCGTTGATTACAGTACCCGTGAGAAGGCCATAGCTTTCGTCGTTCATGATCGGATGTTTGAGTAAAAGCGTTGCCAAGGTATCTCCCTCCACACTCAAAACACTACCTTTTGGAAATTCGAATTTGATAGAATCTTTCGCTGTGGTCGACGAGTTTAGCGTGATTTCATTGTGATATTTATTCCAAATATAGCCTAGTTCCTTAATTGACTTACGGTCCAGGCTGTCAGTTCGCAATTGAATGGCGAGGCTGTCAAAACGTGCTATTGGTTTGTTGAAAGTGAGTGTATATCGAAAATCTTTCGCGATTGGTTTGTTTTGTTCTGGTTTAGATGCGACGGAAAAAGGTTCTTTTTGCCGGTCTTTGCCCCTTGGTGCCATAAAGGCTATTTTTTGTTGAAATGTACTGTCGGTGCCAAGTGAGTCGGTAACTACAAGACGGACCTGTATAGTGTCGGAATGAGGCTGAACGTTGAAGAATTTGAGTTGCGTAGGCTCTTGAATATAGGGAATAGTGTCTTTTGTTGTGAATGAAACATTAGCGCGCTCTACGCCTTTGCTGAACATCACGGTGTAGTTGTTTACTTTCGGAATAGTGCGCTGAATTTTCATAGGCGATACGTCGGAAATATACATGGATATCTTGTGATTTACCGAGTCCTTGCCAGCGTGGACAGGATCGCTAATGAAGCCTACTCGCTCGTCTTTCGCGTTATAGAGCATATTACGATTCTTATCGTCAATAGCGATTAGTTTGTAATCTTTGATCTCAATATTCTCGATTGAAAATCGCCCGCTACTATCTGTACGGGAGAAATAGTAGGGTTTTTGTTTGGCTATATTCAGCGTATCCGAAAGGTGATAGAGACCAACGAGGGCATCGAGTATTGGCTTGTTGGATTTGATGTCTTTTACTGTTCCATCCACTCTTCCAGAGTCCAAACTGCCGCCTGTACTGAAAACAAGTTTGAGGTTTTTGGCCGGATTTTTTTCAGCGAAATCCTTTATTCCATCTCCGAAGTTAAGGGTATATGTAGTGCTGTCCCGGAACTTCCTTTTGAAGTTTAGAACGATTGACTCCCCATTGAGCCGGTAGGTATATGGGTTTTCAACTTCCGGAGTGATAACCAATTTCTGATTGATATTATCTACAATCACGTACTCATCAAAGAACAGTTCAACACGATTACCTGTGAAGTTTAATGTCTTTGTTGCGGGAATGCTTTGCACCAATTTTGGGGCAATTGTGTCCTTTTTTCCGCCGGTAGGTGCAACGGTTTGTGCACACCTACCGAAGATTATTAATGAAAATACGGCCAGTAAAATCGTTCTCGTAATCATGTTATTCTTTAAGATAAAAACCCTCAATACTTGCCGGGCATTGAGGGTCATTAGATTTAATTGATATGTTATTTCTTCTTGATTATGTAAATCAAGCTGGAAGTATTTAACGATTTGTCATCGCTGGAATTACCCTTCATATTTGACTTCAGGCCAGTTTTAACACTATTTAAGAGACCGGTATGGCCGTTCTTGTACTTGGTGCTAAGCATGCTCACGTAAAAAGAATCAAACCACATGGGTTTCACTGTTTGCACTCCCATTCCGTGTTTTTCCATCAAATTGGTCATGGAACGTTTTGTAAAGTGATATAGGTGACGCGGAACGTCATATGCAGCCCAAAAGCGACCGTATTGCGAAGCGTCTGCCGATTGTGGATTGGGCACTGCGATGATTAGTCTCCCGTCATCTTTTAGGTGTTGTTTTAGCCAATTTACGGTGTCGTTAAGCTCATGAATATGCTCTAGTACATGCCATAGTGTAATGATATCGTACTGTTTATTTTCAAAAGAAGGATCATTAATTGATGAGTTAATAGGCACTCCCACCCTGGATCCAGCGACTTTTCTGGCACCAGTATCCGGCTCAGTTCCAGAAATTTGCCAGCCGTCTGCCTTCATCGTATGAAGAAAATTGCCGGTTCCACAGCCCACATCCAGAATTGATCCTTTGGCAGATTGAAGTGAATTGATGAGTTTAAGCTTCTGTTTTAAAGTGTAATCCCGAACAGATTTATACACTTTGCTGATCAAATCTTTTGATTCATCGTGATGTGATATGTACTCTTTAGACTCGTAATATGGTCCGATTTCGCCTTCGGGCGGACGGGGATTGGTAAGAAGGAAGTCGCATTTATTACACTGCTGGATTGTGAATTCTTTGTGAGAAACAGTGTAATCTTCAACATTCAGGTAATTACTGAAACTGGCCGATTCGCAAATCGGGCAGTTTTTAATGGTTTCTAGCGGCATTTATCTTCCTATGTAAAGCATTAATACAGATATATCGGACGGACTTACTCCGCTTATTCTCGAGGCCTGGCCGATTGTTGCAGGGCGTTTTCTTTTCAGTTTTTCTTTGCCTTCAAACGATAATGAGGTAACCTGGTCATAATTGAAATTGTCTATGATAGCCAGATCTTCGAGCCTGTTCATTTTTTCAACTAACAGCATTTCCTTCTCAATATAACTGTCATATTTGAGATGGATTTCGGTTTGTTCTATCGCATCCTGATTGAAATTGTGAAGCAATGTTCTCACGTTCTCATTGACTTCGGCCAGTTTATTGATAGATATCTGTGGACGTTTCAGAAGCTGAGTGAGCGATACCTTTTCTCTTACAGGAGCAGTGCCAATCAGTTCAAGATCCGGATTGATTTCGATGGGCTGAAGTTTGAATTCAGAAAATGTTTTCGAGAGCTCTTCAACTTGTTCCAGTTTTTTATGAACTGTTTTAAGCCTGTCCGCACTGGCCAATCCGATATTGTAACCCTTTTCAGTGAGCCTGATATCGGCATTGTCCTGACGAAGCAAGGTACGATATTCGGCACGTGAGGTGAACATCCGGTAAGGTTCTTCTGTGCCTTTGTTAATGAGATCGTCTATTAGAACTCCAATGTATGCCTCCGATCTTTTTAGAATAAATGGCTCTTTCTGGTGTACGTTTTGGTGAGCATTGATACCGGCCATGAGCCCCTGGCAAGCGGCTTCTTCGTATCCTGTTGTTCCATTGATTTGGCCGGCGAAAAAGAGGTCTTTAATCAATAGGGTCTCAAGCGTAAGCTTCAATTGAGTAGGTGGGAAATAGTCATATTCGATGGCATATCCGGGACGAAACATTTTGGCATTTTCGAAGCCAGGAATTTTTCGGAGAGCTGCATACTGCACATCTTCAGGCAATGAGGTCGAGAAGCCGTTCACGTATACCTCGACTGTGTCCCACCCTTCTGGCTCTACGAAAATCTGATGACGATCTTTGTCCGCGAAGCGGTTGATTTTGTCTTCAACGGAAGGACAATATCTTGGACCAAGGCCTTTGATCCGTCCTGCAAACATGGGAGACTTTTCGAAACCTGTCCTCAAAACTTCATGAACTTCATTATTGGTATAAGTGATCCAACAACTCCGCTGCTTAGCCAAAGGCTTTGTGTCGGTGTATGAGAATTTACTTGGATTTTCGTCGCCCGGTTGCTCTTCCATTTTCGAGTAATCAAGCGAGCGGCCATCGACTCTCGGAGGCGTTCCGGTTTTCATTCGGCCAGCTTCAAAACCTATTGAAGTGAGCTGTTCGGTAATGCCAGTCGCCGATTTTTCGCCCGTTCTTCCACCGCCGAAATTTTTCTCGCCGATATGGATCAGTCCGTTTAGAAATGTTCCGTTGGTTAAGACTACAGATTTAGATTTTATTTCGATACCCAGACTTGTCCGGACGCCCCTGGCCTTGTTGTCCTCAATGATAATTTCTTTCGCAGTATCCTGCCAGAAGTCGACGTTCGGATTGTTCTCCAGAATTGTGCGCCACTCCTGAGCAAAGAGCACTCGGTCGCTTTGGCATCTTGGGCTCCACATGGCTGGCCCTTTGGATAGGTTAAGCATACGGAATTGAATCATGGTCTTGTCACTTACAATCCCGGACTGCCCTCCCAGCGCATCGATCTCGCGGACGATCTGTCCTTTGGCAACTCCACCCATGGCGGGGTTGCAGGACATCTGGGCAATGGTATGCATATTCATTGTAATCAGCAGGACCTTTGAGCCCATCGTCGCAGCGGCTGCAGCGGCCTCGCATCCAGCGTGGCCGGCTCCAACTACAATGACGTCATATTCTGGAAACATATTATGGTTGTATATTTTGTGGCTACTCCAACTCGAGTGTTCCACGTGGAATTTTTAAAATAGCAGAAGACACTCGTCTTCTTTTGCCCTCATTTGGGCTTTTAATTCGTCGCTGGTGTCCTCAAAACCAATGAGATGCAGGAGACCGTGTACTATTACCCTGCGCAGTTCTGTGTTAAAATCTGCGTTAAAACTTGCGGCATTGTCGCGGACACGATCGACACTGATATATATGTCACTCTCGAGAATCCCCTCTTCCTCGCTGTTGTCGAATGTAATGATATCTGTATAGTAATCGTGATCCAGATACTGCCGGTTAATAGATAACAGATACTCATCTGAACAGAAGATATAATTCAGATTTTCAATATCATAACTATTTGATTTAGAGATATTTACAAGCCATTTTTTTGTTTTGACCGGATTTGGGACACTAAATTCAATATCTTCTGAGAAGAATGCTATCATGAAATTTAATACGAATACTGCTGTGCCCATTTGGGTACAACTAATAACAAAAAAGAAAATTAGAGCAAAGATACTAACTATCTAAATATGTTTCGATTAGGCTCTCTTGCACCGGACAATTAGCATAATAACGCAAATTGCATAGAACAAGAGAACATGATCTACTGATTTTCAGTTCTTTGCCTGAGATTTTCGGAAGTATGTGTCCACTTCTCTCTTGTAGAATGGGGAGAAAGTTGGGGGTACTGTGCGAAGCAATTCGGTTTGTTTTTCCTTTTCACGGATATATTTTTCAAACGCAGCTGGTGGTTGACGCGGCATTTGCTTGGCTGTCTGTGCCTTTCGTTGCTCGTCTTCGTCCTGCTCTTTTACCGCCTTTTCTGATTCCAGAAGGCGTGTCTTTATTTCTTGCTGGCGTTTGATAAGCTCCGGTGTTATTCTTTTGTTGACCAGGTCAGTTTCGGTTTCGTCCATTTTGTCGGCGATCTCCTGTAATTCTTTACTCAGCTGTTTGCCGACTTCTGTACCTTTCTGAGATTCCATCAAGTCCTGCACCATTTTTCTGATCATCGCCTGCTGTGCGGCCATTCTTGCCAGTTTTTCAGATTGATTTCCCTGTCCCTCTTTTCCTGACCCGAGCTGTTTCATCTCACCGTTCAATTTTTCCTGCATTTCTCCCATACCCTTCTGCTCTCCCTTTTGCTTTCCTTTCTTACCTTTTCCGGATCCAGGCATCGCCATCGCCATTTGTTGTTGCATTTGGTTAAACACGTCACTGAGCATCAGCGCGAGGTTGTTCATAGACGTCATCGCTGATTGCTGTTTGGCGGTCGCGATATTCAAATGTCTGTCGCGAATACTTTTCACACTTTCATCCATATAGCCGTTCATATCATTCAGCTCACGGGTGATAAACGATTGTATCTGAACCACGCGATTGGCCAAAGCATAAAGACTATCCTGAACGACTTTGGCATCGTCTTTCAATTTTAGCTGTTGCTGACCTAGTTTTACAAAGCGCGGATCCTGAAGGTTTACGCTCCGGAAGTCTTTCATAAGTGCCTCCTGATCAAAGGAAAGCGTTATCAGGTTTTCCAGGATATCTCTGAGCCCATCGATATTTTCCTCCATTTGTTCCATTTCGGCAGATTCCATTTGTTCCTGCATCGACTTGGACATCTTTTTCATACTTTTAGCTGCTTTTTCTTGCGCCTGAGAAGCCTTTTTGTTCTGTTGCTTATCGAGTTGCTTCTGACCTTCTTCCATTTGCTCAGAGGCCTCTTTCTGCTCATTTTCCTGCGGGTCAATTTTTTGTTCAGCCTCTTCTCCCAGCTTTTCAGCTTCTTTTATTTTTTCTTTCGCTTTTTCAAACTCATCCTGTATCTTCTTTTGCTCAGCTTTCAGATCCTCATTGGCTGATTTTTTTTCTTCATCGCTTTTGGTTTTGTCGTTTTCCTCAGATTTTTCTGCCAGCTTTTCTTCTTTTTCTGCCAGTTCATCCATTTTTTTGACAAGGTTTTCCATTTTCTGTTCCAGCTGCATTTGTTTAAACAGCTTCAGAGCGCGCTCCAGATCCTTCTCCAGATTTTGTTCTTTGTTTTTGAGCTTCTCCATCATGCTCGACATCCGTTCACTTTGTTTTTGTTCCAGGAGTTTTTGCAGCTCCTTGTACATTTTCTCTGTATTCTCATCCATGAGATCGTTCATCAACTTTTGAAGTTGATCTATCTTCTCCTGAAGTTCGGGACTTTGCTGGTTGAATTGTTTTGATTTATCGTTTGAGCTCTGATGCTGTTCCTGCAATTTCTGGAGATCCTTCATCAACTCTTCCCTTTTTTTCAAAAGCTCTTCAATTTGCTTTTGTTCTTTGAAATCAAGTTCCTTGTTGGTTTTCAGCTTGTTGTCAAGATTATTAATATCCTTTTGCAGGCTTTGTGCTTTTTTGAATGCAGATTCGATTTGGTTTTCGGTTTCCTGTTCAGACTTCGCTATTTCCGCTTCCACCTGATCTTCTGATGGAACGGTGAAATAAACCGATCTTGAACGGACATTTTTCGGACCATTCACACCGTCGTTATCCCACACTTGGGCATAATATTCAATCTTATCACCCGGCTCAAGTTTCAGACTATCTACATACCATTGGAAAAAGAAACTCTGCGCATTAACAGTCTTATTAAATGGAATTGGAATGCCTCTGGGCGGTCCTGAGACCTTATCATCACCGTTGCGCTGGACATTGTAAAACAGTTTCAATTGTGAAAATCCGTAGTCGTCATTGATAGAGCCTCCCACTACGAAGTAGTTGTATAAGGTTGTATCCTGGAAATTTTCCAGCGTCATTACCGGATATTTATCTGGAATAACATTGATATAATAGCCAATATTATCCTGATTTGTGGTTTGCTCATTTTTCAGAAGAACCTGATATTGAGCAGATTTTCGAACGGTTTTGCGCACTTCATAATGACTTCCATCCGTTTCACGGGAATTGATGACGGATGAATCATTATCAAATCGTATCCCCAGTGAATTGGTAGAAGAGGTATTAAAATTCCATTCCACAGTGGTGCCTTCCGGAATCGATAGATTGCCAACATTCGACAATGTTTCCGAAGGTTTGTTCAGATATGCCGGGTAGTGCAGATTGACATCAAAAGATAGCATTGATGGTCGCTCCAAAACCTTGATTTGGTAGGTATCAGATGTAAATCCGGCAGCTTCGAATGAAAAGGCTATATCTCTTTGGATATTTTTGAATTCGTATGAATAATGCTGACCGTCCTTTTGGTTTAATTTAAATCTCGAACCATTCTGGACCAGATATACAGCCTGTGGTAAAGCACTTCCTTTTAATGCCAGGTTGAGCGTAAAGTCCTCATTTTTAAAGGCTGAGAGGGTTTTATTTTGTACTAGAAAGGAGAACGGCGCGTAGGTATAGTTCTTTTGAAAATGGATAATCCTTTCAGAAGTCGAGCTAAAAAACGAAGGATTAAAAAGTAAAATGGAGGCTATAACAGCCAGCGGATAAGCAGCATATTTAAGTCGTTTCTTATTTTCGTTAAAACGAATCGCGTCCGAAAATTTGACAATTAATAATTGACCTGACTTTTGCTTAATACTAGCTTCGATCAGATCGGATTGATAGCCGCTGATATTTTGTAATTGTAAGGTATTGACCAGCTTATCACCGATCTCCGGGAAATATTGTCCAATCTGGATAGCAGCCTCCTGATCTGAAATCGGCTTTCTCAACCCCGATAGATGGCTAAACGGACGAACAATCCACTGAAATATTGAAAAGAGAAGTACCGCAAGAAAACCAAAGAAGAAAGTAGCACGGATACCGGTGCTAAATCTTCCGAAATACTCCAGTGTATTGAAAAAGATAAAGGCTGTGAAAAGAAGGGCAGCTGAAAAGATGATTCCTTTCAGAAGCTGGTTTTGGTAATACTTTTGCCTGTACCCTTGAATCTGAGTCAAAAGTCCTTGCATCACGGGTGTAAAAGCAGCCATGCCTAATGAGTTCAGGATGAGGAGTTATGTATAATGGTGACACCAGCTTTCGATTTTTATCCGCTTGATTGTCACCAATTTGTATATATCAATTCATTACTGTTTCTTAACGACGAGCGATATGAATTAGTACACCGCAAATCTGATATCGAAAACGAAGTAAATTAATCATAAAAAACGACAAAATCCAGGTAGTGGTATAAAGCAAAAGCCCCTCCGAACTTTCCGGAAGGGCTTTTGCTTTATACCATCGTATTTCTTTAAACCAGACTTACTTCATTGGATGGCTTTTTGACGTCCTGAACGAAGTTGACGATATCATTTTCCAAATCTGTGCTGTTTTCAAGCACTCTGATAAAAGCGCTTCCAATAATGGCACCTGCAGCATATTTAGAGGCTTTGCTATAAGTTGCATGGTCTTTTATTCCAAACCCGATCAGTCTCGGATTTTTGAGATTCATCGCATTCAATCGATCGAAATAAGATTCCATATCATTGCTAACTCCTGATTTCGAGCCCGTAACACTGGAGGAAGATACCGTATAGATAAATCCAGAGCTAATGCTATCTATCTGACGGATACGTGCTTCGGAGGTTTGCGGCGTCACCAAAAAGATATTGAGCAGGCCATAAGCGTCGAATATAGATTTGTATTCGTAGAGATAAACATCCATTGGCATATCAGGTAAAATAAGCCCGTCTACACCGATTTCCGCGCATTTCTGACAGAACTCTTCCATACCATATTGCAATACAGGATTTACATATCCCATCAGTAATACAGGCACTTTAACAGTCTGGCGCATGTCTTTCAACTGCTCAAATAGTACCTTCACAGACATGCCGTTTTCGAGTGCCCGATCATTGCTCATCTGGATAGTTTCGCCATCTGCCACGGGATCGGAATATGGCATACCTATCTCAACAAGATCAGCACCCCCTTTCTCAAGCGCCTGTAAGACAGTTAAAGTGTCATTTAATTGAGGATATCCGGCGGTAAAATAGACGTTCAAAAGACCGTTATTTTCCGAGCTGATATGTCCTTCAAAAAGATTTACAATCCGGTTCATTCTTGTGTCCAATAGTCGATAACTAATACTTTGTCCAAATGCGGTCCAAGTACTTTTCCAAATTCTTTATGTGCAGGATGCGGAAGATATGCCGCGCGATCCGCTTCGCTTTTAAATGTAACAAAAAAGGCATGTGTAAACCCCTGAGCCAGATTTTCAGGGCTGTTGTTGGTACCCCATTCCAGACTCTGGATTTCCTTTATTTTGGCTGGTAAGCCTCTGAAGGCGTCTTCTACTTCTTTTACTTGCGCCGGCGTGGACGAATCTTTGAATTTAAACAGAACTACGTGGCGAAGCATTTTTTTAGGAGCAGAGTTTTCAGGTGTAACAAATGCCATAGAGCCGAACATCATCAGACTGGCAAGAAGGAATAGTTTTAATTTCATTTGAAAAAATTTAAGGATGGATAAAGCTGGCGACTAGGCTGAACAATTAAGACATTCTCCATCGTCGGAAAATTTGAGTCGGTCAAATTCACCAAGTTTTTCTTTTAGAGCAAGAATTTCGTCTTCCAGGTCACATCTTTCAAAAAGGGACAGATCTCCCGAATTTACTTTGGTTTCCAGTTCCTGAATTTTTAAACGCGTGTCAAAGACCTCAGGTAGAGTAAGTGTTGCCATGTTCTACGAGCTTTTAGGTGTTAGTGTTTAGCTATTAGTATTTAAGAAATGGTCCGAAGTACCTTGAAAACGACTGACACGCTTTGAGCATTTCAATCTTAGAGCCTGTGTGTCTTATCGGAAAACAGACCAATAATTAGTCTATATACTTCATGTAAGTAGCCATATCCTTATCCCCTCTTCCCGACAAATTGACTACAACTACGTCATCTGGAGATGCGCCGATTCTACCTAAAACAGCCAGTGCATGAGAAGTTTCCAGTGCAGGGATGATACCCTCCAGGCGAGTCAATTCAAATGCCGCCTCTACCGATTCTTCGTCTGTCGCCGAAAGAAAGATTCCGCGTCCGCTGTCATATAAATAGGCATGTTGAGGGCCAATGCCAGGGTAATCTAGTCCGGCTGATATGGAATAAGGTTCCACAACTTGTCCGTCTTCAGTTTGCATCAATATCGTTCTGCTGCCATGAAGTACACCTGGTTTTCCAAGCGCGGTGGTGGCCGCTGAATGACCCGAAGCGATCCCCTGACCAGCCGCTTCGACAGCTACCAGTTTTACATCAGGTTGATCCAGAAAATGATAAAATGCTCCTGCGGCGTTACTTCCGCCACCTACACATGCTATCACAAAATCAGGGTTTTCGCGACCGGTTTGCTCATTGAGCTGCCAGCGCATTTCTTCCGAAATAATGGATTGAAAACGGGCTACCATATCCGGATATGGATGAGGACCGACGACTGATCCGATGATATAATGAGTATCAACGGGGTTATTGATCCAGTGGCGCATTGCCTCGTTTGTCGCGTCTTTCAATGTCTGGGAACCACAAGTAGCAGACCGAACTTCGGCGCCAAGCATCTTCATTCTTGCCACATTAGGTGCCTGGCGTTCGATATCCAGAGCGCCCATGTAGACCACGCATTCCAGGTTCATAAGTGCACAAACGGTGGCTGTTGCCACGCCGTGTTGTCCGGCTCCTGTTTCGGCTACAATTCGCTTTTTGCCAAGTCGTTGAGCGAGAAGGATTTGACCAATGGTATTATTGACTTTGTGCGCACCAGTATGGCAAAGGTCTTCTCTTTTGAGGTATATATTGGTGTTGTACTTTTCCGAAAGACGCTTAGCGTGATAGAGCGGCGTTGGGCGCCCCACATAATTTTTCAGCAAATCGTCGTATTCTTTCCGGAAACTATCTTCACTAATAATCTTCAAATAATTCTCACGAAGCTCCTCCACGTTCGGATATAACATTTCTGGTATAAACGCACCGCCAAATGTTCCGTAGTACCCATTTTGGCTAACTTGGTAGGATTGTTGTTCTGTAGTTAATTCCATTGGATATATAGTTAGGCTTCTGCCTCTTCCTGTTGTTTAACACGTATTATACTAAAAAGTTGCTCGAGCTTTTTAATATCTTTTATTCCTGGTTCGGTTTCAAACATGCTGTTGACGTCAATTCCGTAAACCGGTAAAGTTTTCGACAGGCTTATTACCTCTTCGATATTGTCAAGGCCAATTCCTCCGCTGAGGAAGAAAGGTTTGTCGTTATCATATTTTCTTAACACGCTCCAATCAAAAGACTTACCGTTTCCGCCGGGATGCTCTCCTTTGGTGTCAAACAAAAACAAATCGCAAAATGACTTGTAATTATTGAGCATTGTGAAGTTAAAAGTCTGATCAATTGAAAAGGCCTTGATGATATTTACTCCCTTTTGACGCAGGCTGCGACATATATCCGGCAGCTCGTTCCCATGAAGCTGGGCATATTGAAGGTCATATTTTTTGACCATATCAAGGATATAACCCGGGTTAGCATTTACGAATACGCCAACTTTTTTTATCTGATTGGGAATGGATCTGACGTAACTCTCGCTCAAATCGTTGCCCGCAAATCGAGGAGACTTGTCATAAAAAATAAATCCAATAAAATTGGGCTGTAAAGCGACAACTTGTTCGATGTTATCTTGCTGGCGCATTCCGCATACTTTAATTTTCATAGGAGCAAGGGATTTGGGTTACAGGCCTGATACAATTCTTTTTGCAACCCTGTCAGTGCGGCACCAGGATTTGCTGTTTTCATAAAGGTTTCTCCTATTAAAAATCCAGTATATCCTGTTTTAAATAAATCGAGGATAGTCTGCGGCTCTTGCAGGCCGCTTTCAGAAATTTTAACAAAAGAGTCCGGTATATATTCACTTAAAGCCAATGATGTCTCAATGGACGTCTCAAAGGTCTTTAGATTTCTGTTATTAACGCCGACAATATCAATTTCGTCACAAAGCGTTTCTTGCAATTCTTCCAGATTATGTACTTCCAGCAATACTTCCATGCCTAACTGATGCGCAAGCGTTGCGAGCGATTTTACCTGCTGAGCACTCAGACAAGCAGCAATCAGCAAGATAAGATCTGCTCCGATAGCCTTTGCTTCGTAAACCTGATATTCGTCTACCATGAAGTCTTTTCTGAGCATCGGAATTACAGGATTGGCAAGCCGGGCCTTCTTGAAATCGTCAAATGATCCGCCGAAAAAATCACTGTCTGTCAGAACGGACAAAGCAACAGCTCCTGCGCTGACATAGTCTGCAGTGACGATCTCGGGTTCTGAAATACCGTTTATAATGCCTTTGGAAGGAGATTTTCTTTTGAATTCTGAAATAATTCCAGGCAGTTGGGCACCTCTTAAACTTGCTGTTAATGAGGTTGATTCGCGCTGAAATAACGCTTCCTTTTCAAGGGTAGAAATACTAATCAGCTTTTTTGAGTCAGCTATTTCTTCTTGCTTACGTGAGACGATCTTATCTAAAATATTCATGCAAATTACTCCTTGAAAATGTCTGCTACACTCAACTGAAAATCTGGAAAAACAAAGCTTGTGATCTGATCTTCCAACGTAAATGGGTGTAAACCAATGTACTTACCTGCTTCATTCAGAACATATACTAAAACAACTTCGCTCGTAGGATCTGCGAGCCAGTATTCTTTGACACCGTTTTCCTCATAAACCTCAAATTTGTTTTTCATTTCGGTTTGTGAATTTCCCGGCGAGAGGATTTCAATAATCCAGTCAGGTGCTCCTATACATCCCTGATCATCCAGTTTAAAAGGATCGCATATCACACAGATATCCGGCTGGACAACCGTATAAATTTTATTGGTATTGTCGCTTTTACGTGGTGTTAGCCGCACATCAAATGGAGCCTGGTAGACCTGACAAGGTTTATTTTTCAAAAATCTATAAAGTTCTCCATGAAAAACACCTGAGATAAGCTGATGTCGGCGTGCTGGAGCAGGCGACATTTTAAAAATCTTACCCTTTATTAACTCCACACGCTCTTCAAAACGCCATTTTAGATAATCTGCGTAGGAGTATGATTTTTGAAGATCAAGCTGGTCAATATTTGTAATCATGCTTCAACAAGTTTTTTGAAACTGTTCAATGCCTTTTTGCTTTCCAGCGACTCTCTGGCCATCGCCACAGCATCAAGCGGATTTAAACCAGGTTCTGCACAAATCAGCGCCATAGCTGCATTGGCAAGCACAGCACTCTTCTGAGCTTCCGTGGCCTGATCATTCAAAACGTTCATAAAAATTCTGGCTGATTCTTCTACCGTTGTTCCTCCACTCAGATCTTCCGCCTCCAAAACCGGTAAACCAAGATGGGCAGGACTAAGCACCTGCTCCGTATGCCCGGTAATGATTTTGAAAGGTCCTGTCAACGAAACCTCGTCATAACCATCTAGTGCGTGCAGAACCATGAACTGCTTGTCTGTCTGTTGGTAAAGATATGTAAAAAGACGTGCTAATTCAAGACTGAAAACGCCAACCAGCTGTTTTTTGGGCGAAACGGGATTGACCATTGGACCCAGCATATTAAAGAACGTCTTAACACCCAGTTCTTTCCGCACAGGCGCAACGTTTTTCATGGCCGGGTGGAACAAAGGAGCATGTAAAAAGCAAACGCCTGCGTCGGCAATCTGCCTTTCCAAAGTACTGGCTTCATTGGTGAACTTAACACCTAGTGACTGGAGTACTGTGGACGATCCGCAGATAGAAGAAACGCCATGATTACCATGTTTAGCCACTTTTTGACCGGCTCCGGCGATGACAAAACAGGATAAGGTCGAAATGTTGAAAGTGTCTTTCCCATCACCACCCGTTCCGCAGACATCAATGGGGTCGTAGGCGGATAAATCGACTTTTAAACACATATCCAGCAACGCATCGCGGAAGCCTTCAAGCTCACCAACGGTGATGCTGCGCATGGCATATATGGTTAAAAATGAGGCGATTTCGGAATTGCTATACTGGCCCGTACTAATTCCTATCAGGATTTCTTTGGCTTGTTCTTTTGTTAAAGTTTTGTACTCAAAAAGTTGACTAAGAATACTTTTCATAATTGGAGCATCGGCTAAATTACAAGTGACAGTGCGGAGATATTTGAAAATAAAATTAGATACTCAACCAGTTTTCCAGCATTTCCTTCCCGTGTTCAGTCAGGACGGATTCAGGATGAAATTGTACCCCTCTTACGTCATATTTTTTGTGGGCAAGTGCCATTACCTGCTGTTTTTCGTCTACAGCAGTGATTGTTAAATCATCGGGAAACATCGTTGGCATTACAGTCCATGAGTGATATCGTCCCACTTTTATCTGATTTGGCAGGTTTTTAAACAACCGTTCGTTGGCATCTGTGATATAAGCCGTATCGGCGATCCCATGCAACACGTCGGTCATATTTTCAAGTGTGGCACCATAAACCTCTCCGATTCCCTGATGGCCGAGGCAGACGCCTAATATACTTTTTGTTGCTCCATACTCTTTCACAAGGTCGTGCATAATACCAGCCTCTGCGGGGATGCCTGGTCCTGGAGAGAGCAATATTTTGTCATATTTTCCAACATCCTCCAGTGATATCTTATCATTTCTGAAAATATCCACCTGATCATTCAACTCCCTCAGGATATATACCAGATTGTAGGTGAAGGAATCGTAATTGTCCAAAACAAGAATTTTCATTTCAATACTCTGATTAATAAGTTAATACGTGCCAATATTTCGTCAAATTTGAACCTGATATCCCAAAACCAGTTCGTCGCCAGCTTTACCCCTGATTCCCCAATTATGTGTTGGAGTTTCTATAAGCGTGATTTCTACATCGTTAGGTGTAATATTCAGTTCTTCTTCAAAACGTCTGAAAATATGCTGATACAAGTCTTTTTTGGCTGATATTGAGCGACCTTCAAAAAGCAATATTTCAATAATTGTATATTTTTCGCTCCTGCCCTCGGGATAGTAAAAGTCTTCCGGTTCCATATAGAAAAATCTATGTGCTTTTTTATCAGCCGGATATTGAAATGCATCCACAACACATTGATGCAATACACCCGAAAGCTTCTCGCGGATCGGTTCAAGAAGCGATCTCAGGCCGTAGATTTTCACTTGTCCCATGACTATTACAGATCAACAGCGAAATCGATGGCTTTGCGTAGTGCGGCCAGTTTATTATTGATCTCCTGCAACTCGCTTTCGATATCCGACTTTGCCACGACTCCCATTCCTGCACGATAAAACAGCGTATTGTCTTTGCTCAGAAACGTCCGGATTGCGATTGCGTGGTTGAAATCACCGTTGAAATCCATAAATCCGATGGCACCGCCATATATACTTCGGTTGCTGTTTTCCATTTGGTCAATCAGCTTCATCGCATTATGTTTCGGCGCTCCTGATAACGTTCCTGCCGGGAACGTATCGGCAACAAGTTGTAATGGATTTACACCCTCTTTCATGGTGCCCACTACTTTGGAAACGAGGTGAATCACGTGGGAATAGTATTGAACTTCCTTGTAGTTTGTCACTTTTACTGCGTCACAACTTCTGCTCAAATCGTTTCGGGCCAAATCCACCAGCATCACATGTTCTGCAGTTTCTTTCGGATCTTCCAAAAGTGCCTGAGCAGCAATCGCATCGGCCTGGTCATCTCCGGTTCTTCTGAACGTTCCCGCAATCGGGTGGATTTCAGCTTGTCCTTTTTTAATGAAAATCTGTTTTTCAGGAGACGATCCGAATATTTTATAATTGCCGTAGTCGAAATAGAAAAGATATGGAGACGGGTTGATCGATCTCAGCGCGCGGTATACATTAAATTCGTCGCCCTGAAAGCTTCTGTTGAAACGTCGCGAAGGTACAATTTGAAACACATCGCCACGCAAACAGTGGTCAATACCCCTTTTGATCACAGCGCGCATTTCATCATCAGTGGTATTGGAAGTTTCTTCAGAAATCAATTGGAAGCCATATTGAGGGAAATTCCGGTTTTTGATCAAAATTTCAATCTGTTCAATCTGACTTTCCTTTCCGTCGATATCTCCATAATTGTGTTCAAAAATGTAAAGCTCATTTTTGAAGTGATTAATTACAATTACATATCTATAAATCTGGTAAAAAACCTGATCGACTTCTGTTTCCGGACTGGATGGTTGAATCTCTATATCTTCAAAATACTGAACCGCATCGTAAGTAAGGTGGCCGAATAATCCGTTGGTAATGAAAGGAAAATTCTGCTTAGCAGGCTCAAAGCTTTGCGAAAAATTGTACAGTGCTTTTACAGCATCCTTGGGCTTTGCGAGCGTATAGTTTTCGGTGACGCCGCTGGGATATTTCTCTGTTACGACGTTGTTGTTTAGTTTAAAAGAAGCTACCGGATCACAGCAGATATAGGTATATGAGTTTTCATTTCCATGATAATCAGAGCTTTCCAGAAGAATGGTATTAACGAATTTGTCTCTCAGTTTCAGGTAGATGGAGACGGGCGTAAGCATGTCCGCCAGTAATTTTTTGTATTGGGTGGTGATAGGATAACGTTTAGTCAGCAATTCCATATGATATTTAAAAATAAGGGTATGACAATAAAAAAAGCGGCTCGCTGTCAGATGAACAGCGAGCCGCTTATAAAGTATATAATTAGTTCTATACCATACAATAGCCTACTTGCCCATCCTGTTTGGACTAGTACGCCACCACCATATAGTATTAAACTGACTACGCATTATTTCGTTTTTTGAATTGATAAACAAATATATGGAAAGGAGAATAAAAAAAGCAAGCGTAGAAATAATTAAAATTTTCTACACAGGTATTTTATTAATATTATTTCTTGTCCGAATGCCTGACTTCCTCTTGATGTGAGACAGGTAGTTGGCCGTGATATTAGAGAAAATTCGAGTATAACCTCTACCCTTTCTTTTCCCTCAATCTCTTCACCATTTTCACAGCACCCATAATTGTCACGGCGAAAGCGAGTAGTCCCAACACGCCCCAGAGCCAGTCGACGGTATTTTTGAGAACTACCAAAAAGACGATGGAAAAAAGGAATATAGTAGCAACTTCATTGAAAAGTCTGAGTTGTGAGGATGTGAAGCGGAATTTTTCCTGCCTTATTTCCAGCAATATCTTTCTGGTATAGGAATGATATGCCAGAAGGCCTACAACAAAAAGCAGTTTTAGCTTCATCCAGTCCTGATCCAGCCAGGCCGGATTGAGGTAGAGCATTGCGGTCCCACAAAGTAAGGACAGCCAGCAGGCAGGCGTCATGATCGCATTCCAAAGGAGTTTTTCCATTTTGGTGAACTGAGCGAACAATATTTCACGCTCCGGGTTTGGTTTGTCGTTGGCTTCGGTATGGTATACGAAAAGTCGCGGCATATAGAATAACCCCGCAAACCAACTTACTACGAATATGATATGGAGGGCCTTGAAGTGCAGATAGGTCATATGACGGAGAAAAACTTTCCCACTTAAGAGGGCAAGATGGTAGAAATGATCCTTTTTTGTTCAAATTTCGTAAATATATGGCGTATCAACCAATAAACTTTCTTGGTCGTTCGAACGTTAAAAAGTAACTAATCGATTTCATCATGCAAAGAACAATCATTCCATTCCTGACGATCCTATTTTTCTGTGGAATGGTAGCCATTTCCTGTGCGCAGTCTGACAAAAAACAAAAAAAGAAAATGAACAAAGAAGCAGCAACCACTGACGAAAACAATGTTGATACTACCGGAACCCAGATCGCGACCTTTGGAACAGGGTGCTTTTGGTGTACCGAAGCCGTTTTTGAGTCACTGGACGGTGTAAAAAAAGTAGTTTCGGGATATGCAGGCGGCCACGTCGCAAATCCATCTTACAAAGAAGTGTGCACTGGTAGCACCGGTCATGCAGAATGTGCCCAAATCACATACGATCCGAAAGTGATCAGTTATGCCGATTTGCTAGAAGCATTCTTTAGAAGCCATGACCCAACGTCTCTGAACAAACAGGGTAATGATATCGGGACGCAGTATCGCTCTGTTATTTTTTACAATAGCGAGGAGCAGAAAGAAGTCGCTCAAAAAGCCATTGCTGAACTTGACAAGTCCGGCGCATATCCGAAACCTATCGTGACGGAGGTGTCAAAAGCACCTGTTTTTTATGTAGCGGAAGACTATCACCAGAATTATTTCGCAAATAATCCTGAACAAGGCTACTGCGCGTTTGTAATTGCGCCAAAACTGGATAAATTTAAGAAAGTATTTAAGGATAAGCTTAAAGAAGACGTGAAGTAAACTATTACCGGTTGATAATTAATTCCTGATTATCAACCGGCTTTTGTCCACTAACTAAGTAAGTGGCATAACTGTTTTGATGCGTTAGAATAAATCACATATTTTTGTCACATATATTCACACAATAAACAGTCTGTTAAACATGAAAAAGTTTTTATTTACATTACTAGTTGCTACCGCGATGAGCTTCACATCCGGAACATCATTTGCTCAATACGAAAAGGGAGATAAATTATTGAACTTAGGACTTAACCTCGGTGGTACTTACGGCGGCGGCGGAGTTGGAGTCGGTGCTTCTTATGAGCAAGGTATTCACGATTTTATCAGCGTTGGTGCTCAGGCAGACTTCGTAACCTGGAATAATGGTGTTTTCGGGTACAAATGGAAGTATAATTTTTTTACTGTTGCGGCGAGAGGTTCATATCACTTCGGAAAGCATTTCCTGAAAATGGACAACCTTGATCTTTACGCTGGACCAGCTTTAGGATATCGTGCAGCATCTTTTAAATCACCTGACGGATATGGTGGAAGTTATACGGACAATTACGGAAGTGGTGTTTTCTTTGGAGCTTTTGCCGGAGCAAAGTATTATTTCAAACCTAATTTGGGAGTTTTTGCTGAGGTAGGTTATAACGCGTCTCCACTAAAGGTTGGTGTTGCGTTCAAATTCTAGTTTAAAGGAAATCTTTATTTATAGCCGCCGGTTTACTGGCGGCTATTTTTTTGGTCTTGGTATGACTTTTTAATTTTTCATATTAACATCAAAAATAACATCTTAATGAAATTCTTCAAACTACTTTTCCCCACTTTTATCATCGTATTGTTTGCTAGCGACCCTAGTTTTGCACAATACAAAAAAGGTGATTTTCTTCTGAATCTGGGTATTGGCGCAGGGGCATATGCAGAGACAATTCCGTTAAACGTTTCCTTTGAATATGGTTTTGGGAAGTATATCAGTGCCGGTATTCAAACGGACGTTTACACCTACCGTCATAGGCGCGAGCAGCAGCTTCACACGGTATTTCCTACCTCCTTGCGTGCGACCTACCATTACGGGAAACATTTCCTGAAACAGAAGAACTTAGACCTGTACGCGGGTGCGGCCGTTGGCGTATATGGCAATGAGTGGTGGGACTATCGTCAGAACAGAAATCCGAGATATTTGTATGGGGAACAAGGAGGTCTGTCTGTTGGCCTATATGCCGGAGTGAAATATTTGTTTACGCCAAAATTTGGCTTGTTTGCAGAGTTAGGTCAGAATATATCATGGCTTAAAGCCGGGATGGCCTTCAGGTTCTGAGAAGGTATATACGACAGAATGCGTAATATTTCCACGTACCCGCTCATTTGAGATTCGGGTACGTGATTTTTTATAACAAAGACATTAGCTGCCAAACTTATCAAGCTGCTTCACCAAAACATCAAAATCTTTGGGATATGGCGCTTCAATTTTGATTCTTTCTCCGTCGAGCAGTGCGAAAGAAAGCGATCGGGCATGTAGTGCGACTCTTTGAATAAGAGGTCGTTCTTCTGTCTCTTTCTTCAGGTTGAATTTCTTTTTGAGACTGGAAAGAAATATAGGCTCACCGCCATATTGCGGGTCACAAACGATAGGGGCTTTCAGACAAGACAAATGGATACGGATCTGGTGCATTCGTCCGGTGATCGGAATACATTCGATTAAGGAATAGCCACGATATGCCTTTATTGTATTAAAAATAGTCTCCGCTACTTTTCCCTCGGCACGGTCAATTTTCACCGCTGTTCCGTTTTTGAGGGGCAAAATTGGCAGATATACAGAGATTCCTTCCAAATCGTGAACCCCATTTGCCACGGCATGGTATCTTTTCGTAACCTCGCGGTGCTCAAATTGCATCGCCAAGTGGCGATATGCTACCGGATTTTTGGCAAAAGCCAATACGCCTGAAGTTTCTTTATCCAATCGGTGAGCAGCCTGTAGTTCGGAATTATATTCCTTCGCTAATCTTAATACACTTCCTCCTCTGTCAGCAGTTCTCTCATCCAATGTGGCAAGATGAGGTGGTTTATTCACTAAAAGAAAGTCCTCGTTCTCAAAAATAATGAGGTCTTTAAAATCAATTTTCATATAAAAATTTGTTGGCCAATGGCTTGCGGTCAGGTTTGTTCGTTTTTGACCTGTAAAGAATACAAAGGTACTAAGCCCTTTAGTTTCATCCGTATATTTAATTGATTTCTATTGACGTTACTGTGAAACGCAGATTTTGCAAGAGTTATACGCAGTGTACGCTGAGTTTTTTCACCGCGGCACTCTGCGCTTAACTCCCTTTCCACCGCGTTTAAACAAACCTACTCAACCAAGGCCTTCACTTTGGTAGGATTAGGATTAATAGTATCAGATTCCATCAATCCATCTCGTAGGCGTATAATTCTATGGGCGTAATGAGCAATATCTTCTTCGTGCGTAACCATTACGATCGTGTTTCCTTTGCTATATAGCTGATCGAAAAGATCCATAATCTCGTAAGAGGTTTTTGAGTCTAGGTTACCTGTTGGCTCATCAGCCAGTAGTATACTTGGATCATTCACAAGGGCACGAGCGATGGCAACACGCTGTCTTTGACCACCGGAAAGTTCATTAGGTTTATGTCCTGCTCGGTTTTCCAGTCCGACACTTTTAAGCGCGTGCATGGCTTTTTCAATCCGGTCAGATTTTCCTAAACCCGCATAGATCAACGGTAACGCTACATTTTCAAGTGAAGACATACGGGGAAGCAGGTTAAATGTCTGGAAAACAAACCCGATTTCTTTGTTCCGGATTTCGGCAAGCTCGCTTTCCGTCATATCGCTGACGTCCTTATTATTCAGGATATACCGGCCACTTGTGGGCGTATCCAGGCAACCGATGATGTTCATTAAAGTCGATTTGCCGGATCCCGACGGGCCCATAAAGGCCACATATTCACCCTTATCCACAGAAATAGTGACAGATTTTAGTGCCTGAATGATTTCAGCACCCATCACATATCGCTTTGCTATTTCCGTAGTATCAATAATTTTCATTGTATTTCTCTTTTGAAAAAGTGAATATGTTGTCAGGCGCCTGCCGATAAATTCTGAAAAACAGTATTAATATATAAACCAATCAGCAAAATTGGTCTTGGAAAATCATCGTTTTCAATATCGCCCTCGTTTTTCCATATGCTGGTCTTCACGAAAGACACGCTTTCTACGGCATTTTTGATTTGCCACGATTTACGAAACCAATTATCATAGCTCCATTGATAAGTATGGCCTTCATAAGTTATTTCCGCGGTTCCTTTCACCAGATTATATTGGATTTCACCGAGCTTTTTTTGACCCTCTATATCTAAAATTTCAGTGTGCCTTTTCCAAAACCCTTTGGATTTAAATCTCAGCATCGAACCATATAGTTCACCATATGCCGCTGTTTTGATCAACTCGCTTTTGATGATACCTACAATTTGCTTTTCATTGAAAATCCTGATTTCGGTCCCTCCCAATGATGATTTCCAGCTTAAACCCATATCGAGATTTGTGACGGGGAAAGTTAATTTGGCAGTTTCTCCGTGGTACAATTGCTAAAATAAATAATCAATGAAATTCTGCACGCTGTTTTTCGATAAGAGCACGCATAGACTGATAGCGGGCGTCAAATTGCTGATATACGGCGGCGTCTGCCAGCTGCTTTACTTTTTCCTTTGCCTCATCACCCTGCGCCAGAATCCCCTGGTCGAGGCTCAGATATGCATATTGTTCCCATATTTCTGGCGAATATTCGTTGAATCTCAGCGCATTCACAACAAGCTCATATGCTTTTCCAGTCTGCTTTTGTTGTCTGAAGAATTTCGCCGCCGCACTCACAGCTTTGGCGTCGAATGGGTTTGCACTGACAGCCCAATCGAAATTTCGGGCCGTTGGAGATTTAATTGCAACGGAAAGCAGAGAATCTGACACCGACTTGGGTTTGTCTCCCTTTTGTAAAGTTTCAGCTAAAAGTTTCGCCGTTCCATTGGGGGTTTCTTTTTCAAGTTTGTCAAGAATGATCGTCGCGACGGCATCATTACCTGCCAGCGAATTGGCGATCGCCATGCCAATACTTCCCTCCGCTCCTTCTACATTGGAAAATTGATCAATACTTTGTTGATATAGGCCGAGTTGCAAAAACCAATGACCCAGCGTTTTTCTATATAATTGTTCGTTCTTCCCTCCTTCTTCAACCCATGATTGTAATATCTCAAGTGCCTTCAGCTTATTACCACTGTAAAACTGAGCATGAAGACCTGCGAAAGTTAAGTCTTCCGACAAAACGGGGTTTAACGTAGCGAGTTTTGGGAGTAATGTTGCAGGTATGCTATCATGACGTGCCTGATTGACACTATAGTTGACCAGGTATGCAAATGAGGCCGCACTTAAAAGTGAATCAGCAGGAATGGAAGAATTGACAAATCCACTTTTCGAAAAATCCTGTTTCAAGCTCTGGATTGCCAGCCAATTTGCGTTATACGACAAATAATTACTCGATTTGTTTTCAATAGATAATGAGTCCAAAATGTTTGGATCACCGTTTTTCCCTAATATAAAAAGGAGATTTGTTGCGGCAACTTCCGGCCGGTTTGAAACGCGTTCCGCTTTTTCGACAAAATAGTAAGCCGAGTCCGTGAGGTTTGTTTTAGTATAAAGGATTCCCAGATTGTTGAGCAACTCGCCACTTGCCGGAAATTTCGCGATACCCTCTTTCAAACTATAAATAGCATCAAAAAACAGATTTTCGTCAATCAAAACGGTGGTTAAGCCGACATATGCCTGAGGTGATGGATTTTTAAGAAGTGCTTGTCTGAAATAAAACGCTGCTGCATTCCGGTCGCCTTGTTTTAAGGCTAAGGATGCCAGAGAGTAATTTGATTTATGGTTTTGAAATTCCTGCTGCACTGCGAGTTTATAATATTGCTCCGCTAATACAAACTCATTTGTTTCAGTATGCAAATCGCCCAAACCGTTGAAATAGCCTGCTATACTTTGATTGAGCGGCAACAGTTTTTGAACGGATATCAATATAACAACACCTGTAAAACCGAAGAGACGAACCGGCGTCAAGCCCCAACGCATAGGTTTATATAAAACCTTATGAACGGCCAGACCTTGCATAAACAGCGGATAAAAATTGACCAGGATATAGCAAAGGAATACAGTGCTCATCGCCAGTTGTCCTTCAATCGCAAAATCTTCAAGCGCTTCCAGGGTCGGATCGTTTGCCATACCTGCCGCCAATGCCACAAATGATATTGCAACAAGCATGGCGCCTGCGTACAGCCAAAAGCCGGTAAAACGATAGGTCATCACGCCGCCTGTCGACTCCGCGCGCCGGCGAAAACCCCATATGCCGATAACCGCAGACAACGCCGTGAGGTATACCGGATTTAGCATCGTGATATCCCAATCGATTTGACGCGTGTTTTTCAGGTAATATATCAGTAGATAAATAAGATATAAAATGCTGATTACTAAAAAATTGGTAATCCCCTTTTTTCCTTTGGCGGTTTCTTCGCTTGAAGTAAGCCAAACCAAACCGGCCATGATCTCTGTTGAGATCATCAAAAAGAAGAGCACTGTTATCGTGAGCCAAAGTGGATAGGAATATACCACCCAGACAGTCACGACTTCTTTTACGGGAGATAGCAGACCTATTATAGCCGCAATTAAAACAGATGCGGCCAGCATTATCCCGACGCGCAGAGCCGTGCCAGCGCTGGTATTGAAAGCCTGAAGATAGTAACTGAGTCCTCCGTAGATGAGGATCGTCAGAATAAATAATGTTCTGTTTCCATCTCCGAAAACCTGCAAAGTTTCCATTCGGGAAATGGCGAGAAGAAGAATGAATATCACCATTCCGGTTAGATACCAAAATCTGGGCAGAGTCGTCAGTGCAGCCAGAATAAGGGAGATACCTAAAATAGTGAGTGCAGTGAATACATACAATAGCGAATGATCCAGTTGCATAACCGATGCGATGAACTGCTCAGACACGAGCTGAATTGGATTAGGAACCCCGAACTGCCATTGACCAATCAGCAGCCTGTCTGTCACAGCGTTTACTTCCTGTAGTTCACTCAAAACGTTCCAGTTCGTGACGTTTTCAAGAGAATTAATACTTTTAAAAAGTAAAAAAAGCAGAGAAAGGGCAATAATTATTAGTATTGAGATTGCAAGCCGACGCTCGGAAGCGGACCAGACTCTCCAGAAAAAAAGTTCCTTCATTATATATTTTTATACTGAATTCTGTAAAATTCTATACAGATTTTGGCAAATCAATGCGGATATCTAAAAAATATCCAATAAATGATGCAACATGCTATTGGTACTGACCAAATTATCTCATACTTTTGCGGTCTGAAAAAAACCTCATCGAAAATATTCATAATCATATAATGGCAAACGCGACAAACATAGGAAAAATTACGCAGGTAATTGGCCCAGTTGTAGACGTATCGTTTGAAGACAGCGGACGTATTCCTGCTATTCTGGATGCGTTAGAGGTCATCAAACCAAACGGTCAACGAGTAGTACTTGAGTGTCAGCAGCACTTAGGTGAAGACAGGGTACGTACCATTGCGATGGACAGTACTGAAGGTATGCAGCGTGGCATGGCGGTAACTCCACTGGGAGCGCCGATCCAGATGCCAACTGGCGAATTGATCAAAGGCCGCCTTTTCAATGTAATTGGAGAAGCCATTGACGGACTTACTCCAATTGATGCTTCAAAAGGAGGACTTCCAATTCACCGCGGTGCACCTAAGTATGAAGACCTTGCAACTTCAACCGAAGTTCTTTTCACAGGTATCAAAGTAATCGACCTTCTTGCACCTTATGTAAAAGGAGGAAAAATCGGTTTGTTTGGTGGTGCCGGTGTTGGAAAGACAGTATTGATTCAGGAATTGATCAACAACATCGCAAAAGCATATGACGGTCTGTCAGTATTTGCAGGTGTTGGAGAGCGTACCCGTGAGGGAAATGACCTGATGCGTGAAATGATCGAAGCCGGTATTATCAAATACGGCGACGCTTTCAAACACAGCATGGAAGAAGGCGGATGGGATCTTTCAAAAGTTGATTACAACGAACTGAAAGATTCAAAAGCAACCTTCGTTTTTGGTCAGATGAACGAACCGCCTGGAGCACGTGCTCGTGTGGCGTTATCCGGACTTACAATCGCCGAGTATTACCGTGATGGTGATGGCGAAGGACAAGGACGTGATATCCTTTTCTTTATTGACAATATCTTCCGCTTTACACAAGCTGGTTCTGAGGTTTCGGCTCTTTTGGGTCGTATGCCATCGGCGGTAGGTTATCAGCCAACTTTGGCTACTGAAATGGGACAGATGCAGGAGCGTATCACATCTACAAAACGTGGATCAATTACTTCTGTACAAGCCGTTTACGTACCTGCTGATGACTTGACTGACCCGGCTCCGGCGACAACGTTTGCTCACCTTGACGCAACGACAACACTTAGCCGTAAAGTTGCAGAAAAAGGTATATACCCTGCGGTGGATCCTTTGGATTCAGCTTCTCGTATCTTGAACGCTGAAACTTTGGGTGATGCTCACTACGATTGCGCACAACGCGTTAAGAATATTTTGCAACGTTATAAAGAATTGCAGGATATCATCGCGATCCTTGGTATGGAAGAACTTTCCGAAGAGGATAAGTTGATCGTAACAAGAGCACGTCGTGTAGAACGTTTCCTTTCACAACCTTTCTTTGTGGCAGAACAGTTTACAGGTTTGAAGGGTGTTTTGGTTGATATCAACGATACCATCAAAGGCTTTAACCTGATCATGGACGGAGGTTATGACCACCTTCCTGAAATGGCTTTCAACCTGGTTGGAACCATCGAAGATGCTCAGGCGAAGGGAGAAAAAATGCTTGCAGAAGCGAGTAAATAACTACTTTGATATCGGCCAACAGGCTGGTGATCAATAGCTAATAGCTGAAAACTATGCATTTAGATATCATAACACCTGACAAGAAAATATACAATGGAGAAGCAACTTCTGTTACCCTACCAGGTTCAGAAGGACAGTTTCAGGTACTGAACCGCCATGCTCCGTTGGTAAGTACGCTTGGCAAAGGGAATCTGGTAGTTGATACTGGTTCTGCCAAACAGACATATGTCATCGATGGCGGAGTAGTTGAAGTGCTAAACAACAAAGTGCTTGTTTTGGCAGAAGCTGTTCTGTAAGAAACATATTTTTGGAATTAACAAGAGAGGCCACAATTCGTGGCCTCTCTCGTTTTTAGCGGGTTATAATAATCTGTTTATAAAATCCTTACCTCAACCAACAATATAATTGCATCATTAGACAAAGCCTCAAATTCAACCTCTTCTAAATTGCGGAGAGACAGCGCATCCCCTTTTTCCAGCAGTCTATTCGCTAGCTCATATGCACCTTCAATGACGAAAGCAAAAACGCCGTTATCGGAATTGTTCAAATTATACAACCCCTCTTGCCTGCCACTATATCGCCCGATCCAAGCTAGTACTGATTTGGAAGCATTGGAAAATGCTGCGTTCAGCTGATTCCTATTTTCCAATGAAAAAGCTATAAGCGCTTCATTTTCATCTAATTCTGAAGAGATTTCAGGAAAGTCGGGTTGCGTATGGATCTGCAGATAACTGATGACCTCTTTGGGATATGGATTAATCAGTTCAAATATGCTTTCCGGAAATGACAAAAAATTGAAACATTCGCCTGCTGATATAAAAACGGAGTCACCCAGGCCATCCATTAACTCAATGCCTCCTACCAGCGGCAGAATGAAGACGTCCGTTGGTTTTTTGGTCTCAATTTTAATTCTTTTGCCCGCAGCCAATGTTTCTTCGTTCCATACCAAAAGTTTCCCAAATGGCTCAGCACCAGTTCGTTGATATTGATGGAAGTTGAAAGTATGAAGGCTGCGCACGCCAACCGACTCGATACAACCACGCTGACTTCCAATATATATCCGGGCTTCTGTTTGGGAGATCATTGTCAAAAGTTTTATGAATTCGTGGGAGGTATAAACGTTGAGATATTGAGATAAGGAACCAACGGAATCAAATCGGTTTCGCCTGTGACGCCGCTTTTTTCACCCTTGTAAGCAATCAATATCTGGTTGCCAATCGTATCGATCCAATCCACGAAATCGCTGAAAAACAATATTGCAATCCGGTGTTTGGTCTTATCCGTGATGTGTGAGTCAATGATTTCGAATTTGAAATCGGTAAATGGCAAGCAAGGCTTTCCAATCGCGTTGGCGATATCCGGAATAAGTCCGTTGAGCTGGACGATATATCCAATGGCAGCCGTGCTCGTCAGATACTGGAGCTGATCGACATTGACTCCCGCCTTTCTTATCTCATTGAAAGTGGGGTGCTTACCTTCGGAATCCACTCTCTGGGCCTGCATATAAAACTCCATATGCGTCGCATCAAATATCGCTTTGCTCCACGGATCAGCTGACTCAAAATTCATTATTTTTCGATAACAAAAACGAATATTTCCTTTCATGACAGATGAGTTATCGGGCTTATTAATAGCATATTATGCTGTCACAACTACGTTGTGTGTCAGGACATAACCCGCCGATACACTACCAGAAACGGTGGCCATTTCAAGTGAAAAACCATCGCTGAATACATTGTCGTTGCTGTTTTGTGTATCAGCTTGCCCGTGACTTTGATATACTCCCTGTGCATATACTATTTTAGAAATATCCTCCGGAAAAGCGATTTGTGTTACCAATAAAGATTTGCCGGAGCTGTTATAGACATGGACGTGAATATGCGGCGCACGACCCGAATACCAGCCAGGATATATACTCGTAAACGTAACCAAACCATTAGCATCAGTTGTTTGGCGCCCTCTTAAAAAGTGTACACTCTGATAGTTTGTTGACTGCATCCCTGATCCTCCATATTCAGAATAATTCCCTGCCGCGTCGCAATGCCAGATATCAACCAGAGCATCAGCCAACCCTGCACAGCTGTTTGTCTTGTTTTGAATCGTAATTTTCACCGTCAATTGAGTGCCTTCCCGGTCGGAACGGATATCGTTTAGTACCAGTGAACTTGGCGTTTTTGTCGGGAAAGGTCCAGCAGTTTCGGAAGGTGTCGAAGAACAAGAGTCGTTGCTTGAACCGCTTGTGGTTGTTTCGTCAGTACTAGTTGTCGATGTGGGTTCAACAGAGTCGTTCGAGCATCCCATTAAGGGTAAAATGGCTGTAAAACTTAGTGCGGAAAAACCTCTCTTTAAAAATTCCTTGCGTTCCATGATGATAATCAATTAGATGATATACAGGAAATCGCCTGGAATGGCTAATTTGTTGCATGGCCTCAGCCAGTTATCGGTCAACAGGATGTTTTTATCGGTGAACGGAATATTAAACGCAGAGTTTGCTAGAGTTTAAACGCAGGGTTGCGCAGTGGAATCTCTTCTCCCCGTTACTCTGCGTGGCACTCCCAGAACTCTGCGTTTAAAAACTCCTCCATTTTTCAATGAAATCCAGGTGGCTGTCACCTATGTTTAACTCATTTCCGTTCTCGAGTATCGCTTTTTTATTTTGAATCGCGACTACCTTTTTATGGGGTACAATATAGCTTCGGTGAATGCGGCTAAACTGTGCGGATGGGAGGGTTTCCAGAATTTTTTTCAAAGACATCAGCGAAAGAACGGGGTGCGATGCTCCCGAAATGTATATCTTAATATAGTCTTCCATACTCTCGATGTATTCAATTTCTGAAAGCAGGATTTTGACTTTCTTATATTCTGATTTGACTATAATCGCCTCATTATCAGCAATCTGTTTTGGTTGTTTAAAAAAACGTGCTTTCACTACGGCTTTTACAAAACGCTCATATACAATAGGTTTAAGTAAGAAATCCACAGCCTCAAGTTCAAAACCGTCGATTGCATATTTTTTATGGGCGGTTGTGAAAATGATCAGCGGCCTGTTTTCAAGGCTGGCGACAATCTCCAATCCGGAAAGATCCGGCATATCAATATCTATGAAAAGAAGGTCAGGTTTTTGAGAGGCAAGATACGAAGCGCCGGAAATTGCATCGTCAAAGGATTTTACAAGGGTCAAATCCGCCGTTTTATCAATATATCCTTCAAGGACTTTGATAGCCAGCGGCTCGTCGTCAATTATCACACATTTCATAACGTGTTCATTTTGATATACTTATCTTTCCAATTTTAATCGAACTGTAAATGAACCCTCACTTTGGTCGAGTAGTAGATCGTGTTTTCCGCTATACAGAAATTCCAGCCTTTTCTTTGTATTGACGATTCCGATTCCCACCCGCTCCGTGTCGGGTCGGTTTCCGAAAATGGTGTTTTTGCAATAAAACTGGAGCTCAGTCGGAGTAGTCTCGACACGGATGTCAATTCGTGTATTATAGTGACCGCTCACGCCATATTTAAATGCATTTTCAATAAAAGTGATGAATATTAGTGGAGTTACCTGCCATCCGGAAGAACTGCCTAGCACCGCGAAATCTATTTTTGTTTTATCATTCAAACGTAAATTTTGCAAGTCAATATAGTTTCTAATGCACTCAATTTCATCTTCGAGCGGCACAAAATCTTCCGTCGCTTCCTCGGTAATATACCGCATCATCCTCGATAACCGAAGAATACTCGAAGCAGTATTTTCATGCTGACTTACTGCCAGCGAATAGATATTGTTAAGCGTATTGAACAAAAAATGAGGGTTGATCTGTGCTTTGAAAAACGACAACTCCGCCTGCGCCTTATCTGCTTCAGACTGAACTACCTGCTTTTCAGAATTTTGCCAGCTTTCCGATATTTTAACCGCAAAACTGACCACCCAAACAACCACAAAAAGCAAAAGGCTTACGAAATCCAGCCCTGAATTTCCATTATCGGAAGGTTGAGCACCTCTGGGAGGCGGAGGTGGCGTTCTTTCGCTGAACATATTATCTCGCGGTTTAGGTGGTCGTTCCGGTTCCCGGAAATTTTCTACGATATCGTGTTGATGAAATTTCTCAAAAACCAGCGTTTCAAATGGTTTTGTAAAAAATACCAGTATGAACAAGGTAAGTGCCGAAACCAGATACAGGCCATACTTCCGTCTGAGGAACAAATAAGGAAGTAGCAATTTCGAATTGCAGTAAAATATGCCCGCATACAGCAGAATAAAAACCCAGAACCAGGGCGACGCGATAACTTGAAAATATATCGATTCATTAGGCTCCCGAGACATCACTACCAATGGAAGGCATATGAAAAGCAGCCAGCCTACTATCTGCAGCCACCAACCGTTTTTATTCTTGAACATAACCGACCCTTAAAGTGATAATCAGCAGCAATATAAGTCCTACAGACAAAAACTTTCGCTATTTTCGGGAAACTACCTTTCCCATTATCCCATGCAGCAGTCGGCTCCCAAGAACGAGTTGTTTAAAATTTTAGGTGTTGGTTTTGGTATTGCCGTCACTTTGGGAGGAACCATCGGAACGGGCATACTCCGCAAACCCGGACCAATTGCAGCTCAGCTTGGCGATTCCTGGCTCATTATGGGTCTTTGGCTGGCCGTTAGCCTATATGCTTTTCTCGGAACTTTATGCACAATTGAATTGGGAACGTCGGTTCCAAAGGCCGGAGCCTGGTACGTATATGCACGGAGAGCATTTGGAGATTACGCGGGGTTTGTGGTGGGTATCAATAGTTGGCTGGGCACCTGTTCCGCGCTTGGTTTTGGTGTATATACCATGAGCGAATACCTGGCTTTGCTAGTGCCCTCGCTCGTCGGAAAAGAGCCATTTGTCGCTGCTGCTATATTGCTCATCCTCACGTGTATACACTGGTATGGAGTTGCTTTGGCCAGCAATTTTCAAAATGTGATGAGCGTGCTGAAAGGTATCGGACTTTTTGCCTTTATTATCATTTGTTATGTGTATGGAAAAGAAGTCTCTCCCGAGCAAATAAGTAACACTACCAGCAAGATTGTGGCTACAGGAAGCTGGATCGCACCGGTGATATTTTCCCTTCAGGCCATATTCTATACTTACGACGGCTGGCACACGGCAGCATATTTTACTGAAGAAGACCGCGATCCGACAAAAAACCTGCCCAAATCGATGATCGGCGGGGTTTTACTGATTATCGTGATCTATCTCTTGTGCAACCTTGCAATACTATATATTCTGCCATACGACGTCCTTGCTAACTCAAAACTCGCCGCCGCCGATGCCATAAGACTGATTTTTGGAGAAGGTTCGGGAAAAATAGTTACGATATTTTTGATGATATCGATTTTGGGCATAGTCAACGCGCAGCTGTTATTCAATCCCCGTGTACTTTATTCCATGAGTCGGGATCACCTTTTTATCAATGCGGCGACCAGAATTAATAAAGGAGGAACGCCTTCATTGGCCATGATCATTACTTCCGTGATTGCTATCGGGCTGATTTTGATTGGGAAAGACACTTGCGAAAAGCTTTCTGATATTGCCACTTTCTTTTTCGTTTTGGGATATGCGTCCGGTTTTGCCTCGCTTTTAGCACTCCGAAAAAAGGAACCTGAACTGCCGCGTCCGTGGAAGGTGCCTGCCTATCCAGTGCTCCCGATTTTGATGTTAATCATCTCCATTGCTTTTTTGGTTGGGGCTGTTGTGCAGGATATTTCCAGTAGCCTGTACGCGCTTTTGTTTCTTGTTATTAGTTATCCGTTGTATTTAGGGGTGAAAAAATTTAACAGTTAAGACAAATTAAGTTTTACAAAAAACAATAATTTGCATAAATATTAGCCAAAACAGGACAAATGTTATTTTTCAAGAAACCACTTCATCAGATATCCTCTATTATTTTTCTCTTAATAACCTTTGCTTTTACCAGCTCAGACGAAGATTTCAGCAAATGGATTGCAGAAAAGCTCCTCGCCTACCGCAGCGTTTATGCTCAGGAAAAAGCATATCTCCATCTCGACAAACCCTATTATGCCTCTGGTGATACGCTTTGGTTCAACGCATATCTGGTGGAGGGGGCGCTGCACTTGCCGGATAGTGCCAGTCAGGTGCTTTACGTCGATTTCATTGAACAACGAACTGGTAAAATTGTGGGGCTGGAGCGGGTTTCGTTGTATGGCGGTATTGGGAGGGGAAATTTTACGTTAAGCGCTCAATTAGGGGCTGGTGCATATACCGTCAGGGCATATACCAATTGGATGCGCAATTATTCCGAAGATTTTTTCTTTAAAAAGGATATCTACGTATTTGATACTCAGGCGGGTTTGCCTCCTGATAACATCAAAGAAGAATTTGACCTGCAATTTTTCCCTGAGGGAGGTGATCTGGTGAACGGAATTAATACCCGAATTGCATTCAAAACGATTGATCAGAACGGACTGGGGATAGCGGCAAAAGGGTTCGTGATCAATCAGAAGAACGATACCGTGGCCAGCTTTAAAAGTAATGAATTGGGGTTGGGAAAAATGCCTTTTACGCCAGATCTCACTCAGCAGTATGCCGTATATGCCAAAACGGAGAAGGGTGAATACAAGCAATTTACGTTCCCCAAAATTGCAGAAAGGGGATATACCATGATCGTGGACAACGTGACCTATTCGCAAAAAATGCGTGTCCTCGTTTTCCAGAATTTTGCGGATCAGTCAAATAAACCGGTTCATATTGTTGGACATGCCCGGGGTATTATTGCCTTTGCGGCGAAAGGTGTGGTAACTGCTAAAGGCTTGGCCCTTAATTTACCGACTGAAGAACTGCCCGACGGAATTACCCATATCACGCTTTTTGGTGAAAATAACAGGCCTGTTTCCGAGCGTTTGGTATTTGTCAATAACAATAAAGCACTGCGTGTGAAGTTCAATACCGATAAAAAAACGTATACCCCAAAAAGTGAAACTGAGCTGGAAGTTGAGGTGACGGACGCTAGCGGTAAACCCGTAGAAGCAAACCTTTCCGTATCGGTGACAGACCAAGGCCAGATCGCGAAGCAGCCCTATGAAAATCATATATTGTCATATCTTTTGCTGACTTCTGATCTTAAAGGCCATATCGAGAAACCTGCGTCCTATTTTGATACTACGAATACAGAGCGCAAAATCAATTTGGACAATGTGATGATGGTCAATGGGTGGAGCCGTTTCAAATGGGAGGATGTGATGGAAGATTCGCTAGAAGCTCCGAAACGATATGTGGAACAAGGAATTACATTACAGGGAGAAGTCAGGAAATCGAAGAGGAAGGCGGCGGAGCAGGTCCAGTTGTCAGTTTTTCTGAGCAACGACAGCGTTAAAACCATGCTTACGGCCCAGAGCGATATGGCAGGAAATTTTGCCGTCCATAATATGGTCTTCACGGATTCGCTGACTGTCAGACTGCAGGGAATGGGCAAGGGAAATCAAGGCCTCACTTTTAATATTCTGCCTTTTGAGCCGGCAAAAGTCACGCTGTTTCAAATTCCGTTTTATCCAGTCACCGTTGAGTCAGAGAAACTTCAGAAGTTTTTGGCACAGGCAAAAGAATATCAGGACATAGAAGCGCGAATCAGGGCAAGCAGGGAAAAGCTTTTGAATACAGTAACTATCAAGGCTAAAAAGGTGGAGGAACATGACAGCCGAAAACTGTATACCCATGCAGACGCAACAGTAAAAGTGACCCCTCAATTGGCGGCGTCAGCAAGAACGGTTCTAGATCTTCTTCAAGGGCGTGTGGCGGGTGTTTATGTGATGGGTTCTGGCCCGAACGCGAGAGTTTCTATAAGAGGATCGCAGGGAGAACCCTTATTTGTACTCGACGGTATCACATTGGATAAGGAGGCTGTTATAAATATGAATGTCAATGATATTGAGTCGGTTGACGTATTGAAAGGTGCTGGCGCGGCGATATACGGCAGTCGCGGAGGTAACGGCGTCATATCCATTTTGACCAAAAGAGGGAACGCGAATTATGATTATTCAAATGACTATACGCCGGGGGTTGAAGTGACAAAAATTGCCGGGCTTGATGTTCCAAAAGAGTATTATGCACCAAAATACAACGCTACTGGCCTATCTGACAATATTCCGGATTACCGATCTACCGTTTTCTGGGCACCAATGCTTCGAACCGGTAAGAACGGAAAAGTCAAAATACGCTATTATAACACGAGCGCAACCACCAAAATACAGATCAAAGCCGAAGTTTTAAGTCCGGACGGAACACCGGGAAGCGGGTCTTCGGAATATTCTGTCCAATAGGTTTCCCGGATAACAAAAATTAGTATTTTCTCGTTATTAACCCATCCCGCGAGTTTGCTGAGGTGGTCAAAGCGCTGTTTTTTTGGTAACTTTGACCTTCACACGATAATGGCTGGTTTGGTAACCTGAAAAATATGGGCACAGCGCTTCTGAAAATTTCCCTTCTTATCACGATTATTTGCGGAATAGCACAACTTTCGCACGCCCAGCTCAAAAATAAAGACAGGGAAGTATCCGCTGTTGAAACCGACTCTGTTGGTGTTCGTCTGGATCGGGAATCTACTGTGGTGGAGGGGATGAAATTCATGATGAAGGACGAACCGGAGAAGGCGCTGACTATATTTCAAAATATGGTGGGGCTCAGACCAAACGACGCCTCTGCGCAATATCTCCTTGCAAAAACGCTCTTGAAGTTAGATAAACTGAACGAAGCTGTCGAACCTGCTCAAAAAGCACATGAACTCAACAAAACCAACGAATTTTACGCACAACAATTGGGTGAAATTTATGCCAAAAAGAAAAAATACAACGAAGCAGCCCAAGTATATGAAGAATTGGTAAAACAATATCCTTCAAATATTCAGTATGGGTTAGAGCTAGCAGGGGTATATGTTTTCAGTGATCAGTTTGATAAGGCTATTGGCGCTTATAACCTTCTGGAAAAATCGATTGGTGTCACAGAGGAAATCACTCGTCAGAAGCAACAGCTATATCTTCGTCAAAACAAGTTGGAAAAAGCTTTGGAAGAGGCTAGAAAACTGATTGCTTCCGAACCCGGAGAGGTGAGTTACCGGATCGAGTTGGCCGAACTTTTGATTGCCAATGAACGATTGGTGGAAGCTGTTAAACCATTGGAGGAAGCTTTAAAAATCAATCCAGACGAATCCCAGGCACACGTGTTGTTGGCGGATATATACCGTAAAAACGGTGATATTGAAAGATGTAACAAAGAGCTTCGCGCTGTTTTTGCAAATCCGAATCTGGATTCTGAACCCAAAATCAGGGTTTTGTCAGGGTATATCAAGATGCTGAAAACCGAACAGGAAAACATCGAAGTTGTATCCCTTGGAAAGCAGCTGGTAGAAACTCATCCCGGCGAGGCACGTGTGCATGTCATATATGGCGATATGCTCATGCGAAGTGGGAAAAAGAGCGAAGCACAGGTTGAATATCTGAAAGGTGCAAGTCTGGACGGTTCGTCTTTCGAGGTTTGGGTGGCCATTTTACAACTGGATGGTGAGCTTAATCAGCCTGACAGTATGCTGGTTCATTCGGAAAAAGCGCTCGAATTATTTCCGAATCAGGGTATGTTCTGGTATTCCAATGGTACAGCTCAGCTGATGAAGAAGCACTTCAAAGAAGCCATTTCCTCACTGGAAGAAAGCCTCAAACTGATTGGGGATCGGAATGATCTGGTGCCGTTTATATATGCGCAATTAGGCGATGCGTATAACGGCATGGGCGACAACCAACGATCCGACGCGTCATATGACCTCGCGCTTAAAGCAAATCCTGACAATGACCATGTACTGAATAATTATAGTTATTTTCTGTCCCTGAGGAAGGAGAAACTGGATCTCGCTTTGGCCATGTCAGAAAAACTCGTGACACTGCATAAGGATAATCCAACCTATCTTGACACACATGCCTGGGTATTGTATATCAGAAAAGACTATAAAAAGGCTAAGGAATTTCTCGAACGGGCGATGAAGGACACTGCGGGTCTCAATGGCACGATTGTTGAACACTATGGAGATGTCCTGTTTAAATTGGGACAAAGAGAAAATGCTGTTGCACAATGGAAAAAGGCAAAAAAAATGGGTGAAACAACAGAACTTCTAGACAAAAAAATCGCAACCGGCGCACTTCATGAGCAGTAAATTAATAATATGGCTACTCGCCGCCTCAACAGTATGTATAACTTCCTGTCACAAGCAAAAAATTTCGCGAAGCGATAATACTCAGGCAAAAAAGGACACTTTGGTGGTAGAGGCCAAAAATCCGGAGCCAGGAAAGGATTCTCTGACCAATAATTCCGAGGCAGAAAGTGTTTACAAATTGGTCGTATCGAATGCGGAATTTGCTTTTCTGACCACCAAGTCAAAGTTTTCCCTTAAAAATCAAAAAGAAGATCTGGACAATGTGAATGTTAACCTTCGGATTCAGAAAGATAGTCTGATATGGATCTCGGTTACTGGGGTGGGATTTGAAGTCGCTCGTGGCCTCATATCAAGGGATTCCATTGCTTTTATGGATAAGATTCACAAGACTTATTTTCTGTTTGATTACGAACAGCTTAGCAAAAAGTATAATTTTAAACTGGACTTTCCGCTCCTGCAGTCAGTCATTATTGGAAATCTTCCTTTTCCACAAACTGACGACGATTCGGTAGCTAAGGAGGAAGATTATTATATATTGAAACAGAAAGCAGGGAAGATTTCGGCAGAGAATTTTATTTCAGAATCGACCTTGAAACTTCTGAAACTCAAAGCATCGGAGGCTCCGGGTGACAATACTTTTTCTCTTGATTATGAGGATTTTAAATCTGTGAGTAACCTACTCTTCCCATTTGCAAGTAATATGGTTTTAGATGTAAAATCTCCCAAAGATCAGCAGTTTTACAAAACGGAAGTTGGTATCAAGCACAATAAGGTTGAGATCCTTTCAGAAAGCCCCGGATTCCCATTCAGTATACCTTCGTCGTACAAACGAAAGATGTAAAATGCAGATTGTCGGCCAGTTGATAGGGTCAAAAAGAACAAGTCTGTTTAACTTTGCCAGCCACTGTAACTATTTTGGTCGCAAGAATATAAAATATGCCCCTAAATAAAGCGTACTTCCGTAATACCTTTTTGCTGCTCACGATCATCTTGTGTACTACTCTGAGTGTATTTGCACAAAAAACACGTGAACAGCTCGAGCGGGAAAAATCGGAAAACCAGGGAAAAATCAAGGAAATTCAAAGCATTCTTAATCAGACTTCCAAACAAAAGAACGTTAACCTTGGACAACTTAAAGCGCTTAATCAGCAGATTAATACTCAAAAGAGGCAAATAGACCTTCTTTCTGATGACTTAAGTTTGCTTGATAAAGAGTTAAAGGTACTGGAGGCCAAGCGTACGGAATTGGCACAAAATCTGACCAAATTAAAGGTGGAATACGGCCATATGATTTATGAAGCGGCCAAAAGGAATGCATATCTCAATCAGCTGGTTTTTCTATTTTCTTCCGGGACCTTCAATCAGTTTGTGCTGCGGTACAAGTATCTGAAGCAATATACTGACGCCAGAAAAGAACAAGCGAAGGAAATGGAGGCCCTTGAATCTCAGTTAAAAGCAGAAAGACAGCGGATTACGGCCAAGAAAAATCAACAGAAGGTAGTTCTGGATACGCGTGTAACGGAAAACACAAAACTTGAAGGACTTAAAGTGCAGCAGAATGTAGTGATTCAGGAGCTTTCTCAAAAGGAGCAGTTGCTGAGGAGACAAATTGCTGAGAACAAGAGAGCTACTGATATATTAGAAGCCAATATTCGCCGGATTGCGGAAAGAGAGCGTCGTGAGCGTTTGGAAAGAGAACGGAAGGAGAAGGAGGAGAGAGAGGCGAGAAGAAGGGCTGAAAAAGAAAAGCTTGCGCGTGAAAATGCCGAAAGGGAGAAGAAAGGAGAAGCGAAGATTGTAGAAGCGCCGAAGGAGGAAGAACCGATCACAGTATCGAACGGTATGAGCGAGGAGGAAACTACGCTTGCTTCATCATTCCAGGCATCTCAATCGCGGTTGCCGTGGCCTGTAAAGGGCTTTGTTTCTGGTCATTTTGGTCAAAGGCCGCACCCGGTATTAAAAGGTGTGATGGTAGATAACCTGGGAGTAGATATTCAGACAACGGCTGGCGAAACGGTACGTTCCGTTTATGACGGAATGGTGCTGGACGTAACAGAAATGCCGGGTATGGGCGATGTGATCGCGATACAGCACGGTAACTATATGACGATTTATGCTAAAATGAACAGTGTGGTCGTGAAACCGGGTCAAAAAGTGAAAGCAAGAGAAGCATTGGGAAGAGTTGCGACAGATCCGGACGGTACCTCAGAGTTGCAATTCCAGATTTGGAAAAACACTTCCCGTCTGAATCCTGAAAGTTGGCTACATAGATAGTATTATATAATATTTGAATAATGCGCCGGCACTTATGGCCGGTTCATTTGTTTTACAGTGAAATAAAAACTTAGATTGCCAATCACCATGTCTGTACATAGTTCTGATATAAAGCGCGTTACGACGCATACTATCCAGGAAATGAAAAACCGGGGCGAGAAAATCAGTTGCCTTACCGCATATGATTATTCAATGGCCGGGATTGTTGATGCTGCCGGCGTTGAGCTGATACTCGTTGGAGATTCTGCTTCCAACGTGATGGCAGGGCACGAAACGACATTGCCAATTACGATTGATCAGATGATATACCACGCATCATCGGTTGTTAGGGCTGTTAAAAGAGCGTTGGTGGTGGTTGACTTACCATTTGGCTCGTATCAGGGCAATTCGAGAGAGGCGTTGAACTCGGCGATCCGGATTATGAAAGAGTCGGGTGCGCATGCTGTGAAGTTGGAAGGCGGATTGGAAATCAAAGATTCTGTTACAAGAATTCTGAGTGCTGGCGTGCCTGTAATGGGTCACCTTGGACTTACCCCGCAGTCTATTTATAAATTTGGCACCTATTCCGTACGTGCTAAACAGGATGAGGAAGCACAAAAATTGATCGAGGATGCCCAGATGCTGGAGGATATCGGTTGCTTTTCCATTGTTCTTGAAAAAATTCCGTCGGTTCTCACCAAAAAAGTATCTGAAAGTTTGACGATCCCAACCGTTGGGATTGGAGCCGGACCGCATGCGGACGGACAAATTTTGGTTATCCATGACCTGCTGGGTATCAACAAGGAATTTAAACCAAGGTTTTTAAGGCATTATGCCGACCTAAATGGTATCATGAACGATGCCATTTCCAATTATATTAAAGACGTAAAAGGCAAGTCCTTTCCAAGCGAACAGGAATCCTATTGACCACCTCTGGCCTGAAAACAGGCCTAAAATAATAATATTATGGCCAAGAGACCATTCAAAGTCGTTTATGAAGACAACCACCTCATCATCGTTAATAAGGAGGCCGGCGTGCTGGTTCAGGGCGATGTAACGGGTGACGTTTGTCTCCTTGATATGGTAAAAGATTATATCAAAAAGAAGTATGATAAGCCTGGGGCTGTATTTCTCGGTACGGTTCACCGTTTAGATCGCCCCGTGAGCGGTTTGGTGGTTTTTGCCAGGACTTCAAAGTCACTCGAACGAATGAATGAGATATTCCGTAAAAGGGATGTTCAGAAGACATATTGGGCGGTTGTTAAAAGAAAACCTGCTGAGAAAAAGGGAAAGTTGGTCCACTGGCTGGTGAAGGACGAAAAAAGGAATACCACTAAAGCATATGACTACGAAGTGCCTGAAAGCCAGAAGGCTGAATTGTCGTATCGCTGGATGGGCGAAATAAACAAGCATCATCTGATTGAAGTATCTCCGATTACGGGCCGTCCGCATCAGATACGCGTTCAGCTCGCGTCTATGGGTTGTCCGATTCGCGGGGATGTGAAATATGGTTTTGATAAAGGGAATCCTGACGGAAGCATCAATTTGCATGCACGCCGGTTGTTTTTTGAGCATCCTGTAAAAAAGGAACCGATCATATGCAGAGCAAGTTTACCTGAAAATGCGTTCTGGGAGGAATTCCTGGCATTGGATGATGAGGAAATAAAGGTAGAAAACCTCGGATTTTTATACGAATAGCAATCGGAATGATAGAAAAGCTGAAACAGCGCTGGAACGTAAGAAACGGCTGGGATGTGGCAATCATTCTGATCGTTTTCGCCTGCACCGGCTTTTCTGTCCTATATGTGAAACGAGGCCTGTTTCAACTAATGGGCCTTGATTCCGAGTCTCCTTCCTGGATACGCTGGACAATCAATATAGTGATCATATTGCCTTTGTATCAGGTTATTCTGCTTGCCTGGGGCTGGATATGGGGCAAGTTTCCGTTCTTTTGGGAATTTGAGAAAAGGATGTTTGGAAGGATTGGACAGTTGTTTGGACGAAAAAGCAAATAATATCCTGGCTATTTTGAGCCGCTAGTGATTAAATGCTGATATATCTTCCTGGATTTTTCATAAGCCGCTGCCGCCGCCTGTTTTTCCTCAGATTTAATATTAGCCTCCTTCATTTTCCAGCATTGATTTAAAGCTGCCAGACACCATTCTGCGCTTTTTGCTTCCTGAATCGGTTTTCCGCCGATCTCCACGAATATCGGATTTGAATGTGAACTTGGATATACCCGAATTGCCAGCCAGGATGATTTCTTTAGTTGATATGAAAAACTGATATTTCTGATATTCCCATCCGCCTCAACTTCAGTTGATTTCACGGATTCTCCATTTACAATTAGCTCCAGGCGAATCTTTCGGGAGGTTCCAATTCTGGCGCGTTCGATATCCCAATAGGGCTTTTCATCAATCGGCTTCTTTGCTATTTCCGCTCCGGCAGTACTTTGCTCGACAGGAAGATACGCCACTGCGTTGGCTGAAATTCTGATATTCTGGGCATCTTTTAACTGCACCGTACTGGCTTTTGTCCCCGCTTCCACATCGTTGACAGCGAAATCCATTAAATGTGATTTTCCGTCTGAGACATAACTTCGTCCCTCCCTGATGGCTTGCACATAATTATCATACGTTATTTCACCATCGGTTTTGAAATAGCTTCTCGCCTGTCCTACCCGCGCATCTGTAATGCAGGGAAAATCAGTTTCACCGGAAAGACGGGTTTTGAACCCGCAATTCAGGGTATGATAATACATATTCAGCTCCCAAGGCGCGGGTGTGTCGCCGGCGCTATAAAAATCAACAGCATTTTGAGCTACCGTTACAACATATTCGTTGGCGCCAATTCCGTCCATTTTGGGTAAAATATAGTTCGGAAGTTCCGTTGTTGGTTCTGTTGGCTGTAATCCCCACCCGGAATGTGCATATCCAACCACGCCATTTTGCGATTTTGCCCATGACAATACCGGCAACGTCCAGGTTGGCCATTGATCAATTTCTGTCGTGTTCGGATAATCATCTTCTTTGATTCTCAAAAGAACGACGTGCCCTGCGTGAGAAGAAGGAAATCCGGAAACTTCCACATCACTCCGCATGATATCTCCATTTCCAGATAACCTGAAATCTTTTCCCGTAAAAAACTGCTTTTGATGATACCAGTTGGGACCCCAGGCTAATAATGCCGCCACATTCAGGTCTTCCCCTTGAACTTGTCGCCACATATCCTCAGGTTTCACTCCTTCTTCCGGGCTATCATAGTGACTGCATCCGGCTCCGTGAATATGATGATCAGCACTCTGCCAGCCCAATTTCCGCATATTGATCCATCTTTTGAGCTGAAATGACAGGTCTATGGCTTTGACATTTTCTGGAATAACCACTTCTTTTGATTGAGGGAGATATTCTGGGCCTCTCGTATATGTGATCTTATATTTTCCTGGTGCCAAATTGATATGCTCGCCGTCTGCACGGTATATCTGGGGCTGGAAAAAGAAGTCGGGATATTCGTCATATGCGGCCACGCGTCTAGATGGGAGTGGGTAAATGCTTTCTAGTCTTCCTGCAATGCGTTCAATTCCATCAGAAATACGGAAAGATGCAATCGTTGGTTTTCCATCGTCATCCTTGACGCTCAGATTCACGCGAACTGACGGTTTTATATCGAACAGAATAGAAATAGCATTTCGAAAACCAATGTCCTGGGAGCCCTGACCTATATTATAACTTAATTCAGCCTCACGTTGACCTGCATCCTTACTATAAATTTGGACAACTGCATATTCCAGTTGCAGACCTGATAAATTGGGCAAAAGCGGGCGATTACGATAGATGGCCATATCCAGAAAGCGATTCTCTACTTGCCCCTGACTTAATTTATGTTCCTCTTTCACGCGCGCGTCCATCGATGGCGAGTGATATGGTTTCAATGAATTGGGACTCTGTACGACCAGATTAGCTGTTGAACCTGCGTCATTGTGAATCTTCACCAAAAAGCTTTTCCAGGCACCTTGTCCTAAAACTGCCGGAGCCTGGCCTCTTTCGATGCTAACACGCGCTTCCGGATTGATATGAATAACATTGAGACAATATGGATCTAAAATTTTCTGAATATCAACGGCTGTCTCGTCATTGAGAGGCTTGTTTTGTAAAGATTTCAGACGTTGAATATCACTTTCCGACAGCGAGCTTCCTAGAAAAGAAAGCGCTTCTGATAGGCGAAGGGCCTGGGCTAACAGTGGCTGAGCATCTACTTTAGCAGGTTTACTATTGCCAACGGCTTCGCTATGAACATGTTGAGCACTCAATCTGAGGCAAGTTCCATATGCTATAAGTACGAACAGGAAAATGTATGTTTTCATGGATCAGAAGCCGAAGTGATATTTACCAAAGCATTCTGTTTCAGTTTTTTACCGAAAGGCTATTTTGATTTCCTGCGGTTGATCTTCCATGCAGATACACCTAGATATACCATACTTGCCCGGCTGTTCTTGCTGAAAATTACATTGACGTTACTGAACCCCAGAAAAATCGGTCCAAAATGCGCCATAGCACCGAAAATTGGTCCTTTATTGCCCTGAACAAATGAAATAGGAAATGCAAAATCCGAGTCCTCGTCCTCAAAACGAGGTGTGATAGTGAAAGTATTGGGAATATAGATATTGAGAGGATCCTTTGGAGTATCAGCCAATCGCTTGGTTTGCGCCAGGTTTAAATAAAAATTCTTAAAGACTTGTATATCCGCCTCCAAATGAAAAGCTTGTGGAAGCTTTACGGTTTGTCGGAAAGTTGTATCAGTTTCAGCCGGGAAAATATCCATAAAACCCTGCGCTCCTTCATCGCTTATCTTTTCTAAAGCTGTCTGATCAATCACTGCCTGGTCAACATGTCCTGTTATTTTCCTGCTGTTCTGCGTTTTATATTTTATTTTGCCTATATCAGTAAGAGATCCTGACAGGCGTAACAGATAAGAAGGATTCTCATCAAATTTTTCCGTCTCACTTTTCCAATAAGATCCGAGTTCATAGCTGAAACCGAGGTCATATGCCCAGCCCAATCCATATTGATCAGCATCAAACAGGCTTCCGATATTCACAGATTTGGTGACTTGACTATATCCGCTTTCATAGTCTAAATTACTCAGTTTGAGGGTGCTATTGTCGGGGTTCGTTCCATCACCCTGAATCGAGTATTGACGTGCGTTTCCTTTCAAATACGAAATTCGTGCACCGAAAATGCGTTTGCCAGTAATCCCAAATTTTAGCTTATGATCCTCCATATCAATTAATTGCAGGCCATATGATATACTCATTTCCGAAAAACTTTGTTGAGTCAGAGTAAATGGTCCCCAAGGCTCTGTTACCGCTGGCGTGCTTCCGGTGTCCAACCGCTTGAAGTATAAATTCCTGACAGGTTCCGGGATATTCTGTCCTTGAACAAAGCCTCGCGATCGAAATTGCAACGCGACCCCATGGTATTTGCCGATAGAAAACATGGCTGAAGGCCAACGAATTTCACTGGTCAGATAAACAGGCTCTTTTTCAACCAACGAGCCCATTGTCCTTGATCGGCCGTATAGTTCCTTGGTGGAATGCGCAGCCAGCAAAGGATACAACAATGAATTTTTCCCGATGAAAATGAAGTATCGGTGGTTAATGCTCCCTTCAATGGTACCGATATTAATCTGAAATTTCAGTTTAGAACCTCCCAAAACTGAGGGGTTATAGGTGGTTCGATATACACCCCCATAATTGCTGCTTTGCAAACCCTGGATTTGCTGGCCGTAAGTTTTGGATAAAGTTGTAAGGATAAGGAGAAGTAGAAAGTGTGTGCTTTTTTTCAAAATGGCTAATATTCGTTTATTGTTAATTTGCCGGCTTCATTATATATGATTAACTCATCTTCAATTAATTGAGCGAGTGCCTGAATCAAGTTTTTTTCCGCAGTGAAATTCACTTTTGCGCTTAATTCTTGAGGGTATAATGAACCGTATTGTCTTATATGCTCTAAAATCTGATCGGCAAGCTCTTCAATGTCGGCGCTTTCTGCCTTTTTGTTTTTCAAACAGTTATCGCATACTCCGCAATTTTGTCCGTCGAACTCACTGAAATATTCCAGCAGCATCAAGGTGCGACATTTGGTCGGATGGGTTGCATATTGAATTACCGACTTGGCCTTTGTTCTGTCTCGTTCCCGCTTTTTTTCAATTTCGTAAATGTTCAACGGAAGCGTTTCAGCATCGAATCTGGGCGTCAGGAAAACGAGTTGTGGTTTGTCTTTTCTTGGTTCATAATCAATTACTTCCCGTTCTTTCATGAACAGCAGCTTTTTGATAATCTCGTCCTCCGAAGCATAATACACCTGGCCCAGCTCCACTTCTGATATGCGGATATACTCAGAAAAAAGCTCTCCACCGTACCTCCTAAGCATCAGTTTGATAAACGAATCGAGATCAGGATAGCGTATTTGAAAATCATATAATTGTCGGTTATCGACCAGAAACATCACTTTCGAAGGCTCATTAAAACTTTCGCTGAGTTGCAGAAATCCCTCCTCTTCTAGCAACTTCAAGGCATTATGTGTCTCGCTTAATCCAAGTCCGAATGTTCCGCAAAAACGTTGAATATCAAAGTCAGAACTGGCAAATTGCCCCCCTCCGACCGGAATTTTGAAATAGTTGGCCAAGGCTTGGTAAACCCGTTTGATAAGCTCCACGGGGGGGTATTTCCGTTCAACACTATCTTTGAGATCTTCTAAATCAGCGGGTGCAAACAGAGCCACGGCATATGCTTTTTTCCGGTCCCGCCCTGCCCTTCCTGCTTCCTGGTAATATGCTTCCAGATTCTCGGGCAGATCAAAATGAATCACACTGCGGACGTCGGGCTTATCGATCCCCATACCAAAAGCGTTTGTAGCTACCATAACCCGCACCTGACTTTTGATCCAGGCGGTTTGGCGGTTTGCCCGATCTTTGAAACTCAGACCGGCATGGTAACTTTGCGCATTAATCCCTTGCTTTCCAAGCCAGTCAGCCACGTCTTTTGTGCGCTTTCTGGTCTTGACATATACTATGGACGTTCCCGGAACATTGCGTAATACCTGTATTAATTTGCGTTCTTTATTTTCTTCCCCAAAAGTCGAATAAGACAGATTTTCTCGTGCGAACGACTGCTTAAAAACACGTAACGACTTCATTTCCAGCTTTTCCACAATGTCTTTTCGCACATGCTCGGTTGCAGTTGCAGTTAAGGCCATGACTGGAACTTTTGGAATAAGCGCCCGAAATTCTGATATCTGCAGGTAAGACGGACGAAAATCATATCCCCATTGGGAAATACAATGTGCTTCGTCCACAGCCAGCAGACAAACCTTCATTCGCTTCGTCCTTTCAATCATAATATCGGTCCGCAAGCGTTCAGGGGACACGTATAGAAATTTGGTGTTTCCGTGAACGCAATTATCAAGGGCAATATCAATTTCGAATTTATTCATGCCTGAATGGATAGCGGCGGCGGGTATATTCCGCTGCTTGAGCTGTTCGACCTGGTCTTTCATGAGTGCGATCAGCGGTGTGATCACGATACATACGCCCTCGGACATCATGACAGGTACTTGAAAACAAATCGACTTACCTCCTCCGGTTGGCAATAATAGCAGCGTGTCGTTTCCTTCCAGCACAGAAACGATCGCCTCTCGCTGGATAGGGCGAAAAGAATCATAATTCCAATACTGCTTGAGGATATACTCAGGACCAAACATATATATCGAAGGGTTGACGAACTGTTTTCAAAGACAAAATAACGGTTTAATATCCATACCTGACTTTGATAATTTTTGATTCTTTTAGTAAAAACGCTTAATCAGCTGCTCAGTAACTGTATTTTTGTAATGCTGTAACCAGCAACCGCAATTTTCACTCAACATAAATGAAATATTATGGCTGAAAAATACATGCCTCATTTCCTATGGACATTTACGATCAGCTTTATTTTAATTACGTTTTTACCACGATCCGTTGATAGTACCATGTTCATGGACGGCGTGGCATATGCTTCCATTGCTCGAAATATGGCTGAAGGGCTTGGGTCTTTTTGGCAGCCGTATTTTGCCGACTCATTTTGGCTTCCTTACGACAACGACGTTTTCTTTTACGGTCATCCACCCTTGCAATTTGGGATAGAGGCTCTCCTCTTCGGAATTTTTGGAGATACCCCACTAGTCGAAAACTTGTTCAATGTCCTCATTTTGACCTGTTCTATTTTGCTGATCACAGGTATTTGGTGCCTATTTTTTAAAAATAAGCCTGACATTCAACGACATCAGTGGCTTCCTGTTTTATGCTGGTACTCCATGCTGATCGTTTGGTATGCCATACCTAACCATTTGCTGGATACTACGATGTCTTTGTTTTGTCTGTTGTCATGCTTTTTTCAATTGAAATCGCAGCATTCAGATGTAGCATTAAAAAAACATGCTTTTCAGGTTTTTGGCGGCCTCGCCATATTTCTTGCTTTTCTTACAAAAGGCCCTGTTGGGTTATATCCCCTAGCTTTCACGGCTTTATATCTTCTAATTTTCGATAGGGCATCATTTCGAAAAACGATATCTCCGAGTTTGGTTTTGTCTGCCACTTTTTTGGTATGTATCTGTCTCACTTTATTTTATGAACCAGCCAGGTTTTTTCTGACAAAATATTTCAATGGACAAGTAGTAGGCGCGCTGATGCATGAAAGAGAAGCAGCAGGCGAAGACTGGACGGCCCATTTTTATTTGGTCGTTGAATTGTTCCGAAGTATAAAGCCTCATTTAATAATCACCGGGCTGTTATTTCTGATATTTTATTTTTTCAGAATTTCTACCAAAATGTCAGAAACTGGTAAGCGGGTGGCTGGTACATGTTTCGTGGTTTCTATGTCGGCTTTTCTGCCTCTATTGATTAGTATCAAGCAATATCACCATTATTTGCTGCCGGCGACTCCGTTTTTTGCGCTTACTTTTGCAGCATTGCTCCAGGACAAAATCGGCTATATCTTAAATTTCAACCGCCGTTTAAGTCTTTCTATGGCTGTGTTGGGGATAGTAGGATGTTGGATCATGACCGTCCGTAAAATCAGTTCAACAGCTCCTGATATTTCTGTAGATAATGCGCTTAAAATCAGTAAATATGTTCCAAAGTCTGCGACGATCGGGATATGTCACGACTTATTTCAGCGGGCCGATTTGCATGTTAGCTTGCAGCGCTATCATCATCTTTCTCTGACTACTCGCACGGACACCACAATATTTGTATTGGCTGATTCGTCTTGTATGGAAAGTTTCAGGCAAGAGGATAATGAAAAGATCACTTTGGAAGGCGGTTATTTTCTCGTAATTAAAACACCTGTTTCCAAGAAATTTCATCAACCTGAATCGCTGAGTCATTTATAAAACAGCAGTTTTACATCTATATTTAGCCTAAGGCAAACCTTTGTATCAAAATTATGCGCATTATTTTGTGTCTTATGCTGGCTCTTGTTTTTACCAGCTGTTCAATATCACACTATGTCAACCGGGAAATCAAGCAGTCATCGGTTTTAAAGCAACAACATACAGGCCTTTCCATCAGCCGTTTACAAGATAAAAAAGAGCTTGCCGGATATCAGTCAGATAAATATTTCGTTCCGGCTTCCAACACCAAACTTTTTAGCTTTTACGCGGGAGTTTCCGTGCTTGGAGACTCTATTCCCGGATTAGAATATCTAGAATGGGGCGAATTATTGATTATCAGGGGCACAGGAGATCCATCACTTATGCATCCTGACCTACCAAAAAGTAAGGTTTATGATTTTTTAAAAAGTCGGAAGGAGCAGATATTCTTTACTCCATCAAACTTCCAGGAAAACAGATATGGTTCCGGCTGGGCATGGAGTGATTACAACGATTACTATCAGCCAGAGATATCGCCGTTCCCAGTGTATGGCAATCTCGTCAGATTCACTGCCGGGAAAAATGGAGCGCCGAAAGGAACTCCAAACCATTGGAATAAAGAGCTTTCCGCCGATACGACGATTTCTGCGATAACCCGTGATGAATTTTCAAACGCATTCAGATATCCGAAGGCAGGTTTGAAAGTAGGCACGTCGCAGGATCTTCCGATTAGAATGACTGATTCGCTTGCCCTTAAATTGTTGAGTGACACTCTGAAAAAGGAGATAAGGCATATTAATATCCCGTTGACAATTGAGTTGCAGACAGTATATAGCATTCCGTCTGATTCATTATATCGGCGAATGATGCAGGTTAGTGATAATATGCTTGCAGAACAGCTGATGCTTATATATGCTTCAAAAAACGGACTTCCGCTCAATAGTCAAAAAGCAATTGACCATGCGGTAAGTACCTATATGAATGACTTGCCTGACGCACCAGTTTGGCGGGATGGGTCGGGACTTAGCCGATATAATCTGTTTACTCCGAGGTCGATCGTTGCGCTTCTTCAGAAAATATATGAAAAGGTACCATCTCAAAGGCTGTTTCAGATTTTGCCTGCTGGTGGCAAAAACGGGACACTGGGAAATATGTTCAAAAATGAAGAAGCTCCTTTTATATATGCCAAAACAGGCAGTTTGAGTAATGTCTACAATCTGAGCGGATATCTGATTACCAAAAAGGGAAAAACGCTGGTATTCAGTTTCATGAATAACAATTTTACGAAACCTACGCGGGAAGTAAGAAAAGAGGTGGAGCGTATTTTAACGGATATTCATAATAAGTATTGAAGTGACGAATCGGGTCTAATTTTCCGTTTCCTCTTCATCGGCTGCTGATGCGCGGGGATCTTTTGTGTAATCGTAAAGCAACTTCCCTTTATCGTCCCATTCACGGAGAACAAATGGCTCGAAATCGCCGTCCCAGCTTGTTTTCGGATATTGAATTTCCTTTTTCCGTAGCCGTTTGAACTGATAATATTCTACCCAACGGCCGATTTTCTGGCCATTTTGATATTTTCCGCTGGCCATTAACTGACCTTCGTTATAGAACTGCAGAAAATCGCCTTCCACCTGGCCAAACATGACAGGTACCACTTCTTTTACGTGCGAATGAGCTGAATCATAGTAAGTGATTCGGGATTCTGCAGGAAACCCTTTTTCCCAGAGAGATTTGTCAACAAGATTAAACTTCGAGTCATATTTAACCCAACGGCCATCCTTTGATCCCAGAAAGTAGTATCCTTCTTCGATCAGATTTTCACCCGAGTATTTTTTATATGATCCATGAAGTGGCTTAGCCTCCGCCTCATTCTTGATAAGTGACGAGCTCAATTTCTTTTTTTTGACGTCATACCATCTGATGTTGGCTGGCAGCACGTATGCACTGATTGGTTGGTAGGTCTTAAGAACATGAAAGATTTCAACGGTCGCCTTATCTCCACTACCATATTTGATGGACATCGTTTCCATAGGAATGCCCTCATACTGAACTTTCGCCAGTTTTGCCCGCTCCTTCCTTATTTTCTTGATTTCCTTCTGGCTTTGAAATTCCTTTACCCTGAGGCCAAGATCTGGTATCGTTTCGCCAAATAACTGTGAAGCAGAAGTTGATTTTTTTCCCGCTCCCGGAACCGAACCGCTGACAACCGGGTCAAGACTGGAAACTATTGAACTTAAAACGCTTTGATGCTTAACCTTAACAGTGTCCGATTTAGGCTTTTCTTTTGGAAGCCACGATGGCGTAGCTGATTCAGCAGGCGCTGTTTGAGCTATTACACTACAACCCCAGCCAATAAATAAAAGCCCCAGACAAACTACCTTTTGCATGTGTACATTGAAAATGTTCTTCAATTCTCTAAATCACTAACGATTTGAAATAAAATATTATTCAAAATCTAACCAAAATTAACATATTCATGTCGTAAAAACGAGCTCAAGTTCATGGTTAGTCCCTTTGAGCACATTAGGATTGAGCGAAAAAAGGGATCTGAGCAAAAAGATAACTATGCATTTATGATTGATTTCGATACTTCCAGTTCATATTGGGGGTAGAAACTAACTATCAGTATGTTACAAAGTTTGCGTCAAAAGTCGGTATGATAATCTTCATATTTTACCCCAGCAAATTGTTAAAACCTAACATTTTGATACCATTTTCGTTTTTCGCCTACTATAATTTTATATTATTACAAATTTCCCATATATAATTATAACATTCTTCGGGAAAATCTAATAGCTTTGCACCGCCATTAAGTTTAGGCATATAGAAAAACCATAGTCATAGAAAAATGTCTGCCATAATAAAGTTAGACCAGATAGACAGGAAAGTCCTGGAGATTCTTCAAACCAATGCAAAAATTACCAACGCACAGCTATCTAAAGAAATAGGTTTATCGCCTGCGCCAACCTTGGAGCGTGTTAAGAAATTGGAGCAGTCGGGTATTATCAAAAGCTATCACGCACAACTCGAGCCTGAAAGAGTAGGATTGGGAGTAAGCACTTTTGTTCAAATATCCCTTGTAGGTCATAGAAAAGCAGTGACGGAATCTTTCGTAGAGAAAATTCATGCGATTCCTGAAGTAATAGAATGCCACCACGTAACCGGAACAGGAGATTTCTTGCTTCGTGTGATATCGAAGGATATCAGTACGTACCAGAAATTGATGCTGGAAAAAATCAATGAAATCGAAGAGGTTGCAAGTACGCAAACCATGGTAATCCTTTCTACTTTCAAAGAAAGTAAGGTATTGCCAATCCCTTGATCATCTGATAATTAGGTTCACAAAAAAAGGAATCTGAGCTCGCTCAAATTCCTTTTTTTGATATACAATCAGCAAATTTTATTGGTGCTGCTCGCGTAAAAGGTCATTTACGGTTTTTACCGGATTAAAGGTTATTAACGGAACCTCTACAAAAATGGTGTTCCAGTCGGCCATAGCACCATTCCAAAGCCCTGGTAGCTCCTGAGCCTTGAGCTCTTTACCATCTTTTGATTTTCCGGTAATGAAACCTGTGAGCGGATCGCGAAATTTGCGTAAGTCATATGCTTCGCCTTTCGAATTCTTGGTAGCACAAACCAAATCAACCGGATTAAAGTGGGTCGAATTTTTGAAAATGGCATTTTGCGCCTCGTTATCAAGATCAACCTGAGCGGACTCCACTATTTGCAGCGACGATGATCCATCCGCATTTTGCGCCCAGAAAGGCCCGCCACCAGGCTCGCCCTGATTTTTAACCATTCCACAAGCCCGGAAAGGTCTGTCGAGCTTCCCAAGGAAATATTGTTTTTTCTCTTCGGAAGAGTTACTTTCAAAACCAGCAGGAGGCACAACACACAGTTCTTTCCTGAAGAAAGAGTCGAGTTCTGCCAATAATTCGTCGGTTGCTCCAGCTTCCAGTTGCGCGATGTAATCGAATATTTTTGCCTGATATTGAAGAACTATCCCGGCCAGGGCTTTCTTATAGGTTATAGTATCTGCCTTGATTCTATCCGGAACGACATTGTCGATATTCTTGATAAAAATAATATCAGCATCCAGTTGGCTCAGGTTTTCAAGCAATGCACCATGTCCGGCCGGTCTGAACAACAAACTGTCATCTTTTTCACGGAAAGGTGTATTGTCCAGATTGACCGCAATAGTATCTGTTGAGCTTTTCTGCTCCGAAAACGATACGAAATATTTTACACCAAACTTGCTTTGGTAAGATGGTAGAATTTCGACCACCAGTTTTTCAAATTTATCTCTGTGCTCAGGAGAAACAGTAAAATGAATTTGAACGCTGCTGCCTGCATTTGCATATTTCGCTCCTTCTACCAAGTGCTCTTCTAACGGCGTACGCGGACGTTCAGGATCATTATGAAATTTCAGTAACCCTTTTGGCAACTCACCATATCCCAAACCTTTGTCTGTCAGGAAATAAGAAACAATCACCTTTTGGTCAGCTGTTTCAATATCAAAGCCGTCTGCTGCTAAAGCGGTTTTCAGATCTTCATAGAAAGCGAAATCTTTCAACTTGGCAAAAAACTCATCAACTGATTTATCTTTTTTGCCCTCTTGAAGGAAGCCGAACAGGGATTTGAACATTCTCGTAGCTGCGCCCGATGCCGGGACAAATTTCAATAACGTCACCTCTCCTTCTGCGGCACTCTTGTCAAAAGCAGTTATTACTTCTGTAATCTCACTTTCACTAAGGCTTAGAATTCCGTCTCCAATTGTTGCGGCTTTGGATAACTGGAGAAATGGGAAACCGTTTTTGAAATATTCAATCTGACTATTTACTATGGCAACATCACTGCCGCGGTCGTTAATTTGTTTGGTATCAATTTCGTGGAACATAAAGGCAAATGTTTAATTCAATTTACATTTTCAGAATGGAGAGATTACTTTTCCCGGTACCTGTATCAATAGGTTAAAGGGTTCAATATTTGGTCTTTACTGTACTTATACTTTAGATATCCTTTTTATTACTCAATAATCCTCAGTTTCGCAAAGCTAAGCAATAAGGTTTTATCTCCAACTGTATCAAATTTTACAGTGGCTTTTCTATCAGAACCGCTTACATCCATCTTTGTTACGACTCCAAATCCAAACTTCATATGCTCCACTTTCTCTCCCTCTTTAAGGCTGGAAGTGTCGCTTGGCACAAAGCCATCCGTTGGTTTGTGACTGGCAGTGCCGGAAATATTCTTGGGTTCCGACGGTTTTCTGGGCGTGAGGTTTCGCACAAATGAATTAGAGGACGTTGAAGATCCAGGCTTGTCGTTATTGATCTGCAACATTCGCGACACATTCAGATACTGCGGATCCACTTCCATCAAAAAGCGACTTGGTTCACACATTTTCAAACGCCCCCACTGATACCTGCTCTCGGCATAACTGAATGAGAGTTTCTGTTCGGCACGGGTAATGGCAACGTAAAAAAGTCGACGTTCTTCCTCCAGGTCCTGCCGCGATTCCAGCATCATTTGGCTGGGGAAAAGATCTTCTTCCAAACCAACGATGAACACATTTCTGAATTCCAGACCTTTGGCAGAGTGAATCGTCATCATCGTTACCCGATCGTGATCCTCATTCTCATCCGGTTCGTCCGCGTTTGTCAATAAAGATACCGATTGCAAAAATGCACTAAGGGATTTGTCCTCAGTAGTTTCGCTGTCGACAAACTCCTTGATACCGTTCAAAAGCTCCTGAACGTTTTCGTACCTCGAAAGTCCTTCAACAGTTTTGTCTTCATATAACTCTTTCAAAATACCTGAAACCTTGGCAATATGGGAGGCGATTTCAAAAGCATCTTTTCCCTCTTCGATCATCAGTTTAAAACTTTTGATCAATGTGGCAAACTGGTCGATCGGGTTGGCAAGCCGGCCTCCTATATAATATCCGGAGTTGGCGACTACATCCCATACAGAAACCTGCTGTTCAGAAGCCGTAACCGCTATTTTTGCAACAGTGGTATCTCCTATCCCGCGTTTTGGTAAGTTGATAACTCTCTTAAAAGCCTCTTCATCGCGTTGGTTGACTGTAAACCGAAGATATCCCAAAAGGTCCTTAATTTCCTTTCTTTGATAGAAAGACATGCCGCCGACAATCCTGTATTTGATGCCAAGTTTGCGCAAAGCTTCCTCAAACGAACGTGACTGCGCATTGGTACGATAAAGTATGGCGAAATTCTCGTTTCTGAGTGCTTTCTGCATCTTTTCTTCAAAAATCGCCGTCGCCACAAGCCTTCCTTCTTCATTATCAGACCCCGCTTTGATCACATCGATCAGCGCTCCTTCTTCGTTCGCCGTGAAAGTATGCTTTTCCAGTTGCGACTTATTTCTTGCGATTACTGAATTCGCAGCATTTACAATGGTACTCGTTGACCGATAATTTTGCTCAAGCTTGATAGTGCGGACATTCGGGAAATCCTTTTCGAAATTGAGGATATTCTCAATATTGGCACCGCGGAAAGCGTAGATACTCTGCGCGTCGTCTCCAACCACACATATATTTTTATGTAAATCGGATAATTTTTTGGTGATCAGGTATTGCGAAATGTTCGTATCCTGAAACTCATCCACCATTACATATTGAAATTTCTGCTGGTACTTATATAGTACGTCAGGGAAATCACGGAAAAGAACGTTGGTATTAAAGAGCAGATCATCAAAGTCCATCGCATTGGCCTGAAAACAGCGTAACGCATATGTCTTATATATACGACCGATTTCTTTCATCTTCGCAGCCTCATCGTCTGCCTGGATAATGGCATTATTGATATAGTCGTCAGCAGAAATTAATCGGTTTTTCGCTCCAGAGATACGGTTATATATCACATTGGCTTTGTAAACCTTGTCGTCCAGATTGTATTCCTTAATAATACTTCGCAACAAAGACTTGGAATCGTCGGTGTCATATATGGAAAAATCGCTGGTGTAGCCTAGGTATCGGGCCTCTATTCTCAGGATTTTCGCAAAAACTGAGTGAAAAGTACCCGCCCAGATATTCCTTGCCTCCATCCCAACCGCACCTTCGATGCGATGACGCATTTCTCCCGAAGCCTTATTGGTGAAGGTGAGCGAAAGAATGCGGAAAGCATCCACACCATTTTCGATGAGGTGAGCTATTCTATATGTAAGCACACGCGTCTTGCCCGATCCCGCACCGGCGATGATCATCAACGGCCCTTCGCCATGCAAAACAGCAAGCCTTTGAGGTTCATTTAACGTTTGTAAATAGTTTTCTGCCTTACTATGGCGATCTCCTTCCTTTATCACGATAATATATATTGTTCTTTACTCAATTCGACCAAACCTCAAAGTTAGAAATATCCCCCTATATAGACTGCTATTTATAAAGCTTTCGCCTGATGTAAAAGGAACGTGAAGGTATTTCATTACGTTTGCTCGGGATATGTCACTACAACATCATAATTCTTTAAAATACTTTTAATAATATGAATCTTGCGCAGGTAGAAGATCAGCCTTTGGATGTACAGTGGGAATTTTTACTAAATCAACTGGAACAGGTAATCGGGAAAAAACCAGCTGATCTTAATAGTGTACTTTTTCTGATTGGTGTGCAGGAACTGGGAAAAGGTGCAAGAAGATTCTCCAAAGACCAAAAGCAGGATTTGATGCATGTCGGGATATGCAAAATATTGAGCCTCTCTTCTTATTATAAGCTGGAATATATCGACAAAGACGGCTGGCCACATTACCTCCTGGAAAGGGCTTTACCACAAGGCGATATATTAAAACAGGAAATGCTCCTGAAAATGCATGCGATTGAGTATTTCAAAGAAATGTGAAACCGTTGGAAGCAGTGATGCTATTTATAGTTCATTCCAATGCTTTCCCCCTTTGACCTGTGAAGTACCTAATCGCTGCTGTCCGATTCAAAGGCGCCGTCCAATAGTCGCTTACCTTTTCACCGCGTCTTCTGATAAACTTCTAACAACCCCTATGCTGATTTCATATCGCACTTGAAGCAACTTCTGGGGACATATTCAAGACTTCTGTTAGTAGGTATTTCCAATTCGGGAAAAAGTTTAAAAAT
>NZ_JBXHAQ010000023.1:0-76503 GCF_056895215.1 Dyadobacter sp. HNCC25DJ184 | reverse complement strand
TATACTTAACAAAGTTAAAATGTATTAATACCCGCATTCAAGTCAACTATTATTGAGTATAAATGAAACACCCTGAATCTTAATTTTTGAAAAAACAGAAATCTCATAAACCTTCCTCCAAGTACACTGAATTCTACTCCAACCTAATGGCAGACAACTTTATTGATTTTTTCTAGTTTCTTTACTCCCTTTCGTTCTGGTTTTGGAGGATCAATTATTAAATGTGTTAACAGAACGTTTCAATGTAAAAAAGTACTTTTTATTTGCCGCCTAACTTTTCGGACTGATCCTTTTTGATTTGATCCCTGATCATGGATCCCAATTTGAATCTCGCAATTCTATGATTAAACAAAAAAAGCACCTATCAACTAAATGATAAGTGCTTGATTTTTCAGGCTCCCGAAGCTGGGCTCGAACCAGCGACCCTCTGATTAACAGTCAGATGCTCTAACCGACTGAGCTATTCGGGAATCTTGCTCATTGATCCAATCTGATTTTGTCAGATTCTCTAACCGTTCGGCAAACGGTTTGTGAGCTATTCGGGATCGTTTTTCAGACCGTTCGTCTGAATTGTGGTGCAAATGTAAGGCAAGGATCAATACAGCGCAAGTATTGACCCAAAAAAATTCTTACAACTGCACCTTCTCAAGTATTAACTCCTTGACTTTCTTGGCATCTCCCTTCGTAAAATTATTGATAATTATTTCCGGGCGCATCCGTGGTATCACTCTTATCGTCGAAAAAAAGACGCCGCTCTCAATCTCTACTCCTGAAATATCGGTATAAAACACAAAGTTGTCGGTGCTTCTGAATAGCTTTCTAACTTTAAATGTCACGCCCTTGTCCCCGAAAGATACTTCATCAGGAAAAAACGGGTTCATCAACCCACTGGCACTGAAACGTTGGTTCATCATTATATATGGTTATCTTATTATGTCTAAAAGTTACAAAGGTACGTATACCACCTTCTTCGTCTCAAAGAATTCTTCTTTAAAAAATTCGGCCAGGTCGTAAACCTTTACTTTTTGCCCCAGCTCGGCAATCTCCTCTGTCAGGTCTCCTCCTTTTAAATACAGGATACCATTCTTCAACGGATGGAATGAATTTCTGCTGATCTTGTTTCTTACCCATCCCACAAATGGCTGCAGACGTGTCACTGCCCTGCTTACCACAAACTCATACTGATCTTCCAGCTTCTCTGCCCGCACCGCATCAGCCTTCACATTCGACAGGTCGAGCTGACTGGCGATCTCCTGTACCACGCGGATCTTTTTTCCAATACTGTCCACCAAATGAAACTTTGCTTCGGGAAACAGGATGGCAAGCGGTATGCCCGGAAACCCGCCACCTGTCCCCACATCCAAAATGGAAGTCCCGGATTTAAACTCCATCACTTTGGCAATACCTAATGAGTGCAGCACGTGACGCTCATATAAGGTTTCAATATCCTTCCGCGATATAACATTCACCCGCGCGTTGTGAAAGTTGTAAAGTTCTTCCAGCATTCCGAACTTCTCCTTTTGTACATCGGTCATGTCCGGAAAATAACGTAATATTAGCTCCACGATCTTCTTGGCTTTCTTCTGGTGATGGTGATCACACCAAACACCACGTAATAAATAAATAGTGCAAAATCCATTGGTAGAAAACTGAACCATTCCATGGTTCGATCCAGCTTTTTGTTGATAAGGGAAAGCAGGAACAACTGAATGACCCAACGGCCAAGCCATATGCCGGATAATATCTCCAGCCATAAAATGTCTTTGTTCACAATCCCCGTGATCAGTGCCGCCATTCCAACAATCCAGATCCCTACATGCGCCAGGGATAATAGTCCCAGCAATATCTTATTTCTGGTACGATACAATTTACTTACCGCCAGATGCCTTCTTTTCTGACGATACCACTCACCCCAATTCGTTTTTGGCTTGGAATAAACAAAAGACTCCGGATCAACAGATATGGTGGAATTCTGACGCGTAGCCACCTCGTTCAGGAATATATCGTCATCACCTCCATATACCTTCCGGTGTGTGTAGAATCCCTTATTGGCAAAAAACACGGAGCGCTTGTACAATATATTTCTCCCAACGCCCATATAAGTCACCCCGCCCAGCGCGAAAGACAAATATTGAACTGCGGTATAGAAGGTTTCACAACGAATAAACCAATTCAACAATCCACTTCCTCTGAAATAGGGTGAAAAACCGAGAACGATTTGCTTCGAGTCGCTAAGCTGAGATACCATGGCGGTGATCCAGTGATTGGAATTAGGCCGGCAATCCGCATCTGTCATCAAGGCTACCGGATAAGTTGCCTGTTTCATCCCCACGGTGAGCGCGTACTTTTTGGGTGTTACATGCTCAAATTGGTCATTGATGCGCAGATACCTGATCTTTTTCCATTTACCAATATTACCACGAATATAGTCCTCGCTTCCATCGTCCGACCGGTCGTCCAACAAAATTACTTCGTACTCAGGATAGTCCTGATTGTCCAAAATAGGAATCAGCTCCGTCAGATTTTCCTTCTCATTCCACGCACAAACTAAAATTGTAACACCGGGATACTCAGAAATATAATTTGTTGTCTTACTATAAAAAGCCAGTCTCGTAAAAAAGAACAGGTAATAAAAGAGCTGAATCAGGACGAATCCGCTCAGCACATACAGTAAAGGTTCCGTCACAATAGAAGAGTGTTGTATTGATATTTTTGCAAAATAAGTACAAATATACAGTCATGACAGGAATGTTAGACCAACACCTCTTATTTTTGCGGAATCAACAAGTCCAGTTACATGAAATTTACACTACAAGCTGAAGACCCGGGATCGAAAGCACGTGCCGCCGAAATCGTGACCGACCATGGGGTTATTCAGACTCCCATATTTATGCCGGTAGGCACTGCGGGTACAGTCAAAGCGGTTCATCAAAGGGAATTAAAAGAGGATATCAAAGCCCAGATTATACTTGGTAACACCTATCATCTATACTTACGGCCAGGACTTGATATTCTTCAAAAAGCCGGCGGATTGCACAAATTCAACGGCTGGACCGGCCCGATACTGACAGACAGCGGCGGATATCAGGTTTACTCACTTGCGGGAACCGGGAGAAAGATCACAGAAGAAGGTGTGGTATTTAAGTCACACATTGACGGCGGCATCCACACATTCACACCTGAAAACGTAATGGACATTCAGCGCAAAATAGGCGCAGATATCATTATGGCTTTTGACGAGTGTACACCCTATCCGTGCGATTATACCTATGCACGAAATTCGATGGAGATGACGCACCGCTGGCTGAAGCGTTGCTGCGAAAGGTTCGACGCCACAACACCGCATTACGATTTCAATCAAACACTGTTTCCAATTGTGCAAGGCAGTGTATATAAAGACCTTAGAAAGCAATCGGCGGAAGTAATTGCGTCGCAGGATCGGGAAGGAAATGCGATCGGCGGGCTTTCTGTGGGTGAACCGGCTGAAATAATGTACGAACTCACCGAAGTAGTTTGCGATATTTTGCCTAAAAATAAGCCCAGGTATCTCATGGGCGTTGGTACTCCCGAGAATATATTGGAATGTATTGCGCTTGGAGTTGATATGTTCGATTGTGTAATGCCAACGAGGAATGCGAGGAATGGCATGATTTTTACCACTGAAGGTATCATCAATATCAAGAACGAAAAGTGGAAAGATGATCTTTCACCGATTGATCTGAATCTTGGGGGCTATGCCAGTACCTTTTATAGTAAAAGTTACCTCAGGCATCTCGTAAAATCAGGAGAAATGCTGGGAGCGCAAATTGCCAGCATACATAATTTAACTTTTTACCTTTGGCTGGTCAATACCGCAAGGGAAAAAATTATAGATGGAACTTTCGCGACGTGGAAGGCTGAAATGGTCGTGAAGTTGATGCAGCGTCTATAAATTTTACAAAAAGAAGGGCCAGAAACGCGGTTTTTATTTAAAATAATAACAAAAGTTTATATTATTGTGTAATGTCCTTTGATTAAATGATATTGATAACATATTTTTGTGGCAACTAGGCCTATTGGTAAATTGCCATCTAGCCATGAATGTTTTTTTACTTAATTGATTTCAATCGATCAATTCCTAGTCAATCTTAAAAACGCTAACTTGAATAGTATGAAAAAAGTATCCCAGATGATTAGTTCGTTTGCCTTGGGAACGTTAATTGCACTACCCGCACTTGCACAACCCGTTGTAACTACGACTTCACCAGACTACAATCCAAAGGCAAGCTACGATGGTCCTTACAAAATGAATACGTGGTCTATTTCCGCACACTTCGGGCCAAGCATGTTCTTTGGAGACCTTCGTGAATATGATTTCTGGCCGGTTTCAAAAACTACATCGGATAGCCACAAAGAGTCAGGAACAATCCAGGGCGGAATTACCATTAACAAACAACTTTCATATTTATTCGGAGCTCGTCTCGACGGGACTATCGGTAACTTGAGAGGGATGAAGAGACGTAACTACAATCGTTACTTCGAAGGAAATTATGGCGACGTTACTTTGTCTGGAACTGTGAACCTTAAAGGATTGCTACTTGGACCAAACAAAATGAAGCGTTGGAAAATAGACGCATATGTAGGCTTCGGTCAGGTATTTTATGATGCAACTGCATATGATCTTACAGGAGGTGTTACACTTCGCGAAACTGGAAAGAAAAATGACTGGGTTATTCCAACCGGTCTTAATATTAACTACGAGTTGACCCCAAGACTTGATTTGGGACTTGATTTCCGTTTGAACCATACCAATTCTGATTATATCGACGCTACTTACGGTGGTGACTTTTCAAGAAACCCTGGTGACGGATTCAGCATTGCTGATCAAAAAACATCAAGAAAAGGTAATTCGGAACTGGATCAATATGGTTACGGTTCAATCCAGTTGACATACAAATTGGGTAAGAAACCTTTGAAAGTTAAAAAAGTGGATGGCAAATGGGATTACAGACCTGATGAAGGCGGATACTACAACCTTCGTTACACTGACCCACGTGTTTTGCTAAAAGCTGCTAAGATCCTTACGCTTGAAGAAATGGATTCAGTTGCAAAAGCAAACCGTCCAAAAGATATCGACCCGAGATTGTTACTTGATACAGATGGTGACGGTGTTTCTGACTTCTTCGATAAAGAGCCTAATTCACCTGCAGGAAGTATCGTTGACGGTAGCGGACGTGTTCTTGACTTTGATTCTTACGTGAAAAATGCACTTGCAACAGGTGCTGCATGTAGCGAAATCTTTGCAAACGTTCAGTTTGATACTGACAAAAACGTGATCAAACCTGAGTTCCAGGAAATGTTGAAAAACGTAGCTGCTTTGATGAACAAAAACGGATGCCGTCTGCAACTTGCAGGTCACGCAGATCGTCGCTCGTCAGACCGTTACAATGTAGCTCTGTCTCGCCGTCGTGTGGAAGCTGTTAAAAACTTCCTTGTGAACGATGCAGGTCTATCTGATCCAAGCAAAGTGATTGTTGACTACTTCGGTTCATTCAAACCAATAGCAGACAGCGCCACTAAAAATGGTCTTGTTAAAAACCGCCGTGTTGAGTTGAAATTACTTCCGTAATTCAACCTCCATATAAGAAAAGAGAAAGGCCCCCAAACGGGGGGCCTTTTTTCATTTTGATTCATTAGATTTGCACACAGCTATTAACCATGTGATGTCTTGAATATCACGTCATTTATTCCATGAAAAATTACGATTACCTAGTTATTGGTGCCGGGCTTTGGGGTTCGGTATTCGCACACGAAGCTACTAAAAGAGGAAAAAATTGTCTGGTCATAGACAGACGCGAGCATACAGGAGGGAATATTTATTGCGAGAATGTCGAAGGTATTAACGTCCACAAGTATGGAGCTCATATCTTCCACACGAATGATAAAGAGATCTGGGACTATGTAAACTCTTTCGTTGAGTTTAACCGCTACACCAATTCCCCGGTTGCAAACTATAACGGCGAGCTGTATAATCTGCCCTTTAATATGAATACTTTCTACCAACTTTGGAAAGTAAAAACTCCTGAGGAAGCGAAAGCGAAGATTGCGGAACAAGTTGAAAAGGCAAATATCAAAGAGCCTAAAAATCTTGAAGAACAGGCAATATCCCTCGTTGGTACGGATATCTATGAAAAACTGATCAAGGCATATACAGAAAAGCAGTGGGGCCGCAAGGCTACGGAGCTGCCTGCCTTCATTATCAAAAGACTACCGGTTCGGTTTACATTCGATAATAACTACTTCAATGACCGCTACCAGGGTATTCCGATTGGTGGGTATAACAAACTCACAGAAGGTCTGTTAAAGGGTGTTGAAGTGCGCCTGGGCGTTGACTTTTTCAGCCATCGTGAAGAACTTAGTCAACTGGCTGATCAAATTGTCTACACCGGCGCGATCGACGAATATTTCGATTTTTGCCATGGGCAGCTTGAGTATCGCGGGCTTCGGTTTGACAACCATTTACTCGATAAGGAAAACCACCAAGGCAACGCCGTCGTTAATTACACGGATGGGGAAACCAAGTTTACGCGTATTATTGAACACAAACATTTCGAATTTGGGACTCAGCCCAAAACGGTAATAACATACGAATATCCCGAAGAATGGACCAAGGGCGCTGAACCTTATTATCCTGTCAATGACGACAAGAACACTGCCATTTTCAACAAATACAAGGAGCTTGCTCAAAAGGAAAGTCATGTGATATTTGGAGGAAGGCTGGCGGAATATCGCTACTATGACATGCATCAGGTTGTAGGCTCTGCATTGAAGAAGGTCAGAACTCATTTTGAGGAAAAAATTTGATTGACATTTAACCCATTAAAAATGCGTCACGTCCAGACATTCGTATTCTTCTCGTTGATGGTACTCTGTCTGGCGGCATGTCGCACAAATCAGGTCGTTCCCACGGTTACAAACTTCCAACTCGATCCCAAAATCACCGTAACGAATACGGATGACTACAAGGTAAAACCCGGAGACAAACTCCTGATCAAAAACCTGAACTGGATATCAGACCTCGTTCCGGAACCTTCCGCCAGTTCGGGCGGAAATAAAGGAGAGGGACTTAATTTGAGCGTTGACTTCAATGGACAAATCGGTCTTCCGGAAATCGGGAAGGTGACGGTCGTTGGCCTCACGCAACAGGGGATATCAGATACGCTTTCCATTCTTTACAAGGACATTATCCGCAAACCCATTTTTGAAACGCATGTCACAAATCTCAGAGTGAAAGTGCTGGGTGCTGTTGTTACGCAAGGTCTTGTCGTTTTGGAAAAAGAATATGAATCGCTTGGTGAAATTCTTGCCCGTTCAGGCGGAGTAAAGTATTCAGAGGCAGGAAATGTCATTCAGATTATACGCGGAGAAGGAACCTCACAACGCGTTATTGAATACGACTTTAAAGTGCTGGCTGATCCCCTAATTATGAATCAGCCGGTTTTTGATAATGATATCGTTTATATACCACCAACGGCCAGTGTGGTACGAGCTGCCAGAACGCAACGCACATTTGCAATAGTACAGCCAGTATTCCTTGTGCTAAACATGGTGGTTTTGATTTTAAATTTAACCCGCTAAACATCGAAACGACATCGTTACTTGGTGATCTGGGGACAGATTTGCATATTCATGTCCTGCCTTCCATAGATGACGGATCCCGTTCTGTGGAAGAAAGTATGTCGTTGGTTGCCCACCACTACGAGGCCGGCATAAGAACTATCGTCGCTACACCACATATTCGTTCCGACCTTTTTTTCAATGATAAACAGACGATTGAGGCATCATTCGAACTTATATCCACTCCTTGCCAAAGTCTTTACCCTGATTTGAGTTTAAGATATGCCGCGGAATATTTCGGGGACGATTATTTTGTGTCGTTATTGGAGAAAGATGAAATACTTCCTCTCTTTGACCGGTTTGTTTTGGTAGAAACATCCATGAGAAAAGAGCAGCCCTTCTTTATCGAGATTCTCGCGTTGATGCTGTCCAAAGGATATAAACCCGTTCTTGCCCATCCCGAACGATACCGAACATGGTGGGAGAACAAAAAGATTTACGATCAGATTTATGAAATGGGTGTAATTTTTCAGGTCAATCTATTATCGCTTGCTGGTGTTTATGGCCCAATGGAGCAGGAAATGGCCGAACTTCTCATTCGTCAAGGCAAGATTAGGGCAGTGGGTAGCGACTTACACAGAGCCGCTCAGTACCAACATATTTTAAAAGCAGTACAAAATCCTTATTTTTCAGAACTTTCCTCATTGCCACTATTAAACCGTAACGAGTTTTAATAAATATAAATGACGAATACCAAAACGGAAAATGCCTTTTTCGAAGGGTTGTTGAGCCATACGGAGTCTGTTGATATAAAAAAACTACTGATGGTTTTTTTAAGCAGATGGTATTGGATTGTGGGTTCGTTAATTCTCTCTGCCATCATCTGTTATGCATACCTAAAATTCGCTGTTCCTCAATATGTTGCGTCTATAACGCTAAAATATCTGGAGCGCCAATCGGAGTTAGATGAGCTTACAAATGCAAAACCAACTTATATTTTCAGCGCTGGGAATACCGATTATTTAACCGAAAAATTTAATGTAAGATCACAGGAGGTAGTGGAAAATGCGCTATCGAAAATGAATAATTCTTTTTCATTTTATCGGCTGAAAGACCTTCGGAAATTTGATGTTTATCCGGTTCTTCCACTAAAGCTGGAGGTAATATCTTATGACCCGGGAAAATATATTCCAGGTTCGTTTTTTATTGATAGTGATCTGAAACTTAGCTTCAGATCCGAAGAAAGCGATACTCCCCTGCCCCTTCGCGATGGAGCAATTATATCGGTGCCGGGTCTGAGTTTTAAGGTAGATTCGATAAATGTTGAATCGAGCGTGGAGTTTGAGTTCGTATACAACCAGCTCTCCGAACAAGCTGAAGACTTCATCTCCCGAATCGATATGAATGAGGTGGAGGAAGCTATGCCGGTGCTCAGCATGTCTTTTCAGCACCATAACAAACGATATACCTCCGACTTTCTGACAAAGCTTGTGGAGGCTTATCAAGAGTTTGATATCAAACAAAAACAGAAGTCGTCTGATCTTACGCTCCGGTTTATAAACCGCCAATTGGGTATTTATTCCGACTCTCTGAAAATCGCCGCCCGGGAGCTGGAACTATTTAAGCAGCACAATCAGGTGCTGGATATCAGCAGTTCGGCGAGTGAAATCACCGGTAAATTGCGGGACCTGGAACAGGAAAGGCAGAAACTGGAGATTCAAAAGGAATATATCACGCTCCTGGAAAAAAACATGGGTAGCACCTTTGAGCCGATTAACTACCTGTCGGTGGGCCTGGACGCCAGTACGGACGGCATTTTAGTGGGCCTGCTCGGGCAGTTCAACACATTAGTGTCCAAGCGAAAAGAGTTATTGTTAAAGTACAGCCCGAACGCGCTCGCCGTAAAAAATATTGATGAAGAACTTGAAAAATATCGCGCACAGATACTCGACAATATATCGCTTCAGAAACAGAAAATAACAGGTGTGGATCAAATCATGTCGCGGAGTATTGCTTCGTTTCAAAAACGTTTCAACCAGATTCCGAGCCTGGAAAAAAACTACCTCTATCTCCAGAGTACTTTCGAAGTCAACAAAAATATTTATTCCCAGCTCTTGAATAAGGAGATTGAATCATCAATCGTCAGAGCCGGGATGTTGCCGTCATTCGTCGTAATTACCAGACCCGACATTGATAAAGTGTCGCCGAAGTCCTTCCAGGTGATTGTGCTTTTTCTCTTTTTCGGACTATGTATAGGCGTTGGATCTGTGTTGTTTGCGCGCGTTAACAATGAAAAATTCACCGATATCCAGGCAATAGAATCGCACCCGGAAACAAACTTGCTGGGCGTTCTCTATCACTTTCCGGACAAACTGACCGATACGGGAAGAGATAAAGAGCTGTTTTTGGCAAATCGGAGCATATTTACTGAATCGGTTAGTACTATCCGGACAAAGCTTAGCTTTACCAAAAGCAATTTGGCCGTGCAGCATGGAAAAGCCGGAAAGTTGTTGGTGATCACTTCCGAAAAATCGGGCGAAGGGAAATCATTCGTATCGATCAACCTGGCGTTATCCCTTAATAAAATTGGGAAAAAAGTCATCCTCGTCGCCGCTGACCTTCGTAAATCAAAACTTCATCATTATTTTGATGATGATAACCGGAGCGGATTGAGCGATTATCTGTCAGGAAAAGAGACAGACAAGACAAAAACTATAAGAAAATCCTCTATTCCCGGATTGGATTATATCCCTTCCGGAATCCAGCCGTTCGACCCGGGAGAACTCTTGCAAAAGCCTGTTTTCGAAGAGTTTCTCAATTTTTGCAAGGATAATTATGATTTTGTGCTGGTGGATACTGCCCCAGTCGGACTCGTGGCTGACAGTATTCCTTTACTTCATCGAAGCGACCATGTGATATTCATCATTAGATGGTTATATTCGGAAAAAGAATCTTATAGTCTCGCGGCTCAGATGGCAAAAGACTACAATATTCCGTCGATTGACATCGTCATCAATGATTATTACCCTGACGCCCTTCACACGGGAATCACCTCAGGATCAGGCTATAATCAGGGGCGAGGTCGTTATCGTTATGACTATTCTTACCGTGACAACGGATATTATACTCAAAAATCTAAAAGCAGTTTTAGGAAGTTTTTTCAAAAAAAATAGCAGAATCAAAAAAAGAGTTCTTCATTAACAATCAGAAAATCAGGCCTATGTTTTCTTTTGTTTACAAGTTACCCAAAGTAATATCTGAAATCGGGTGCAATCACAAAGGCGAATTCGAAATTGCAAAAGAGTTGATTCGCCTTTCGAAGGACTGCAAAGCGCAATATGCCAAATTTCAGAAAAGGAATAATTCGGAATTGCTGAGTGAGGAGCAATATAACAGCCCGCATCCATACCCATATAATGCATATGGGAACACATATGGAGCACATCGCGAAGCCCTCGAATTTACGCAGGACCAACATGCCGAATTAAAGCAATACGCCGAAAGCATCGGAATCGGATACAGTACCTCTGTTTGGGACCTGACCTCGGCCATCGAAATCGCGGCATTAAATCCGGATTTTATCAAAGTCCCGTCCGCATGCAACAACCACTTTGCTATGCTTGGTTTTCTGCGGGATCAATATGCCGGCGACATCCACATATCTACCGGAATGACTACCTCCGACGAAACCGAAGCTTTTATTGAGTATTTTGAAGAAACTGGACAAGCCAAAGATCGACTGGTGATCTATAGCTGCACTTCAGGATACCCCGTTCCTTTTTCGGACGTATGCCTACTGGAAATCAGGAACTTATATGACAGATACGAGTCACGGGTGAAGGAGATTGGTTTTTCGGGGCATCATCTTGGAATTAGTGTGGACATCGCGGCATTTACCTTGGGAGCCAGATGGATTGAACGACATTTTACCAAAGACCGAACCTGGAAAGGGACAGATCATGCGGCTTCGCTGGAAGTACCCGGCTTACAAAAACTAATCAGGGACTTAAATCAAACCTATGAATCTTTGACCTATAAATCACCACAAATACTTGATATTGAGCAGGTTCAACGTGAAAAGTTAAAGTATCGGACCGCGTGACAAAAAAAATACTTGCCATCATTCCTGCGCGCGGCGGTAGCAAGGGTCTGCCCGATAAAAATATTCTTCCGTTGGCCGGATATCCTTTAATAGCTTACAGTATAAAAGCTGCGATCGACTCGCCTTCGATTAATCGGGTAATCGTTTCCACTGATTCTGAGCGCATTGCAGAGGAAGCCGTACGATTTGGCGCAGAAGTTCCTTTCCTTAGGCCGGCAGCTATTTCTGACGATTTCAGCACTGATCTGGAAGTTTTCAGCCATGCACTGCAATGGCTGCTCGAGCATGAAAATTACATTCCGGATTATGTCGTTCAGTTACGGCCAACTTCGCCTTTCAGAACCATTGAGATGATCGAAAGCTGTATTCAAAAGCTGACGAATTCGAGATTCGACAGTCTGCGAATTGTTACCAAAAGTTTTCATACACCGTATAAAATGTGGAATGTTATTGATTCGGAGAAACCCATGCAGCCGTTGCTGACACACCCGGATTTTGAGGAGCCTTACAACCAACCGAGGCAAAAGCTGCCTGAAATTTACTGGCAGATCGGAACATTGGATGTTATCAAAACGGAGGTAATAACGGAACAAAAATCTATGTCCGGACGCCATATTCTTCCACATATCATCGAACAGGAATTTGCGGTTGATATTGACGAAATCGTGAGTTTCAGACGAGCAGAAGAGTTGATTAGAAAATATGATTGTGTAAAGTTCGACTCATGATTTCAACTGAAAGTCCTATTGTCATATTCGGCGCTGGCTCCATCGGAGAGCGGCATATAGGTATTTTACAGGAGTTGGGTTATCAAAATTTAGCGGTATATCGCCAGCGAAAACTGCCATTCCGAAATATCGGAGGATCTTTGAAAACCTTCGTCTTCTATTCAGAAGTCATTGATTTTCAACCGAAAGCTGCAATAATCTGTACACCGACAAGTCAGCATATTGAACAGGCTTTATTTTGTTTGAAAGAAAGGATCCCGGTTTTGGTGGAAAAACCACTTTCACATGAATTGGCTGGAATAACCTTACTCAGACAGGAAGCCGAGAGGAGCAATATCGTACTTCAGGTTGCCTATATGCTCAGATATCATCCTTTTTTCCTTCAATTGAAAAGGCATATTGAAAAGAAAACGTATGGACCATTAGTTTCCATGCAATCTTACTGGGGCGAATACCTGCCTGATTGGCATCCATGGGAAGATTACCGCGAGTCGTATGCTGCCAAGAAAGAGCTTGGTGGCGGGGCCGCTCTGACGCTCAGCCACGATATTGATATTTTGAACTGGCTGGCTGGCAGTCAGGTGGACCACTGGAAAACAATCAAAAACTATTCGTCTTCACTGGAAATCGACGTGGAATCTGCAGCAGATATTTCATTGATATATCAAAATGGAGTGACCGCACATTGCCATCTCAATTTTCATGAAAAGATTCCGAGCCGATGGTATCGGTTTGTATTTGAAAACGGTTCAGTTCAGATCAATTATTTTGACGATGAAATGATTGTATATCAAAATAATCAAAAACCTGAAAAAACTTCCCTACCTGATTTTCAACGAAACGACATGTTCAGGGATCAGATGAAAGACTTTTTACAGAAAATAGAAACGAATTCGGGCAATGGTTTAACTTACATCGACGAATCGGAAAAGATATTGAAGATCTGTTTAACCTGACTTTGCGAAAATAACGTCATATGGCTCCTGAAAAACCCGTAATTGAGATAAAAGGCAAAACGATCCTCGTAACAGGCGCCTTCGGCCTGATAGGAATGACCATATCCAGAGGGTTTCTTACTGCGGGTGTCCAAGTTATTCTCGCAGATATAAGGGAAGATTTAGTCGACAAGGTGAAAGAAGAATTAGTCAGCGAACACTTTACCGAAGACACATTTTTAATTTCAATCCTGGATATCACAGACATAGAAAGCTGTAAAGCTGTTTTAGAACAGGCTATTGGAAAATTTGGGAAGCTCGATGTACTCATCAATAACGCGGCCATTGACGCCAAATTTGATATGCAAAATGCCGGTTCAGTTAATCCAAGCCGGTTTGAAGATTATCCGATCGAATTATTAAGGAAGTCCGTAGACGTAAACCTGACGGGCACGGTGATCATTACCCAACAAGCTTGCCGGCAAATGCTGAAACAGGGATATGGTAACATTATCAACGTGGCTTCGACATATTCGGTCGTCGCTCCCAACCAGAGTTTATATGATTTTGGTGGAGAAACACAGCAATATAAACCGATTGACTATATCGCGTCCAAGTCATTCATACCCAATTTCACACGATATATCGCTACTTTTTATGCTCGGGAAGGGATAAGGTGCAATGCCATAGTGCCGCACGCGGTTTTCAATAATCATGATCAACCATTTCTTGAAAACTTTGCCAAACTATCACCGATGGGCAGGATGTGTAATAGGGAGGAGCTGGTTGGCCCATTTTTGTTCCTTGCTTCTGACGCCTCGAGCTATATGACCGGTTCTGTCGTAAATGTTGATGGAGGGTGGACGGCATGGTAAATATCAAACTTTTCCTCACAGACGTTGACGGCGTATTGACCGACTGCGGCATGTATTACACCGAAAGCGGAGACGAATTCAAGAAATTCAACACACGCGATGGGATGGCATTTGAGCTTCTGCGAAAAGCAGGTATCAAAACCGGAATCATCACCTCGGAAAATACCAATATCGTAAGCCGCCGTGCAGCTAAAATAAATCCGGATTATCTGTATCAGGGCCAACGCCATGGCGGAAAACTGGACGCCGCGCTGGAAATATGCCAAGCCGAAAATATTACAATTTCGGAAACGGCTTATATTGGTGACGATATCAACTGCGCCGAATTACTTCAAAAGGTCGGGTTTGCCGCTTGTCCGGCTGACGCTGTTTTGAGTATTCAACAAATAAAAGGAATTACGATTTTAACGAAGAAGGGCGGAGAAGGCTGTGTGAGAGAATTCGTTGAACTGATCTTATCAACACGCATATGACGGAAACGGACGATCAATGGGATTTGGAAATTGAGCCCGCAACCGGACTTTTCGATATCAATTGGAAAGAACTGTGGCAATATCGCGATCTGATCATGCTTTTTGTAAAAAGAGACATTGTTGCAACGTACAAACAGACGATACTCGGGCCCGTCTGGTTTTTCGTGCAACCGATCCTGACCACACTCACTTTTGTGATTATTTTCGGGAATATCGCAGGTATTTCCACATCAGGTACCCCAAAACTCCTCTTTTACCTTGCTGGAATTACACTCTGGAATTACTTTCAGGAATGTTTGTTGAAAACATCGGAAACCTTCATCACCAACCAGAACATTTTTGGCAAGGTATACTTTCCCCGTCTGGCGGCGCCGATCTCGATTGTAATATCAAATTTATTCAAGTTCGGCATACAATTTTCCCTTTTCCTACTGGTATGGACATATTTCCTGTTTCAAAAAGACCATGTCGTAGCTCCAAACCGTACGATATTGCTATTGCCCGTATACATATTCCTTATGTCTGGATTGGGTTTTAGCTGGGGAATTCTGATTTCATCATTAACAACAAAATACCGTGACCTGCGCTTTCTGGTTCAATTCGGGGTGCAGCTTTTGATGTACGCCACACCGATCGTATACCCACTCGAAATTGCGCCTGCCAAATATCAATGGCTTTTAAAGTTGAATCCCATCACTGCCATTATTGAGGCATTCAAATACTCATTTTTGGGTCACGGCATGTTTTCATGGCAGGGACTTTTATATAGTTTTTTAATGATGAGTATCACACTATTCATCAGCACTTTAGTATTTAACCGGGTCGAAAAATCTTTCATGGATACTGTTTAATTTACCAAAATGAGCGATACGGTCATTCAAATAGAAAACATTTCCAAACTTTATCAGCTAGGGGAAATTTCCACCGGAACGCTGAGTAGAGATATGCATCGTTGGTGGGCCAGATTTCGTGGACAAGAGGATCCTTTCAAAAAAGTTGGTCAAGTTAATGATCGGACTAAAAAAGCAGAGGGCGATATCATTTGGGCATTAAAGGATATTTCTTTTGATGTAAAAAAAGGAGAAGTGCTAGGGATAATAGGAAACAACGGCGCTGGCAAGTCGACACTCCTTAAGATCCTCTCGCGCGTCACAAAGCCAACCTCCGGTAGAATTCGTGTAAAAGGCAGAATAGCATCATTACTAGAAGTCGGAACAGGCTTTCATCAGGAATTAACAGGCAGAGAGAATATCTTTCTGAACGGCGCCATTATGGGTATGAAAAAGGCTGAAATCCGGTCAAAACTGGATGAAATCGTGGCTTTCTCTGGCGTTGAGAGATATCTGGACACACCCGTTAAACGCTACTCATCGGGAATGCACGTAAGGCTAGCGTTTGCAGTAGCTGCCCATCTGGACCCGGAAATTCTGGTGATCGATGAAGTACTCGCCGTCGGCGACGCCGAATTTCAGAAAAAGTGTCTAGGAAAAATGAAAGACGTAAGCGAAAAGGAAGGCAGAACGGTATTGTTTGTGAGTCATAATATGGAGGCTGTGCAAAAACTCTGTACCAAAGGGTTATATCTGAAGCAGGGCTCGCTGATTGCTGAAAATGATATCAGCTCAATTACAAGTCAATACCTTTCAGAAGAAACCACACCATTGGCCCAGTTTTATTTCCAGCATGAGCCTAAGGAATTTTTCTCTCCCGGGATTGTAACTGAACTTCATATAGAAGACTTGCGGAGAAATCTGCTTCAGTCTATTACGCCCGGCGAGCCATGGCAAATCCGCGTCAAATTTTCTATAAACAAGGAAGTGGATCATTTCATCGCAGGACTGGGACTTATCAACCAACTGGGTGTCAAATTAAATACAACCTGGACTTCTCCATCTCAGATATCTGCGGGTGAATATGAGGTTTGTTTTATTAACAAATCCCTGCTCCTCGCCCCCGGTAGATATGGCATTGATATTGGACTTTCCTCGTATCAGAAAACGTTCGAATATATTACCGGGCAAGCATATATCACAATTTCCGAATCCCTTGGAGAACTCCCCGAACAAATAGTCAATACCAAAAGCGGAATTATCCTGAATCAATTCGAGACCACCATTACCGATATCGGTGGTGTAACATTAAGGCAGGCAATATAGATGATATCTACCGTAAAATATTATTTAAAAAGATGTCGGTATTTCTTTTTCCCGACAAAAAAAATGCGTTCTGTCTGGGCTGAGACAAAATTAAGAACCGAGTTCTATTCTCAATTCGTTCAGCCTGGAGACCTTTGTTTTGATATAGGAGCAAACTATGGAAACCGTATCGCTCCGCTTCTGGCACTTCACGCAAAAATAGTTGCGGTAGAACCTCAGAAGCCATGCTACGAGGCATTAAAATCCAAATATGGAAAAAAAATTGTAATCGTTCCGATGGGGATCGGTTCCTCTAAGGGTGTCGCGCAGCTCCATATTGCCAACACCTCAACAATTTCCTCTTTTTCTATCAATTGGATCGAATCTGTAAAAAATGACAGGTTTAAAGAGCATTCATGGAATGAGACAGTTGACGTAGAAATGACTACCCTTGATGCTTTAATTGAAGCATACGGAGTACCTTCATTTATCAAAATAGATGTCGAAGGGTATGAAATTGAGGTTTTGAAAGGGCTAAATTACCCAATTCAAACCATCAGTTTTGAATATACTGTACCTGAGCAAATCGAAGATGCTAAGGCCTGTATTGCCCTCGTTCATAAAAGCAGCTTGAATATCGAGTGTAATTTCAGTATTGGAGAAAGTATGCAGCTGTTTTTCGATACTTGGAAGTCGCCGCAAGACATGATGCAGTATGTCGATACAGACGAGTTCCAAAACACTTTGTTCGGCGACATTTATTGTAGAATAAAAAAACACGATCCTTACGATAAAGAGAATGTGTAATGGCTATCAAAGCAGGAACAACAAACGAAAGCACGCGGATCAAATGGATTCAAGACACGCTGGGAAGAATTCCGGCTGGCCTCACTATATTGGATGCGGGAGCCGGGGAGTGTCCGTTCAAAAGTTCCTGTTCCCATCTTACATATATATCACAGGATTTTGCGCAATACGAGGGGACCGGAAAAGTTGGCTTGCAAACCGGGAGTTGGGATAATTCTAAAATCGATATCGTTTCGGACATCACTGATATCCCTTTGGAGAGCAACTCCGTCGACGCTGTATTATGCAGTGAAGTATTAGAACATGTTCCGAATCCTGTATTAGCATTAAACGAAATAACCAGACTTCTAAAACCAGGAGGTTATCTTGTATTGACTGCACCTTTCGCCAGCCTCACCCATTTTGCTCCTTATCATTTCGCGACCGGATTTAGCCGCTTTTTCTACGAAACCCATTTAGCTAAAAATGGATTTGAGATTCTGGACATGCAGTTCAATGGAAACTATTTTGAGTTTTTGGCACAGGAACACAGGCGACTTGGGATGGTCGCAAGCAAATACAGCGCAACAAAATTAAATTATCTTGAGAGGAAGGTTAATAACATCACCATTCGCATTTTGGACAAACTTTCTAGAAAAGATCGGGGCTCGTCCGAGTTGCTTTGTTTCGGTATTCACATTTTTGCTCAGAAACAACATTCAAATACTAATTGAAAGGATTCGATGATTGTAGTGCGTTTGCAAGGAGGTTTGGGGAATCAACTATTTGAATACGCTGCTGCTTTGGCTTTGGCAAAAAGAAGCGGCACGTCTGTTGCATTTGATTTTCGTTTCCTGCCAGGAACCAACAAAAACACAACACCAAGAAGCTTCGAATTAAGCCATTTCAATATTCCTGAAACTACGGCTCCTATAATAGATCTGTTGGCATTTGGTATGTTGAATATCCCTTTTAAATCAATTCTCAAGCCCATTGCGCGAAAAATTTCCGGTGCCAAGTTTTATTCTGAGCCTTCGCTACGTTTCGATCCGCTGTTATTTAAAATGATCGGCAAACACACCTATCTGAAAGGATATTTCCAGTCTGAGCTATATTTTAAGGAAGTCAGAAACGAGGTCCTTAATATCCTGCCACCTGTAAAGCCTTCTGGCATAACCGACAAAATAAGATCGTGCAATTCCGTTGGTCTGCATATTAGGCGTGGAGATTATGCAAATGTTCAAAGCATCAAAAAAGTACATGGTTTGCTTCCACTCCAATATTATTATTCCGCCATTCAATATTTGATTGAGAAATTGAGGGACGTTCATGTCTTTATATTTTCCGATGATGTGGAGTGGGCCAAAAAAAATCTGATCCTGGACATCGACTTCACCTATATAAACAAAAACCAGGATGATAATATTGATATGATACTCATGAGCCTCTGCAATCACCATATTATTGCCAATAGTTCTTTCAGCTGGTGGGGAGCATGGTTTAATTCAAATCCCGAAAAGATCGTCATAGCCCCTAAACAATGGTTTGCCGACGACGACTTTCAAAATCAATCCCACGATATCGTACCCGAAGTATGGATAAAAATGTGACGCCAAAGGTGAGTGTGTTAATGCCCGTTTTAAATGCCGAAATGTATTTGCGGGAAGCAATCGACAGCATTTTAAATCAAACCTATACTGATTTTGAATTTCTCATCCTTAATGATGGCTCTTCCGACGCAAGTGAGGATATTATTTTGTCATACGACGATACACGGATCCGATATATAAAATACGAACTCAATCGCGGACTTGTGGCCGTATTGAATGATGGAATAAATTGCGCCACTGGCAGATACATCGCCCGAATGGACGCTGATGATATATCCCTTCCTGAAAGACTTGATATTCAGGTAAAATTAATGGACGAAAATAAAAATATAGGTGCGTCTGGCACAGCCTATCAGCTTTTCGGAGATAAGCACAATATATATACACCTCCAATCGGATATCAAAAAGCTTTTACGCATTTATCATTCAACTCTGCCATCGGGCATCCGTGTTCCATCATCCGGGCTGATTTACTGCATCAGCACAATATTCGATATGAAGCTGAGTATGAATATGCGGCCGATTACGCGTTTTGGATTAGAATCAGCCAAATTTCCCATATTACTTCCATAGAACAACCATTGCTTTTGTATCGTTGGCACGACAGCAATATGACTACTACTGATAATTCGCTTGTAAGGGGCCGCACCAAAGCCAGGGTATTGTGGCACGAGTTAGTCCTAAAAAGGCCCCTTTCTAGCAATGAACGAACATATTTAGAGGGAAATCCGAAAACATGGGAAGAATTTAAAGCAGGTAAAACGTTGTTGCTGAATGTTTTGCACCTTCCCGATTTTGACGATCTTGACAAAACCTATTTTAGTAAAGTCAACGTGACCAACTGGGAAGTTGCACTAATTGAAAAATTTGGTTTGAAAGGTTTGTGTCTATGCTTATTTCAATTCTCCTTCAGAAATTGGAGCGGGGCTACTGTTATTGGCCTGCTTACTAAGTACTGCAAGCGTGAAGGATAAGATTACTTTGCTATATTAACTTCCAGAATATAAAAACGATGACAACTATATCTGCCGTTATCCCTTGTTACAACCAAGGTGCGTTTATATCTGAATGCATTGAATCCATTCTTAATCAGACATCAGAAGTAGATGAAATTATTGTTGTTAATGACGGCTCGACTGAGACAGAAACCATCGAAATTTTAAAAAATCTCAGTTTTCCAAAAACAAGAGTCATCACTCAAAACAACCAGGGGCTTCCTGCGGCAAGGAATACTGGTTTCAGAGAGTCCCTCGGGAAATGGGTATTGGTAATCGATGCAGACGATTATTTTGCTCCAACATTTGTTGAGAAAGCTATTGAGGTCATAAGCGATGACACCTCCGCGGGGGCTGTGTCCTGTTGGGTTCAATTCTTTGGAAGAATAAATCATGTTTGGCATTGTACTGGCGGAAATACCCTCGATTTCCTTGCCAAAAACAATTCCTCTTCCGCGGCATTGGTCAGAAAATCATGCTGGGAACAATTATTGGGGTATGACGAGAAACTATCATCATTCGAAGATTGGGACTTTTGGATTCGGTTGACAGATCTGGGTTTGAGTGTGCAAATCATTGAACAGCCCCTCTTTTACTATCGTAAACATTCAGTGTCTATGCTAGCTGAATCTGAAAAGAACTACCAGCCATTATATCAATATATATTCATCAAAAACGAGAATATATATGCCAAATATTTCCCGAAAACATTGCTGAAACAAATCGAGGAAATCAAATCACTCAAGGCTCGTAATCGAGAATTGGCTTTTTATATCCCTAAGTCGCTTTCCGATTTGCTTTACAATATTACCCTCCTTACGAAACGTTATTTGATAAGTCTTATAAAACCCAAGGTATAATTTATATTCACTTGTGATCTAAGAAGTTGCTGACATTTAACCAAAGCGCTGTTTCTACCTTGAAAAAGAAAATTCTCATTATATTACCTCACACTGGTCCCGGAGGAGACTCTCAGGTTATATTTAATCTATTACAATCAATTGATATCTCACATTTCTCTTTTCATATTCTTGATTATCAGAAAGGGGAATTACATACCGATTTTCGCCAACTTGTCGATGTTTCCACTTTCCCACTGGATGAATCGCCTCGTTTAAGAAGATTTATTCGTCGTCTCTCCGTACCACTTTACAAGATTTTAAAACAAGCATACTGCAAACGCGCCTTAAAAAACTTTGAACCTGACATCATTTATGTCAATACCGTCAATGAAAATGAATTCAGTAGAGTAGCAGTCGACTCGAAGTTCAAGCTAATTACTCATATACATGAAATTGATTTTGTTGTAACACAAAGAATGTCAGAAAAGTGGATTCAAAAGCTGCTGAACAAAACTGATGTTGCAATTAGCCCTGCTAACGCAGCAACATTGTTTTATCAAGATTCATATAACGTAAACCTCAGCAAAGTGAGGCTTTTACACGAAACCGTATCTTTTTCAAGATTGTCGAACCAGCGCAACATAAGTTTCCGAGCATCACTGAATATATCGCAAGACACGATAGTTATAGGAGGATCTGGCTCCGTCATTTTCAGAAAAGGCGTAGACACGTTTATCAACGCATGCAGAATTTTGCTAGATATCTCATCGTTGTCGGCAAAAAAAATAGTTTTTGTGTGGCAAGGGGGAGATCCTGAAATTTATAAAAAACAACTATTTTACAGGTCGCTCGAGGCTACCACATCCCGGCTGAAAATTGAGTGCAACTTTTATTTTCTTCCATACTCGGCAAATATGCGCTCATACTTTTCAGAAATAGACATATTCGTTCTGCCATCCCGTATTGAGGCCTTTCCACTGGTTGTTTTGGAAGCTTTACTTTGCGAAAAACCCGTGGTAGCAATGGACGTGGGCGGCGTTCGAGAGGTAATTGATTCCGAAACAGGATATCTTGTAAAAGACCGAACGGCGGACGGCCTAGCTGAAGGGATTCTACATTTTATCAACAATCCTGATTTAGGCAAAATTAAGGGCAAAAACGGCAAAAAACGAGTACTGGAAAACTTTGAGGCCGAAGGTCAGGCAAAAAAATGGGTGGAAATTTTAAATAGTATATGAAAATAGCTTTCGTCGTATCCTTTTTTGATTTTAGAAATGACGTTAGGCAAGTGATCAAAGAGGTTTCTCTTGGTCATGAAGTGGTAGTATTCGGAAATGAGGAGGAAGAGGCAAAGATCAGAGAGCATTTACCAACCAACGTTGCATTCAGGCGTATTTCAGAAAACAGGCGATCGTTATGGAATATCATTTGGGAAAGGATACACCTGTTGTTTAAAGTTCTTCCCAAAAGTAGAAATAACTACTTTTTGATGGAGCTATTTAAAATTAGCAATCTAAAAAATCCTGCCCATCGAAAAAAAGCTGAAACAATTCTGAAATGGTCAAAACGACTACCCAAGATTATTTCATATGATACATTCATTCGAAACCTACAATACACCCGCCATACCGACATAGCCGATATTGATAGTTTTATTTTTTTTACAGCTATTTCTAACGACTATTTTCTGAGTCGGCTCATTGATGAAAATAAAAAAGTGTCGGTGTATGTCTACAGCTGGGACCACCCTTGCAAGCACACTTGCTTTTCTAAAAATGTCGATTATTTATGTTGGTCAAATGAGATTAAATTAGATCTGTGTAACCTTCAGGGAATTCCTGAGGAAAAAATCAAGGTGATTGGCGCTAGTCAGTTCTCGTACGTTGATCGTTACAGAACAACCGACTTAGTATTCAATCCTTACCCGTTTGAGTATATATATTTTGGCTGCGCGATCGGCATTCCTGATCTTGTCCCCTCCGAAATAGAAGTAATTAAGGCCCTCGCAATGGGTTTGTCAAAGGTGCGACCCGATTGGAAACTGCTTTTACGCCCATATCCCGTCCTTGCCAACTGGGAGCTGTATGAACCCGTTAGGAAACTACCAAACATCGTTTTCGATGAGCAATTTAAAGGCAAAGATAGCGCTGTCAACGAAGTAGAGATATTGAGAAAATATCATACTTTAGATCACGCTAAGGCATTTTTTCATTTGGGCACAACCATGGGACTCGAGGCGTGCTTGACGAATACTCGATCATTCATAATTGATTTTGGATATACTTCAAAAAGCAACCTGAGCCTGTATAATTTCATTCATCAATATCAGAATGACAAGCATCTGATCGGCATTTCTCCTCAAAATGTCATCATTTCTAGCGAACATTTCTGTCAAATACTAAACCAACTTGACAATCAGGATCACCTACTATTGAATCAAAAAATTCAACAGCAATATCACGTTAAATCATTTAAGAGTTTCGCCAGTGACCTTATAACAATGATATGAAGAAGCTCCTGACTACTCTGTACGTTGCATATCTTGGATTTAAAGACTACCTGTTTCGGGAAGTAATCATGTTTATTCCTTTTTACATAGTAAGGGCTTTTTTCATTCGTAAAACCATTGTCAGATTGGGTAATGAAGCCTTTTTGTCTATGGGAGTTGAAACGAGAAAGGGGAAAAATATAACTATCGGCAACAACACAATCATCAACAAAAAGGTATTGCTCGACGGAAGGGGTGGGACACTTTATATCGGCAATAATGTGGATATCGCTCAGGAGGTTAATATTTGGACGCTTTCCCATGATCCTCATACCGACAACCATGCAACTGTTGGCAGACCAGTCACAATTGAAGACTATGTTTGGATCGGAGCGCGCGCGACGATCCTGCCTGGTGTGACGATAGGACGCGGAGCAGTTATAGGAACCGGAAGCGTGGTAACTCATGATGTTGCACCCATGGCAATTGTCGCAGGAATACCCGCCAGGCGAATCGGATTGAGACAAAGTAAGTTGACCTATACGCTCAACCATCAACCTTGGTTTAGATGAAAAAAACGCTGATCGTCTGCTTGCCTGTTGCCGGCATTGAAAACCCCTATCAGAAGCTAATGATGGACGGTCTGAATGACTCGGACCGGCTCCATGCGATCAGTGGAATTGATGACAGATTTTTCGGAATTATCAGATCCGCGCTCCGGTACAAACCTGAATATATTCATTTTGACTGGATTGTATCTTATTATTACCGGCGATGGAAATGGTTTACATGGCTTAGCGTTCTCTCCTTTTGCATACAAATTTGGGTGGTTAAAAAGGTCTTCAATTCAAAACTGGTTTGGACATTACATAACATAACTCCTCACGATCTGGATCAAACCCGAATTCATGTTTTTTGTCAAAGGTTTCTGGCTAAAAATTGCTGTTGGATTCGCATTTTTTCAAAGCAGAGCGTCAATGAGGCAGTATTTGTGCTGCAGCAGCCGGAAGAAAATTTTAAAGTAGTTCCTGAAGGGAGCTATGTTAATTACTACCCACACGAAACGAACACTCCAACCGCCAGAGAGAAATTACATATCCCTTTGGACAAGCGCGTACTTCTGTTTTTTGGATATATAAAACCTTACAAGGGGATATTAGAAATGATTGAGGCCTATAAAAGGGTGCGAAGCGATAACTCATTAGTAGTGATCGCTGGCAAAATAATGAATTCAGGGTACGGGCAACTTATTGCAGAAAATCTGGAAGACGACATTATTGTAATAGATAAGTATATCGACAAGAACGACCTACAATATTATTTCGAGGCTTGCGATATTGTCGTTTTACCTTTTAACAAAATCGAAAACTCCGGTTCGGCCATATTGGCAATGGGATTTTCAAAACCAATTATAGCGCCAGACGTCGGCTCTCTCCGATCACGGCTAGCACACCAAAAATCTTTACTATTTTGTGAAAATAGTTTGCAGGAGAAAATAGATTATAGTCTTAAAATGAGCAATTTGGAGCTAAGTATTATTGGTCAAAACAATTTACGGCAGGTTGAAAATTATAGATGGACCGACTTTCAAAATTGCTTTGGTATTAAGGAAACGAAATCTCAGTTACCAAATGATCTGGCTGCACTCTAAATTGATTGTTTGGTAGCCGGGTTTTGTCAGGAAACAGTTATTCGATTTTCAGTGACGATCTTACCGCAGTAGTCTATTTTGATAAGCTTCTTGAAATTCAACTTTAAAAATAAACTAACATTATAAATCGGTATAAATGAAAATTCTGACTGTAATTGGTACCCGGCCCGAAGCCATCAAAATGGCTCCGCTTATTCAATTACTACATCAGAACCCGGCAATTGATCATCGGTTATGCTCCTCGGGACAGCATAAGGAGATGCTGGACCATGTTTTAAGTTTTTTTGAAATTCAGCCTGATTTTGACCTGGAAATAATGCGGGAAGCTCAGGATCTTACTGATATTACAGTCAATATACTCCTCGGTATGCGACAAGTCTTTCTAAATTTTCGGCCAGATTGGGTTTTGGTGCATGGCGATACCTCCACTTCCTTTGCCGCTACCCTTTCTGCATTTTATGCTGGAATAAAAGTCGCGCATATTGAATCAGGTCTCCGAACCTGGAATCTCAAATCTCCCTTTCCGGAAGAAGCCAACAGAGTACTGACAGACAAACTGGCAACTTTATATTTCGCGCCAACTCGTAAAAATTTTGAGAATCTCGTTGCCGAGAACATCCCGACGAGCAACATTCATATTACTGGCAATACTGTGATCGACGCGCTGCTTTGGGCGCAAAATAAAGTAGAGAAGTTTTCGGACCAAGTGCCTCTTACGATTCAGCAGGCTTACACTACCCATCGTAAGATCCTGTTAGTAACCGGGCATAGGCGAGAGAATTTTGGTGATGGATTTGACCAAATCTGTAATGCGCTCACGGCAATTGCATTAAAATATCCTGAAATCGGAATTGTATACCCAGTGCATTTAAATCCGAATGTCAGGTATGTAGTGTTTAACAGACTCTCAGATATCCACAACATTTATCTCGCCGATCCTCTCGACTATGCCGATTTTGTATATGCAATGAAAAATTCCTGGGTCATACTCACAGATTCGGGTGGTGTGCAGGAAGAGGCACCGTCACTTGGTAAGCCAGTTCTGGTAATGCGCGATACGACTGAGAGACCAGAGGCAGTTGAGGCTGACGCAGTTCGATTGGTGGGTGCCGATTGCGAAAAAATTTGCGAAGCTGTTGATGTGTTGTGGGAAAACCCGGAGGAATATAAACGAATGAGCAAGGCGAGTAATCCTTATGGCGATGGGACTGCTAGCGAAAAAATAGTAGAAATATTGCTTCGACAATAATTTCAGATCTGTGCTTTTCCTAACCAACAAATTGAAAGTTATAGATCAAGGTTGATTCCCACAATCAAACCCGGCCCTCTTGGTTCGGTTAAGCTTCTACTGAAACAGAGATTTCATACAACCCATTGAAAAGTAAAACCTTATGGTAAAAAAAATAAATGGCAGATATGTCATTTTGATTGTTTTACTGGCAGTCGCGGAGATCGTAGTCTATCTGTATGGGCTGGATCATTTAAAAAGACAAAAGACCACGTGGATGGGGCCTTATCTCTCTGCCGCCGCCAACCTGGAATGGCCTCCTGCATTCTATGTTGACAATGAGAACCTTACGAAATTCGATAAACTGGATAACGCAACACTGGAGGATGGTTTCAAGTTCTCAAAATCAGACGCCACAACACATTATAGCTACAACGATATCGGTTATGTATATCTGATATGGGTCGCAAAACTGCTATTTCCCTTCGTTGGCGATCAGCTCGCCATCATACTTTTACAGGGACTTGTTCATTTGCTGCTGTGTTCATTCTTAATTATATCGAAATCATTGCCTCCCAAATGGCGGATCGGCTTTTTTGTCTTATATGCGCTTAATCCCCTCATTTTAAGATTTGTAGTTTTTAACCACTATTATTTCTGGCAGTCGGTCCCTTCCATTTTCCTAATCTATTTATATGCGCTCAAAAAGGACAGCTACAGGTTCTGGAATCCACCTTTTTTATTAATGGTATTTTTGCTGCCTTGGGCTCTACTTGCACGTATGTCAACGCTACCTATTTTGTTGGTGTTGTTTTATCTGATTTATCAAAAGACAAGGAAACTCGTATTCATCACTTCTGGCATATATTTCATTTCAATCTTCTGGTTATTAGGTATTCCTTCCCAAAAGAACGTATGGCACACCGCTTATATCGGAATTGGTGCCTACCAAAATCCTTATGATATCAAGCTAAGTGACGACGAAGGGTCAAGACTCTTCAAAAAGATCACCGGAGATAATATCAGTACCAGCGCAGGTGGCAATATGTATTCGAATGAGGTATTTGATCGATATAAGTCAATAACGCGACAATCAACATTAAGTCAGTTGCATACTACTCCAATGATTTATGTTAAAAATGCTTTCGTTAACACTATGCTGGCATTCGGAACTGGCTATATTACGGGTGCAGGTGATATTGTAAACTACGTCCTTGCCATTATTGGGTTAGGTATTTTTCTGCTTTTCTGCAAACACAAACTTTGGATTCACATCATATCCATTAGCTGCATATCGCTGATTTATACCATTTATTACCCTCCCGTCCCGGCCTATATGTTTGGGAATTATGTACTTATAATTTCGGGCATACTCACCATTTTGTACAAAAAGCCTAAACCTGCATCTATTCTTTATCTTTCGTTTAACGACGGTTCGGACATGCGAATCAATAAAGAAATCCAATCATTAACAGCAGCAGCAACAATTGAATTTTTAGGAATTGGGTTGGATAAAAACGTCTGCTATGTCGCGCAAAAGCCAATTAAAACGCTTTATTGGATCAGCGGAGACAGAAGATTGCTTTTTCCCAAGATACGATACTTCGCAACGGCAATCTGGTTATTGATTTCAAGACGGTATTACTCCGTGCACATCATCAATGAGCCTCAGCTTTTGATACTATGGCCTTTTTTGTTTCTCCAGAGTCATGTCACCCTTGATATCTTCGACTCATGGTTTCTGAGAAAAAACAAACCTGGCGCTCAGTGGAGTTTTGCAAAAAGGTTGGTGTATATGCCTGCCGACGACTATTTAGTTACGGATACTAATCGTTTAGGCCTGTTACCTGATTTTATGAAAAACAATGCGTTTGTATTGCCCAATTATCCTCATCGATGGGCAGAATCTATCACGCAAAAAGAAAGGAATAAGGATTTGACGATTATGTACTTTGGCTGGCTTGGAGCCAAACGTGGGACGGAGACCATTCTTTCCATGCTTGAAACAGGAATTCCGCTTAAAGTAATGATGGCGGGATGGATTGCCGACAAGCTATCGGAGCAGTTATCCCGTCATAAGAGTGTAACCTGGTTAGGAACACTCGAACAGAACCAGGCATTAAGAGTGGCGGCGAATGTAGACTATATTCTTTGTGTATATGCACCCATAAACCAGAACAACGTGAATGCCAGCCCCAACAAAATCTACGATGCGATTCAGTTGAAAGTGCCCGTTATCATCAATCGGGAAGTCGCCGTATCGAGTTTTGTAGAGACTCAGCAAATCGGATATATTTTAAAAAAATACGACCCTGAAAATTGGGACGCCATAGTGCACGACCTGACCAGAGTCAAAGGGACCTACCACTTTTCAGAAGAGATAATTCAATCATACACTTGGGAAAATGTTTCAATCGAACTGATTAGAGCTCATCGACTATGAAAATTCTCTTCTGCACCAACGTTTTTCAGATCGTAGAGAATGGACCGGTGAAGTTTGCGCGTCTACTACCAAAAATCAACGAACTATACCCTATACACGAGATCAGAATTTTAACAGAGGATATAACAGAAACTGACGCAACTACCTTTAAGATTAACATGCCCTTATTTTGGAGGAAGAGCATTTTAAGTCAATATATCAGAATGTGGATATATCATCGAAAAGCCATGAAAATCCGCAAATCGTATCCTTTTGATGTGCTGGTATATAACCACGCCCTGGTTGGATTTTTAAGTTCCCTATTTTTCGGTAAAACAGTAGTGATGGTGAATGACGATAATAACATGGAGGCATTTAAACACCAGCTTTTTACACGAAACGGTCTCAAGCGGCAGACATTTCGACTAGCCGAACTGATAACCTGTAAGATGGCAAGACTGACAATCGTCAACTCCAACTACCTGAGAACCAAACTAATCTCAAGGTATAAACTACAGAATCATAAGGTAATACTTTTATATAAAGGGGTCGAAATTTCTGAAGGCGTTTTATTAAAAAGACTGGATCAAACAAAGCCCGTTAGAATTTTATTTATCAAAAATGATATCAGAAGAGGTGGAATTGATATCTTGGCAAAAGCTATATTGGGATTAAAGTTTAATTGCGAAGTCACAATCGTAGGCAATAACCCAAACGATCAATTATACCTGCAGCAGCTTTTTCAGTCAAAAAATATATCAAAGCTATCAATTAAAGGAAAAATAGGACAGTTAGAGGTGCGCTCCTTGTTAGCGGAGTCAGATGTGTTCTGTGTACCCTCGCATATGGAGGCCCTCGGCGTAGCTAATTTGGAAGCGCTTGCCCATGGAGTACCCGTAGTTTCCACTTGGGTGGGAGGTATTCCGGAGGCGACTGACGGTAATAACGGAGCCTGGCTTGTCGGGCCGAACGATGCCGAGCAACTGCTGAACGCCCTGACTCAGTGTATCGAGAACGAAGACTTACGCACCAGAAAAACCACCCACGGCTTGAAGCACGTCCGCAAATTTTCAGAATCCGCTGTACTTCAGAACTTCATCGATATATTACTTAATATTAAATCATGAAGAAAAATATTTATCGCGATCGTACTTATTGGTATTTGGTAGTCAATTGCGCTCTCGTGATTATTGGGTATGCATTGGCCGTTCAAACGCACATGGCATCCGTGCCTTTTATGTTTTTGCTGAAGAACGCCGTGCTACTTTTATCGATTTATCATTTATTATCTCGTCGCATCATCTATTTTTCGGTCATTTTCAGCACCATTCAGGGCATATCTGTCCTTTCCATACTCCTGGTTATTTCATCCCTGCTTTCAAGCGATTCCTTTAGATCATTAGTCAAAGTACTATCTTTCATCATTCCGATGATGTATGTTGCTGTGTCCGTTTTGTATCTGCTTCTCGTTTACGAGATCAAGGAAGTATTCAATGCGATACTCGACGGGCTTAATTGGATTTATCTTATTCCGATCATCAGTTTTTTTCTTACGGGGGGAAGCCTGAACGACACGAATATCTATTTCATTTCGGTAGAAAATGAAGCTTCGGTTTTTGTATCAAACCACTATGGCTGGTCTGCCACGATCTTCTTAGTTACAGGTATTGACCTCATCAGGAATAAGTCGCTGTTTATGTGGCGGAAAGTATTCATTGCTGCGCTCTGTCCTATTGCAGTGTACTTGGTTTTGATTTCGGGCAACAGAACGTCATGGCTTTGCCTGGCAATTGCGATGGCTCTTTTCATAGTAAGATATAAGGGAATAGGCTTTGCCGCGAAGGGAATTGCCTCCTTAATACCATTGCTCATTGTCGCTTACCTTTTGGCCGACTCCAAATCCGCTATCAATACTCGAGTTGAAAAGTCAAAAATTCAGGAGAAAAAAGGCGAGGCCAGAGTTCAGCACGTAAAACGGATTATAGAATATTTTAATAAAAGCCCATCTAGCTATGTCACCGGATTAGGGATGTTCAACTCTAAAAAGTTGAATTCAGTGATAGGATGGTCTGGTTATCACAACTCATACTTTGAGGTGCTGTTTGGGGCAGGTGTCCCCATCTTCTTGCTGTTTCTGACCATTTTCCTTCTTCGCCCTGGCTGGAATTTTATGGTATATTTCTCAGAACACTATTTGTTCTTGCCTCCATTTGTGATTATCCCTTATTTTGAGAGTAACCTCACAGGCGGTCAGTTTTTATTTTTTCCTTGGTTTGCAACCGTGATATTATTGGGTTACTCCAAAAAAGTGGCAGAATTAAAGTTGAAGGCCATGGATAGAATATAAACCAGAACCCATATAAAAAAACAAAGGCATAGAAAAACTTCCATGCCCTGTTTCACACTATACACACACTATATTTTTGATATCTATATACTTAAAGTATTTACGTCGATTTTAAAACTATCCGCAAAATAAATAAATTTTGATCTTAAAAAAAAATATTTATTCGGTCATTTTTACGAATATAACTTTTTATTATGTTTACTTATTCCTGCATGGGCAAAAGCGGCGCATTTCTTAGTTTTACTCACCTTCCTTCAATTTTAATGCTAAGTCTTTAAAATTATTAGTTAAATACAACTAAATCAGATAAATTTCTTAATGGAAAACCTTCTAACGCTCGACGCTTTCATCAGTTTTCTTACACTAACACTTCTTGAAATAGTCCTTGGTATTGATAACGTAATTTTCATCACGATTGTTGCAAGTAAGCTTCCGCAACACCAGAGAAAAAAGGCCCAGACTAATGGTCTGCTCATTGCACTAGGTCTGAGGATTGCATTGCTTTTTGGTATTTCGTGGGTAATCGGCCTCAAACAAGATTTGGTTACCATTGCCGGCCACGGACTGAGCGGCAGGGATCTCATATTACTATGCGGAGGTTTGTTTTTGTTATATAGCACGACCAAAGAAATTCACCATAAGCTCGCCGGAACAGACGATGTTTCAACAGCGAGCAGCTCTGGAAATACAGGATTAAGCTTCGGAAGTGCTATAATTCAAATTTCACTCTTGAATATTATCTTCTCATTTGATTCCGTTCTAACCGCCGTGGGCCTGGTGAAAGAAGTGCCGATTATGATCGCGGCGGTGGTTGCTTCCACTTTTATAATGATCGCATTCGCGGCCAAAATCGGCGAATTTGTGAACAGTCATCCTTCGATCAAAATATTAGCGCTTTCATTTTTGTTAATGATTGGCACTTTGTTGGTTGCTGAGGCGTTCCATTACGAGATCCCGAAAGGCTATGCCTACTTCGCGATGGCATTTTCTTTCTTTGTTGAATTGCTGAACATGCGCTTGGACAAGAAAAAAGCTGCTGTAAGCAAGGCTTAGGACTAAATTGGTATAATACAATTGTAAAAAAATGAGAATTAATCCCGACACCGTCGAAAGAATTAAACAAACTGCCGATATAGTGGAGGTGGTCGGGGATTTCGTGTCTCTCAAAAAGAAGGGCGCGAACTACTCTGCTTGCTGCCCTTTTCACAATGAAAAGACGCCATCTTTTAACGTGAATCCTGTAAGGCAAATCTATAAATGCTTTGGATGTGGAGCCGCGGGCGATTCCATCAAGTTTGTGATGGATGTCGACGGGGTTGGGTATGGTGAGGCACTGCGATATCTGGCGAACAAATACCAGATTGAAATTGAGGAAGAGGAAACAACCGATGAAGAGACACTGCGCCAGAATACGCGCGAGAGCTTATACATCATTCTCAATTTTGCCAAGAATTATTACCAGCACCAGCTGCATCATTCAGATGAAGGACAGGCGATTGGTCTGAGTTATTTCAAGGAGCGAGGTTTTACAGAAGATATTCGAAAAAAATTCGAACTGGGATACAGTCTTGATAACTGGGATTCTTTTTCAAAGGAGGCGTTGGATAAAGGATATTCCGCCGAAATTCTGGAAAAGGCAGGACTTTTAATTCAGAAAGAAGGGAGCAAAACGGCGGGATATGACCGCTTCCGTGGGCGCGTAATATTCCCGATTCACAATGTGGCGGGAAAACCGATCGCCTTCGGAGCCAGGATCCTTAAAGCGGATAAGTCTCAACCAAAATATTTAAATTCCCCTGAAACCGAGGTTTATCACAAGAGCGAAAGTCTATACGGAATTTTCCAGGCCAAAAATGCCATTCGGCAGCAGGAACTTTGCTATCTGGTAGAGGGGTATACTGACGTTATTTCTTTGCATCAGGCTGGAATCGAAAATGTTGTAGCATCTTCGGGAACATCGCTGACTGTCGAGCAGATCAAACTCATCGGCCGATTTACACCCAACGTTACCATTCTTTATGATGGTGATATTGCCGGTGTAAAAGCTGCGTTACGTGGTTTGGATCTGGTTTTGGAGGAAGGATTGAACGTGAGTATCGTTCTTTTTCCTGACGGCGACGACCCCGACAGTTATGTCAGGAAAGTTGGGGCCGTTGCATTCAAGAAATACATCAAAAGCGCTGCTCAGGATTTTATCACTTTTAAAACCAAAACATTATTGCAGGATGCGGGCGACGATCCCTTCCGGCTGGCAGCTGTTATTGGCGAGGTGGTGAACAGTATCGTAAAAATTCCCGATTCCATTAAAAGACAGATATTCTTCCACCGTACGTCAGAAATGATGAAGGTGGATGAGCAAATGCTGATTTCGGAAGGGAACAAGCTGATCAGGAAACAGCAGACGCAAAAATCACAGGAGAAAACGACCAGAGGGTCGGAATCTTTTGGAGGTGTACAACTGCCGCCCTCTGCAGGCATGCCTGATGAATTCCCTGCCGACCTTTTCTTGCCCGGAAGTGAAGTCGCTGAACAACCCATCCAACGCGGAAAAATCTATTTTCAGGAAGAGGCTTTTGTCCGTTTACTGGTGGTACATGGAGCGAGAGAACTGGAACCAACCATTACCGTTTGTCAGTATGTTTTGGGAGAAATAGAAGGTATTGAGTTCAAGGATCCGGTCTTCCAACATTTGCTCAATCTGTTTCGAGAGCACCACGCAAACAATGCGGTGTTGGAAACCGAATACTTTCTAAATCATCGGGAAACTGAAATCCGTGAACTAGCCATCAGCTGGGTTACAGAAAAGTATGAGTTAAGCGAATTGTGGAAAGATAAGTTTGAGATATACGTCCCGTTTGAAACGGATGTTTTAGACAAAACTGCTTTCATCAATATTCTGCGTCTCAAGAAAGCTTTTATTGAAGAGAAGATGAAGATATGCCAGCAGCAACTGGCGGACGCAAAGACGGAAGAAGATGAGATTCGAATTATGAATGAATTTATGTTTTACAAGGGCATCAGCATGGCTGCAGCGAAAGAGCTTGGCAGCGTTATTGGCTAGCTTACTGATATAACTCTTGACAATTATTGACAAGGTTTGTCAGGAAATGTCATTTGATTGTTAGCAACGGAAATATATTGACTTGGATTATTAAGATATTCGATTTTCAGGGGAAGCCAATTGTCGGATGCCCTGACAACCGCTGACAACTGGTACCTCCAGTAAGGAACAACATGCCAAAACCCCTTCCAGCGGCGAGTATCATATTGCATTTCTGATAAGTTATTACCAAATTTAGTCCATAACTACTCAAGCTCGAAGATTTATGAAAGTCATTGCAACTCTTGGTTTTCTTGGCCTTGCATTATTATCCGTTAGTTGCGGCTCTTCATATAACATCGTTAAATCAAAATCCGAAGAAAACTTCCATCTGGCATCCTACCCCACCTATGGCTTCTATCAAGTGGATGCAAAAGGTGATACTATCGCTGCCAAGTTTGGTCAGAATCTGGAGTATATCAAATCCGCAATATCCAGAAATCTCAAAGCGCGTGGCCTTAATGAAGCGCAGGATCCAGCCTTGAGAATCAATATTGGTATATCCGTTGAAAAGAAAGCCCAGACACGCCAAACAGACTTCCGGACCGACGGTAGAATGACGTACATTGGCCAACGAAACTACTCATGGCATAGCGAGGATGTAGTGGTCGGTTATTACCGAGAAGGAACTATGATGATCGACTTAGTGCAAACCTCCGATAATAAAATGGTATATCAAGGGGGTGGCGAGGGGATACTTCCCGAGAAAAAAGATTTACAAGAAACTATCGACAAATTAGTCGATGGCATTTTCGCTAAAATTCCTAACTAAAAAAGAAAAGGTTGCAATCTTTATAAGATGGCAACCTTTCTATAATCCACTAAAATTAAAAAATTAAGCGTTGCTGTTCACCACACTTTTAACACGGTCACCAACATTATCAGCAACAGAAGTTGCCTTGCCTTTTACAACATCGAAGTTTTTGTTGAAACCATCTTTTAATTTCTCTGTGAGTAAGGCCAGTTCATCGAGTCCTTGCTCATATTTTTGCTTGGCATTATCACCAAGGTCATTTGCCTTGTTCTTTATAAGCTTGCGAGTTTCTTTTCCTTCTTTAGGAGCTACTAGTAAACCGATGGCAATCCCAGTTAAAAATGCTCCAACTGTACCTATCAAAAATCTCTCGTTCTTATTCATAGCAATTCTTTATTTTGTGTGATCAACAACTTTTTCGAATACAATTAACCAAAAATACCGTGCCAAAACAACAAGCAAATCATTTTTTTAAGGGTCTTTACATTCAAATTTGCCTATTTGCCCTGATCACTTCCGGTCTTTCAACGGCAGTAAATGCGCAGTGGACAATACTTGATATCAACACAAAAGTTAATATGCGCGCCGTGCACACCGTAACTCCCACCATATGCTGGATCGGGGGATCGCAAGGGACGGTGTTCAGGACTATTAATGGTGGAAAATCATGGACGACCATTAAAATACCAAGTGGCGACTCGCTCGACTTCCGGGACATTCATGCCTTTGATAAGCACACGGCAGTAGCGATGAGCGCAGGCCTGGCACAAGACAAAAAAGCGCGCATATACCGCACGACCGATGGTGGCGAAACATGGGAAATTGTTTATCAGACTACACAAAATGGGGTTTTTTTGGATGGAATTGATTTCTGGAGCAAGGATAAGGGCATCTGCCTTGGTGATCCGATAAATGGCCGGTTATTCGTTCTCACTACTGACGATAATGGAAAATCCTGGCAGGAGCTCCCGTTTGATAGCCGCCCTCTTGCCTTGCCCGGAGAAGCTTGTTTTGCTGCCAGCGGAACATCTATCCTCGCGTTCGGGAAAGGAGATGTGTTTATAGGAACGGGCGGAAGCGAAAAAGCGAGGATATTCCGGTCCGAAGATTATGGTCGCTCATGGAAGGCTTCAGAAACGCCGTTGCCTGCGGGCCCTAGTAGCGGTATATTTGGCTTAAGATTTTGGTCCAAAAAGAATGGAATTGCTGTCGGTGGGGACTATAAAAATACGACGGATTCCACGCGAAATGTGTTGGTGACCGAGGACGGAGGAATTACCTGGACGCTGAACAAAAATATGACAAAACCAACGGGTTTGAAGGAATGTGTTGATGTATACCACAAAACGAATGCAACCTGGAATGGAAATACACAGATCCGGGCAGACAATTATGTACTCGTGGCCGTCGGTCCTTCGGGAAGCAGCTCGTCCGCCGACTATGGAAAAACCTGGAGGATAATTGGCACCGAAGGATTTCACTCCGTTAGTTTCGCTGGCAATGTGGGATATGCGGTGGGGGCCAAAGGGATTATTGGAAAAATCGACAAAGTTTCCATTAAACAATCGAAGAAGAAACTACAGCTTGTGGACTTTTAAGGTGTCACGCGAAGCAACATAAGGAAAAAAGAAGCTGACAAAGTCTTCATATAAGACACTTTGGCAGCTTCTTTTTCTTCCTCTTATTTACTTTGCCTGACAGAACCGCGAAAATATATTCAAATGCGATCGATCAAATCTTTTACTTTTCTTACCTCCCGCCCCATCAGGTGATCCGCAATGGCGGCAGCATGGTCTCTGCCATTTTCGATAAAAATCTTCTCGGTAAATAACCCCGCCATCACCGTTCCGCAGAGATATAGTCCCGCCACATTGGTTTCAAAAGTATCAGGGTCAAATGTTGGAACTTTGGTTTCAGGATTGAGCATAATACCGCAACGGGCCAATAGCGTTTCGTCTGGTAAATAACCTACCAGCAAAAACACAAAATCAGCGGGCATCCACTCTTCCTCACCTGTTTTAGTGTTTTTTATCAAGACCCTCCCCGTCTCTATCTCTGTCACCCGACTGTCAAACTTAGCCTTTATCCTGCCCTCCTTTATCCGATTCTTCACATCCGGCACAAGCCAGTACTTCACTTTTGTTTTCAGATCCTCATCTTTGTGAACAATCGTCACATTGGCATCATGGCGGTACAATTCCAACGCCGCTTCTACAGCAGAATTAGACCCACCGACCAACACGACGTTCGTATATGAATACTCAAACGGTTCGTCATAATAATGTGAAACATGAGGAAGGTTTTCACCGGGAATGTTCAACTGACGAGGTACATCGAAATATCCGGTAGCAAGCACCACATTTTTCGAATAAAATAGCTCCCCGTTGTTGGTATAGGTCACAAATATTCCATCGGCCTGTTTTTCGGTGCGATCGACTGTCACAAACAATTTGAAGTTGAGATGGTAGTACCCCGCCGCTTTGCGATAATACTGAAGTGCCTCACTCCGGTTCGCCTTCACCTCAGAAATGGCAAATGGCAAGCCTCCTATCTCAATATTTTCTGCAGTTGAGAAAAATTTCATCCGACGAGGATAACGCCTGATAGACTCGGTAAGGTTACCTTTTTCGAGTATAAGATAATCAAGCCCGTTTTGAGCCGCCTCGATTCCCATGGCAAGCCCGCAAGGACCTCCGCCAATAATGATCAAATCGTATATATGCATTGATGTCAACTCAGATATAAATAATAAAAGTGCGGTTTGGCAAAAATTCAATCAAGTATTTAGGTATATGAAATGATTTCCCCTTCTACTTCAATACTTTGTGATTTTGTCCCAATAGTTTACAAAGTTATTCATCTAACAACTATAACTATTGCCCAAAGTGAAGAAAAAGTATGAGGTAAAATTAATCTTTTCTCAACCAACGAGAACTCCATAGTTATTAAGGAAGAAAGCCTAGGGCAGCACGCTCTGCGGCGACAGCTAAAATTTGTTTACGGGTTGTCATGCAAGGACTCATTTAATTGTTAAATTGGCAAGAATCCTATCTGAAAAACTGTTAAATTTGACATATGAAAACAAGACAGTCAACCTCATCTTCTGCGCAAAGAAAACAGATCCTCCACTCAGCTATAGCTTCTTTTAAAATAGAAGGGATATCCATTTCTCCGAAGGATGCAGCTGCTGTTTTGAAAAAGATCGAGATTAATCTGGAAAAATCTCGCGTATAAGTTTCTCCATACAGCTGTAATCCTGATTCGCGGCTTGTTGCACGCACGATATATAAAAATCACGCATCTCCATCTCAATCAGCTCAAATTTCAAAGGACTATATCCTTCTTTCCTCAGCATAAGATTGGCAAGTATCCGTGCCGTTCTTCCGTTTCCTTCTCTAAAGGGATGAATAAATAAGAGTTCTGCATGCACCTTCGCGACATCCTTGATCAAAGATTCCTTTTCGGAGTATATTGCAGGCAGTTTCGACAGAATTTCAGTCTCAAAACTTTCCATGGATTGAGGTAAAAATCTAGCAGCCGGAAATACGAATCCCCCTTTTGATATATTAACTTCCCTATAATTCCCTGCGAAGGAATATAAGTGTTTCAAAGCATGATGGTGTATTTTCAGAATGTATTTTAAATCAAATCTCGTCAGCTCTGAAAGCGATTCAGTCAATACAATCTCAGCGGTAACGAAGCCCTCAAATTCGGCTAAACCAATTTTTGTTTCAGAACTAAGTCCCAACAGATTAGGCAAAATCTCATTCTCATTGTCTGGTATCCTGTATTTCATCTTTTCACTAATTACTCAGTAACACCACTAATAATGCCTTAATTCATCGTCTTTTTAGGAAAAAGGAATTTTCGTAGCGGATATTGCAGAACTTTGCATTTTCTAATTCTGTTAGCCATAAGCCGTGCAAAAATGGTCCGCAACGGGCCGTCAACAACGTAAATTTATTGATTCATTGAACGACATTGGGGAAAATTTCAGAAAAAGGTTGAATGCTTGGGGGAAAAATGGCGTCCCGTTCGTTTTTCTGGTCGACTACGCCATGAAAAAGCCACTGGCATACCAAATTTCTGATATCAATCCTGATGAAATCTTATATAACCTCAACGGTTTCACCAATTTTCAGGGCGGTAGTGATAGCCATAAAATTGACTTTCATTTCACACGACGCCCACTACCTTTTGAGGTATATCAACCGAAATTTAACAAAGTAGTTGCCAACATCAAGGCAGGGAATTCCTTTCTTGTCAACCTTTCTATGCCCACTCCGGTGGATACAGATCTGACTTTGAAGGATATATTCAGGCAGTCCGATGCCTTATACCGTTTTTATTTCAAGGATCAGTTCGTCTGCTTTTCGCCTGAAATATTTATCCGGATCACAGGAAACCGAATTTCGTCGTTCCCGATGAAAGGCACGATTGACGCCTCGATCCCAAATGCGGAAGAAAAAATCATATCAGACCCAAAAGAAGCTGCTGAGCACGCTACTATTGTGGATTTGATCAGAAACGATATGAGTATGGTTTGTGAAAATGTATGGGTACAACGCTATCGTTATATTGACCACTTGAAAACCAATCAAAAATCTTTACTGCAGGTCAGTTCCGAAATCGCGGGAACATTGCCTGCCGGATATGATCGGGAATTTGGGGATATTGTCTGGAAACTTTTACCAGCTGGCTCCATATGCGGCGCGCCTAAGCCAAGCACTTTGAATATCATCAAAGAAGCCGAAGAATATGACCGCGGATATTATACTGGGGTGATGGGTTATTTCGACGGTGAAAATTTCGAAAGTGCCGTTATGATTCGCTTTATTGAAAAACAAGGGGAGCAATATATATTCAAAAGTGGTGGCGGCATTACCGCAAGAAGCGATGCCCGTAGCGAGTATCAGGAAGTAATCGACAAAGTATATCTACCATTTGAGCATGCCACACCTTCCTTGTTTTGAAACCATCTGTTTTGAAAATCATCAATTTTGTAATCTGGACTACCACCAGGCAAGAGTGGATCGTACAAGATTAAACCTCTACGGGTTAAAACCCGACTGGAAACTTGCCAATATTATTCAAATACCTGACAACCTGACAAATACGAAATACAAATGCCGGGTAAGCTATACCAAAGAGGCCGAGAAAATTGATTGGTCGATATATACCCGTCGTGAAATATCCAAAATCAAAAAAGTATATAACGACGATATCGATTATACCTTCAAATACGATAACCGCGATGAATTGAATGCTTTGTATGCTCAAAAAGAAGATGCGGAAGAGATTTTGATCATTCGAAGAGGTATGGTTACCGATAGTGCATTTTGTAACGTTGCTTTGTTTGATGGAGAGAAATGGTATACACCATCCAAGCCCCTGTTGATTGGTACTCAAAGATCTTCTCTATTAGATTCCGGGATCATTTTTGAAAAAGAAATTACAGAAAATGACCTTTCTAAATACAGTCATATACGTCTTTTCAATGCCATGATATCTTGGGAGATAGCTCCAGAGCTTGCCACCTCTTTGATCCTCTAACTGACCCTTCTGAATTCACTTTGCTGTTTTTTAGTCGTAACTTGCCTTTGCTTTCAAATTACTAGTCAACCGCTGCACAATACATGGCCTCCCTTTTTGAGGAAGAAGTAACATACTTCACTGATCTGATTTTACCGGTTCCCATCCCCTCTTTGTTTACCTACAGAGTGCCGAGGGAAATGGCTGACCAAATTAAAGTCGGGGCGCGGGTTATTGTGCAGTTTGGCTCAAAACGCGTTATCACAGGTATTGTCGCAAGGCTTCATACTCAGCCACCAGTTAAATATCAGGCAAAATATGTCCTTGAATTACTTGATGACCAGGCGATCGTAACCGCACGTCAGCTCGAATTATTTGCCTGGGTTGCCGAGTATTATTTGTGCAATATCGGCGAGGTAATGAACGTCGCGCTTCCCGCAGGCTTGAAAATTACGAGTCAATCCAAAATTCAGTATAATCCTGAGTTTGATTATGATGAGATATTGACCGATCAGGAAAGGGATGTTGTTGAAGTACTCAAAAAGCAGGAAGCGCTGTCTTACGAAGAGGTCGAAAGGTTGCTCGAGCGTAAAAGTGTCACGGCACTTATCAAATCACTGGTAGGAAAGCGGGCGATTATTTTATTCGAAGAAGTAAAAGAGAAATACAAACCCAAAGTCGCCAAAAAAATCAGGCTGACCGCTTCGTTCCTCACAAATGATGCGCTGGTAGCACTGACTTCTGCTTTGGAAAAAACGCCGAAACAACTTGATATACTTTTAAGATATCTCAGTTTTATTCCGGTATATAACAATCCCGACCTCAACCAGAAGGGTCTTGATAAATCAACATTTTCAGAAGAGAACGGGTTTTCGGAATCATCTCTAAAAACCTTGATCAAAAAAGGGATATTCGAGCAATTTGAGATATTCATCTCCCGTTTTGACGATATTCCGGCAGGCTCAAATGCCGAAATCAATCTGACCGGCGCTCAGGACACGGCGTTAAAACAGATCCAGGAACAGTTTCAAAGTAAGGAAGTTACGCTACTTCATGGCATTACCGGAAGTGGAAAAACTGAAGTATATATAGAGCTTATTAAAAAGGTGTTGGCCAGTGGTTCGCAAGTATTATTCCTTCTTCCTGAAATCGCGCTGACAACCCAAATCGTGGTTCGCCTTAGGAAGGTTTTTGGAGATGCTATGGGTATATATCATTCCAAATTCTCTGATAATGAACGCGTTGAAGTCTGGAAAGGCATATTAGATGGTAAATTTCAATTTGTCGTCGGGGTGCGTTCCGCCATATTCCTGCCGTTTGATAATCTTGGCCTGATCATCGTCGACGAAGAGCACGAAACTTCCTACAAACAATTTGATCCCGCACCGAGATATAACGCCCGCGACGTGGCTGTTGTCATGGCGTACATGCATAAGGGTAAGGCACTTCTTGGATCCGCAACTCCCTCACTGGAAAGTTATTACCACGCCAAAAATGATCGGTACGGACTCGTCGAAATGAAGGAAAGATATGGTAATGCTGTCTTACCAACCTTTCAACTGATCAATACCAAACTTGAGAAAAAGCAGAAACAGATGAAGAATGAGTTTTCGTCTGTTTTGATGGAGCACCTTAAGATCAATCTGGAAAACAAGGAGCAAACGATACTTTTTCAAAACCGGAGAGGATATTCTCCATACCTGCAGTGTGAGGAATGCAACTGGATTTCGGAATGTTCCAACTGCGATGTGAGCCTTACTTATCACATGAAAGTAAAGGAACTTCGGTGTCACTACTGCGGTCAAAAAGAGGAGGTACCTCGTATATGCCCGTCCTGCGGTTCTCCAAAAGTGAAAACGATGGGCTTCGGAACCGAGAAAATCGAAGACGAACTGAGTATTCTATTGCCATCAGCGCGGGTGCTGCGAATGGACATGGATACGACGAGAGCAAAAAATGCATATCAGCAGATTATTCAGGAATTTGAGGGCGGAAATGTGGATATCCTCGTAGGAACGCAGATGGTGAGCAAAGGGCTGGACTTTGATAACGTCAGCATGGTCGGCATTTTTGACGCTGATCGCATTATCCATTTTCCAGAGTTCCGAGCTTCCGAGCGAGCCTTCCAGATGCTTACACAAGTGAGCGGACGTGCCGGTAGAAGGGCTAACAAGCCAGGTAAAGTATTGATACAGACCAATAATCCATCCCAGCCTCTGCTCGAACGTATCGTCAATAACGATTACGAAGGTATGTATCTGGAAGAGGTAAAGGAGCGACAGGAATACAATTATCCACCTTTTACAAGACTTATAAAACTTACCGTCAAACACTTTGATTCGGCTGTGTGCAAGCGCGCTGCGGATCAATTGGCCGCCAAATTGATCGAGAATCTGGGAAAAAGCAGGGTTTTAGGACCCCAGGCTCCGCTGGTCGAAAGAGTAAGAAATCAGTTTTTGTTAGATATTCTCATTAAACTTGAGAGAGAAAAGATTAATTTTAAGGCGGCAAAGTCATTTATACAAGAAAAAGTAATTGATATACTGACTGACAAAACATTAAAAAGCATAAATGTCGTCATTGACGTGGACTGCTTCTAATATAATTTTATACTGCACAATTAACATATGTCTTCCAAAAAAACTAGAATCGTAGCAACCGTTGGTCCTGCATCAGAATCAAAAGAAATGTTGTACGCGCTGGCAAAGGCCGGAGTGAACGTCTTCAGACTTAATTTTTCCCATGGTACGCATGCGGATCACCTTGCCAGATTAAATACTATTCGTGAACTAAATGAAGAACATGGGTTGAACCTTGCCATTTTACAGGATTTGCAAGGACCAAAAATCCGTATCGGTATGGTTGCCGAAAAAGATGGCGTTCTTATTGAAGCAGGTCACAAGTTGATATTGACGAACACTCCGGTAGTTGGTACTGCCGAAATGGTAAGTACTCCATATGATGGAATGTACAACGACGTAAAAATCGGAGACAGAATATTGATGGATGACGGTAAACTGGAAGTTTTGGTTACCGGAATCACCGCAAGTGATGTAATTACGGAAGTTATTTACGGTGGTTATCTGAAGTCTAAAAAAGGTGTTAACCTGCCTAACACGAAGGTATCCATGCCTTCGGTAACTGAAAAGGATTGGGAAGATCTTGACTTCGGTCTTGAACATAACGCTGAATGGATCGCGCTTTCGTTTGTTAGAACAGCGGATGAAATCACTCGCGTGAAAGAATATATTAAGGAAAGAGGCAAACTTTCAAAAGTGGTTGCCAAAATCGAAAAACCTGAGGCGATCGAAAATATCGACGCTATCATCGAAGCAACGGATGCTATCATGGTAGCCCGTGGCGACCTGGGCGTTGAGCTTCCTGCAGAAGAAGTTCCTATGATCCAGAAAATGATCGTAGAGAAATGTAACAAAGCTGGTAAGCCGGTTATCGTTGCAACGCAAATGCTTGAAAGCATGATTGATAGCCCACGTGCAACACGCGCTGAACTAAACGATGTAGCGAACTCCGTATTGGATGGAGCTGACGCGGTAATGCTAAGTGCTGAAACTGCTTCAGGTAAATATCCGGTATTAGCGGTCGAAAGCATGACTCATACCATTGAAAAGGTAGAACAGGCAACTGATTCTGTTTATTTCAAATACCACTCATATGTAAATGAAAACCCAGGCGAACATAATCTGAACGACAATGTCGTAATGAGTGCCTGTCGTTTGGCCCGCGATACAAATGCTGCTGCAATTATCGGCATTACCCGTTCGGGATATACATCTTTCAGACTTTCTCACCACCGTCCAAAAGCTAACTTGTATATCTTCACTTCTAACAAAGTGTTAATGAACCAATTGGCACTGTACTGGGGAACAAAAGTTTTCTTCTACGACAAAGATCAGGAAGTTTCCACGGATCTTTTGATCGAGGACATCAAAGCGTTTCTTGTTGAGAAGGGCGAATTGAAAAGAGGCGATATTTTTGTAAATACGTTGAGCATGCCCGTTTCCAAAGCGCGCAAAACTAATACCGTGAAACTGAGCCAGGTATAGGTTCAAAATATTATTTGAGAGAACTGTCTGTATGACCTGCAGACAGTTTTTTTATATCAAATTTCAAATAACTAAGAAAATAGTTTTGAAACTAAATTAATAGTCGTAAATTTGAAATACAGAATTGAAACAACGAATAGTACTAATAGGCAGCAATTAATATGGTGTCTCGCATGCGAATCATTTTATCGTCGTCACAAATTAAAAATCAATCATTATGACTAATATATCTTATTTAAAAAAGACGGGCCGCGCAATTATTTTAGTGGCAGTATTGATTGGAGCCTTTTCGTTACTAATGACAGGGTGTCAAAAGAAAAATCATTCCGGAGAAAATATCGATGTGGAAGGTTGGGTCACAAATGACTCCGATAAAACAGCCATACCAGGAGCATCAATTTTGGTTAAAGGAATAGAGCGGGGAACGACAACAAATTCCGACGGCTACTTCAAGATAACCGCACCCGACTCCGCTGAGTTGATTGTTAGTTTTGTCGGCTTCGAGAGTCAGGTAAGACCTATTAAAGGCGTCCCGAAACAGATTATTGCTTTGAAAAAGAGTCCAATTTCTGAATTGGAGGATACGGGAAAATGATTAACTCCTCCCTGAGGAGGAAAACGAATACAACTACCTATAATTCACTACAATGGAAATCAAAACACTAACAAGAGCCGAGGAAGAGATCATGCGAATTTTGTGGCAATTGAAAAAAGCTTTTGTCAAGGATATACTCGCAGAAATGCCGGAACCGAAACCGGCTTACAATACTGTATCTACAATAGTGCGGATACTGGAAAAGAAAGAAGTGGTAGGCTATACCGCCTTCGGAAAAACGCATGAATATTTTCCGCTCATTACAGAAGAGCAGTACAAACGCCACGAAATGTCTCAGCTCATGAGCAATTACTTTGGCAATTCGCTGTCCAATCTAGTGTCATTTTTCGTGAAAGAAAATGATATGAATACGCGCGATCTGGATGAGATCATGAAGATGATAGAGGACCACAAGAACGAACAATAACCATCTACGAGCTATGGAGACCCTGATTTATATCGGCAAGGTCAGCTTATATCTGACCTTATTTTACGCATGTTATCGATTGTTTCTGTGGAAGCAAACGTTTTTTGTACTGAATCGCTTTTATCTGTTAGGGTCACTCGTAGCATCTTTTCTGTTACCTTTTGTCATTTATCCCGAACAGGCTCCGGTTCTTCCCGTAATATATGTGGCAACGGCGCCCGCTATAACGATAACTGCGACCCAGAATAGTGATAGCCTTTTCACTCTGAGCGAGTTCTTATGGGTGCTATATATAGCAGGCGTTGTATGGATGAGTATCAAATTCATGAGCCATCTTCAATTGTTACGCAATTTTCTTAACCAGGGAGAAATGGTCGAATTGGAAGATTGCAATGTGGTCATTATCAACAACAACAATATCGGCTCGTTCTCTTTCCTGAAATGGATCGTGGTCAATATTAATGATTATGAAAATCATTTTGATGATATCCTGCGTCATGAAATGGTGCATATGCAGCAAAAACACAGTTTGGATGTACTTCTGATTGAAGCCATCAAGATCGTGTTCTGGTTTAACCCGATTTTGATTCTTTACAAAAAATCCCTGCAGGAAGTACACGAGTTTTTGGCTGATGTGGAAGCGTCAAACAGGGAAACATATGCGCGGTTTTTAGTGAGCTATACCCTCAATGCGCCAATAGCATCACTTACCAACCACTTTTTCAAACCATCACAAATCAAATCCCGAATCCAGATGATCTACAAAAACAGGACTTCGAAATGGCTGTTGGCCACCTATGCGCTTACTATTGGCAGTATATCCATCATTGCATTAATCATAGCAGGTTGTGAGGCAAAACAGCCTGATAAGGAACCAGTAACGGAAAAGATTTCACGAAGCGAAGTATCGAAGGAGACCAACCCTAATGATATCCTGAAAGGCAAAAAGATCTTCACTGTTGTGGAAGACCAGCCCGTGTTTCCAGGAGGCATCAAGGCTATGTATGAACACCTTAGTAATAATATAAAATACCCCGCAGCCGCTGCCAGGGCATATGTAAGCGGACGCGTATTCCTTTCATTCGTCGTAACAGAAACAGGAGAAATTGCAGACATTCAGGTGCTTAAAGGAATAGGTTTTGGATGTGACGAAGAAGCGGTCAGAGTACTTAAAACTTTCCCAAAATGGACCCCTGCAAGACAAAACGGTCAACTTGTCAATGTGAGATATAATTTACCTATCAACTTCCAGCTAAAGGAGTACCAGCAAAAAACAAAGAAAACGTTTTCTACAGAGGCTGACGACGAAACGAGTGTTCAAATTAAAGTAAATGAACTGACTGGTGAAAACCAACCATTATATGTAATTGACGGTGAACTACAAAAGGACGGCACCACATTAAAAGGAATGGATCCCAATTCGATCGAATCCGTTACCGTATTAAAAGATAAATATGCAGTCGAACAATATGGTGAAGCAGGAAAAAACGGAGTTGTTCAAGTTACTACTAAATAATAGCCCTGAACGTTTTCGAAACACTTCCGTATCTGGTTAAAGTCAATCTTTATTGGATATTGTTTTATGCCTGTTACTGGCTGCTGTTTCGAAAACACACTTTTTTCAAGTGGAACCGGGTTTACCTTATCACCACTTTGATCATATCATGGGCGTTGCCATTGATTGAATTACCTGCATCTCCGTCCGATGAAATTGTTGTAACTGTATCAGAAAGCGCTTACAACTCTGCTATCGTATCGCAAGCCGTTCCACTAAGCTACCTAACTCCCGTAACCGATTCACGCGCTGTTTTCGACTGGTCGCAACCCCTGATCGTTATATACCTTTTTGGGTTTGGAATCATGATTTTCCAGCTCCTGAGAGGTTTGAATAATATTCGAAAAGTTGTTGACCTAAACACTGTTATTGATTTTGAAGAATATTCGATAGTTTTTCTTGACAACGAATCAGGTAAAGAAAGAAAACCGGGATCCTTCTCTTTTTTTAAATGGCTTTTCTTGACTAAAGATGACTATGAACACCATCTGGAAACCATATTGAATCATGAGCTGATTCATATCAAGCAGCGACATAGCTGGGATATCGTCTTTGTTGAACTGTTGAAAGTAGGATTTTGGTTTAATCCCGCACTTTGGCTCTATAAGAACGCCCTGCAGGAGGTACACGAGTTTCTGGCCGACGCAGAAGTTCCTAACAGAAATGCATATTCGAATTTCCTGGTTTCCTATGCGCTTAATGCACCTGTCCAATCGCTGACAAACCACTTTTTCAATTCCCGTTTACTTAAAATCCGAATTCAAATGATTTACAAGCATCGTACTTCGCGCTGGCTTTTAAGCAAATATTCGATTATCATTCCTGTTGTTGTTTTGGCAGTTTTCCTGACGGCCGCGCGGGAACGTATCGATATTGAGGATAAAAATGCACCAACCACTGCAATTACTTCAGGTGCATATCAAAAAACCAACATCACGGCAACTTCACAATCCGTTGTTCAAAACATGCCAACAGCCGAGACAGCAATCGAGCCAAATTCCGTTAAAGCCGAAAATGTTTCAGTAAAAGGTGTAATCATTGAAAACAACAAACATGAAATTGCAGGGGCGATTGTGATCGTTAAAAACTCAACTAAGGGCACAGCGACCGATGAAGACGGTCGGTTTGAATTGAAAGATATTCCTGCAAATAGTGTTCTGGTTGTATCCCACCTTCATTATAAATCAGCAGAAATCCCATTAGTCGCAGGTAAAACGCAGTACAAAAAGATACTTGACAAAAAGGATGCTAATTCTCTTCACGAAGTCGTTGTTGTGGGTTATGTGCCTTCAGTTAATCCGCAGAAAAATCAGGATACAAAAGATACAAAATCAAGTGCATTTGTCCCGGTTGAAAGCTACCCGGAATTTCCCGGTGGGTCAGAAGAGATGTATAAATTTATAGCTCGAAATGTAAAATATCCTACACGTGCAACAAAAGCCCATGTGCAAGGAAGGGTGATCCTGTCATTCATGGTGGACGCGGATGGAAAAACCAGTAATGCAAAAATCATCAAAGGAATAGGGTTCGGTATGGACGAAGAGGCCGTAAGGGTTATATACAATATGCCTAAATGGAATCCGGCCTTGCAAAACGGTAAGCCGATTGCAATGGAATATACTTTGCCGATTATGTTTGCTCTGGAGGAAGAAAAAACGACGGATAAAAGACAGGGTTCAATCGCAAATCCCAGGCAAACTGCCGATCCCGAAGTCCAGCCCTCCGCCATTACTATCCCCTCGTTTGCTGGCGATCCTCTGATTATTTTAAATGGCGTAGCGTTGAAACAACGAGGAACTGCTGCTCTCGCTCAAATCAATGTAAAAGACATCACAAGTATAAACAAGATTGTGGGAGCAGCTGCAACTTCAATCTATGGAATTAATGGTACCAATGGAGTGATTATGGTTAAAACTCTAGACGCAAAAACTCCCGCCAAATTCCAAAACTATCGATATAATACAGGGAGAATTATTCAAGAGTAAAGATGGCAATCTTCGATAGATTAAGCCCGGACAACCTAGGTTATTGTCCGGGCTTAGTACTTTAATCACCCTCCTCCAGTTCAAAAATCTGCTCCACTGATTTTCCAAAATACGCGGCAATTTTCATCGCCAATACAATAGACGGGAGGTATTTCGCCGACTCTAATGCATTGATCGTTTGACGAGATACACCAATAGCCTCGGCCAGATTCGCTTGTGTAATGCGTTTAATTGCCCGTTCGACATGAATGGTATTTTTCATACAGCAACCCTCCTTTCTTCCCAGTAAGGCCTCAAATAAACCACCCAATGAAACCTAATCAGGAATATCAGTGGAGCCGTCAACATATTCCATGATAGTGCGAACATAAACGAAAAGTCATATGTCGACCACAGGATTATCAAAAATCCAGCAATTTGCCCGTAGAAAGCATACAATAAAGACTCTAGCCTGACGCTCATTATCCGCTCATCATCAATGCGCTCCCGCGAAAAAGCAATAAAAAAGAATCCAATCGCAGTAAGGGACATAAAAATCTCATCAGCAAAGTTCTCTTCTTTTACTTTCCAAGGGGTAAAAAATTCGCCCGAATTCGGAAATTCAAACAAAGTCCACCTCGATAGGATGTTGTGAGCATTAAAAATATTTAAATTAGAATCTTCTGGTAAAAAGAATGGCATACAGACCACTATCAGACACGGCACAAAAATGAACCAACCCGGGCGTTTGAAGCGGTTGGGCAAGAGCAGTTTGGTTTGCATAGAATCGGGTGTTTTTGGTGAAATTAAAACTTATCTAAAAGTAAAGTTTACTTTACATATTAACAAATATTTTTTACATTATGTACGGCAAACCTGCATAAATTTTGTTTTCAAAGACGCATTTTCATTCAAGCTGTAATACCAATCCTCAAACAGAGCCGGTGCTTGACGCCCGATGCATTTTCGTTTAATGGATTAATTTCTTTCTTTTATCCCTGTCGAAAGATTCTTTAATACTTCCTTATCAATATCACCGTGTCTCAGAGTACTCATATTTACAAAGCTGCCATTATTGGTGGAGGCCATATTGCCGACCAAAACCATATACCTGCGCTAAAAAACCTGTCTGATCAAGTCGAAGTCGTGGCTGTTTGCAGTCGGGATATTGTGAAAGCACGGGAACTTGCCGACAAGCATGCAATCTCAGGTGCATATGATGATCCTTCGGACATGTTTGCTTCGGACGTGAAACCAGATATGGTGATCAACTGCACACCAAACTATCTCCACCATCGCTTTACGATGCAGGCTTTGGAAAATAAGTGTCACGTTTTATGCGAAAAACCGCCAGGCATCAACGCGAAGGAAGCAAGAGAAATGGCTGACCTGGCTAAGAAAAATGGTTCGGTATTGGCATATAACTTTCAGAGAAGGTATTCTACCGAATATGTCACACTGAAAAAATTAGCAATCGAACAAAGATTAGGCGCTATATACCACATCAAAGCAAATTATCTCCGACGCCGGGGAATTCCGGGCTGGGGAAATTTCACCAACAAAACCATTCAGGGTGGCGGGGCGCTGATAGATCTGGGCGTGCATGTTCTGGATCTGGCCATGGGGTTGACCGGATATCAGGCACCTGAAAAAATCCTGGCGAATACCTATGATTTTATTGGAAAAACTGGCGGTAAAGGCCTCAAGGGTTCCTGGGACCCTTCCGCCTTTGAAGTGGAAGATGCGTGTTTTGCATACTTATCTCTGCCCGGCAATATCAGTCTGATGCTGTCCTGCTCTTTTGCTTTGAATCAGAAAGAAGAAGAAATTACCAACCTCGAAGTCTTTGGCGACAAAGGCGGCGCAACGCTATATCCCTTGTCAATATCAACTGAGGTGTCTGGCGAGCTGGTCAATGTAGATTTTCCATTTCTGAATGCAACGGATAGTCAGCTGCTGAATATACAGGCTTTTCTGGATGCTTGCGATGGAAAACCGTCAAATATCTGCAACGCAGAAGAAGGAGCGATTTTGCAGGAAATTGTCGAGCAAATTTACGCCAGCGCAAAATCATAAAACGAACGAGCTTTGCCGGAAATCGACAAAGCTCGTTTTATATTGACTTATAATTCCAATTTCTATTTTGCGGTAGCCATCACCATTTTGATATCCTGCTTGGCGCCAATCTGAAGCACGTCCACCAAATCCTGAACTGCGATTGTTTTATCAACACGAAGCACGATGGTCCTGTCTTCTGCGCCTGCAAAAATGCTTTGAAGCTGCGATTCCAGCATATCGGCGGCAACGGGCTCTTTATCAATAAAGTATGCCTTATTTTCGTCAATAGACAGTGTAATCTGCTTCTTATACATCTGTTGTGTAGCCGACGCTTTGGGAAGCATCAGTTTAATCACATTCGGATTTGACATCGTGGAGATGATCAAAAAGAAAAGCAATAGAAAGAACATGATATCGTTGAGCGAGTGTGTGAACACCTCCGGCGCGAACCGACCCTTACGACGTATTTTCATACAAAGAATTTCAATGAGTGAATGAGAGAATGAACCGGGGTCTCGGACGAGGATTGAGAGAAAATAACATTCAAACCTCTCAGCCCTATAATCCTTTGGATGTTACCGGTTTTTGCAAAACGTCAATGAAATCGGAAGCAGCCATTTGCAAACGCAAAGTGAAACGGTCGATTTTCATATTCAGAAGGTGATACGCGGCATATGCAACCAAACCAAGGATCAGACCCGTTCCGGACGTGATCATTTTTTCATACATACCACCCGCGATCGTACTGATATTAAAGTCGTTAGAAACAGATATATCGTAGAAAATACGGATAATACCAGCAATCGTTCCCACAAAACCTAGCATCGGCGCAATACCAGCTATAACACCCAGATATGGCAGATTTCCTTCCAATCTCTGAATTTCAATCTGACTTGCGTTCTCTATGGTTGTCTCAATATCTTTAATAGGATACCCAATTCTCCCGATCGCTCTTTCAAAAATCCGACCGGCGGCGTTACGCTGATTGCGGCAAAGTGACTCCGCAGATTTAAGGTTTCCCTGTTGAATAAAATCCTTTACGTTGTCCACAAACTGCCCTTCGATTTTACCATTGCTGCTGATGGCCAGAAAGCGCTCGATAATCAAAAATAATGTGGCCAGAAATAACAATCCCAACGGGAACATTACCCATCCGCCTTTTCCAAGCAGGTCAAAAAGAGAAAGCCCCGGGTCTGCTGAGGGCGTCACCAAAGTAGAGTCAGCAAGTGCTTGAAGAAGCATCATATTAAACGGTGAAAAGTGATAAGTTTAGCAAATAACAATCGGCTCGTGGCCAATAGAATGGCTTTGAACATAAACGGAGTAAAACCCTCCATATTGTTTAAGCGGCAAATATAGAAAAATTACTCTTGTAGCTACCATCCAAAGTCAGTTTCCCTGCCTACTTTAAAATTGCACTAATACCTCATTTTGATCAAAAGTTGTCTCAAAAATCTGTCGTTGCTGTGGGTTGTATGAATATATTTGCGTGATCAAATACTGTATACGTTTCTATGCCTATTTATTCTTCTCCCACGTTGTTAAGAAACATCCCAATAGCTTTACTCTTCGGCGTCATCATTGCAGTAAGCAACTGTTATAGCGACAGTATCCATTTACCGATTTTTGTCAATACATTATTAAGTGTGATCATCGGGTGGCTGGAACCGCGGAAAGGTTGGATATTGGCATTTATTCAAGGTACTTCCACTATGATTTCGTATTTCTTGCTCACTGGCACCGCAACGCTCGTCCCCGAACATAGAGACATTGCAGATTTTGCAACATATATATCTATTTTCCCGACGCTTTCAGGAAGTTTTATAGGAGGATTTATAAAAAGAGCATTCAACTGAACCAACACAATTCCAGGGCATGGCATGCTTACAGGAGGAATTAACAGAGGCATTCATCCTTTCAACAATCTGAAATAAGGATTTAATAAAATTATAGTTTAAAAATTTTAGGCCTTACCTTTGAGGCAAAATACAGAATCTGATATTGGATTCGTTTAGTATCTGTGAACCAACTTACCAGACAAACCGTTGCCCTAGGCCTTCTAAGCCTCATGCTGATCAAAGTATGGGTAATACCGTTGTTATATCTGGATTTTGAAATTCGCCGCGACTATATTGCCGCCAATCTTTGCGTTAACAGAAGCAGACCTATGCTCAACTGTAACGGCAAATGTTACCTTGCTAAAAAGCTGAAATCGCTGGAAGAACAGGAAAAAAAGCGAGCCGAACAGAATCTTCTGAATAAGGTGATTGATACCTCGGTAAACTCGGAAGTGTACGCTTTCCGCCTGCAACCTCAAACGTTTTTCCCTGCTGAAAACGTCTCCCTGTTTAGCTACAAATCTCCCTATGCGGCACGTCTTGCCGCTGACGATATTTTTCATCCACCCTGCGTGGCCTGATCACTTTTGCTTTCTTATTTTTTAAAAGAGGTCCGTATTGTAACGATGCATTGACTTTAGTGAGGTGGTATTTAGATGTTCCACATCGCAGGTCATGATATCTGTTGGTTTCCTCAATTCTGCTTATTTATTAATGAATTTCCAAAAATGAAAAATATATTTTTGCTTGCCTTTTGTGTACTTTTTTCGGCCTCCAGTATTGTATTAACCTCATGTTCAGACGATGACGTGGCGGCGGAGCCAGGAGCTACCGGAGAGATCACAATTGAATATGATAACATCGTTGGTGACCGCGATCTAAAATTGAATACCGACAATTATACCAATGCTGCCGGAGAAACTTTTACAATTTCCAAGCTTAACTACTATATCTCCAATATCAAGCTGCTGAAAGCGGACGGGTCAAGCTACGTGGTTCCTCAGGATTCCAGCTATTTTCTGATCAGAGAAGAAGATGAGGATTCTCAGGAAGTAAATCTTAAAAATGTCCCTTCCGCAGATTACACTGGAGTTGAGTTTGTGGTGGGTGTGGATAGCTTGAGAAGCGTTTCTGATGTATCAAAAAGAACCGGAGTTTTGGATCCTCAAAATCCGAACGCGATGTACTGGGCATGGAACTCGGGTTATATTTTCCTGATGTTGGAAGGCTCTTCTGTTGCATCCGTGCCAACCGGTCAATTTCAGTATCATATTGGCTTTTTTGGAGGTTATGCCACGAAGACTATCAACAACTTGAGAACGGTAAAAGTTGATTTTGGTGGAAAGAAAGCGACTGTAACGAAGGAGTTAAGTCCGGAAGTACATTTGATGGTAGATGCGTTAAAAATATTTAACGGTAGTACGCAGGTAAGCATCGCCGCCAATCCAAGCGTAATGTTCACCGACTATTCACTTAATATTTCGAAAAACTATTCAACTATGTTTAGTTTAGACCATATTCATGCGGATTAAGGTTCCATATAAAGGTTTTGAATGCATGAAGAAGTCCGTTTTATACTTCATGATGCCCATCGTTATTCTCGCCGCTTCGTGTAAACCGGAGCGGGAGGATAGCCCTGAACCGGAACCTACTGGCCCCACTCCCATCACGTGGACCAAACCTGCCAACTTCCCTGATCCCGTATACGATTTTTCCAAAAACCCATTGACAGAAGAGGGTGTGGAGTTGGGAAGATTTTTGTTTTACGATGGGATTTTGTCAAGAACGGGAAACATCGGCTGCGGAACCTGTCACCAACAAGCTTTTGCCTTCACGCATCATGGACACAGTTTGAGCCATGGTGTGGATGATCGGCTGGGTATCAGGAATTCGATTGCTGTACAGAATATGGCCTGGAACACTTCGTTTTTCTGGGACGGCGGCGTTCATGATCTGGATTTTGCCCCTATCGCTCCCATAACGAATGTGGTCGAGATGGATGAGACGATGAACAATGTGATACTTAAACTCACAAACACGCCCGCGACAGGCAATTCAAAAGCTGTTAATTATCCCAAAATGTTCAAAGCCGCTTTTGGAACTGAGGAAATCACATCCGAAAGAACACTTAAAGCCTTATCCCAATTTATGCTGTCGATGGTTTCGGCCACTTCAAAATATGACTATTATAAATTGGGAGATGCTTCGGCATTGAATACCCAGGAAAAACAGGGGATGGAGTTGTTTCAGCAAAAATGCAGTTCCTGTCATACCGGTGAGCTTTTTACGGATTACAGCTTCCGGAATAACGGATTAACACCTAATAAGCTAATTGATGACAAAGGCCGATATGATGTAACGTTAAATGAAGAAGACAAGTACAAATTCAAAGTACCCAGCTTGCGAAATGTTGGTCTGACGGCACCTTATATGCATGACGGAAGATTTACTGCTTTGAGCGAGGTCTTGGATCATTACGCCAATGACCAGAACAGCAGTACCACAGATATAATGTTTCCCAATCCGACGCTGGATCCTTTGTTGTTGACTGACCCTCAAAATCCGGGAATCCGTTTGACAGGAACTGAGAAGCTTGCCATTATTGCATTTTTAAGAACTTTAAGCGATGAGCAATTTACCCAGGACAAACGGTTTTCTGATCCGGGCATCGGCACATCTAATTAACTTCAATTGTATGAAAATCAAAGAGATACTTGGTCTTGTTATTATATTAATTATCACAAATACGACTGCAAAGGCCTGCGACGCATGTGGCTGTTCCAATAGCGGATCCTACTTCGGGTTGATGCCTCAGTCGCATAAGTCGTTGATAGGAGTAAGATATCAGAGTCTGAACTTCGTAACACATCCGGACAGTCATGTACTCAGAACGGAGGAGAGTTTCCATATCACTGAACTATATGGTCGTTTTTTCCCTGTAAAGCGGGTTCAGGTGATGGCATTTGTTCCTTACCGTTTTGCAAAACAGGTCACAACTTCTGAAACCAAAAAGCAAAATGGTATTGGAGATGCGACGGTATTGGCTAACTACAATATTTTCAACACCTTCATGGATAAGGAAAAGGCCACATCTTTCAACCATACTTTAATGGTCGGAGGTGGGGTGAAGCTGCCTACCGGCAAATTTCAGTATGATGAAAACAACACAGCCGAAGTTGCTAATCCAAATTTTCAGTCCGGAACGGGAAGTACCGACTTCATCCTGAACGTTTTCTACACACTTAATAAAGATCAGTGGGGTTTATCTACCAACGTTTCCAGAAAATTCAATACCGAAAATGCAGAAAACTACAGGTTCGGAAATCAGGTTTTTGGAACTGTTGATATATACCGCTCCTTTCAGGCTGGAAAACTAACCCTGACGCCAAGTGTAGGCGTGTATGGTGAAAATGGCGAAAAAGGACGTCAGGATGGAAAGGAAGTGCTGGAAACGGGCGGATATCTTGTGAACGCCACGGCAGGGTTAACCCTATTTTCGGAACGCTGGACTTTAGGCGTAAATTTTCAAACGCCAGTAGCTCAAAAGCTTTCAGCTGACTTCGTCCAAGCTCACTCCCGCGGGCTCATCCAGTTGGGATTTTTGTTTTAAACAAAGAACTCGGGCGAGCGTCCGATTCGCTGAATAACATATCTAAATCATTGACTTGACATTATGATTAAACATATCATGTCGTTGCTTCTCATGGCGTCTGTTATCTTGAGCTGCAATCAAAAAGAAAAACAAGAGGAAAAAGAAGTAGCCGATCACGATCCGATGTCTCACGAACACGCTGGGGATCCCCGAACGGCGGAAATTATGGCCATCCATGACAGCATCATGCCTCGAATGGATGATCTGATGATCATGAAAACGAAAGTTGGGAAAGAGATCAAGTCATTGGACAGTCTGTTATCTAAAAAGACCGATAGCAAGCTGGATTCGCGTAAAAAGATGGCGATAGAAATTTCTCAAAAACTAGAAAAAGCTGATCATGAAATGATGGGTTGGATGCACCAGTACAAAGCTGATACGCTAAAAGGCATGACGGCAGAACAGGCCACAACATATTTGAAGGATCAGAAAACAAAAATTGAGGAAGTGAAAAAAGTGATGGAAACTTCACTTGAAGATGCCACCCATTTTATTGAAAAAAAGTAGGACTGACTACCGGAATAACTGATTTAAGTAAAATTACCAAGAGTCGTTCTTTACATATCAAATGACGTGGATCATCATTAAACCTTCTTTACAATACTGGGATATTGACGATTGCATGCTTTCTTTGCAAAAAAATTTGATAGACAAGCTTACGAAACGATGACAAAAAACGCGCAGCCCTGGTTGGGAAAAATGCAAGAAAAATGGGGTTTGGAAACAACCAGACAGGTTTTGTTGGTTTTAGCCGTTTTCAGTTTGTCAGGCTCTTCTGTGGTTTGGCTCCGCAAAGGGCTCTTTCATTTGCTCGGATATGATGACGCCACACCCATGTGGTTGAAAACAATTACCTATATTCTTTTCATCTTCCCTACATATCAATCGCTGCTATTGATATACGGATTTCTTCTAGGCCAGTTCTCATTTTTCTGGGAAAAGGAAAAGAAAATGTTCCGTTGGATCGCATCAAAGTTTAGATAATTACTACAACAAGTAGCTAAATTAGTTGGGGTCGAGATCTGGAAAAATGCCAGATTTCGACCCCATTTCTTTTTTGATTTTTCTGTTATTATCGATTGACTGTCTGGCGATTGGCTAAAAATTAACGTATTATCGTGACAATGTTTGCCAGTATACGTCCAACTTCAAATCATTTAACCAGCTATGATCCCTGAGAATCTAAATTTTGATCTGATTAAGGCCACACTTCTAGCCGCTGCGGCTCAATATGGTGGCAAAATTTTGTTGGCAATCATCGTCCTGGTTATTGGTCGATTGATAATTTCCAAAATTACATCGCTATTCAGCGCGGCAATGAACCGCAGGCATGTAGACGGGGATGTGCAACCTTTCCTGAATTCCCTGATAAGTGTTACGTTAAACGTTATGCTGATCCTCAGTATCGCAGGAATATTGGGAATCCAGACAACTTCTTTTGTTGCCATTCTTGGTGCCGCAGGTTTAGCAGTTGGTCTGGCATTACAAGGAAGTTTGGCCAATTTCGCAGGCGGAGTTTTGATTTTAATTTTCAAGCCCTTCCGCGTAGGTGATCTGATCAAATCAGGCGACTTTGTGGGAGTTGTGGAAGCGATTCAGATATTTAATACCATTCTGGTAACAGTTGACAACAAAACCATTATTCTTCCTAATGGCCCATTGTCGACCAACCCACTTACCAATATCTCAGGGAAAGGCCGAATCAGAGTCGATATGGTATTTGCTGCAGGTAGTCAAAACGGAGTAGACAAGATTCGTGCAGCTATTAAAAAGGTAATTGATGCGTGCCCGACTGCATTGAGAGATGTGGACCATGATATATTGGTTACGAAGCTGACTGAAAATGCCATTTATTTTGATGTTCGCGTTTGGACCGAAAGTGCCACTTTTTGGGACACATATTACTTCATGCATGAGGGTATCAGCAAGCAATATGCGATCGACGAGATAGGGGCACCGATTCCGGCCGGCATTACAGTTTCGATGAAGCCACAGCAGTAATTTCTTATTATAAGATTGATAATAAAGTAAGGAGTACGGGATGTTGATTCCTGTACTCCTTATTTTATTCTTACATTTGCAAATTATTTCCAATAGCATTCAGAATCTGATTCATTCAATCCCATGTTTGAAAACTTACAGGACAAACTTAATAACGCGTTCAAAACCCTCAAAGGTAAAGATCGTATCTCCGATATAAACGTTGCGGCAACGACTAAAGAAGTAAGAAAAGCACTTGTTGACGCCGACGTAAACTTTAAAGTTGCCAAAGAAATTACAGACCGGATCAAGGATAAAGCCATTGACCGGAAGATTTTAATCTCGGTTGAGCCCGGACAAATGTTTGTCAAGATCGTTCAGGAAGAGCTGACCGAATTGATGGGTGGCCAGGCAGAAGGGATCAATATCAAAGGTGATCCTGCCGTGATTTTGATCGCAGGTCTTCAGGGTTCTGGTAAAACTACATTTTCCGGAAAACTTGCTCAGCATCTTAAGAAACAAGGTCGTCAGGTACTATTAACCGCCTGCGATGTATACCGTCCGGCGGCGATTGAACAGCTGAAAGTATTGGGTGAGCAGGTAGGCGTTGAAGTATTCTCTGAACCGGAAAACAAAAACGCTGTAAGTATTGCGGTAAATGCAGTAGCCCATGCTCGCAAAACCGGCAAGAAAATCGTGATCATCGATACGGCCGGTCGTTTGGCTGTAGACGAGGTGATGATGAAAGAGGTTGAAGAAATTAAGTCGTCTGTCAAGCCATCTGAAATTCTTTTTGTAGTAGATTCAATGACTGGTCAGGATGCGGTAAATACTGCAAAAACCTTTAACGAAAGACTGAATTTCGACGGAGTTGTCCTTACCAAATTGGATGGTGATGCGCGTGGTGGAGCGGCGTTATCGATTCGTCAGATCGTTGACAAGCCAATTAAATTCATCAGTACTGGTGAAAAAATGGAAGCGCTTGACTCCTTCTACCCTGATCGTATGGCGAGCAGGATATTGGGGATGGGTGATGTTATATCGCTCGTTGAACGTGCTCAGCAGGCTTTTGATGAAGATGAAGCCAAGCGTATCAACGCAAAAATGCGTCAGAACAAATTCGATTTTGACGACTTCCTTGGTCAGCTTCAGCAGATCAAAAAAATGGGTAATGTGAAGGATCTGATTGGTATGATTCCGGGTATGGGAAGTGCTATGAAAGATATGGATATCGACAACGAGTCTTTCAAACCGATCGAAGCGATCATCCAGTCGATGACCAAAAAGGAAAGAGAAAATCCGGATATCATCGATGGCAGCCGTAAGAAAAGAATAGCAACTGGTAGTGGAACTTCCGTTTTACAAGTCAACAATTTGATCAAGCAATTTGATGAAATGCGTAAGATGATGAAGAAAATGAACACCATGCAGGCGGCCGGCAAGCTGACCAAAGCCTTGAAACGATAAAAATATCTTACCACTCGCCAGAACTATTATTGTTTGGCGAAAAATGGTAATTGCATTGCGGCGATGGGATTGGCAGCAAAGACTGAAAGGAACGAAGAGATCTGTAATTCAGGATCTTAACCTTTGAGTCTTTGCCTAAACGGAATTGCATTAGAAGCCGAAATAGATCTAACTTAACACTCCATATTAATGAAACGGTTAATTCCGCTTGTTTTTGCCCTGGTTATATTATCCGGTTCATCATTATTTGCTCAGGCTTCAGTTGGTTACTATCCTTGGAATAGTCTTTTAACGGTGAGCACCAATCCCACAAAAGTGCTTTGGCTTGACACACGGGTACAAGCAAATTCACTTTTCAGTGGCCTGAGTTTTGATTTGCTTCCTATGGTGAATATCAAGAGAGGTAAGGTCGTGCAATATTACCTCGGTGGAGGTGTAAGAATCAATCCACTTTTGCGAATAGCTGATCCCAAAGCCGATTTGATCACAATCGACGGATATTCAATCAATTTCGGAGCCAGAATTGCTCCACTTCCACAAAATAGAAATATACAGCTTGCGATTGAACTGAACCCATATATCAAAGATGACCTCGAAAGCGGAGTGTTGAAAAGCAATTTCGGGTTAATATACTTCTTTGGAAGAAGAGAAAAACAGCCGGAAAGCGAGATGGCAAAGTAAACTATTTATACCGGGCAAGACATACCTCGAATCATCCCGGCTTGCCCGATATTCTTTAATTTCCTCCCTTACCTGCGACATACGAATCGTACTCCTCCAATAACGTCACCAGATCTTCATCCTGGTCAAAGTCGAGCAGCGATTCTTTGATCACGTAATTCATCTTGTTTTTCTGATCGGCGAGCACTTTTAAAAAGCTATTCCGGTCACTAAGACTAACTGGATTCATTTTCTCGTTTTTCAAAATGAACAGTTGTCCGCCATTTGCAACAGTTACGCTGTTTCCAGTCGGACTGAACCTCTTTAACAATTTCACATTACCATCGTAAAGAACCTGATAAAATGACTGCTCTGATGCTTTGCCAACAGCCGGAAAGCCATTTCTAAAATTGTAAAGCGCATCGCCGGTGGGTAAAGAAAATGCGGTGACGTCCGGCCCCGTTCGATAAGTATCTGCACCTTTCTTGAATTCAAGCTGATCCTTACTGGTATCATATCGAAATTTTACGCCATCATATACCTGGCCATCCTTTGTGGTTACAGCGCCGGAATACCAGTCGTCAAAGAGAAAAGGTGAAGATCCTGCCGAAGCCTGAAGTTCAGTAACCTTCGTTCCCGCCAATGCTGTTGAATCCTGAGCCATCGAAATATGCCCAAGGAAAACAGTCAAAATATAGAAAACACCAACAAGATTTTTCATTTTACGATTTGTTTAGTGACATTACGATGGAATCACTACCATCTTTGTTTACTTTTGCCACAAAAATTGTACCTGCAAAATTGGATTTAAATCTACAGCTGATCAATATACGAAGTAGCCTGGACGGAATTATCCCCGAAATTTTCCTCGCGATATTATTCTGTGTCCTGTTGCTGGCCGAAATTCTGTTTCGTAAGAATCCTGAGACGTCAAAGAAAACTCCCCTCTTGCAGAATATAGCACTGGCAGGTTGCATACTAACTTTTGCACTCGTTTTTGCTCAATGGAATGACCGCGCAAGTTTCCGGTTCGCGCCACTTTTATTTCTAGATCATCAGGCTGTTTTCTTTAAACTGATGATTATAACAGCCTGGTTTTTCACGCTGGTGCATATTCGTGTTTTGAAATACGACTTTCCAGCTGAATTCAATGCACTTATAGTCAGTGTCGTTTTGGGGCTTCATTTGCTCACCATGTCCACTCACTTTCTGACGATATACTTATCGCTTGAATTGGTTTCCATATCATCTTATCTGCTCGTAGCGATATCCCCGTATAAAAAAGCTGCCGAAGGAGGTATTAAATATTTACTTTTCGGGGCGGCAAGCTCCGCGGTAATGCTATATGGTATATCATTCATATATGGCATTACCGGCACGCTGGATATCACCAATGAGGCACTGACCTCCGGTTTGGCCAACAATTCAAATTTGGTCGTAACGGGTACCATTATCCTGACGCTCGGTGGTTTGCTGTTCAAACTTTCGCTTGTACCCTTTCACGTCTGGACGCCTGATGTGTACGAATCAGCACCAACGCCTTTGATTTCGTTTCTCTCCGTTGCTCCAAAGGCGGCAGTCATATTGGTTTTGCTGCGACTGGCGAGTATTATGCCCGGCCAGTTTCTTCCGATCATTGGCGGAATGGGCCTGATCAGTATGACTATCGGAAATATTTCCGCCTTATGGCAAACTAATGCGCGACGCTTGTTGGCATATTCCTCTATCGCTCAGGCCGGATATCTGATCGTCGGTGTGGTGGCATATAGCCAGTTTGGTTTCGAATCTGCGGTTTTTTACACCGCGGGATATCTGATATTAAATATGGCGGCGTTTTTCCTGATCGACTTGCTGAATCCTAATTCAGAAACAAAACTGTCGGATTTTGAAGGGCTGGGTAAAAGTAATATGTGGATTGCCGGTATTCTGACCGTAGTAATGGTCGGTTTGGCAGGCTTACCCCCAACGGTTGGATTTACGTCCAAATTGCTGATTTTCTCTTCTCTTTGGGAAAGTTACCTGAATCGTGAGCATTCGTGGATACTCTGGCTTTTGATTGGAGGTATATTGAACGCAGCGATATCACTGGCTTATTATTTGCGACTGCCATATCTTTTGTTTTTCAAAAAACAGGAATCAAGCAATCTAGTAGCTAATAAAACCTATCACATCTTGACCGGCCGTGTTGTGGCTGGTGTATTGTTGGTAGCGGTCATTGCGCTTTTCATTAAACCGGAGTTGCTTTTGCAGTGGATTACAAGGTTTTAAAAACTGATATCAAGATATTTATGATTAAACCATTTAGAAATTAAGAGTCATTAAGACCTAACTTTGCTTAACTTCTGAATGGTAAAAAATCCAACGTCACACCCAAAGAATCTTACTTGGTTGCAATTGGCCGCAGTTGATATCCATTCTTTCTTAATAGTTCCACCACTCCATCCGGCCCTCCCAAATGTGCCGCACCGACGGCAAAAAAGGTAGGTTTATCTTTTATCATTTTTGATATTCTCGCTATCCAACGGTGATTTCGGTCTGTTAACAACACCTTTTCGTCTCCTTCCATACCATAGTCACTCTGTATCGAAACCTGATACAAACTATCCATTTGCCCCGCTTTGTATAGCTCTATCATTTCAGACAATTCCTTCCTGGCCTTTGGTAAACTGTCCACCATATTCAATACCATTTTCACTTGGTCCTTGTAAGATATCGTATCAAAAACCGCCATTTGCTCTTCGATCGTTTCAATTCCGAGCACTTCGGATTTCTGTTGGGTCGCCATTTCGACAAGCTTCATTTCATAGGATTGCGGCTCACAATTCATGACTTTACTATAGAGGGGAGCCATCAGAATAAACGATTTCATTTTATTAAACATGTCAATTGAAATACCCATTGAGTCCTTGTAGAAGGTATTAAGCCGAGTATATTCAACTTCGGTGAGCAAGGTTTTGAGTTGGGAATCTCCGCTCATCATCATGGTTTTCATCATTTTGGCAGTCATCGTCGGATCGTCCATGTCGATCTCCAAAGCCAGTTGCTGCGTTTTTGAAAACAAATTTTTCAATGAATCGCTGATCGAAAAATCTTTCGCACAAATCAGATGTATAGTCCCGAAAAGATAGCTGGACTGGGTCTGGCCGGGTGATTTAATCTCCCACAACAACGAGTTTCCCGCTGGTTTCTGAGCTTTTGCTTGTATATAAAAAAGGGAAAATATCCCCAGCAACAGGAGTCTGTTCATAATTATTCCGGATTTATTCTACCTCAAATAAGAAGAAAAAATCCGGAATAAAAGTCAAAACAAGCGGGAGAATCTTTCTGTAAGACCTACTCGAACAAAGGCATTTTTGCATAAGCCGGTTGCTCCAATTCGACAAGGAATACTCCGGCACCAACATTTCCTTTGTATAAACTATGATTTTTCATTTGACCAGCGTGCATACCAGGCAGTAACTTTTTGCCCATTTTTCTAGCTTCGTTGTAGTAGTATTCGTTTCCTGTTGTATTGTAAATATTCAGAAGCGCATACCCCTCACCCGACTTTCCGCAGCATAAACTCCCGTTGACGATCTTAGGCTCCGAGGCCTTCAGAAAATGCTGGACAGTTTTTTCGGCCATCGTGAGATATTTGATATCAGTCGTATAGCTGTAAAGCAAAGTCCACAAAAATGTATATCCCGCTGACCCATGACACCAACCCGTCCAGGATATTGGCTCATCGTTTGAAATATTCCATCTCATTGAATCGCCTTCCTCAATACCCAGGGCAGCAAGCTCATTCACTCTCTGGAAGAAATTAGCAGGCAGCGACTGTCCGGACGTTTTTTTCCATTTCAATGTCGCATACAAAATACCTGCCCAGCCATGTGCAATTCCGCGATATCTGATTGGATTCTCTTCTCCGATTGCCGCATAGGTATCCAAAATATCCCATATCTCTTTTGTAATCTTTTTACCCAAAGCTAAAAGGTCCGCATCCATGCCAGGAATAAAAGAGCGCATCGTGTCGTAAAGTAGCGCACAACCCATCAGGGAAGCCGATTTACCCAAAGTCAAATCCAGATTATCGCATGGTTTTTCTACGGCAGACATGAAATTCCGGACTGCGGTGAGAAAAGAATGGTGGTCCCCCATTTCCTTACTGATCATCGCCTGAACCAGATGTACTCCGCTTTCGGTATGATATATCGATGTTGCCCCAACTGTGGCAGGATTCAAGTCCATTTCTTTGGAGTAAAAGCTGCGTTCATAATTATGGATATATCCCAAAGCACGATCAGACCAGATATCAGCCAATGACAGGAGATTCGTGTCCGATTCCGACTGCGCCATCCGTAAGTACATATATGCGATACCTGCGGCACCAAAATTCACATTGCAAGTCGGTGATTGCTGTAGGCCTTTTGCCAGAAGCTTGCTGCTAAATCCATATTGATCCTTGAGCGACTGATTGTAAACCAGATTTGAAAGCTTTTTCTTATCTCTCCCTTTGTTCAAAAGACCGTTTTTGATCATCGTCAACTCGCCGTAAAATTCATGCACCGAAGCAAACCGATCCGACGGATTTTTTGAAAGTGCTTTTCGCAAAGCCGCCTCAACATCGGCCGTGGTGTCGATATCGAAATTTATAAATGGGATCGGGTCGTTTTGTGCAATCTGAGTATATAGTTTTTCCTGATCATATGAAAAATCAAGATATTGTTTCCCTGTGAAAAGTTGATAGACCAGCGCGCCCAACGCATATTGCTCGCCTAAAAATGAGGAAACAGGCGGTTGTTTTTGACTCAAAATAGCATGGGCATATTCAGGCTCAAAGAAAAAACTAACCCCTCCGCGACCAGCATATTTTTCATCTGAAGCCACTCTGGACAAGCCAAAATCAATGATCCGAACTTCTCCTTTTTCGCCAGCTAAAATATTCCCCGGATGGATATCTGAATGAACAATTCCTTGGCTGTGGATATGGCTATAAGCTCCGAGCACATTGATAGCCGTATTCAGCATATCGATCATATTCTTCGAATCGGAAAGATTTCGGTAACGTTCCGTTGCTTCCATAATATTTTCGCCGTCCACCCAGTTCATGACCATATAGTGATCCTGCTCAAATTCACCGGATTCAATCAGGCGAGGGTTTACGCCGCCGTCCAGCTTTTCCAAAATCTCTATCTCATTGTAAAAACCGGTTAGCAACACCTGATTCTTTGCTGTTGATTTAAGAAGTTTGAGCGCGTAATTGGCATTGTTATATTTCACTTTGTAGATTTCCGTATCCTTCGGGCCATCCAGTTTCGAAACAATTTCATATTGTTTAAACTTGTCGCCTTTGCCATATACCTTCACTTTTTGTTCCTGCGACCCTCCGTCGAACGCGACCAAAAATCCTTCTTTTCTCAATCTTACCAACATTGGATATGCGCCATCCATTGTTTTGGCAGCGTCCAGATTATTTAACATCGAATAGGTAAAAACACCTTCCGGCAGCGATTTAGGGGCTCTGAATTCTTTCAACAGCGCAGCCGACGCGGCGTCTATTACTTTACTGGTATTCCGGGCATTTGTATAGGTTACCACAAAATCATCCTCCTCGTATTCAAATTTACTGGCTGTCTGAGCGGGCAGCTCCTTTACGGGTAGTAGCTGTACATCTTCAGGCAATATATATAGATCATTAACGGCCATGGTTTCAATTATTTAATTTCTATTATTTAAATGGTGTTATCCAGCGAACGCCTCAATTTGGAATCCAATGGACCGGGTTTATTCCGTCTAGTGATATTCTGTTTAATATAAAATCCAGCTTTTTCTGCTCTGACAAACCTTCGAGATCGGTTTGGGATATCGTGCCGGCAATTTTTTCGGATATTCTGGCGCGCCAGCTTCCTCCTTCGGCCTCAGACATCATCTCCTGATTGGGCGGATCCACTCCCCACGAAAGCATCCCGGTGTCATCCAGTGCGCCAGTGAAAGGCACTCCTTGAGGTTCATATCCTTTCAAAGTTTCTTTTAACAACTCAGCAGCTTCCAGCAGATCTTCATGTTGGTGAAAGTAAACGACAAATTTATCTGGGCGAAGCAGCCCTGCACGGTCCATTCCAGTCTTAAAACTGAATGCTTTTGATTTTGTCAGGGCTCTCACACTTCTGATAAACACTTCAGGAAAAGAAGCGAGAACCGGACTGATGTATATCTTATAGGTATCATTTTCGCGTGAATTATGCGACTCTGCCCGGTCTTTTCTTGACCATGAAAGCCAGTGATAGCTATCTGTTGGCTCCTGTTTGTTCCAGTTTTTATACAGTTCCCAGCTATATAAATCATCCTTTCCAACACCCAGGAAATGCTCCACTTTTTCAACACTATCAAAATCATATTCCGAAATAGGGAAACCGGGCATTGAATTGAAGCCATATAGTTTGCTGGCCAATGTCCGGGAATCTGCCTCTTTCAAATGCAATGCATATTCGATCGCTTTTTCTGAAAGTTTGGAAAGGATACCGCCATTTGTTTTGACCGCATCCGGGTTTGTAAGATATACTGTTCGCTGAGCAGATGCTCCGGAAACAAACTGACCTTCCACCTCAACTTCAAATACTCCTTCAAGAACCAGTTTGACCATTGTCTCATTCACTTCGTCATCATAAGCAACCTGAAAATATTGCGGCAAATTACCTGGTTTTTGAAGTGCAAAGAAAAGTAACGCAACATCCGTATACGCGAGTTTAGCGATTGTCGATTCTTTACTGTTGTGACGGCGAAAAACGCCATATATATCCGGGTTGTCTATCAAACCGTTCAAAGCTTCCTGCTCCGATTGGTTTAGATTTCCCCATTCTATAAGTTCAAATGCCGGATTGGAACGAAACGTGGCGTTGAGGAGAAAATTAAGCTTTATCATGACTACTGGCATTTCTAATTTTGAACAAGACTTTAATTGCGGCATTGTTAATTGTAATCAACATACTATCGTCTCTAATTCCATGTTTAAAGAAGATAGTATGTTGATATAGAATTGATGAATTCTATCTAGGTCTGAACTTTCCTTTTTGTGCTTTTATTTCTTCAATCGCTTCGTTCAGCTTTTTCTCCAGATTGTCAAGTTGATTCGGCGCTTCTTTGATTTTCACGTCCACATATTTCTGAAGATCTGCTAAGTGATTTTTGAATTCCAAAAGCTCTTTTTCTTCAATATCATCAACCGTCTGCTGAATCGGAGTTGTCGTTTTCCAAATGGTAATATCGGTAGGAATCAGAGATGGCAAATGGCTACAATACAACACACTACATCCACCACAAGTAAAGTGGCCGCAAAGTGTTGGCCAGTTACAGAAATGAGACGGTACCGCGCAAAGTGTCTGCGTAAATTTCGCATTTTCGGCAGTGCCGACGGATATCACTAAGTCCTTGATTTTGAAAGTTTTCATAATGTTCTCGTTAAGAATGGCTAATAAAATTGCTCCATATTTTTATCGAAAAACGAATGGAATAAAACGGATAAGCTTGTTTTATCAGGGAATCACCCAACACGATTCTGGCTTGGCGACCGGCAATTTGATTTACCTCCTGAGGAAGTTATGCGACTCTTATTCATGGTGTTTTGGCTAATAGATTTTATGCCCCAAAATTATGTCGGCCTGCATCGTTTTTTAAGAGTCAGAGTACGCGTTTTTCAAAACACGTAATTCTCCGTGGTTTTGCACACTTTACTTAATATAAAAAACTGATATACAGTAAGTAAAACCGAAGTAACAAAAAAAGGTCCTGACTTACGCCAGGACCTTTGAATGCTATATATTGGGTTATTTCACCTCATTGTTTATTGCTGTCGACCACTATTCTTTCATCACGATTTACCAACTCCCAAGCGGTATAGAATACGAGCTTCACAATCGGAGCCTGCTTGTCGAACAGTATCTTTTCAACATCATCGCCCGGGCGGTGATAGTCCTCATGCACACCTGTGAAATAGAAAATTACCGGGACACCGTTTTTAGCAAAATTATAGTGGTCCGAACGATAGTAGAAACGGTTCGGATCTTTCGGGTCATTGAAGGTATAGTCCAGCTGGTAATGAATATACTTGTTGTTTGCTTCTTCACTAATCTCATTTAATTTGGAAGACAACTTATCGGCACCGATTACATATACATACTTCGGATCGTTCTTATGCGCATCATCCACACGACCAATCATATCTATATTCAAATTGGCGATCGTGTTTTTTAAAGGTAGCAATGGGTTTTCGGCATAATATTCTGAACCAAAAAGTCCTTTCTCCTCGCCTGTAACATTCAGGAACAAAATACTTCTGCGCGGACCTTTTCCGGCTGCTTTCGCCTCGCTGAATGCCTGAGCAAGTTCCAGCAGGGAAACAGTTCCGGAACCATCGTCGTCTGCTCCGTTATTAATCTGACCATCTGGAGATATTCCGATATGGTCTAAATGTGCGCTGATTACCAGTACTTCATCCTTTTTGTCAGTACCTTCCATATAGGCGGCCACATTCTCAGTATCAATTGTGCTGTCGATACGTTCAGCTTTCACGGCTACACTCCCTGAAACTGTTTTTGAAAGTGGCTTGCCGGTTTTCTGAATTTTAGTTTTGCTATCAGCAATAACTTTAACTGTAGTCTTCAGAATTTTTGCGGCCACCTCTGGAGAAATTACAAATGCCGAAACATTGTTTGGAGACTCCTGAACAGGTTTCAGAGTTGGAGCACCAAATCTTCTGGCCATAACCGCACGCTGTCTTACCTCTTTATCAAAATCATCACCCGTCTTTTCGGAGATAATAAAAACATACGTCGCTCCTTTTTCATGAGCCAGTTTTACCTTCTCTTGCCAAGCCAGACTGTTGCTCCATTTCGACTTCTCCGAACTTCCGCCAAGTACAAAGGTATCGTTTGCACTTTTTGGCTCACCGTCAAAAATTACAACCGTTTTGCCTTTCACGTCAATTGAGGTATAATCGTCGTACGAAGCATCCACGATACCATATCCCGCAAAAACCGCAGCGGTAGTTACTTCATTAGGAATGTTGATTATGCCATTGATATAAAAATCCTTGTTGAATTCGTATTTCTGACCATCTGCTGCAACCGAAACCTCACCCCAGCTTCTTTTGTAAAGTTTATACTTCTGATAGTAAGATTTCACACCATCTTCTCCAACCGCAATTGGAGCCAAACCATACTGCTTAAAATACTTGCTTACATATTCAGCAGCTTTCTTCTGCCCCGGCGACCCGGTATCTCGTCCTTCCAGGCTATCGGAGGCGATGATGACGAGATGCTTCTTCAAATCCTCAGGCGTAATAGATGCTGCAAATTTGCTTGCATCGTCCTGTCCATAACACAAAGTACTGAAAGCCAGGAACGCCCCGGCCAATAGGTTTCTATTCATTCTGGGCTTATGTTGAAAATAATATTTTGCAAAGAAACGAAACGAGCCTGCGATTGCAAAATATTTTACGGAGACGAACAGACGGAAACATGATGTTGATTAGCCTGAAAAACAGATTCCAACCAGAGCCCCGCTGCCCCGGTCCTAGCCCATAAACGGTATTTCGATTTCTTTCCAGATGTCCAATCAACAAACTTACACCTGGAAGTCGACCTCCGTTTAAAAATCAACCACGTTTTCTGAGATATATGCTTCCTCCGCGCCCATGCATTGTATAATTTGGCATATCCTTCAAAACACCTTCTTTGTGGAATGACTGCATGAAATCATTGAAAAGAATAATCTCATACTGCTCCTGGTTGGTTAAAAACGCTCTAAGGATATACGCCTCATTCCAGCCAAATCTGCCGTTCCCATATATCACCCATTCCTTGGGATATTCAAATGGGAAAAAGATATCGTGGATATGGATGATTACGCCGGGCTTTATTTTGGGTAAAATTTCAAAAAGCAGATAGTTGACATCGCTACCGGTTTTCGAAACATGCGTCGAATCGATAAATAATATGTCGTTCTTTTCGAGTTGCGTAAAATACTCAACATCAACCCCTTGCAAATCACTTACTTTCACTTCCGTTGATTTGCGATCGCTGTCTTTCAATAGCGAATTCAATCGATCGGGATAAGGTTCTATAAAACTGAGTTTTATGCTATTGTTGCAAAACCGTTCGTTTACATCCAGCATAACTGCCGATGAAAATCCTGATCCTGCTTCTATTATTCTTTTTGGATTGAAATGCCGAATAGCAAAGTACAGAGAAGTAGCATCGGCGTGTCCGAAGTATTTATTATTGTAATAGTACCTCGTTTCAGAACTGACGTCTTGCGTGAAAGGCAAGACGGAATAGTAACTTTTTGCACACTGCGCCAAAAGCTCTGATTGCTTTTCTTCATTCAATGCTATTCCGGGAACCTGTTTTTTTAATACCGGATATATCTGCGCTTCTCTTCTTTTCACTTCGTCGACTGAAACGATAGGGCTGTAGTAATGCCCGGCCGGAACCCTCGTTCTGTAAGTATTAAATTTGCGGACCCATTTTCCCAGAATAGGGAGATTTTTTACAGTTTCAGTTAAAGTGTTAGGCATGGGAGGGTGAGTAAGTTGGGTTCTACTTATTTTCAGATAAATATAACTATAGACAACGGTGGTTACAAGCCTTAGTTTATCTAAACATATATATCCCAAGAAGGCTGAACAATTCGGTAAATACTTCGAAACTCCCTAATAAGTATTTCGCGAATTAATCCTGAAAGAAAGCAATTGAGATTAAAGGCAATATTCTCCAGCGACCCAATCGGAGGTCATTTTTCGGTGGCTAACCCTACCATTCTCCAAAATGAAAGGGTTAGCGCCAAAAGCTCGATATTGAACCCATCCAATATTAAATTTCACTTTTTTGCACTTATCAAAGTCGGTATGCCTTTTTTTGATTGTTCACGATAAATTAATTGTAAAACACTGTGATTCAGCTAAAAAACTCTGTACCTTTGCACCCTATTTGGCCGGAAAAATGTAGCGGAATTAGTTGAGGCGAAATTTTAATTCCATTCGGAGGCCATAAACACTTGAAAAATAACACAATGCAAGCCATTCGTAACATCGCAATCATTGCGCACGTTGACCACGGTAAAACGACTCTGGTTGACAAAATCATCCATGCTTCAAAATTGTTCAGAGACAATCAGGAGTTCGATGATCTTATTCTTGACAATAATGACCTTGAGCGGGAACGTGGTATCACTATCGTTTCAAAAAACGTATCTGTACGTTATAAAGATGTAAAAATCAATGTAATCGATACTCCAGGTCACGCCGACTTTGGTGGAGAAGTGGAACGTGTACTTAAAATGGCGGATGGTGTTCTACTTTTGGTAGATGCTTTTGAAGGCGCTATGCCTCAAACCCGTTTCGTTTTGGGTAAAGCTATTCAGCTTGGTTTGAAACCAATCGTGGTTGTAAACAAAGTAGATAAAGAAAACTGTCGCCCGGAAGAAGTTCAGGAAAGTGTATTTGACCTGATGTTCAACCTGGGTGCAACTGAAGACCAACTTGACTTCGTTACCGTTTACGGTTCTTCGAAACAAGGATGGATGAGCGCTGACTGGCAACAGCCAACAGACAACATCACTTTCTTGTTGGACACTATTATTGAGCAAATTCCTGCACCGGTTATCGAAGAAGGAACTTTGCAAATGCAGATCACTTCTCTTGACTACAACGCATTCGTTGGTCGTATCGCGATCGGTCGTGTGAAACGTGGTGGTCTGAAAGAAGGACAAACATTGTCGCTTTGCAAAGCAGACGGCGTGATCAAAAAAGTGAAAGTGAAAGAACTTCAGATTTTTGAAGGTCTTGGAAGAATAAAAGTTGCCGAAGTTGGCGCTGGCGATATTTGTGCTGTTACTGGTATTGACGATTTCGAAATCGGAGATACGCTGGCAGATCTTGAAAACCCGGAGCCAATCGCTCGTATCGCGGTTGATGAGCCTACCATGAATATGTTGTTTACAATCAACAACTCTCCGTTCTTTGGTAAGGAAGGTAAATTCGTTACTTCTCGTCACTTGCGTGACCGTCTGTTGAAAGAAACAGAGAAAAACCTTGCTTTGCGTGTTGAGCCTACGGATACTGAAGATAAATTCCTTGTTTTCGGACGTGGTATCCTTCACCTTTCTGTATTGATCGAAACCATGCGTCGTGAAGGTTACGAATTGCAGTTGGGTCAGCCGCAGGTATTGTTCAAAGAAGACGAAAACGGTCAACGCCTTGAGCCGATCGAAACATTGGTAGTAGACGTTCCTGAAACAACTGCTGGAAAAGTAATCGAATTGGCTACTCAAAGAAAAGGTGAGCTTTTGATTATGGAACCGAAGGGAGATTTGCAACACCTTGAGTTTGAAATTCCTTCACGTGGTTTGATCGGTCTTCGTTCGAACGTGTTGACTGCAACACAAGGTGAAGCGATCATGACGCACCGTTTCAAGGAATTCGGAACATTCCGTGGACCAATTCCAGGTCGTATCAGTGGTTCGATTATTTCGAAAAACACAGGTCCGGCTACAGGGTATACCATTGATAAATTGCAGGATCGTGGCCGTTTCTTTGTTGAGCCAGGTGATGAAATTTATGGTGGCCAGGTAATCGGTGAGCATAACCGTCCGAACGATATCGTGGTTAACTTGCAGGAAGCGAAGAAATTGACCAATATGCGTGCTTCTGGTACGGATGACGGATTGAGAATCGCTCCGAAAATTAACTTCTCTTTGGAAGAATCTATGGAGTATATCCAGAAGGATGAATATCTTGAAGTAACACCTCAAAGCATGCGTATGCGTAAGATCTATTTGGAAGAAAATGATCGTAAGCGTTATGCTAACAAGGTTGAAATGGTTTAATTCATTTCATATATATTGGAAAGGAGATGCGGTTCGCGTCTCCTTTTTTTATGAATTGCAGTTGCTTTTGAGCTATAAATTTAACGCAGAGTTATATGAGTAACGCAGTCAAATCTGAAAACTCAGCGTGACTCCGAGATAAACTCTTCACAACTCCGCGTTTAAACAAAACCACATATGCAAGTATTCCCAGTCACCAACTCCACCCTTTCCGGCACGCACCTTGCAAAATTGCTGATCTCAGCATATGGCTTTTCAGAAAGTACAGCCTGCACCATTTTTCGTACGGGTATCAACGATTCCTATATGGTTCAGGACGGCCTGGAAAGATATGTTCTGAGGGTATATAGTTTTGGCTGGCGATCCGAAGTTGAGATCCGGGAAGAGATCAGACTTTTGAATCTACTTTTTGAAGAAAATATTCCCGTCTCCCGACCTGTTCCATTACTATCAGGCGGTTATTTACAGTCCATCCTGGCGCCCGAAGGGCTGCGATATGCGGTTCTTTTTTCCTTTGTAGAAGGTAAAAAAGTTCGAAATCTGTCAGCCGATCAATGCTTCCGAATTGGAGAAATCATGGCGCATCTGCATACCGTTACTGTGAACAAAAGCGTGCATCGAATTCAATATAATACCGAATCCCTGCTCCATATCCCCTATCAAACCACACTCAAATTCTTCGACGAATCATTGGACGAGATGAAATTCGTCAGAGCTATGAGTAAGATCGTTCAGCAGAAATTTGAGACGGTAGATCAAAAGCTATTTCGTTCAGGAATCGTACATATGGATATCTGGTATGACAACATGAACATCACGGAGCAAAACCAAATTTCCCTATTCGACTTCGACTTTTGTGGGAATGGGTGGTTGGTACTAGATATTGCATACTTCATCATGCAACTCTTTCACACAGAACCTGATAAAGGGGCATATGAAAGTAAACTTAAACATTTCCTCGAAGGTTATCAAAAAACACAGCCCATTTCAGATGCCGAAATGAAGCTGATCCCATATGTCGGTTTCGCCATCTGGATCTTTTACCTGGGCGTCCAGGCTTCCAGATTCGAGAACTGGTCCAACGTATTTTTTACTGAAAATTACTTAAAGCACTTTGTTGGACTCAGTAAAAAATGGCTTGAATCTCACGAGATTGCACTAACGACCACTTATTAGTCAAAAAACATATCGCTGGGCGATAAATACGTTGTACAAAATTTTTTATAAAAATTATACAATTTATCGATTTCTCATAATTGGGAATTGCATATTGTTTATTTTGAATATTCGGAGGAAGTATTCATATCCTTTCAGGTTACACCAAGCTTAAAAAACAATCTTCTATTTCCCAAAATCGAGCATCGGTGGCTGGTTGTGGCTTGATATTTATTCATATTATTAAAAGGTGTATGTTTATGTCGTAATTGGACATAACACATTTTAATTAATTAAATAACAGCCAGTTACCTATCAATATGTCATATATAGAACCGGCTCCGATTAAGGACAAGGAAAATCCTTTGGAGTCAATGATGCAACGTTTTGACAAAGCCGTTGAACTTTTGGAAATATCAGATGAAATGTACCATATCCTTAAAGTCCCGCGGAAGCAAGTCATTGTCGGCCTGCCTGTTACGATGGATTCGGGTAAAATAAAAACTTTTGAAGGATACAGGGTCATTCACTCTACCATCCTCGGCCCCAGTAAAGGGGGGATCCGCTTTGACCCGGATGTCAATCTGGACGAAGTACGCGCACTGGCAGCATGGATGACCTGGAAATGCGCCGTTGTGGATATACCTTACGGAGGCGCAAAAGGCGGAATAGCTTGCAATCCAAGAGAAATGTCGGCGGGTGAAATTGAAAGATTGATGCGTGCCTATACCACGGCGATGCTCGATGTTTTCGGTCCGGATCAGGATATACCAGCGCCAGATATGGGGACCGGCCCGCGTGAAATGGCCTGGCTTATGGATGAGTATTCCAAGGCAAAAGGAATGACCATTCCGGCCGTGGTTACCGGAAAACCGCTGGTGTTAGGCGGTTCACTTGGCCGGACAGAGGCAACTGGTCGTGGGGTAATGGTTTCTGCTTTGGCTGGTATGGAAAAATTGAGGATTAACCCATATCGCGCCACTGCAGTAGTTCAGGGATTTGGGAATGTCGGCACTCACGCTGCTTCGCTTCTTCGGGAACGTGGTGTTTCAATAAAGGCTATCAGCGATCTGTCAGGAGGATATTACAATGATAACGGAATTGATATTGAAGCTGCTATGGCCTATCGAAATAATAATGATGGCTCTCTTGAAGGTTTCCCTGGTGCCGAAGCCATGTCTGGAGATGAGATTTTCTCTTTACCAGTCGACGTACTCGTTCCTGCTGCAAAAGAAGATGTGATAACCCGAAAAAACGTAGAAAGTATTCAGGCAAGGATGATCGTGGAAGGCGCAAACGGCCCAACCTCGGCCAAAGCCGACAATATCATCCACGAAAAGGGTATCATGGTAGTACCTGATATCCTGGCCAATGCGGGTGGCGTAACGGTTTCCTACTTTGAATGGGTGCAAAACCGTATCGGCTACAAATGGACGCTCGAAAGGGTAAACCGGAGAACCGACCGTATCATGAAAGACTCGTTCGACAAGGTATATGAAACATCACTAAAACATAAAATATCCCTCAGGATCGCTGCATACGTTGTGGCAATTGACAAGGTAGCAAGCACTTATAAATATCGGGGAGGATTTTAAAGGTGAGGAGGAAGGAGAAAAGGGACGAAA
>NZ_JBXHAQ010000022.1:0-82064 GCF_056895215.1 Dyadobacter sp. HNCC25DJ184 | reverse complement strand
GGTTCTCTCATTTAATCAGCAATCCTCCAAATTTGGAAAAAAGCGCCCTTCGCGTTAGCTAAGGTGTTAAGGACTAGCTCTGTCAACGATCACTCATATCTAATATACGCTAAACACCGCTTTCTGAACTTTTGTAATTTTTCGACCTTGTCCATCCCTCAATGTCAATACCCTCGTGCCTTAAATAATTGTAAAGCGTTGTTTTACTTCCAATCTTTAATTGCTCGCAAATTTGATTGGTAGTGTATTTTTTACTCAAATACAAAGTTGCTGCTAAGCCAGCAAGCTCCTTTGACTTCTTGGTCAGTCCTTTAGGTCGCCCCCCTACTCTTCCACGCGCCCTTGCAGCTTCCATTCCTGCCAAAGTACGCTCCATCAATATTTCTCTCTCGTTTTCAGCAAATACTAAGCTAAGCATGTACCATAGCCTACCCATTTTGGTAGAAGTGTCAATACCCTCCGAAATACTCCGGAAGTCCACGCCCATTTCCTTCCATTCAACCATCAGCTTGATCAACTCATAAGTTGTCCGACCCAGGCGGTCAATTCTCCATACAACTATAACGTCCCCTTTCCGAAGCTCCGAAATCATCCTCATATATTCCGGCCTTTGCGTAGAAGCACCGGAAATCTTTTCATGATAAATTTTTTCACAACCTGCTTTCTTAAGAGCATCAAATTGCAGATCCTGGTTCTGCTCAGTCTTCGAAACCCTTATGTATCCAATCACCATTCTGAATAGTACAGTTTAACGTGTCAGTTGGCAATATACAGTAATTTGTTTTGGTGTACCACTAAAATGTAATTTGAAATTGGCAAAAAGCGCCTTTTCATGAACTAAAAGGGAAGAAAAATCCTGGTGCCTGAGAGTACAGAAATACCACAGTTTGAATGTACCCTACTGTGCAAAATATTTATGTTAAAATAGTGCAAGACAATTCTGAAGTTTACACCAAATGGGAAAAGAGATTGAGAGGTCCGAGAGTACGGAAAAACCACCGATTCATGAACAATTAAAGTATCAAATTATATGCACATTTCTCGATGCTAGCATTTAACCCTGTCAGATCAAAATACTGCGGCTACTTCATTAGCTTCTCAATGTCCTTCCTGTTACTTCCCCTCCCGTCCATGACCATTGTTATTTAGATTGTTGTTAATTATATACGAATCCATCATTTAACGACACATCCGTAACATAATTGACGTAAAACTCTCGTAATCTGTCACAATTCTTGCCATTACGACACGTTTAGCACGCATTTGTCGTAATGTGTCGTAATGAACAAAACACATTTCATTATATCTCAAGAACTTGACTTAATAATAAAGGCTCTCGAACGATTCCCACAATATGCACAGGAGAATTTGCAAAGACTACTGATTGACTTGTCATGGAATTCAAGCCGTTCCCTACCCTCAGCCTTTTGATGATGTAAATAAACGGGTTTCGCGTCTTGCTACCAATATTCCGCTGAATAAACACAATCTAGCCCCATTGGTATTTGTTGACGTTCCCGACCAACTTTATGTGCAGGGACTTGTTGGGGATTTATGAGCTGAACCAAATTGAACTGTTTAAAGATGTCTTTCTTTGGGCATACGAGCGGTCTGCTTTACGATATGCCGCTGTCATTGGGAGAGCCCGATTTATTTCGTCTTCAACACCGGGAAGAGGTCCGGCCTCTTGGCTCTGGAATTGTTTCTAGTACCATGTCCCAGGTAGAAGCATTGCGAATCATTCGTGATACCGCCCAAAAATTACCTGAAACCGATCAAACAAGATTTATTGAGACTGTTGATACAGAACTTCTATCAATGCATGAGGGGAACTACGCCTGATACAGGGTCAGCCCGTTACAGTATTCGCGCTGGAAAGAAGTTTGGGGGAAATAGGCCGTTGTAAATTTACCAGAGCAGCAAAATCTACTGCGAGTGCCCTTCCTTTATGGAAGCCGGAAGCACAGGTAGAGTAATACCTATTTTGTAAAAACCCATGTAATCTTTGATCGGAGCTAAACGGATTTCATCGGGCAATGCATCATATCCATTTTCTTGGTCAGGGTAAATGATCAAACAATCAATAAGTAGGTTATCAGGAATACTTAGGGTTTGGTAAACCTTTTTCAATCGTGCATAACCGCTTACCTGCCGAATGTCCAAATGATCTGCGCGGGAAGCGTATCGCGGCTTATATTTTGCGTCGACCACCATCTTATATCGTTCTGAATTTAATAGAAAATCCAATTTGCTGCCCCTGTTGCCAAATTGATAACTGATCGCGTTCGGATGCGGGAAGCGATCTTTAAATAGTCCCAGTACATACAATTCGAAAAGCTTGCTCATATCGATCCAGAAAGGTGGCGTCCTGACCACGGCACTCCATTCGGTATTTGAAATATTGTAGCCAAATCTTCTCAGAATCAGCCGTGCCAGGGCAAGTGCCTCCGAATATTCTTTATAAAAAGCATTTGTTTGGCTGTGCTTCATTTCTTCCAGATTCACATCGACATTCACCGCTTCGAACGCCGGCACAATATAATTGAGCATATCCTGTACAAGCTCCGAGGAGTGATCCATTTTAAAAGCGAGCCAATGGCGTTGAACAAAATTAAGGGCCTTTTTCAGAATTCGATTTTCGAGGCTGTTTACCCCGAATTCATCAAAGGTGCATAAAGTGTACAGCGGTTTATTTTTGGAGATATTTTGCTTCATAGTCTGTGCCACCATCACCTTACCTTTTACTCGTGCGTGCAGGTTACTCCCTACTTTGTAGTACGACTTTTTTAGTCCTTTTCTAACAATTTCCGTCATCACACGCAGAAACTGCGCAATGAGAAGCGGGGTGAGCAAATCCAGTTGCTGCGGTATTTCGATGTAGGGTGCATCAAACCTGATTTCAAATAATTCGTCGGTATAGTTAGAAACATCAGGATGCTTCAACCCCGAAAAGAGCATTTTTAAGTAATCCGTCTGGCCGCTATTCTTGTTGAGCTTAGGCTCAACATAAAGTGCCGTCTCATTTTCTACCACCCAGTCGACACCTACGAAATATGAAAGCTTGCAGTGATATCCCGCTTCGTCTCGGGTAATCGTGTAGCAATTTTGATCGTCCTTCCTTTTGAGAAAATCGTATTTGTAAACGCCAGCGGGTACCAACGGGAGCTGCACTGCCACTTTTCCATCAAAATGCTCAAAATGAGTAAGCAGCTTAAACATGCAGGGCAGCAATTTTTTCTTCGGCCATTGACATTAACAAGCCATCCTTTACATATTCTTTTAATAAAGGTAATATTTCATATTTGAGTCGGATCTCCATCTCCGCGACCACTTCATGATCGTTTTGCTTGTCAGACATGAAGTAACTGTGACCAATCCATACATCGTCCGGGCGAAAGTCCGATGCCAGATACACAGATCTAAGAGGCCTTGGATTTTGCCAGTCCATCGAGTCGTAATTTTTCACAAACAATTCCGAAACCTGTCTGAAAAGATTTTTCGCTATCGGATGAATTGGAAACTCCGATGGGAGGATATCTACAAAGGCAAACCTACGGCGAATTGCGTAATCGATGTGGCCAACACTCCGGTCCGCAGTGTTCATGGTGCCGATGACGTAAAAATTGGGCGGCAGTCTCAAGCTTCTGTAACCGTCAATATCGTACATACTCGAAACAGATTCATCCCGGTACTCCAACGCGTAAATCAGCTCTCCAAGAACTGCCGGCAGGTTAGCTCTATTGATCTCATCTATGATAAGGACATATTTACGTTCCCTCACCACGCCGGCGGAATAAACGGGTTCATTCGGCAGGAATTCTTCCAGTTTCTGCAGCATCTTAAAATCATAACTAGCGTGCTGCCTCGCTCTACCCGACAATGCCTTATCGCCCTTAATGTCCTGTCTGCTTTTTGCCCCGCTGGCAAAGGCCGTTGTCAGGTCAGAGAATTTCATCCGTTGCCCATTTTCAACTGCCCACGAATCTCCAGAATATCTGAAGGCATCATCATCTACCTGAAAAATTGCCACTTTCTCATTGATTTTGTATTTCCCATCCCTGTCGATAGTATCCTGAACATGCTCTGCAAAAAGCTTAATCTGTTCCTTTATCCAGATTTCTTTTGAGAGAAGGGCATTGTCTTTACGGGAGTCCAGATAATTTTCCAGCGCCTGTCCAGCGAAATCGGCCAATATTTTATTTTCTGTTATATATTCCACATTTGCCCCGTTGCTTTTGACAGTAATTCCCCGCACAAAATCTTCGTAACTATAAGCAGGATGGAACTGAATGAGTTTGATTTGTTCATTTTCAGAAGATTCGGTCCCTTTCTTTAAGAGGTATTTGGCAACTGCATTAGGATACGCCTCCGAGCCTTTCTCTAAAAAGCTTTCATTGCTCAGGCTTTGTAGTACACGCTCGTATTTAAAGGACACGTTGCCATCCTGAGGCGACTTAGTGCTGATTGTCTGACTGCCCAGTGCTGTAATAGTGATAAATTGCTCGTTATAAGGGATCGTTTCTCCTATATATAGACCTGCTTTGATGTCGTCGGCGGTCAGAACCATACCCTCTTTGTTTTGCCCGAGCCCGACCAATGCCCTAGCTATCTGCTTCGCTGTAAAGGTCTTGCCCGTTCCTGGAGGCCCTTGTAGAATTATTTGTTTTTTGTATTCTAATAGATTGATAATATCCGACACACCCGCTGTCGGACTAGGTATTGATAGTTGTTCTTTTAATTCAAAAAAAAGCGGGGTTGTGTTATCGATTTCCTGTAATTTTTGCCAGCCGAAGTCCGCAGATACTTCTTTGACTGTTCCGTATGTGCCGCCGGCAATAGTATCCGCTTGTATTCCGTGTAAGGATACGCCATCCTCAATCATTTCTGGATTTTTGAAAAACCATCGTTCCACATCAGTAGACAAATTCCAGTCTTCGATATCTGTTATTCGGTTCCCAACTGATTTTCCATAAGCAATTAGCTTCCTCTCATATTTTAATAGTAATATGCTTCCAGCTTCAATTTTTTCGTAAACTCCTTTCTGCTTTGTGTCCTTATGAAGAATGAAGGCCGAATTATTTACAATCCGGCTAAGATTTTGTTTCGCATAGTCTTTTGTAGGATCTCCAACACTACAAACATAGAATTTAACCAAATTTTGCATCATAAAATATTCGTTACCAAGCTTTTGAAATTGAAGATTTGCTATTAGCCGTTAAAAATTAAGAGTTCTTTTCGGGTTAGACTGCGCCCAGCACCCGTTTCAACGAATCGATAAATGCCATTTTTGTTGCATCATCTTTTGAAATAGCCCGATACAGATCCAGCTCGTTCCGGCGCTGCTTGCCCATTACTTCTTCGAAAATGCGCCTGAAAGCCAGTTCACGGTTTTGAACGTCGGGATTATTCAGATACTTCTCTTCGTAGTCAGGGTGAACCTGCATGGATTTTGCCAGACTAACAAACTTTACACGCTGCTCCTCCGGCGTCGCTTCCCATCCTTGGAACCAGCGTTCATTGAAACTGTTGACAATCAAATCCAGCGCATCTTCTGTTGTTTCCGAACCATGAGCGCCACGTGGATTTGGATTTTGAGGTTCCAATTCTGTTTCTGAAGCATCTAGACCAATGGATGCGTTTAGTTTCACACGTTCGAGTCCGTATGTAGAAAGATCCACCGAATCCAACAGTTCGTCGTAGACAGTCTTCTCATCTGTTTTAATAGTAAGTTTTGGGATCAGGAACTTAAGGAACCAGAACAGCTTTTCCCAGGCAACGATTTCATAGGGAAGAATAGAAGCCATTTGCCCGTATATCTTCACAAACTGCTTGGCTAAAATCTTGATCTCAGCTTTACCATTATCGTCCAGTTCCAGGTCTGAGTTGAAGCGTTTGGCGACCACATCAATGATCACGCTCAATTGCTGCGCATCAACACCGGCAAAATATTTTTGAACAAAATCCTCAACTTCCGCCCATTCATATACGCCCGTATCATCCAATGTACTTTTGATATCATGCAGTACATTTACATCCGTTGCGGAGTTGAGCGTTGTAGACGTGTAGAAAGGATCAAATGCAACTTTAATTTCATCGGTCGAATTGAAAAAATCAAGCACAAACAAATCTTCCGTTTTCTTTCCCAAATGATCTGCTGAACGGTTTAACCGGCTCAGCGCCTGAACGGCCAGCACGCCTTGCAACTTTTTATCGACATACATCGCTGAGAGCTTTGGTTGATCGAAACCCGTCAGATATTTGTTCGCCACTACTAGCATACGATATTCGTCCATATTGAAATAACGGGCTATCTTGTCGCTAATGTAACCCGGATCTGATGGTTTAGCTGTATCGAGTGACGTCGGAAAATTGTTGATCGTGTCTTCGGTATATTCAATGCCATCCACTTCCTTTTTTCCCGAAAATGCGATGGCAATACTGAACGGATTTCCCCGGTCATTCAACAATTGCCTGAGAGCAAAGTAATACCTTACAGCCGACTCAATGCTCTGCGTGACCACCATCGCTTTGGCTTTGCCCTTCAATTTCTTAGTAGTAACAACCTTTGAAATAAAATGGTCCAGCATGATTTCCGCCTTAGTGCCAATTGTCTGTCGATGCTGTTCAACAAAGCCTTTCAATTTCTTTTGCGCCTTGGCAGTATCAAAAAGCGGATTATCCTCTATAGACTTTTCAATTTCATAGTAGCTGCGATAGGTAGTGTAATTGGCCAGCACGTCCAGAATAAATCCTTCTTCAATCGCCTGCTTCATGGAGTACAAATGGAATGGACGGAAACCGCCACCTTCCTTTGGCACGCCAAACTTTTCGAGTGTGCTGTTTTTGGGCGTGGCCGTGAAAGCGAAGTAGGACGCATTGCCACGCATTTTGCGCGAGCACATTATTTCAATGATCTTATCCTGCGGATCTGGGTCTTCTTCTTCGTTTGATGAACTGCCCAGCGCACGGTTCATATTATCGGCCGCCGAGCCGCTCTGACTTCCATGAGCTTCATCAATAATCACAGCAAAACGCTTATCGCTCAAATCTGCAATCCCGTCCACGATAAACGGAAATTTCTGAATCGTGGTGATGATGATTCGCTTGCCGCTTTCGAGGCTATCTTTCAGTTCCTTCGACGAATAAGCCGGAGCGACGATGTTTTTTACTTCCGAAAACTCGCGGATATTTTCACGCAGCTGCTTGTCGAGCAGTCGTCGGTCGGTCACCACAATTACTGAATCGAATAGCGGATTTTCAATTCCTTTTGCTCCTGGAACCTGGTCGTTTTCCGGGTAGGTTTCTATCAACTGATAAGCCGCCCAGGTGATTGAGTTAGATTTTCCTGAACCTGCTGAATGTTGGATTAGATAACTCTTCCCAACACCGTATCGACTGGCATCAGCAATCAGTTTTCTGACCACATCCATTTGATGATAGCGCGGAAAATACAAACGTTTTTTCGTCAAAGGATCGGTATCCTTACCATCAAAACGGACGAAATGCTGCATGATGTTGGCCACACTCTGGCGTGTCAATACTTCATTCCACAGATATGCCGTTTTGTGCCCGAATGGATTAGGAGGATTGCCTTTGCCAAAATCGTCGCCCAAGTTAAATGGCAGAAAGAAAGTGTTCTTTCCATCCAGCTTCGTAGTCATATAGGCTTCATCCGTATCCACTGCGAAATGCACCAGGCATCGGCCGAAGTTCAGTAGAGGCTGGGTGATATCCCGTTCATTTTTATATTGGTTTTGCCCATGAAACTTGGCATTTTGCCCTGTCCAGTGGTTTTTAAGCTCCATTGTTGCAAATGGTAAACCGTTTACAAACAGCACCATATCAATTTCCTCGCCCGGCTTGGTAAGCGAATAACGAACCTGACGGGTTACGCTAAACTGGTTGCTTTCAAAATTCTGTTTTATTGCCTCACTACTGCTAGCAAGTGGCAGCACATATAGGAATGTAAAATGCGCGTCCTCCACATCCAATCCTTTGCGCAGAATGCGAATGATGCCATTCTTTTTTAGCATACGATCCAGCCGTTCCAGTATTTTGAGTTTCCAGTCACTTTGCTTTTGCAACTTGGCCAGCTCGTCTTTTTGGGTAGTTTTCAAAAAATCCCACAGCCTCACCTCATCCACCGCATAACGTGAATTGAAATCACTTGGTAAGCCCAGATAATATCCCTGACCACTTCTATACAACTGCTTGCGTTCTTCGCAGGATGGAACAGAGGAAATAGCCTTCAAATGTTCTTCGAGCGTTGACCCGGTTAGCTTTTTTTCAATGGCAGATTCGAGGGCGGCTTCGTTGGTTTGGCTGGGCATTAGGAGGTTTTATAAATTACTAAAATTAGGTTACATTTGAAAGTATGAAATTATTTGAAAAATATTCCAAACTGCGCCAGAAGGCATATGTTACATCCATGGTCACCGATGTGGTGAGCGGTAGCATGGCGTTGGAAAATCAGGAAGTTCCCCAGCCGCAGGTACAGGCAATTGTCATTGCGCTGCTACGTGAAGCAGAACTAAAAGGCCGTGAGTTCACTAAGAATTAAATTAGTAAGCTCTTGAACATTGCCTCCGTCCGCTTTTCGTAAGGCATCAATATACTCTTTTCTCGCTTCCCCTTCTCTGTGATACAATTGTACTGGTTCAAATCCTTTTAGCATCGCCGCCGCATTCAGAAGTAAGCGGGCGGTGCGTCCGTTTCCATTATTGAAAGGATGAATCCATACAAAGCGATGATGTAAATAGGCTAATAGCTCGGCGATTTCAGCCTTTTCCTTTACAAATTTCAATCTATAATTTACGTCATCTGCATACTGATACATCAAATTAGGCACTTGTGATGGATGAGGTGGAGTTAACTTTCCAACCTGAACTTCTATTGTCCTCCATTTTCCAGCCCATTCATACAATTCACCAAAAGCACTTCGATGAATGTTCAGAATCAGGCTGATATCAAACTCTGCTTCCTCGTCCAATTCCTGAATCATGATTTCAGATTTAGCAATACCACTAGCCTCATATAAATTCAAAAGATCCTTGTCTGCGATATTTAGCAGATTTTCGTCAATTGATGGCGTATAATTTGTTCCGTCTGCCATGTTGTTTGAACTTTGATCCATTTTTTTGATTGCTATGATTATCAGCAAGTAATCAGGCGTCGAGTGTCAACCTTTCCCTCCTGAGGTGTCAACCTTATCGTTTGGAGGTGTCAACCTTACTCGTCGAAGTATCAACCTTACGTTGTAGAACTGTCAACCTTTTGTATTTGTAGTGTCAACCTTTCCAAAACGTTAAATGCTCGCCCGGCTTGCAACAATAAAGTCTCTCATCAAATCCACCGAGTCAGTAAGCTGTTGAAAGGTATATCTTGTGTTGTTGGCATTCTCAGGATGGTGAATTTGATGTCTTATATACTCTGTCAATATTACGGAAGTCGGACCGACCGTACCGTTTCTAAATACCTTATTGTAAGTAACAGTTTGTTTCCCAAATCTATAAGCACCAAGGAGCTCCTCCGCTTCAATATATCCGTAAAGCTCATTATGATACTCTTCTGTTAGATCTCTGAATGCGATATAGTTAATCTCGTTTAAAGATGGATACGGTAATTGATGAGGTGCTATACTTTCAATACATTTGTTTCCACCTGCATCGACTGAAACCAATCTCAAATTACCAAAATCGAGTCCTTTCACAATTGTGCAACTATGGGTCGTGAGTAACACCTGTGTGTTGGCCGCACTAGCTAATTGCTTGAAAGCCCTGATCAGCATTTTCTGATGATCAGTATGCTGAGACGTCTCAGGTTCCTCAATAGCGTAAATTATTGATCGCGAGTTGCCTTGCCGTTGTCTTCGCTCTGCCTCCGCTCGAAAAAAATTCAATAATACAAGCCGTTTGATCCCACTCCCTCTTTTATTGATTGGAATATTCTCGTCACCAGTTATGGATACTGATTTAAATACATCAACCCATTTAAGAGCGCTGGCGGGCGGAATTACTGGCTTCAACGACGACGCTACTTCCGGATTCATTTCCCTTAACTTTTCCAAAGTGCTATTGGAAACATCTATCAGCCGTTGCTCAACACGCTCAGCGACATCTGCCAGCAAAGCTGTAATCGCGGCATCTGCCATGATCTGTTTTACAGCTTCTTTAAGTGGATCTTGTACTTCACTGTCGCTATCGCTGTTCTTTCTGTCTGACTGGAATAGTGTGTAGAGCGGCAAATATGTTTGCAGCTTTTCCCAAATATCTTTCGTATCCCCCTTGGTTACGTCAAGCTCAATCTCTCCAAGTTGCAAGTCTTCGGCAAAGTGATTCCAAATAGCCGATCGCATCTCCGCATTTACCGATTGATTCGAGCATTCTATGTCGTTGTCTTTGATTATCTTCTTTAACTCTGCGTTCTTCCTGACTAACAAATCAGCACAAGTTGAATTATTAGGGTGGTCTGCATTAATAAATATTTTGGCAGCTCCGGTGTGAGGATATCTCTTGATCACTTCTAAACACCCATTAGCGTTAACCAAGTATTCGCCTTCAAGCGTTGTTTCGTTGGTACTGTCAATCACCACCGAAGTAGGCAAATCATCAAAGATCACGGCAATTGATATATTACTATCTCCAGCGGCTAGTGCAGTCTTGTTTACATCGTCTTTGTCAAGTTTTACAACACCTTTACCATCGTTGAAGAAAATATCGAGAGCTTCCAGCACGGTGGACTTGCCAATATCGTTTTTTCCGATGAGTACCGTCAAGTCATCGAAGTCAATGCAGGTTTCGTTGTAATAACCCCGGAAGTTTTTGAGACGTAGAGATTTAATGCGCATTTTAAAGAAAGTTTTATGGAGGGTTTGTAATTATTAGCTAATTTTTAGGCGACCTTTATCTTCCCCGTCACCGCACTATTGGTCAAAGTCGATTTGTACTCCTTCAACTTTTCAATTTCTTTTTGTTTCAGCGAAACGGCGGTGGCGATTTTTTCACTTATATCACTCAGCTTCTTAGCAATTTCTATTTGTTCCAAAACAGGTGGTAAAGTAATGTACATATTTCTTACTTCGTCTTGATTGATATTTGGATCGATTCTTGTTCCCTTCGCATTTATCATCCAATACTGTCTGCAAAATTTTACATAATAATACACAAACTCAGGATGTGTCTTTTTAGACGGTAAAATCCCACAAAGCGCCTGGTTTAGCGTTGCTTCAAATCTTAAAATGGAGTGTTTTCCTATTGTTCCAGGGCCGCCATACATAGCAACACAAACAGTATTTTTGGGAACTAACTTACAGGCTGTCTCTCTTAACGCCTTGCTCGTGATCTTTTCGGGCACAGTAAAAAGTTCGTCATTATTTAGATCCATAGTCCTTACCCACGGAATATGACCATCATAATAGTCCTTCAAATTTCCGCTTGGCGGTGTTCCACCACTGGTAGTTTGCCCTATTTTTTTTATTTGAGTTAAAAACCAATGCTCCGGAATCTCCCCAATCCATTCAACCCCACTATCCTTCATCTTCACACCCGGATCCAACCCACGCGTTACGGCATTGTGAATGAGTATTTGCCTGCGTTCTTTGAGTAATTCTATTTGTTTTTCTTTGATGGAAATGGCCTGGTCAATTTGGGCCGTTTTGCGATCGAGGAAGTTGGCGATGGCGGTTTGTTCGGCGAGGGAGGGAAAAACAAGCTCACAATTTGCTATATGAGCGAAACTCAACGTTTGCCTAACACCAGAACCTAAGGTCTTCATAAATGCTACATCGAAGATATGAAGCAGCCATTTGTAGTATTGTTTATCTAGTTTAAACTGCGCGTCCAGTACTATATAACCTGAACTTACCACAACATCAATTTCAGACAACGCTATCCGTAAGCTTATTAAGTCATAGTTTAAATTTAACGGATTAATCAAAAAGTCGCCCCTCAGTACAACTTGATAAGATTTTTTGGTAGATTCTGGAATTTTTTCGTCGTCTTTGTAGACAACTTTACCGAAACTTATTGAGCCACAGTTTAAGTTGACATTTGTCGTTTTCTTCTTTTCGAGAAACAATCGTTTGAACTTAGTAATTTCCCAATGATTGGGAATATCTCCCAACCAGTCAACGCCTGAATCTTTATATACCTCGTATTGGCCTTCTATTTCTGTCACGGTTCAAAAGTTTAAAATATCGTGAATCAATCCATCGCTTTCCGCTTCCAAAGCCAAGATATCTTTTGCCACCTCTTCAATACTTCTCAAAGGCTTGTGACGGTAGAAATACTTGTTGAAACTGATCTCGTAACCGATCTTGGTAGCGTCGAGCGTAATCCAGGCTTCTTCAACGTGGGGTTTTACTTCGTGTAAAAAGTATTCGTATATATTCTCTTTGAGCGGCACATTTTCCGTATCCCGCAAATCACTTTCTGTTTCATATTGCAGGTATTCGCCTTTTTTGTTGGTTAGAAAATATCCATAATCAGCCAGTTGGTCTTCCGTACAATCCAGATAATCCAATAGCTTTTCCAGTTTCTCACCTGTAAGTTTGGTGATCCCTTTCACCACTTTTTCAGCCGAGGGATCATACCAGCTCACGGCATTCAGGATTGCGTTCTTTTCAGAGGCAGTTAGCTTGGCACCTTGCTTTTTAAGGACGCTGTCTACCTTGTCTTTAAAAATGTTAAAGTCGTTGAATTCTGCTGTACCCATCGCTGCCAGCAATGCTGTCGCGCTATTTAACAGGTCCAATTGCTTTTGCCAGGTCTCTTTGCTGGTGAGTGATTTGGTTTGTTTAGCATTGAGATTCAGGTCATTTTTTTCACAATAATCCAAAATCGCTTTTTCATGCGCCGCCAGATTGGTATACACTTCTTCGCCAAATTCGGCATATGCCCACGTCATAGGCTCGCGCAAGGATTTTTCAAAACGCAAATCTGCAATACGTCCTTCGGTAAACTGCGCTTTCAGGCGTTTGGGCCGGTCGATGGTCACTTTGTAATAGCCAAAGTCTGCATTCTCAAAAATCTGCGAAGCAATGCCGTCGTCGCCCTCCCGCTCAATCGCTTCAAGGCTGGTATATACCTGCACGATTTCCTTAATATGTTCAGGAGCAAATTCACAGTTTTTATTGCCCAGGTTTTTACGAAGCTTTCGGTAAAGCTGTCCAGCGTCGATCAACTGAACTTTCCCACGGCGATGTGGCGCTTTGTTGTTGCTTAAAATCCAGATATAAGTTGTGATTCCAGTATTGTAAAACAAGTTGTTTGGCAACTGTACGATAGCTTCCAGCCAGTCATTTTCAATGATATACCGGCGAATGTTGCTTTCTCCGCCACCGGCATCACCAGTAAACAAGCTCGAACCGTTGTGAACAGAAGCAATTCGTGAGCCGGATTGACTTTTCTCCTTCGATTTCATTTTCGAAACCATTTCCATCAGGAATAGCAATTGTCCGTCCGATGAACGTGGCGTGGCGTCTGCATCATCCTCCCCACCCCAATAATCTTTGAGTTTGATCTGAAAACGTAGATCAATAATATCCTTGCCGTCTTTGATATACTTCTGTTCACTCGCCCAGGATTTACCATACGGCGGGTTCGACAGCATAAAATCGAAACTCGTTCCGGCAAACTCGTCCGTTGAAAGCGTAGAGCCTACCCGGATATTTTCCGGATTGTTGCCCTTAATCATCATATCCGACTTGCAAATCGCATACGTTTCATCATTGATCTCCTTGCCATACAGATACACATCACCTTTGGCACGTATCTCGCCTTCTTCATCTTTGATGAAATTCTGAGATTCCGTGAGCATACCACCGCTTCCGCAAGCCGGATCGTAAATCGTCATCACAGGCGGCAGGTTGTCTTTGATCGGATCAAAAATGATATGCGTCATCAGATCAATCACTTCACGCGGCGTAAAGTGCTCTCCCGCTTCCTCATTATTATCCTCATTGAATTTCCGGATCAGCTCTTCAAAAACATAGCCCATGCCGAGATTGGAAAGCGGCTGTAACTTGCGACCATCCGGATCCACCTTTTCAAAAGGCGTGAGGTTGATATAAGACGAAGTGAATTTTTCAAGTACGTTCAGCAGCACGTCCTTGCTCGCCATATGCCTTACCTGGCTTTTTAGCTTAAACTTGTCGATAATCTCTTTGACGTTCGAACTGAAACCATTGAGATATTCTTCGAAATTCCCTTGCAATATCTGTTGGCTGTTGGTGGCGGTACTGTGCAACCGCTGCAAAGTCCAGGGGCTTGTATTATAAAACACATAGCCGGAAGCCTGCGTTAGACCATTCTCATCCCATTCCGTAAAACCCGCTTCGTCTTTTTGAAACGCAAGCTCTTCCATCACCGCATCTTTGGTTGGTTCAAGCAGGGCGTCCAACCGCCTCAATACCACCATCGGAAGGATTACATCGCGGTATTTTCCGCGCACATATACATCCCGCAAACAATCGTCAGCGATGGACCAGATAAAAGAGACAAGCTTGTTGTGTACTGCGTTATTCATAAGATATTGTAAATCTGAGGACTGAGCCGTTTAGATGTGGCCGTTAAAATTAGTTGGTTTTCAAGGTATTTAAAAAGATATATATCATTTCGGAACTCGCGAAGCGATTTATCCTGACAACGCAAGACGGAAATGCGATACCTGTCTTAACCCCTACTTGATATTCAGTGTAAAGTCAGCAAATATGGGAACGTGATCTGATAATTTTCTCGCGAGTTTCAAATCATCGAAAGCCCGATAAAAGTGAAGCAATCCACCATTCGTTTTACTTACGAGATTTAGATTGTAGAAGAAATTATCGAACTCAGAAGCAAGACAGTCGTTATTAATACACTTTTGTCGCAACGAAGTTTTCTGTCCCTGAAGCACCGGTCGATAACTCATCTTTTTAAGAGGATTAAAAACCGAATGCGACTGAGGCAAATTAAAATCCCCGCAAAATATAAGGTTATCATTGGGGTACTGCTCAGGCAAGAATTTAAAATATTTAACCTCAGTTTCTGGTTGCATCTTTTTGGTAATCGCATGAAAATTTACCAGGGTAAGCTCACTTCCTCCTATCTTGAATCTCCCATAGTATGGTTCCCTTTCAATGAGCAATCCGTATTTTTTCTCTAGCCAACATTTTCCAACCAATTTCGCCTTCGCCCGTTTCCAAATAAATGCATACTTTTCCACCTTGTGGCTTGAACTTCCTGAAGTGGCATCGCTGATCGCATAGTCGAAAGATGAACCGGTTCGGTTGAGCGCAGTTGCTAACCGAGCCACAGCCTGCGAGCCACCGCTTCCGGCAACTACTTCCTGAATGGCAATGATATCATAAGACTTTATTATAGCCGCTATGAAATCAATTTCCTGAGCATCCTTGGAAACACCAAAGTCCTTCAAATTCCATGAAACGATACTGACATGGTTCTGGGCCTGGGCGATTATGCATACGAGAATTAATTGGAAGGTGTAGAGAAACTTCAAATCGAACTGGTTTAACTAATAATATCAGATAGATAATTTTGAAAATTAAAACAGCCTGATTCCCAAACTGAACAACGTCGTCTGAAAACGCGCATTCACCTCCCGGTTCGCAGATGAACCGCTGTTCTTAGAGTCATGATAGTAAATACTCTGCAAGCCGATTCCTCCATGCAATTCAGTGAACATCATTACTTTGCCTAGTTTGAATTCAACTCCGAAGCCACCAATAAAAGTGGGAAGAAACTTCTTAAGCTCATTGCCGTCACCAATTGTCGTGTAAGTGGAATAGGGTTCATACTGATATAAAATCGGCAATAATCCCTCGAATCCGCCTTTTAGATATGGCCTCACGCGCCATTTTTTGAAAGGGTTCAGTTTAAAGGCCATTGATCCTACGATGCCATTGATCGTGAATTTTTCGAGATAGTAATCGAAATTATCCAGGGAATAATAGCTCGTGCTTTGATATCCCAGTCCCAGAATAAGGTCGACAGGGCTACGGGGATTTACATACGCAAATTGCACTCCGCCACCGTAAGTGAGACCATAATCCATTTTCTGGCTTACTGAATTGATTTCATACGACGGTTTATTGGCTCCTATCGAAGCTAATAGTGCCATATGGAATACTCCTTTCTCTTCCATTTCATCCAGTTCTTCAAGCCCTTTTTGAATTTCAAGGTCTCGCGCAACTTTGTCGCATACGTCTATCTCCGACAGTTTTTTATATTTTGCCCGAGCTTCCTTCAATTTTCCCTCAGCGGTGGCCGTGTTTGCTTCCGTCAATTTTTTCTTGAATTGATTGTTGATCGACTGCATTTGGTCCGCCTTTGTGCGCAGGTCGGCATGAGTTGCAATAAGCAATTTCTTTTCGTCACAATCTGCCTGTCTTTCAAGTTCATCCCATATCAGTCTGGCCTGTTTAGGATCACACTTCTCCAAAAGTTCTTTAGATTTATCGATCGCTTTGCGAAAGGTCTCCAGTCCCGAACAGCTATTGGCCCGGTGATCTTCGATTCCGACTTCACGGGCCAAGATGCTTTGATATTGTTCCGTTGCACGACCATCACCCTCGTTTTTTGCCTGCGCGAGAAAACCCTGGGTCGCGGATACCCGGTTGTTTTCTACACATTTTTTTAGACCTTCCTGAATCTCTGCCGGGAATGCCGATATGAAAGAAGTGAGACTCCTATAGCCACTATACACCGTGGAATCGTTCTTCCTATCACTTTTTAAAATTTGAATCTTTTGGTACACACTTTCGAATTGGTACCTCTTGTCCCGTACTTCCGGAGAACTTACAGTTTGACTGGCCGCTAGATTTTCCAGAACACGTTCGATTTCGCAATTTCTAACCGCCTCTGCAACTGCATTTTTCCCGTCAATTTCCTCAATTAGTGTGGCTAACCTCCTGTTGAGTGACGGCACTTTGACGATAGGGATATAACCCAGCTCGACCAACAGATCGCGCTCCTGGACCTTGCTAAATCCATTATTTTTTTGTGCACTATATTTTTTCTGCCATGCGATGAACTGTTGCGTTGCCACCAGACTCTTGTCAACCTGAATTTTGATATTGCCTGAAATTGAGCCAATCACTGATTTCGCTCTAGTGAAATCCCTAAGGGCATCTTCCGCTTCCCCTAACTCCAACTTTTGCTGTCCCTGATATATGAGTTCCGCAGCAAACACTTGTCGTTCAAGAGATTTGAGTCTGGATTCCTTTGACGCGGCCAATTTGTGAACGCATTCGTCAATACGTTTTTCGAAAATCGATAAACTGCCAATGCCGGCAATGGATCTATGCTTTTTGTAGACGTAAATAGCCTCAGGTAATTTTCCCGCCTTCTGCAATTGCTGACCTTGACTATATAATTCCTCCAATTGCTGAGTCTGAGGAATTCTGAAACCGAAATTCGAACGATAGGCTTTAAAAAGAACCATGGCATCTTCGAACCTTCCTTCATTCAGCTTTTTGTTTGCCTCTTCCCAAACCGTCCATAACTCAGCAGTTTTATCGATTTTTTTCTGTGCAAAAACGGCAACAGGAGAAATCGGCAATACGAACAATAATAGAAGTAAAGCTATTCGCATACCTTCGGAGTTGAATGGGCCAATTCAGCGGCATAGTTATAATACTCGTTGGCGATATGATAAAGCTGTGGAGTATTTGCTTCCTTAAATGCTTTGCATTTTTCATCGCCCATCGCAATATTTTTTGCAATCAAAGCAGCCGTGTCGGATGACACATGCACTTCTGCAAGCTTGACAACAGACGCTTTAACAGAAGACTCCTTTGTTAAAAGAGGCTGGCCAGACTCTGAACTCCCTTGAATAAACTCGTCGATAACCGTGTTGGTTTTGCTGCTCGCATCATTGTGACGCTGAAAGAAGGTTTTATAGTCCACTTTTGCACCCATTGCAGAAAGCCAGTTGTACCAGAGCGTCTTATTGTCCTGATATTCGCCAATGTTCCTTTCATGGATTTCTAACATTAATACCTCCATGCCATCCAGTCGTGTTGACGGATCAACCGGGATGGGATTAGATTTGTTAAAAATGGGCCCATTGGTTACTTCCAGATAACCATCGGTGATCAGTATCGCGATATTTCTATATCGATCAAATAGAGTTGATTTTTTAATGTTGGAGGCTGCCCTATTGTTAAAAAAATCGCGGAAGTCTGCACCCCTAACACCCGCATTTCCCAAGCGGTAAAGCTCTTGGATACGGGATTGAAACTGTGATTCTTCTTTTCTAAGGTAAACAATCGGCGAAGCTGCGCCCAGCGTCGACAAATCAACGATTAGTTGATTGGCCAGGCTTTTAAAATCGCCTTTTGCGGCTTCCTTATCCGAAATATCGACCGCCAGCCGATCATGCATCGTTTCAGGGTAACGATACCGGGAGGGTATGGTTTGTAGAAATGCCTTCCAAGTATGAAATATGATAGCTGTGTCGCTACGCGTTTGGTCAGGGAGGTGTAACCTATTGGACAAATCAGGAACGATGGTAATATTGAGATGTCGGCGAACAGGATACCACGTTTCCAGGTCACGTTGTTGGGCAAACGTAGGTTTGAGCGATTCGATTTTCTCCTCTATACTTTTCAGCCATTTTTCTTGATTTTGAATTTCACTCCACTTTGAATATAATCCTTTTACATGATCATAGGTAGAAGCAGACCTGAGTTCTTTTTGGGCAATAGTAAATTTAGAAGGCCTGATTATGATGTAAATAAATCCTGCAAAAAATAACAAGATCAATAATACAATTAACAGGGGTTTTCGATTCATCATAGCGTGTTGGAGTTTTCATTTAGTTTAGATGAGACCTGATCAAACCAGCGCTTGGCAGCTTGGTTAGCTTCCAATGCAGATCTTTCCGCCATTTCTTTTTGTGCGTGAAAAAGATAATTGATCGTAAAGCTCCAACCTCCGACATATTCCCCGACCATACCATTGAGTGCTGTCAGATCAATTACAATCCCTCCTGACCTCAGGATATTACATTTCCTTTCGATATCCTCTTTTTTCTGGTCGAGATTTTGGAGTTTATTTTTTAGAAGTGCAATTGTGTTACTAAACTCAGACCCCTCGTTGGTCATATTTAATATTTGCGTCTTTAACTTTTCAATTTCTGCTTGTTTTACCTGGTCGGGCTGAATAGTGTACCATTGATGGATTACATGGTTTAATAAATATCCCCAAATCACATACACCACAAAGCCAGCGGCAATTATGATATAGAAATTTATATCTTCATAAGCCATGCCGGCATGCCATTCCTCGCTTGTCTGACCCGTTGCAAATAGAATTCCATGCGCATTTTTGGCAATTTTATAGGCCATAAAGGTATCGAACGCCAAAGTAAACGCCAGTACTGCAACCAAGCCGATATAATTCTTTTTCTCCAGGAAAGTATGGACCACATAACCCATTGCGAGAAAAACGATTGGAAACAAAATAATGAATATCAACGCCCCATTGCCATCCACGGCAGCGTCTTCAAAAACCGTCGGCGCTAAAAAGCCCCCTATCAGCTTGGATGGAACACCGAAAAAGGCGGAGTATCCAGTCGAAGCATAAAACATGAACAAATAGAGTGTCAATAAGACAATAAGCAATGTTGCAATAATAAATGGAAGTGTGTTCGTCTGCACCTGCCCTGAACGTACTTTTTGCAAATCCAACTTTTTATCTTCGATGTCATCGTCTTTCAATTGCTTTTGCACAATCACCTTTTCGAGCTCGCCTTCGGATTTCCCTTTATCAAGTGTGATAGATTGGACTTCCAGCTCATATTGTGTAATTCGTTCCTTTGTGAAGTTCTTTTCTCTTTTTTGAAACTCCGCATAGGCACTGTCCAGACCGGGACTAAGCGCAAAGACGGCAGCTTTCGCATTCAATGCCGCGGCCTTACCTATTTCGAAATAATATTTGCCAGACGTATTGTCATTCGCACGGTGATTGGTCTCAAAATCTGTCATCTTGTGAATTTTACTGAATAGGTAATGGTTACGATTTAATGGTGATCATTTCACCTTCTTTTTGAACAAGTCCTTGTTTGATGCTGAGATCAATAACGGATAATATCTGCTTTTTCATTTCCTCGGTTACCCTGGAGAAACCGAACATTTTGGCAACAAAAGGGACTGCTGCTTCGGGTTGTATCGCCAATGAGTCTCCCACTGTTTTATAAATGGCCTGTTGAATTTCTTCCGGTGATATAAAGTGTAACCGTTTCGACGTACCAGGCATGCCACTGCGCTCTCGAATCATGGGCGTCTCCATTTCAGGAAGCCACAAGAAATTCTCTTTCATTTTAATCTTTCCTGTCCATTGTGCGTGGCCAGCTGCCTCCACTATAGACTGTCGAATCCGGGAACCGACTTTCGAAACACCTGCTGCGTCAGCCAGCCGTCGTGCCATTTCGTCAAAATGTATCGGGCTTTCTATTTTTACTACTTCGTGAATCCATTCTGCTAACTTTCCCATTGCATGCATATGCAGCTCCTGGGTTGAGACCTCGATTGGTAGTGTCGCCATCTGGTAGGAAGAAGCGAGTACCTTTTCTGTTATTTCCTCTCTTAAAACAGTGGGGATATCTTGCAAAATGTCTTGTTCCATGGCGTCATCGAGGGAAATCTGCTGACGAGCTTTTTCAATAGACTCGACTAATCGCTTCAGTTCTCGTTCCTGGTTCCGGTACCAATCTGTACTCCAGACACGATACATGTTCCAGCCCATCCCTTCCAATACTTCTCTGCGAAGACGGTCGCGGTCTCTGGCCGATTTTGCATTGACATAATTATGTCCATCACACTCAACCCCTAAAAGATAACGCCCTGGGTTTTCATCATCGACTACGGCAAGATCGATATTGTATCCCTCAGAACCTACATGTCTACGGACCGTATAACCTGAATTGGTTAAGCAGGCTTCAACATGGTCTTCAAATGGATTGGAAATTGGAACTTTCAGGCCGGAAGTTTCATTGAATTTTCCGTTTTGAGCAAAATAAAGAAAACTCTTCAACGCCCTTATTCCAAACTTTTTGCCCGGAGAAGTGTCGATATCGTCGGCTATCAAATTTGTAAATACTTCACAACGAAGCTTTGCACGTGTGATCAAAACATTCAGCCTTTTTTCTCCGCCCTCATTATTGAGAGGGCCGAAGCTTTGGGGCACCGAGCCGTTTGCAACACGACCGTAGCCAACACTAATGAATATGACATCTCTTTCGTCACCCTGGACATTTTCGAGATTTTTGACAAAAAAGGGCTCGTTGGAATGATTAGAAAAAAATGCTTCGACCTCTGGATTTTTTCTTCGTCTGACTTCCAGGGCATATTGTATTGCCTGCATTTGTTTGGAGCTAAAGGCAACCACACCCAGGGTTTGCTTTGGATGTTTTAACGCATGCTCTATAACGGCATTGGCTACATGTTCTGCCTCTTTTGGATTGCTGCTACTGCTCCCTTTTTCATAAACTGTGTCCGGCAGATAATGATATCGAAGCCCCATCCTTGTTTTAGAACCCGGGCTAGGAAAAATGACAAGTCGATTCTCGTAAAACTCCTTATTGGAAAGACTAATTAATGACTCATGACGACTTCGATAATGCCAGCGAAGCATCCTTTCCGACGCTCCTTGCCCCGTACACATTCCCAGAATGCTTTCCATGTCGGCAGTAACATTTTCTTCGTCATCGATATCACTATTTACTTTATCAAAAAAGCTTGTAGGTGGAAGTTGCTTAGTATCGCCTACCACAACCAATTGTCGACCACGCAGTAGAGCTCCTAGTGCCTCCACCGGTCGTACCTGACTCGCCTCGTCAAAAATAACCAGATCAAATTCGATTGAACCCGGAGGTAAAAAATTCGCAATGGACATGGGACTCATCATGATTACAGGCTTAATGGCCTGAATGGCAAGCCCAGCTTCTTGTACCAATTTCCGAATCGGCTTATGTCTCGACTTTTTGTTGAACTCCGCCTTCAGGATATTTACTTGTCCGCCAGCCTCTTGTCGTGGTACTCCCTCCCAATGCCTCAACGCAGCAACGGCACGGTCATATTGAAATTTCAATTGATCCGCTTTTTTGAAGTTGCTTACTACCTCCTCATGGCTTGCCCTTTCAAATCTTTGCAATGCCATACTTGAGGAAAAAGACACCTCGAGTAGTTTTTCATACCATGCTTTTTGCAAAGTCAATTTCAAGTATACCGGCGCGTCAGGCCAGTTTGCTGCAATTTCAGTCAGAAATAAAAAACCATCCTGTACGACTTTTTCTTCAAGTGTGTTCCAGGCAATTACTTGATGAATTTCCGGAAGTCTGCACTTCCATTGATTGAGTAATTCGAGCTGATTTTCAAATGACTGTTTCGTCGATGGCCAATTGGCTCCCGTCTTATTGCTATCGTACTGCAATAAATTGAGTACATTTTGCGACCATTCCTGAAAATTGTTTTTGTTAACCAAAAGCCTCGCCGCTGAGTTTTTTGCTATTTCACTTGCATCAGCTAGGGACAAAAAAGCCAAAATCTCTCTTGGTAGTTCATTTGACTGAATTCGTTCGTGAACAGTCTTCAGATAGGCAGCACATTTACTAAGTGTCGACCAATCGGACCGCTCTCCAAGCCATCTTTCCCCAAAAAGCTTTTTACCTATTGGTTCCAACTCCTCGATCGACTGTTTTAATCTTTTGGCTTCGAGTATTGCGTCGACATAGCTGATCCTTACCTGTAAGTCGGCCGGCAACTTTGCAATACAGACTGACGCAAGCCTCTTATTGCTTGACTTATATGAACCTATGAGAAAATTATACCATTTGGAGCCATTAGATATCAAATCCTGTCGGATATCCAAAACATCTTGATCCCAGGCTTCGGGAAGAAATATACTGCGATATTCATCCCGTATTTTTGCCAATCGGTCTCCACTTTCAAGCAATTCAATCAGGTCTTGTCTGTTCCGAATCCAGCTTTCGTCTTCAATTTTGATTGCATATACATTAGGACTTTCAGAAACAATATTGGCAAATTGACATAGCAAGTCCACTGCAGCATGATTTCTAGGTAACGATAATCCAAATACCGAAGAAATGCCAATAGTGGCTGAATTCAATTCGGTCAGTGCATTAAAACTATCGTTAAGGAGCATTTGAATTTCCTCCTGTTTATTTGCCAGCAGTAATTTTAAATTACTACCCCAGAACAGCAGATTGAACGGGAGTCCTATATCTAGCAACCGTGCCTGAATTCGATCGGCAGTTGCCTCTGCCTGAGCCATTCTTTCACGACTCCAGTAATATATATCATCAACATGAAGCCTTGGAAGGGTGATTCCCTCCGACAATTCATCGATTTGCAATAAATGTCCAATAACCTGTTGCGCCGATAGCCCACTAGACCCGATCAGGGTGTTGACATCGTCACAATAAGCAGTTAGCTCGTTCCTATGCTCCTTCAAAAGGGACACTTCTTTTTCCAAATGAGTTAACATCGGTTTGCCCAGATCGAGAATTCTTTTCAGTTCCTCATGGAGTTCCTTTTTATTTGCCTTGTGACTATGAAGTTCAAGGCATGCCTCTCCCAACCCTATCCGATCCAACCGCCGTTTAACCACTTCTAATGCCGCCATTTTTTCCGCGACAAACAGTATCTTCTTGCCCTGTCCAACAGCGTTTCCGATGATATTCGTGATAGTTTGAGATTTACCAGTTCCAGGCGGCCCCTGAATAACCATATGCTTTCCTTCCTGGACAGCCAGCATAGCCAAAACTTGAGAGCTGTCCGCATCGACAACGTGGAGTAAATCGTCGGCATTTGTATCCTTGTCGAGATGATCGTCTTCCGTAAATGTCGGCAACGTATCACGAAAGCCATTTTCAAAAAGCGCCTGAAGAATGGGATGATCGGATGGCTTTTTGTGATCCGGCCAGTTGGAACTGTCCAAATCATTATATATCATAAATTTCCCGAAGGAAAAAAAACCCAGTTCGATTGCATCTTTTTCTATCGACCACAACGGCAGATGAGCCACTTTTCCCGCAATCTGATCAAAGTAGTTTTCAAGATTCAACTCGTCATTTTCTGGCAGATTGGGAGTTGTTATGTTAAAATCTGTCAACATTTTCGCTTGCAATGACAGATTGCCTCCTATCTCGCTTCCTGTATATCTCACCCGAAAACGCTCATTCGCACTTGACCTTTCCAGAGAGACCGGAATCAGTATCAATGGAGCCAATCGATGATTCTTCTCGTCGTTTGAGTCAAACCATTTTAGCATTCCCAAGGAAATATACAATATATTGACCCCTTGCTCTTCAATACTCGTGCGAGCAAAATAGTAAGTATTTAGAATTCTCGTTTGGAGTTTCTTCTCAGTCTCATTCGTTTGCAACCGGGTATCGTTATAGGCATCAAACAGCTCTTCCTCTGAAAGTTCGGGTAATTCAGGAACATCTGCGTCATCATCCTTTCCAGGCCTGGACAAAAAGGACATTGGTTTAGACTGTCTTACAAGCAGGTCGTAAATTGAACTGGATTTTTCCTGAACGATATGAAGTCCCCGGGCTTGGGGAACCTTGTAGTTAATGAGGGAATTACGCATTCCCAAATCGAGAAGTTCTTTTCTGGAAGCTTCCAGCTTTGGAAATAAAGTTTCAATCATACCACAAAAAACACTAACAAAAAAATTAATCCCACATGTGCTACAAATAGAACTAGTTGTAACAAGTTGCAAAACTAGATATTTGAAAGGTTACATACCATGATTTCTTTGAATATTTAAATCTTTTTTATTTAACGGTAGAAATTTTGGAAAAAGGAACATTCCTTCCCGTCATAGCTCAAAGCTTAGGGTCAACAACCTCATCAATCTAAAAACTATACTAGATTTCGAATCAATTAGTGGGGATTACGGCGTAGTGATAACTTCGAATCGAAAAAACCAGATTCCCTACCTTTCACCAGAATTAAAATCCTACCAGAAATACAATTTCGATTCTTTTCCTTTCTTGGATTAAAAAATATGGCCAAAGCACCAAAGCTCTGAATATCAGCACAATAATATATAGGCCCCAGGTCCTATTTGACTGCACAGCAACTTGGCTTTTCCTTCAATACAAAGGTATGCCAATGATCTTCACTGTCAAGGGTAGATGAACGTCTCATCCTTCGTCGCCCTTGACAGTTTCGCTCATCGGCATGATAAAGTATTCAAAGAAAAGGCCGTCTCGGGTTAATTGTAAGAGTGCCTTCACTTTTAATACTCGAAACGACCTACCTGATGCTATCGATCCTTACTTAAAATATCCTTTAACCGGGCCATATCATCACTTATCTTTCTGTCCACAATCTTGGCATATTGCTGGGTTGTCTTAATGTTCCGATGCCCCAACATCTTTGAAACACTCTCGATAGGCACACCATTCGTCAAAGTAACGGTAGTTGCAAACGTATGCCGAGCTAAGTGAAAGGTAATATTCTTTGAAATGCCGCACAAATCTGCAATCTCTTTCAAATAAGAGTTCATTTTCTGGTTAGATAGTACGGGTAACACTCTATTTTCGTTCTCGCATTGTGGATGATCTTCATACTTCTGCATTATTTCTAATGCTGCTGGCAAAAGCGGAATCCTGGAGGGCGTGTCCGTTTTTTGCCGTTTGGTGGTAATCCATTTACCGCCGTCAATGCCCTCAATAATTTCGGTCCGCTTCAACTTATATACATCGGCATAAGCAAGACCTGTGTAGCAGCAGAATAGAAAAATATCCTTGACCAGTGTGAGTCGTCCGTCGCCCATATCTTTGTCCCATACTCTTTTCATCTCGCCCTCAGTCAACGCTTGTCGATCGACTTCTCGTCTCGAAAATTTGAAAGCGTAGAATGGGTCACGTTGTAACCAACCCCTTTTTACACACGAGAGCACAATCTTTTTGAAGTTAGCTAAATACTTCATCGCAGTATTATGGCTGATCTTTTTGATTGCCTTAAACCAGAACTCAAATTGTGAGATAAAATCGTAATCCAACTTCTTGATTTCAAAGTCATCCGACTGATATTTCCATTTAATGAAATCGCGGGTATGTTTGAGGGAGGTTTCATACCGCTCTAATGTGCCAGGCGCAAAATCAGCACCGACTAAGGCGGCGATTTGATCGTTATGTTCGCGAAAAATTGTCAAGATGGTTCTCCCTTTTTCGACTCTACCCAAAAGAATATTTTTGATCGCATCCGAAGTCACCTCCTTATCGGCTTCTAGCAATGCTCTCTTGGCTTGGTAGATTTTGGAGGTAAGTGTGTCCAGGTAGGCATTCAGGGTTTTGCTGTCTTCCTTACCCCCTGTGGCCCTACCCGCGCTAACACTCCATTTTGATGGGTGCCAAATACGTTTGGTAGAGATGTCCTTTGGAATGCCATTGACGGTGACCCGGCAGTAGACATAGCGCATTCCATCTGCTAATTCTGGATTGGGTCTTTTCAAAAAGAAAATCAACCCGAAGCTTGTTTCTAACATAGTACATAATGTTTAAGATGAACAAAAATCGAATTGTTATCATTGAAAGTAAAGATGTTCATGAGGTAAACATCTTTTTATCAGCCAGTTAAGTACGTAATCATGGAAGTTTTTTTGAGATTTCTGACTTCCACGATTCGCTACATTTTTGTTGGGAATTTTTGAATATTTTGGTGTAGCTCAAAAAAGCAAAAACCCCATTTAAAGCGTTTAAATGGGGTTTTTGAATGTTTTGACATCATGTCCAGCAGAGAGAGAGGGATTAACGTGCAGATATAGAAAAACATGCTCACAATCAATTAAATAAGGTTTTTACAAAAAGTGACAGGGCTAAAAACCGTTTTTTTTAGCCCCGAAAGTGACAAATACAGTGACAAAATCAGGCTTTCCTTTTCAACATTTTGACCATATCGCGCAGTAGTTTATTTTCTCTTTTTATCATTTCTAGCTCGATTGATTTCGAGTCATGTCTATAATCGATATCACTTGCTCCAACCGAATTTGCATTGCCGATTTGTACTACGTTATTAATATTTAAGGGTGGGTTTTGCTTGTCTATGTCCTTTGATTTTTGGCAACACGGGCTGTGGTTATTAGCTACCAAATTCATCATCAGGCATAACGTAAAATTCTTACACATAATAGATTAGGGGTATTTTTTAGATTTGTACAATTCAATCATGTCCTCAAGAAGCTTGATTTGTTTCTTAAGGTGCTGGTTCTCATTTTCTGTGACGTTGAGCTTATTTTCCATTGCAATAATTTTACTATCCGTGTCTAATCGTTCAGACACTTTATAGCTGATCTTTCCATTTCCGACCATGTTGGCGTTTCCTTCCTGTGATATGTTAATGGCATCGCTTTTAAGAAAATACTCCATACCTACGCCAAACTGATCGCATATCTTTTTTAACACCGACGTGCTAACGTCCCTCTTATTCAATATGTCGGTGAAGTTCTGCCTCGAGTAACTCAAAAGTTTCGCTCCATCTGTAATAGTTACACCTCTACTCTCGATTAACTCCTTAATTCTCAGTCCGAAATCGATGTCTGTAATATTTTCCATTGCATTATTAAAAAAATATTGTCTTGTTTTACTTGACACGTAAGGTTTTTATTTACTATCATTGTACCGTCAATATGCGACGCATTATAGGCAAAAGAAAACATTAATTATTAAACGGTAAGAAAAATGATCAATGAACAGCATTACACTGACTTTTGGAGCCTTTGGAGTAAGTATTTACCTGTTGGCTTTGACAAGAAAAAGGCTAAGGAACAACTTAGCTTATTCTACGGCATCACAGAAAGGAATGTCGAGAAAAAACTAAAAGACAATAAAATACTTACTAGAGACGTCAATTTTATGTACAAAAACCTTGCAATAACATTTGATAGGGAAAAAGGATTTTCCTTCGATCAGCGACAATACGAACTCATTCGCCAAAATGAAGAAATGGAATGCGCTTCAATGTTTGGCCTCTCAAAATCCTGCTGATATGGGAGAGTCTACCAAAGAGAAAATCCCGCTACTGTCAGAACTCATTGAAAGAGCTTCCGAGACACTTTTAAGAGCATCATTGATTGTTGCAGATTTCCGGGTACTAAAAGAGAAATTTCGGTCAATTGAATTCTTAGCAAAACAAGATGATCTTGAACTATTGCGAAGCTACATTTTAAATGAAAATTTAAGCCACGACCCCAAATCAACGACCACAGCACCCAAGCCGGATATCACCCTCAAAAAAACCCTCGAAGCGTACAGAAACGGCAAAAACCTGACACAAGACGACGTTGCGAAGTCACTTCAAGTTTCCCGCACTCAATATGCCTACTGGGAAAAGAGAGAGGCGAAGCTAACCATAGAACAGGCCGTTTTCATAGCCAAGGCAATCGGGATGCCAGTGCAAGACATTTTCAAACCATTTTTTTAATAATCCACCAAAAACAACTCAAATCATGACTGTTCAAGAACTAATAGCGAAGCGTGACGAAATGACAAAGTCAATAAATAAACTTATTGACGCAACCGAAAAAAGAGACGAGCTAATGGGAGCCAAATCTATTGTCCTGTCTATGTCAGTCGACGGTAGCTACAACAAATTAATCGATAATAAGCCCGTCTGCGAAGCTTTCAAAAAATCATATCTGGAAGCATTGGAAAAGGAAATAAAGGAATTAGAAACGGGTTTCGCCTCGCAACTATCCCAAACATTGTACCCATTAACCTAATTCGCTATGTGTACGCTACTTGAAGAAAAAAGAACACTGGTTGGCAAGGTTAATCAGTTGGAAAAGGAAAAAGCGGAGTTAAAAGACCAGATAAAACAAATAGTGCGCCTCGTTTCCGACTTAACTAATGATGGTTATTTGGAAACTAGCTACCCCCTCGAAGTAATTCAAAAAATTGTTAATCCGATCCCAAATGATATACAAAAAGGAAGTCCAACCAACGGGAACGATTGTGTTTTCTGCGATTGACCCGGACTACGAACACGAACTGCAAGTAGTTCAGACTTCCAAAGGGCTACCCTACCAGATCGGATTTTCCCCCAAACCAAAGGCAGATTCACGTCAGGAAATCGACATTAAGGAATTCGCCACAGCATACAACAATGCTATTGATACATATTCTTACTTTTTAAAAATCGACTAATGCACCAGATAACAATAATAACAGGAAAACAAGGTGTTGGTAAAAGCACACGTTGCCGTGAAATTACACGCGGAAAAGAAACCGTATTTTTTAATAGCATAAACTCAGAAAGAGATTTAGGGGCTATAAAAAAAACGACGGAATTTCTAGTGTTAGAAGAATTCGATTTGAAAAGGCAATTGAGCTTGCTAAAGTTCCTAATAAGGTCTCCTCAATTAACATTGAGACACCCGTACAGTACATCATGGGTTACTTTTCCAATGCCCAAAATCATAATTGTTACATCAAGCAAAATTGATTCAGAAACGAGTAAACTACTTTCTAACGCTAAAATTATTAACGTACAATGATAACCTACGACCAACGCCAAAACATAAAACGAGTGCCTATTACCTCATATCTTGCTCAAAAAGGGATATTGCCTGTTCTGGAATCAGGTGGTGAGTATTGCTACTTCTCACCGTTCAGGGACGAAAGAACGCCGTCATTTTTCGTCAATCCTGCTAAAAACTGGTTTCATGATTTTTCAGACGGAAACGGCGGAGACAATATAAAGCTTGTCGGAAAACTTGAAAACACGGATTTCATAGGTGCAATATCGATTTTACAATCAGTTGACCAATCATTTGAAATCGAACTTCAAACTAACTTTCCCGCTTCGCCTCAATATCAGTCTTTCATCAAGAAGGTTGTACCGCTTACTTCCACTGCTCTAAAAAAATACATATATCAGGAGCGAGGTATATTCATGGCCGTTGCCAATAAAAACTTATCAGAAGTTCATTACAGAACGTCCAAAGGCGATTTTTTTAGTGCAGGATTTAAAAACGATTCTGGCGGCTGGGAACTCCGAAATCCAAAGTTCAAAGGCTGTATTGGAAAGAAAGATATTAGCATCCGGGGAAATCTCACGGCATCGCATATATACATTTTCGAGGGGTTTATGGATTACCTTTCCTTCTTATGTTTATATAGGTCGCGACGGAACGTATCAGAGGACAAATACATAATTCTTAATTCATTGTCGATGTTAAACAAGCTTCCTGATCTTTCTGATGCAAAAAGTATTGACCTGTTTCTTGACAACGACGACGCGGGAAAAGAAGCGGCCATCAAACTAACGGAAAGGTACGACCAAGCGATTGACAACTTCGGAACCGCCGAAAACGAATTTAAAGATTTAAATGACCTGCTAATTTTCTCGCAACAGTTATGACAAAACGGCAAAGGATAGAAGAAGCCTTGGCCGATAAGTACGAGTTCAGATGCAATGTCTTGACAGGAACAATTGAATTTCGCTTCAAAAATCAGGCTAAGTATCAAAATCATACTGATTATCACATGAATACGATAATCAGAGAAATTGACAGGGAGCGCGGCGAAAGTGTTAGTCCGAACATGTATCAGAGTATTGTAATGTCTGACTTTTCCGAAAGGTATCATCCAATACGATTCTATTTCGAAAAATTCCTTTCCGAGCTTGACAGGTCAACAGATACGGAAAATATCAAAAAATTGGCGCAAACCGTGACGGTTCCCAATCCAGAAGCGTGGGAACTTTCCTTGAAGCGTTGGTTAATTGCCAGTGTTGCCAATGGGTTGAACGATAAGGATTGCCAGAATCACACTTGCATAGTTTTAACGGGCGGAATGGGATTATTCAAAACCACTTGGTTAATGAACCTTTGTCCGCCAATGCTTTCCCCTGACATGGCATTTACGGGAAAGCTGGACTTGAACCTTGCCAATAAGGACACATTCACGCGGCTAGGAACCAAGTTTATAATTAACCTGGACGATCAGTTACGCAACCTTATGAAAAAGGATAGCGAGACTATGAAAACAATTATTACGCATCCTGAAATCAGTATCCGCCGACCTTATGCCAAGTTTGACGAAACAATTCCGCGTATTGCAAATTTCCTTGCTTCGTTAAATGGTGATGAATTCTTGGCAGAAAATGAAAATCGCCGATTCCTTCCGTTCCGAGTTTCGGCAATTGATATCAACCAAGCTCTAAGGATTGACATGAACTCAGTATGGAACGAAGCTTACTCAATCTATTTGAAGGGCTTGGAGCTTCAAAAATTGGGCAAGAATGGCGACGAAGAGGCAATAGGAGTTTTTGAAAAGGAATACCGCTATTGGTGGACAAAAGCGGAACTGGAAGAAGCTTTCCCGGACATGCAAAGTTTCGCTTATGCGTCCGATGAATTGGAAATGATCACGTCCTACTTTGATATTCCAGAAACCAAAGAACGGGCAAACGTTACAATGACTGCTACCGATGTAGCGTCTTTTCTCAAAGCTAAAACGGGTGGATTACTTCCAAGTACAAAGAAAATCGGCGAAGCTTTAAAAACCCTCAAGGCCATTCAATTCAGTGTTAGGCACAACGGTACTCCGGTCAAAAAGTACGCACTGATTGATAAAAGTTCGACGCCGGAACCGCTTGAAAAACAACCAGAATCGCCTTATTCCAAGCCCAAAAAAGTACCTTTTTAACCTAATAATATGGGACTTAACAGAGTTTTCAGGGTTGTTTTTCAACCAAAAGACCGATCCGAATTTGGGGGCAAAAGAAGGTTTCTTATCAGCTCTAACTCCCTACCTGTCTACATAGGCGAAGAGAACGCAAATAAAGCCGTTGAGAGGGCTTTAAAATCTACGGGTGATAAATACCGCGTGAAACTCCGAAAACACGGCACAATCGATTTTTACTTTAAATAACTATCCAAATGGACTACTTAATCGCAGCATGCATTGTACTTGTCCTGATCGTCATTTTGCTTATATGGAGAATTAGAATATTGGAGATATACCTAAACCTATCCAATTACGAGCGGGATCTTTTCAGAAAAGAGTTGTATTCCTTGAAATTGCATTTCGCCAAAGTGACGGGCACCGAATGGATTAAAAAGGTTCACGGCGGTGAAATTACCTACACAAAAGGAAAACGAGTTGTCTAATTTAAACCAATCAATTTAAATCAATATCAATGAAAACAACAAAAATGGTAATTAACAAGGTTCATGCCAGAAAAACTGAACTACAAGACCTTGTAAAAAAGGCTTCGGTATTCGCTCCCGATTTAGACTTTTTCAGTTCCCAGATATCAAAAGGAACTACCTACATTCTTGACATTATTATGTTTGGAGATTTGGAGGTAATCGGTCAAGTCCTGTCAATAATGCGTGAAGAATCAGAAGAGTTCAGCTATTTACAATCTAACTAATCATATCAAAATGCAAAAACTATCATTAATCGGAAACATTGGTAACGAGCCTACAATCAAAAAACCAAAAAATGGCGGGGAGGAATTTTTATCATTCACAGTTGCATGTAACCAAGTCTATAAGAACCCGGAAGGTGTGAAGGTCGAAAAAACAACTTGGTATGACTGCATATTCAAAAGAACGAAGCTTGCGGCACATATTAAGAAAGGGCATCAGATACATGTTGAGGGTACGCCGTCATTCTCAATATATAAGGATAAGGACGGCAACAGCCAAATTTCTGTAACTGTTTCAGTATCAGAAATCAACCTTTTGAACAATAAGAAAGAAGAAACCGCAAAGTAAATTATCCACTTTAGGTTACAATAAAATTTCAATCTTTCTCCATTTTTACAAGCCCGCCGATTTCGGTGGGCTTTAATCATAACCCCAAACATCTATCTTATGAAATGGTACTTTTTTATTTTCTCTCCTTTAATAGCTCTCCCGTCGTTTTCCCAAGATGTGATACATACACACAATGGCAAAGATATTACAGGGAAGATTTCTGCTATTTCTGAAACATTGATCACATACACATATACTGGTGAAACTTTCGTCAACTCTATCTCAAAAAACGCCGTCGAGTCGATACGCTTCGAATCTGGACGAACTGAACACGTATCCGCCAAAGTTGACATTTCTGGAAAAGAAGGGTACAAAAATGTCATTATAACCAACAATCCGGCAGATGTGGTTGGTTTGGTTAGAAAGGGGGAAGTAAAGGGGAAAGCTGGTGGCTATTGGGGTGCACCTAGATCGCGAAATGGCCAAGACAGAAAGGCAACAGAAAGGATTCAACAAGAAGCATCTAAACTTGGAGCGCATATTGTTTTAGTATTAGTTAATGAAAATTCACGATATTCTCCATATCAGGGAATGGCAGAAAGTTTCAAATCCGGGAATGCCTACGGTTATTGAGAGAATAATCCCTCGATTATCACTCTAAAATCACTCAATTAAGGCTCAATCTTCTTAAAAACCAAACGCGATTTTGCCGCATGAATGCGTCAGAATCGCGTTTTTTCATACATTATTGAGACCTAAATCATAGGTATCCTTTATAAATCGGGCATTCCTTGCCTGTTCCCTCCCACAATTCCCGGGTATCCGCCCGATTCTTCGACGCTAAACCGGGGGAATTTCCAATTTTTCGAGGAATCCCCTCACCTTTGGCCCGTTCTTACTACACTTTTTGGCGAACATACTACATAACCTACTACTAGAAAAATACAATTCTTGTAAGTAGTAGTTTTTGCGGGCTAAGAAAAAAGGAACTGATTTTCAGCACTTTGGCCTTTTTTATATTTTCTTTATATAATTAAGTTACTACATAATAATATATAATAATAAATAGCCTTACGGCTCTGGAAACGAACAAAAAGTGTAGTAAGATAGAATTTTGATACCTACTACATCTTACTACCAACGTTACTACACGGTGCAATTATTTGCAGAAATGAACGAGTGTAGTAAGATCACTTTCAAAACATCATAAAAAAATCCGATCATATTGACCGGATCACGTTTTCCTTTTTCCTTAGCCCGCAAAAATCCTCTTCCCTATCCCCCCAATTCTTCCCTTTGAAGCGGCAAACCAACTATTGCAATCAATTCCCTGAACTGCTTTGGCGTAAACTTTTGCTTACCTGCTTTCCATCCTAATACTTCTTGTCCCGCGTCTCCGATGAAGCGTTCAAACTGTTTATGATCTTGAATATTCCACAGTTTCATTATATCTGCTTTGGAGTAAAAATGAGTTAAAAACCTTGGCTTTTTGGGTTCGGAAATGTTCGCAAATAGTGAAGTTTGTTCGCTCATAATGTGATAGTTACGTTTAATTCTGTATACAATTTACGAATATTTCAACTCACAACAAAGCATTGCACCTTTGTATTAACCAACACGGAAATAAAAAGAAATGTCCTATGTAAACGTAAAAACAGCGGTGGTATTAAATCCTGATTATTTCAGGAATGCGGCACTTGCATACAACGCAAACCAGACCGACAGAAAACAATGGTTGCAAAGGCAGATAATACTACTTGAATCAGCAATCTACAAATACAAAGTTGCGATTCAGGACTTAATGAATCAGGGGGCAACACTCGATGGAAAAAGCGACGCGGCACAATGGATGCAAAGTATCGGCTCCGTAGCAGTTGTTATTCCGAACATTTGGGTTCAAGCGGCAGGCGCGATTGTATCAATTGCCGGGGCGATAGTTGGTGCGTCGGAGCGAAAAAAGGATAGCAAGGCGTTGGCGCAACTTGGAAAACAAGCCGCATTAATTCAGCTTGAAGCAAGCCAGATTAAGACCTATTATGACAATTACAACTCTGAATTACAGAAAATAAAATTATTACCAATCGCCCTGTTTGGAACGGCAGCATATCTATTTAGAAAATGAGCGAGTACACAAGTTCACGCGGAGACGGTAAAGGCCGTAGCGAAACTCCCGGAGGCACATATACACCGCCTGATACAAGTGTATCGCGACCAACAGGAGGATATTCCAATAATGGAAACACGGCAAAAAAGGGGCAATTCGTATATGTTAAAGCAGGTTATCGAATCAATTTTTACAACCAGTCGATTGGAGATGAAAAGGTGGGCAAGGCAGGAGGAAAAGGGGGACAATCCGAAGACCCAAACCGGACAGGACCCGACTATGTAGGCGTTACCACAGGAAAACTAGAAAACGGGAGAGTGCAAGTTGATTGGGTAAATCGATGGTTTCAGAGTGGCGGAATTTTTAATTGGAAAGGAGAGTATAAAACAGAAAACAAAACCAGTTGGGTCAATTTGGATTCGGTTGATATCGTAGACAAATACACCGACTCGTCAAATCCAACAACCGACGATTACATTCCTGATACGGACGGCGGCGGGGGTGGTACCAGTAGCGGAATCGACGCTACTACATTAGGGCTTGCGGCAGTTGGCGCGGCTTTGATTTTCGGAAAGAAGAAACGGAAAAGGAGATGAAATACACCAAGTATAAAGGCGAACCGATTATCAAATTTAACCCTGACTCATTGCTTTTGTCTGGTTATGTTTCCGTTAATCCGAAAACCGATACCAACGAATTCGCAAGCCCCCTACTACTGAAAAACGGGAAGCCATTGCCAAAGGCGGGAACCATGTTTACAGTGGGAGCTGAAAGGGTTTTTTACTATACGGATAAGGAGCTTTCCAGCGTGTACAAAAACCCGGCAAGACCGGATTATGATTTAAGCGTTGCAACAGTTGAGGGATTTGAAGTAGGCTTGTTTACGGGCAATTTCTTTGCAAAAGATGGCAAGCTATTTTCCGTTGAAGTCAACCACATTTCACCATTAAATGATAGCGGGGAATTTTTCAAATATACCTCACAGATTAATTGGGTTGCGGTTGACCTTGATTACGTGTCTGAGACGCAAGGGGAATTACCAAAAGGCTACATTATCAATTCATCAGGTCTGATATCCTATGATTTTGATTCAATGCCTAAAACCGACTTAACCAAGGAAACGGACGAAACCCCGAAAAAGAAAAATAACTATTGGTGGATTATCGGTTTGATAATTCTATTTCTATCAAGAAAATGAAAAACAAAAACGTATTCATCCTGATAATTATAGGTTTTGTACTCTGGATAATTCAGAAAAAGCGGGCATTCGATTCTCTGGAATTGCGCCCGGCATTTCCAAAGAATTTCAGATTGCAGGGAACAACCCTTGTTTTCGACCTTCCTTTTAATGCTTTCAACGGTTCATCCGGGACGCTAAACATCGGTGGGGTTGATTTAAAGGTGTATGCTGAAAACCAATATATAGGCCGGGCGTTCTCTTCATTACAACAGCGTATAACGCCATACGGTCAAAGCATTTTGACCACGCAGGTAATAATATACCTGGGCGATTTGGCATCAGCAATGCCGGGCTTTTTGAATGGAATTCAAGATCAGGCCGTCAATATGCATTTCAGGGGAAATATCAATGTAGAGGGCATCTATGCCAATGTTGACGTTCCACTTAGTTTCAACTTACCAAAATTCAGATAATGGAAGTCACTGATTACATATACAATGCTGACGGAACCGTCACAATTGTATACGCAGATGGGAGTTCAAAAACCTATCAGCAAACGGGCGGATATGGCGGCACTAATCCCACATCAACCACGCCCCCCGGAACGTACGGCGGAACCACAACATCAAGCGGTGTAAAATGGTGGGAAAAATTGTTTGGCATAGTTCCGGCATTAGCTCAATCCATTTTCGGAGGAAATCAAAGCACCAACCAGACAAGCTATACGCCGACCACATCAGGCGGAAACAGCAACAATAACCTGATGCTAATTGTCATTGCCGTTGTAGTTGTGCTATTCTTCTTAATGAACAAAAAATAAAACCTAATAAACTAGTATTCAATCAAATAACAATTTAAAAAATGGAAGACGTAAGAATTATTGCCAACGTCGGTATTAAGAAAGGCTATAGCGGCGACGGGATTATCTGGATAGGTAAAACCGCTGGCGGAACCTACCTTGCCACCGTTCAACATAAGGTTGGAGAAGTTACCACTTGGAGATACTATCGCCGCTCAATGATCGAGGCCGGGTATCAGTCTGGCGACGTACTATTGTCAAATGACGTTAATATCGCCTTGTTGACGGATACCGTAGAACCAGCATTCGTAACACCGGGTTCTGATCCTTTCTTGGTTATCCCATCTGTAACCAACGGCGCGGATTTGCCACGTTTGTATGAACTGCAACCAGCCTACACTTTAAAGGGCGACGGCGTAACGGCAACGGAAATCGACAAGATCAAAGCGGCGGGCGGAACTTCTGGACTGAAAACGGACGGTACAGGCGACACATCAGGCACGACTGATAACACAACAAGCAAGGGCTTACTTGACGGATTTTTCCCGAAAGATTTCGGATTGCTTTTTTCTAACCCGATTCAATTCCTGCAAGACAACGCATTGTTTGTAGGGGCGGTTGCGGGGCTCATCTACTACATGCGCAGAAAGAAGAAAAAACCACTCTGGATTTTCTAACATAAACAGCCAATCGGCGGAGGGAACCCAAGGTAATTATCCTTAATGGGTTCCCTAAAATCAAAAATTTAAAACCTGTATTCTTTATTAAGACAATGGCAAAACTTAAAAAATATCCGAAACAGCCAAAGGCAAAGGCATCATTGGCTACATGGGAAAATTACCGCACCAAATGCCAAGCAGTGGACAAGCACAATAACGGAATCAAGACGGACGCGGCCAAAAAAGCGAGCGTTATCAAATCGGTTTTGGTGCTGAAAAACAAGCGTAAATAACAATCATAATACCCGCCCGCACAGGCGGGTATTATTCCCCTATCCTACATATGAGCACTTCACAAATTGCCCTTGATCAAGTTGCAGAACGCAAGCTCCCCTTTTGGAAACTATACCGTGGAAGTGACAGGATTGCACAATGCGATCTTGACGAAAATCCCGAACAAAACCCGGATGAAGCGCTTAAACAACTTGAAACAGAAATTGAATCCAGACGGATTACGCCCGGCAACTACATGGTTAACACTTACCGGAAATCAAGCGGGGAAAAAGGAGGGTTCAAATATTACTTCACAATCCACGCAAACGAAGCTCCAATGACACATGTACGAGGCGCAATGCAGCAACCGGATGATCTCTATAACCGTGTTGCACGAGACATAAAAATTGAAATGATGTTGGAACGCATCGAAACTAAGATAGATGCAATCGGCAAATATATTACCACGCAGGCCACATCTGACAAGGAAGATGACAACGAGGGTTTCAAAATGATCATGCAAATATTTGGTCAGGCGATGAAAGCTAAAACCGCCGCGGCTACCCCTGCCATTGCATCAAATGGTTTCTCTTCATTGAAATAAATCACCAACCCATAAAAGCGAATATCAAATGGCTAATGACGCACAAACAACTCTCGTAAATTTTGCAGTTGCATTCGAACAAATATTAGGTACTGAAAAAACAAAAGTACTTATTGAAAGCCTGACAGAATTTGCAAACAATTGCCCCGAAACAGTTCAGGAACTTGATGAATTGGTCATGGAAAATCCGCAAATGTTTTCAGGACTTCTGACGCCAAAAGGTGTAAAAGAAATAAAGGAATACATTGAAATGGCGCAAAACTTCATCCCGTCAATGGGTATGTTCGGAAAATAAAATAATCAATACTAAATACAATTTAAAATGCAGTTCGCGACAATACTCGAAATAATATCGCTTATAATTCCTCTTGTTCTTGCAACAAGCAAGACGATAATTAAGGGAAATAAAAAATATATAGTCGCCGTTGTCGCGTACTTCATTTTAAAGAAAATGGCAGTAGAAGCCGCCAAACAAAAGGCACTTTCCGAAATACAAAGTGGCGGCGCATACTTGAACGCGGGCGCTTTGGCAACACTATACAAACAGGCAATGAATCCAAGCGGGTATGAATTCCTTATGGATAACGACGGAACCGACGAAGAACTAATATTTGAGCTTGCAAGCAAAACGGGAAATTTCAAAGAGGTATTCAATACATACCGTACCCAATACAACAGGAATTTAACAACTGACTTGCAAAATGAATTATCCTCTGACGAATACAGAAGATTTCTCGCAATACTGAACTGATATGAAAAAAAAGGATGACAACACCCTACTTTACGTAGGCGGCGGGCTTGCACTCATTTTATTGATGTCAGCAAGTAAATCAGGCAAAAATGTATCTGTAACAGCCGATTTTTTACTTGGCTCATATCAGGATTTGATATCTGTTAAAACGCCATTGAATTACAACGGCTTGCCACTCCATATTTATCTGGCGCGCAACACCCCGGATTACAACCAGATAAAAGAAGACTATCTGCAATCCACAAACCGGAACCTTACCTACGATATAATTGAAAGGCTAACCCCTACTCAATTATCTGAATTCGTGGCGGAACTCTGGAAAAACAATGAACAAGTTTTAGCGGCTTAACATGGCAAACCTGATAGTAAAAGATAGCACGGTTAACCTGATTGCAGGCTTTGAAGGTTTTTCAGCGTCGGCAGTTTGGGACTACAAACAATGGTCAATCGGATTTGGGAGCGGAAAGATGCCAAATGGCCTGCCAGTAAAACAAGGCGACAAGGTAACCAGAGCGCAAGCATTAGAGATGCTAAAAAGGGATGTACAGACATTTGCTAACAGTGTTAACAAACTTGTCACAAGCAACATTAACCAAAACCAATTCGACGCCCTAACATCTTTCTGCTATAACCTTGGAGCAGGTGCCCTACAAAGCAGTACTCTTTTGAAATTGGTAAACGCCAATCCGTCAAACTTCGAGGGAATCAAAAAGGAGTTTCTAAAATGGGTAACGGCGGGCGGTGTAGTGTTGGAAGGTTTGCAAACCCGTAGAGAAAAAGAATCCAATTTATATGCGAGTGGAGCGGTTTCGGCAAGTAATATTATTTGGATTGTATTGATTGTTGTACTATTTCTTTTCATAAAAAAATGATCAATACACTTAAATATTATCTCTCCACAATGTTTGAGAAAGGCTACGCATCATTCGCAATTTTCATTACTGTATTCAGGGAATTGTTTGCAAAATATATTTTCAATGATTGGGAGTTTGTAGGGTTCCTTTTTATTGCAATTATTCTCGACACATTTTTTGCAACATTATCAGTTGTAAAAAATCAGGGAGTAAAAAGCCTTTCGATGAAAGAAGCAGAGAAATTTCTAATTAAGATTTTTCTGTATTTCGGCACACTGATACTTTCCCATATTTTGGGAAAATTCACAATTCACGGAAAGCCAAATAATTACTTTACTTGGATAGATACGTTTCTGTATTCCTACATGATGGCAAAGGAAGCATTAAGCGTAATGAGGAATATAAATTCTGTTTCTCCAAGTTTTATTTCGAATGTGTTTATTCAAAAAATAAATAGGTTCCAAAAAACAGGAAACGTTTCCGATTTAATAAAAGACGAAGAAAACGAAAATAAACAATGATGAATTTAAAAGTGATCCAAACCGTGACATCTGTCATTACCGCACTAAGACCATTTGCATTTGCTATGATCGGCGGCGCAGTTGTCGCAGGCGTTCAACAATGTTCAAATAAACCACCAGTTCAATTGGTCGTAACCAATCAGCAGTATGAAAATCAAATTGACGACATTCGGGCAAAGCAAGAAGCTATATCTAATAGCTTGCCTAGCATTGATTCCTCTTTGCGCTATCTGTCAAAGCGTTACAAATAACCCTCCTAAGGGGCTTTCAATACTTGAAAGAAAAGCCCCGGAAATCGTGCGGGACTTGCAAATGTGTGATCTGGTAAAGGTCGAACGAGATATTTTAAAGTCCTACAATATTTCCCTCTCCGCTCAAAACAATGAGTTATCCGCCAACCACAAAGCGGTTTATGATCAACTCCTGATTCAGCAAACCAAGACCAAGAAAAGGGGGAAAGTAATTTTCATGCTCGTAGCCGTATTTATCCCTATTATCATCATACGAAAATGAAGAAAATAATCATTGCATGCCTGCTTTTCCTGCTTTGGGAAATGTACAAACGACAACGCGAGCAGGCGCGTTACAACGTCCTTTTAAATTCGGTTAGACGCATCCCAATAAGCAATAACAGCCTAACGACGGGAACGGGCGAAACCGATACCGCCACACAGCAACTAGTTCAACAGTTGCAAGGTCAGGTTGCTAACCTGACTAATAAGATAAACGATTTTGAAGAACTAAACTTTGGACTTACATAATGAAAAAATTATTTTTCTTAACGCTTTTGTGGCTTACCTCGTATAGCCTCTTTGCGCAAAATCCGATTCGGGATGCAAAAAATGCCGTGAGTGCAACGAAAGAAGTCCGATTGAATATGCTGCCGAACGGCACTATTTCCGGCATCTTCGAAAAAGTGATTGGCCTTGTTGAAGGCCGTATTCCGTCAATGACCAAAGCGCAGTTCTTGGCAGGTCAGGCAGATACTACTGCCCTTGTGGTTTTATTGAAAGAACCGCTGAACTCTCAATACTATGTGTATTCATATACTGGCGACACAACGGCCAGTACGTCGGATAAGGACGGACAATTCGACGGATACCGGAAAATTGTCGCTGGTAAAAGGAGCTACGAGATTCAGGAACGAGTTGTAACACCGGGTCAATTCGGCGCAAAAGGCGACGGTATAGCAAATGATTTTGCTGCATGGCAAAGAACTATTGCTTATGTCAAGGCACAATCAAAAGCACCTGCGATCATTGCCGACGCCGCCGCCTATGAGTTTGCAGGCGGAAACCTGATCATTGACAAAGCCAAGATTTCTATATTCTCGAATGGTTCAGGGATTGAGAATGGCCAGATTAGTGTTTCTTCTCCTACGTGGGGGCAGGAATACAGTGCTACAGTTCAGGGTTTGAATTTCAAATACGATACGTTCATCAAAAACAATGGCACTGATCGTAGTGGGCGATTTGGTGTTTACATCAAAAATGTAACGCGGGTAAAAGTACTTGACAACACTTTTGAAAATACGAACTCAGGAGTGTACTTCGAACCTACGGGTTATAAGCAGGCAATAAAAACAATCAAAATTGTCGGCAATAAATTTGGTAAGTCAAATTACGGCATATGGATTCCGAAAGTAACGGATTCGACCTATGCCACTGTTCCCGCTGGCAACAATAAAGCTACGCGCCTTGTAGGCGATATAACTGTTACAGATAATGAGTTCCGAGGCCCAGAACTTGACGCCGTAAACATGTATGGAATTGACGGGATTCAATTTCATAACAACCTCATATTCATGCCTAATTACCTGAACTCGGCGGGCTTTGCATCTAAAAGGTACAATTTTGCATGTGAGGGATGCACGTATATGAATATGACTGGAGGGCAGTTTTTTGAGGCAGGACTCGACGCCGTTTTATTAGTCAACTGTGATTTGGTAATCTTTTCAAATAATCACATTGCGTTACCTGGTCAGACCTGGTCAGGATCGGCAATACATATAAAACGCACCTCCGCTGTTTCAGACGCTACCAAGTATTTTGAAAGTTTCAATTTCAATAACATAACCATCGACGGAAGTACAGAAAAGGCCGTATTTCTCGAAGGAAACGATTTCCCATCGACCGGATACCGTTTTACAAACATTCACCTTCGCAGGTTTTTGCAATCAGGCGTTTACTATGGTGACGACGGCGACATTACACCACCGCGCCCACTTCCAACGAACGTTCCTAAATATTCATTGTACGCCGAAAAAGCTTATAACAACGTCATATGGGATGCCGAAGTTGATCAATACAATTCAGACAGGCACTATGTTAGTTTAGGTCAGGGTGGGCGGTTCCATGAGGGCAACGCGTACAATAATACAGAGGTAAAAGGTACTTCGCTCAATCCGACCGGAATCACAGATTTCACGGCAAAGGATGATAAGCAGTATATTTTTGAAAATAAATTCACTCGTTCATCGACTGGATATAATGATCCGGCATTTTGGACGACCAATACGGGTATCATAGCAAAGGATACTTCTTTTGCGATCGGGCCACGAGGTACAGTCAATGCGGCAGGCGGGAAACTCACGGCCACTTCTACCAGTGGAACCCACTATATCAGCACAGCCGGGACGATGGCCGTTACGAAAACTGTCGGTGATTCTTCTGCCTTGACATTTTCAGGATACTTTAAAGCTCCAGCCAATAGTACCCGACCAGTAGTTTCGATTATGTTGGCAGGCGGTTTCACGAATTCAAAAGGTGCACAAATTGTGTTTGATGCAAAATCGGGTGTAATCGGCTATGCAAAGGGAACCACATTTGGAGGGTACACTAGTGATGGGATGTATGTCAGAAATCCAATTATCACCAAGGCAGAAGACGGTTGGTGGAAAGTTGTCATCACGTGGCTTCCTGCTTCCGGGTCAGCAACGACCAATGTAAGAATTCACATGGCAGAAAAGATGAGTCCAGTAGGATCATTCACTTATGCCGGGGATGCAAACAGTGTACTATATCTGGCGGATTTACAATTGAGCAATACCAATATTGAACTTCCTCATAGTGTCACCACCGGAACAGCAAGGGCAAGAACTCCAATTGTTTACAGCACTTCAAGCATTAACAACGTTACTGACAACACGGGGACAATCATTTACACTCCTGATGGTGTAGGCGGTTTGATTAGCAAATATATCGCTGATGGAAAAGCACGGGTAAGAGAGAATCAAATCATATCTTCTGGAAACATGACGTCTAGCGCGTGGAGCGGCACGAATGTAGCAAGAACGAATATTACAACAACTGCAACCCCATCAGCTTTTTTGGGGAATGTTCTCAAGGTTTCTGAAAATAGTACGGGCAATGCACAGAGGGCGGTCTATCCTGCTAATGGAATCACAAAAGCGGATTCGGCTATCGTGTATACCTATGATTTTAAAGCGAAAGCCGCAGAGATCAAATTTATGAGTTTGCTGCTAACCAACAGCACATTTACAAATGGGGTTAGGGCTGATTTTGATTTGGAAAAAGGAGAGGTTTTAAATGGAAGTACGAGTGTTACAGGAGGATATGAATTAAGAGCTATTCGTATTTCCAAAGAGAATAACGGTTATTATCATTATGCAATAACCTTCCTCTCTCCTGCTGGTGTTACCTCTGTTAGACCAGCTCACTATTTTAAACCCAATGGCCTCTCTATTGGAAATGCAGCTTATACGCCGGGGCCGACAACCGGAAGCGGTTTAGGATTGGGAACGGATGGTTTTTTAATGGCCGAACCACAGCTGACAGAAACTTATTACGCTATATCATATAGTGCATCTTCGGCGGGAGTTCCTGTTACAAAAACACTATTGACTGACTGGAAAACTATGGAATGGACTGTTAGCACTGCTACGACAGCTCAGACAAAAACAACACTCAATGCGTCCTATTCCACTTACAAAGCAGGTTCGGTTGTGTTTTTCCCTTCAATGACAGGGGGGGCTACAAAGTTTACAAAAGTAGATGGAACGTCAACTAGCGATTGGATTGCGCAGCCTGTTTCTATAACACCATAACTAACACATTCCAATGTCAAAGAACAATTTTGAATCATTCCTTTCCAATAAGAACAACCGGGGTTTCATATTTTTTATGATCGGTGTCATTTGCCTGTACTTCTACACTAAGCAGAAGTTAAAGCAATCTGAATCAAACGATTCCTATTCAAGTCTGAAATCAGGATATACCACAGGCGGAAAGGAAACGGACACAGACACTACAACCACCGTACCAGAAACAGAACCCCCTGTGAACAATACCTACATTTCACAAGCGTACGGTTCGGAAGTGATTACTTCAAGCGGGCGAAATTTCTCATTCAGCGGATCGCCTAACCTGAAACTATCTTTTGAAAACGGAAACATTACCGATGCAACGCCCGGACTTGTTCACGGTAACCCATCGCGGTATAATGGAAAATATTGTTTCTACATGATCGGTTACAGTTACTTCAATGATAACGGCGACAGCGCACATGTGTATGAAGCGTTCCAAGGTCAATACTTACCTGACGGTGTTTACACGATCCGCCGTTTTGATTGCGACGAAGATATTAAAACATTGACGGATTTTGAGGCGGGCATATCTGGTTATCCGATTGCAACCGGGGTTAATGAGTTTAACGCCCAATTATCAGAAGTCAATGTAATTATCCGAAGCGGTGAAAGCTCAACGGTTCCGGGATGGCTTAAAGTATCAAGGGCTTTGAACTTTGTTGAGAATGTGCCAAACAAAGCTTTTGGAAAGAAGATCTTCGCAATTGAATCCATTAATAGAGGGGACACGCCAGAAAAATACCATGCAAAGGGTGTTCATACTCAAATGCTATTTGGTTCTAATGCGAATCAACCCAACACGTTCAGGTGTTTTGAAATGCGGAAATTGAACGACGGAGAACATTACTCTGATCAGGAAATCAGGGATTCCTTACGCGGCTGGATTTATCAGTATGGCTTAACACACAACAGTGTCATTACTGATCAGTTCCCGGAAAACGCCGGGGCACAGTATGCGGAAATGTCGAGCCGGATCGCACTAGCTTATGAAGAGGCGTTTAATCTTTTGAAAGAACGAAACCCTGCATTGACCAAAAGAGATATGAACCTCTTTGGAAGCTACGGCGGAGACGACCTTTTTGGGTTGATATACCGCAAAGCATTGGCAGTTATGAGCAAGGCCGATCTTGCCAAATATCTAGGCGAGAAAGTTTTTAGTTCTTGGAATGAAGAAACTGGTAGTTTCCGCAACGACACAGTAGCCTACTATGAATCTGGTCAGCACAAGAAACGAAACGTGAACGTATCATACTATATGTACAATAACATATTCATGATCCCTTACGAACTGGTTTGTGCTAATGAGCGGGTTAAAATTGGCACCAAAACCTATCAGGAGGAAAACAACGAATCTGATTGGTTTGTATTCGGTTGGATTGGAAATCAAACCCGCGTGACGGGCGAAGATGGCTCTCAGATTGGTGTAGAAGAAAATGGAACCGGGGAAATCATCAAATACGCAAATGGTGATATATGGCGTTACCCCTCTTTCAATTCAATGATTGGCGAACATCATACCCTTGGATTCTGGTCAACTCTTTTAGGCCGGGGAATTGGGCTTTGGGATGGCGGCGGGACTGGGTACGGAAAAGACAAAACCAAAATTGACTACTACGCCCCTAATGCATGGCCAATCAAATGGCGGCCAACGGGTGGCGATTGGCAAGAATATCAATCAGGTGTTAATGGCGCACCATTAAACGCGGCAGATGGGTTGAAAGATGCGCTTTACGCTACCGTAGTTGACGTTACAATGGCCGGGCGGCAGGATGCCCTGCAACTCGAAGGATACGCCGACGTAATCAATTATGCCTCTTACAATAGTAGCCGTAAAAACTTCGTAGCAACGCCCGGACAAGCAGGATTCCATCTAAACGGTTTCGGGGTTCTTAACAGGGGAATGCTTGCTTTCAAAGATGCATTTGACCAAAAGGCCGGTTTGTCACTAATCACCCAGGGGGCAAAAGGAAAAGGTGCGGTTTACTATAACGGTTTCCTTTCAGCAGACGACTACGAAGATGATGTTACATTGACCCATAACGGGCAAACTGTTAACCTTGGCCGTGTGTATGGCCGTCAAACAGTTTTTAGAAAGTTTTAGATAAGGGTTTGTGAAATCATATGTATTATAAAGGCCGTCCGGTATCCGGGCGGCCTTTATTGTTTTCCAAAAATAGGCAATTATGTACGAGTTGGGACAGGAGGGTGGACATCCAAATTTGACCGCTTAGTAAGTTGTCTGCTGCCTGAAATACAATTGTGAAACTATTTTTGCATTTTGAGAGGAAAATTCAAACATACTCTAGATGAGAGCAGAAAGACTAAAATTTATAGGCGAGATTGAAAGACTTAGGAAATCAAAAGTAGTTTTATATGTTACTGGCACTAGGCAAGGCTTGGAAACGCAGATTGAAACGGACATTCTTCCAATTTTTGCGGATCACTTGGATGAGGTAGGCGACGTGGGTAAGATTAGTCTTATTTTGTATTCAAATGGCGGTAGCACCTTGGCAGGATGGAGTATCGTTAATCTAATTCGTAGTTTCTGCAAAGATTTTGAGGTAATTACGCCATCTAGATGTCAGAGTGCAGCAACTTTATTAAGCCTTGGCGCAAATAGGATAATAATGACAAAGCAAGCCACCTTAGGCCCTATCGACCCTAGTACTAACGGATTTATGAATCCATTAGTAGTTGTTGACGGGCAGCAAATGCGAGTTCCTGTTAGTGTAGAACACGTAAATGGATACATAGATATGGCAAAATCCGACTTGAATATTACCGATCAGAAAGAATTGAAGGATGTTTATTTAAAATTAGCAGATCATATTCATCCTTTATCTCTTGGTAATGTGTACAAGTCGAAAGCCCAAATTCAGATGCTTGCCGAAAAATTGCTTAAATACCACGAGATAGAAGTCGAAGATATTCCTAAGGTAGTCAGCTTTCTTTGTTCAGAATCAGGTAGCCATGATTATACGATATATAGAAAAGAAGCAAAAGAATCCTTGGGTCTAAATATTGAAAAACCCGATGACAATTTATACGCAATCATAAAGGCAATCTATCAGGATTTTGAAGCGGAATTAAACCTTAGAAACCCTTATAACCCTATGGTTGCACTGGGCGGACAAACTACAGTGCATTATGAACATCGAAGAGCCATTTTGGAGAGTATTTCAGGTGGTGGTGATACTTATATAAGTAGAGGAACGTTATCTTTACAACCGATACCTGGAACTACTCAAGCTACGTTGCAAGATAATCGTATATTTGAAGGTTGGTCACATGAAAACGCATAATAACTATATGACAAAACAATCTACTACGGGGGTTAATCCTTCAACGATCACTTTAAGTAGTACAGCTGCAATTCCTAGTTCAGGAGGAAACACAAGTCCGAACTTTGCATTATTTGGTAAAGTGGTGCCGACGAAAAAGGTGGTGTATTCAAGTGTAAAATAAACTTTGTTGCGAACTGGAAATTTCAGAGAGGCTTCGGCCTCTTTTTTGTTTTTAAAACAACTATTGATACCAAAGCAAGTAACTGATATTTGGTTGACAAATATAGGCAACTATATACTACTTGGGACAAGAGGAAAAGCGAGCACCCATTCCCTAAAAGTCGGGGGTAATTTTTGGAGGGGCCAATTCATCAGTGTCAATACACTTAGACCTTCTCATGGTTGGGAGACACACCTTTAAATCAAAGAGCGTATCAACCTCCTAATAGTCTTCGCGGCTTTGCGAGGGACTCTTAGGATACTGTCAGTACCGGGGTTGGGTATACTTGCAAATGTTAAAATATTTTAGCATAGAAACGCATAGAAAAATTTTGCGATTCGTTATATTTGTGAAAATTGCACAGAAATACAAAAAAGTTCAATCAAATATAAATAATATACAATATGCTTATCGCTTCATCTAGTAGAAAACTTAGTGACAAGCCTCAGCTTATTGCTGATTATTTTATCGCATTAGCTAATTCTACTGGAAGTTTAATTACAAATCTAAAATTGCAAAAACTGGTATTTTATACCCAAGCGTGGCATCTTGCTGTGTTTGGATATGAAATTTTTAAGGAAGACTTTCAAGCATGGGTGCATGGGCCTGTTTTGCCACCGCTTTATGATCAATATAAATATCTTCAATGGAAACCAATTGACAGATCTGATTTGACAGAAGATTCTTTGCCACAAATTTCGAAAGAACTTTCAGCAAATGTTCAGGAAATACTACATGACGTAGTTGAGGAGTATTTTCATTTAGATGCTTACGCGTTAGAAAAAAGTACTCACCAGGAAGATCCTTGGTTGAAAGCTAGAAAAGGATTATCTCCTGACGAACCTTCAACTAATATTGTTACTAAGACAGATATGATCAATTACTATTCTCAGTTTGTAAAACGGAATGGGTAAGAATTTTGATCGGGGAAAGCCAAGTGCTAAGGGAACAAAGTATATTGAGATACCAGACAAAGAGTCTACCCATTTAGATTTAGTAAAGTTTTCATTCAAATACCTAATCTTAGATAATGATCTGTTCTCCTACAAAGATAGGGGAAGTGAGTATTTTATAAGTTTTATCGAGAGGTTAAAGCACATTTGTTGTATGAAGTGCCAAGAGCTCAAATATCCAACGGTTCAAGCATTAAGAAATCACTATATTGACTGGAGTGCTACATCTCAGGAGTCCTTTGGTTTGAAAAATGAAGACCAACTTGTTGATAGGCCTTTTCAATTTGGGATTACAGGCAATGAGCATGGAAGAATAATAGGTTTTTTCATCGAACCTACTTTCTATGTTGTTTGGTTTGATCCAAATCATAATACTTACTCATAGGGAACTTTCGCATTAGAGTGAAGAAGGATTCTTTCATAATCCTTCTTCACTTCCATATCCATTGCTTCGAGCTTTCGTAGTTCTTTAAGAAATCCTAGCTTTTCATCTTCCGGCACACATTTGTGAGGCAAAGACGTGGTGTCTGGCTGTCCTGTCCCAACTGCTATATAGTTACCCAAATATATTATTCCACCTACCATGAATAATCATTGACCTTTGGATCAGTCCTAAGCCCTAACGACTTAAGGTAAATGTCTGTGATCTGGATACTGCTATGCCGTAACATATTCTGTAATTCCTTTATTCCAACGCCCGCCCGGTAGGCATTTACCGCGCCTGTGTGTTTCCAACTGTAAAGAGTGTAACCCCGATCAGCCAACCCAAGTGCCTTAAGAGCCTTTTCGTGCCTTCTAAAAGGAACCTGCTTTCCAGAAACTATTAAACCGGGTTTAATTCCTTGCCCAAACAATAAGAAATTATCAGGTAGATTGGCTACAATCCCTTTTCGCATTAGCTCATGTAACGGCGGAATAATTACCGCCGTTTCAGTTTTACCATTCTTGGAGATTTGTCCGGGTACTGTTATGAACGAGTAGTCGGGTGAGATATTCTTAAATCTTATTTTCTGCAACTCACCCGGACGGATAAAAGCATAGTATATAAACCTTGTGAACAAATATAGCTCAGGTTCGTTTTTGCTTAAATACTCTTCTACCCTAACCCGGTCATCATCTGTAAAAGCTATATTCTTTTCACTTTCCTTTATTTTCAGAGCTTTTACCTTGAAAGGGTTTTCTTTAATTCCAGTACGCTCCATGAACTTACTGTAAAGCGTTGCAAGGCTAGCTATGTTATTGTTTGCTGTTCGCGCTGAATTATGCTTCTCCGCAATAAGCCAGTCACGAAATACAACCGCGTCCGGGGCTGTCAGGCCGGAAGGAATAGAACGATTAACATAGTATTCTGAAAATTTATTTAATGCTGACTGGTAAGTAATTACAGATTTGTGTTCAAGACTGCCAATTGAAATGTTCAATATGTTTTGCAGTGCCACAACTATATTTTGGGGTTCCTTGATTTTCTCATCAATAGGCTTCACTTTACCGAAAACATAGCCTGATTGTAAGTGCTTGGTAATTTTCTTCATTACCTCATTTGCCCAAAGGTTGCGTTCCTTCGCCGTTTTAAACTTCTCAGGGCACATGATCCTTTTCAGCTCCATTTGTTCCGTACCTACATTCATTGCCTGAAACTGAACATACCAACGTTTCGTAAGATCGCCTTTTCTATTATACAATTTCGGCAATATGTAGGCTCTTTGCCCTTCGTGTTTGCTCATTCCGAACGTTTCAGAGTCATTGTAAAAAGTAACAATGACAGTGACAAAAATCAAAAATGCCCCTCCAATTGCTTGGAAGGGCATTTGCAGAGAGAGAGGGATTCGAACCCCCGGACCTGTTACAGTCAACGGTTTTCAAGACCGTCGCAATCGACCACTCTGCCATCTCTCTAAATATCTAGCCGTTTGCTAAATGTGGTGCAAAATTAACCAGAAAACTTTCATCTGCAAGAATTTTCATCAAAAAGTTTGTTCACACTAGCTTAAAACCAGTTGGCATCAACGTCGTCGTCACACTAACTATCTCAAATACAATCGGATCCGACGGCGTGACTTTTTCTAATAATTTTCAAAAAATTGCCTCCTTTGAAAACGCGCACTCAATAACTTTGGTAGTTTCTGATCCCACCCTGAACTTTTCCGAAGTTCGGTGCCCTAGGAGCCAAATGATTTCCCCATCTCCATTTACCAGCACCTTTGTTTCTTCTTTCTGAAATCGGTCAATTTTTAAGTCAATCAATATATCACTTATCTTTTTTCGCTTACCCTTCATCCCAAAGGGAGCCATTTTGTCGCCCATCTGCCATTTTCGCACGGAAAGCGGGAAGGTAATTAGGTCTCCATCGAAAAATGCAATACGTTGATCATTGTTGAAATCTGGAATATTAGGTAATTCCAAAAGAAGCAACCTGCCGTTTCCAACTTCAAAAGATCCTATACTTTCAATCACGATTTCAGCGTACTCCCCTTCAATAATCTTCCCGACAATAATATCTTTCCTATCGATTAATAACTTAAATTTTTCGGAGTAGAATACTCTACCACTCTCTTTTTTAAGTGACTCATATATCTTCCGTGATTGATCGTATTCAAACCCAAATGAATCAATAATGAACCATAACCGATAGATTGGCTCTTCGACCATCAATATTGAATCAATTGGTATTCGGAAGCCTTCCCCTTCTTGAACGACGACTCCGGCGGACCATTGCCGAAGATAAAGTTCGACCAGATTACCGGCCGCAGCCACTTTTTCAGAGGTCACCCCGTACGTATTTTCAAGGGAAGGATTAAGTTTTTTCAATACGGGAATGACCTTATGTCGGATCAGATTGCGTTTATAGTTCAACGACGAATTCGAGCTATCTTCTCTCCATTTCAGCGCTTCCTCTTTTACATACTTGTCAATCTGGCTTCTGTTCGCGAAAAGTAATGGACGAATAAGACGCCCGTTGACCGGCCTTATCCCTTTCAAGCCGGCAATCCCCGTTCCTCTGGTCAAATTTAGCAACGCAGTTTCAAAGGAGTCGTTCAGATGATGTGCGGTCGCAATCCATTCATATCCATTTTGCTCCCTAATCTGTTCAAACCAACGATACCTTAACGCTCTTGCCGCCATTTGGGTAGAAACAGAATACTCATGGCAATATGCCTTTATGTCAAATTTTATGGTAAAAAACGGAAACTCATACTCTTTGGAAAGCCCTTCTACAAACAATTCATCATCATCCGAATCCTGCCCTCTCAAACCAAAATTACAGTGGGCAACTCCGGCTTTCAATCCCGCTTTGTGGAACAAATTCATCATCACTACTGAGTCAATCCCACCACTCACAGCCAGTAAAGTGGAGTGCTCTGTCAATGCCGGTTTGAATTGGTTAATAAAAGTTAAAAAAGAATCCAACATATCCTTATCCCGTCGTATTTGATGTACTTTTGAGTTGCTGTAGCCCTGTAAATCGTTTCATAAAACGACTTAAAATGCAGATTTTCAAAGTTACAGCATTGGAAATGAACCTGATGAAAAATTTATATATAAAAAACCGCAACACTTTTAAACCATTCAGCGTCAATTACATCACAGGTATAGCGATGATTATGATATGCCTGTCCGGTTGGCTGACGCCAGGAGTTCTGATGGCTCAAAATGTACCTTCAGCGACTGGATCTACTGATTTGGTCGAGATCCTGAAATCGGACGAGTTAGAAATAATCAACGAGAATGGTGTTGAAACACGAAAAGTAACAAACGGCGTTTTCAAGCACAAGGGGGCACTTTTGTATAGCAATCTAGCCATCCAAAACAGGACTACTAACGTGATCGAGGCTTATGGGAATGTTCGGATTGTTCAAGGAGATACCATTACTGTGACAGGAGACACGCTCTATTATTACGGAAATACCCGGTTAGCGATTGTAAGTGGAAAGAAAACGGTCTTGACCGATAGGAAACGGACTCTCACTACCCGTAAAATGGAATATGATATGGCGAATGGAATTGCATATTATAAGGTTCCCGGAAGAACGGTCGACGAAAGTGATATTTTAACCAGTCAGGAAGGATTTTATAACACCCTGACTAAAGAATTCACCTATTATACAAAGGTGAAACTAGTCAACAAAAAATATACGCTTACAACGGACACTTTGCTGTATAATTCGGTGACCAAATGGAGCTATTTTAACGGGCCGAGTAAAATTGTAAACAAAGACGGAACGGTACTCGCAACCCGTGGTCAATATAACACGGAAAGCAGTCAGTCGGTTTTTAAAACTCGAACAACCGTTGATAATGAGACATATACACTCACAGCTGATTCTCTTTCCGTTGATGGAAAAAGCAATAATGGTATGGGGAAAGGGAGTGTTGTCATTGTAGCAAAGAAAGATAAAACGGTATTGAATGGCGACGAGGGATATTATGTAAAGGATAAAGGTTTCTCAAAAATTTTTGGGCATGCCTATGTCAGAAATGTAGTTTCGGATGACACATTATATATCCGGGCCGACACGCTTTATTCATATGAAAACGCGCGTGACAGTACCAGGAAGCTGGTAGGCAACAAAAATGTGTTTATTTATAAGTCTGACTTTCAAGGTCAATGCGATTCGATTATATATAATACGGCTGACTCTATTATCAAATTTTTCAGGAAGCCTATTTTGTGGAGCGATCAGTACTATCAAATGGAAGCCGATACGATCACGACGTTCCTGGTTAACAATGAGATAAACAGAATGTTACTTAAAGGTCATTCATTTGTCATAACAGAGGATACGTTAGTCAAGCAATTCAATCAGGTTAAAGGAAGAACGATCAATGCCTATTTTGGTGAAAAAAATATGTTGAAACAGGTGTTGGTGGACGGAAACGGAGAGAGCGCATATTATGCAGTAGACGACAAGCAGAAAATGATTGGTTTGAACCGAGTCGAATGCGCCAGGATGAACCTGCAGTTCGTAGACAACCGGGTTAATAGAATTGCGTTTATAGGCAAACCGGACGGTCGTCTCATCCCTCCTTCCAAAATATTGGTGGCGGAACGCGAGTTGGAGGGATTTAGTTGGCGGATTGAAAGCAAACCAACGAAGGAAAAGGCCACCTGGCAAGAAAAATAACAGATAACAGGTGCTTTTCAGGCACAATTTTTGAAGAATAATAAATTTATTGCATTGATGATACAATAAATTTTGAACATCCAAAAAATTCTATATATTTTTGTAATATACATACTGCATGTGGAACTCGCGTCAGTATGGTTTCCAAAGACATGCTATGAGAAAAAATATACTCCTCTTAATACTGACGATTACCTTCCTGGGAGAGTTTGCGTACGCGCAATCGACTCAGAGTGGTAGCCGTCTGAACATGACAAAAACGAAAAAACCGGCTATCGTTGCGACCAAATTCTCGATGGCTCCATCCAACCTGATATACAAACCACTATCTCTTCAAAATCCGAAAGCGATCAGTGCATTTTATAGAAATTTCCTTTTTGCTCCAAACACTTCAACAGAAAGCAGTGCCATACTAGTATCTGAAGAGGTTGAGAAAAACATTGAAAAGAAAGTTCCGGCTGCATCTGCAAATATCAAATCGGAAGAGCAGTTGTTTTCGAACGACAAAATATCGGTATCTAATATTTACCCCAATCCAGCAAGTGAGTACGCCGAATTGGACTACAATATGTTACCTGCGGTGAGAGACGCGAAGGTAGTCTTTTATAATATTCTGGGTTCTTCAATGAATGAATTCACGTTATCAAAAAACGAGAAAAAGCTTCGAGTAAATACCCGCGAAATGCCAACAGGGCTATATTTTTATCAATTGGTGTTAGACGGAAAGAAAGTAGCCACCAAAAAAATGCTCGTTCGGCATCAACAGTAGCGTTTCAAATACTTTATGAGCTGCACATTCGTTATGGATCGTGTAGCTTTTTTTTATTACCTTTGCGGTCATATGCGAAATAATGGTCTTGCAAGTACAATCTTGCTCTTTTTGTTTGTAATAGCACTTAGCTCTTGCAGTAAGTTTTCCAAACTTCAAAAAACTGGTACTGACCAGCAGAAGTACGATGCCGCGATGACCTATTATAAAAAAGGTGATTTCTACAAAGCTGGAATCCTTTTTGAAGAGCTTATTCCTTTATTGAAGGGAAGTACAGAATCAGAACTTGCTCAATTCTATTATGCTTATACCCAGTATCAGCAAGGTCAATATAATACCAGCCAATTCCTTTTCAAGAAATTTTACGATACATACGCCAGAAGCGACTACGCTCAGGAATCGTATTATATGCACGCGTTTTCTTTATACAAGGACTCTGCGCCATATAACCTCGACCAGACCAGTACTTTTACAGCAATATCCGCCTTACAGGATTTTATCAACACCTATCCTGACAGTCCTTTCCGGGAAGAATGTACCAAGTTCATATTAGAGCTTCGCTCAAAGCTGGAAAGGAAGGCTTACGAGAAAGCCAAACTTTACTACAAAATCAGTGATTTTAATATGATGTCGCTGAAGTCGTCTGTAATTTCGATCAGCAACTTTCATAAAGACTTCCCTGATTCCAAGTACAACGAGGAGTTGGCATTTTTGAAAATGGATGCACAGTACCGTTTCGCTGCCAACAGTTTGAACTTTAGTTTGGATCAGCTGATTAAACAAAAGGAGCGTTACCAGGCCGTAGTAAAATTTCATACGGAATTGGTAGACAAATACCCGAATAGCAAATACCTGAAGGATTCAGAAGGAATGTATGAAAACAGCCAGAAAGAATTAGAATCAATTGCAAAAGTTGAGGCGAATCAGCTCAAAAATAAACAATCGCTGCCAAATCCAGAGACAAAGCCTGCAAAAGTGACTGCTCCATCATCGGCAGAGACAAGGGCAGAATAAAAGAGAAAAAATTAAGTTAGAATCAATAGATAAAACATACCAAGTGAATATGGCAACGAATCCATCCATCATAACACGCGATACTGATAAGATCGCAGATGTAACTGGTAACCTGTACCAGTCTGTTTCTGTGATCTCGAAAAGAGCCCGTCAGATATCCAGTAAGATGAAAGAAGAATTGAATAACAAGCTGGCTGAATTTGCTTCAGGTGTTGATAATCTTGAAGAAGTTTTTGAAAACCGTGAGCAAATCGAGATTTCGAAATTCTACGAAAGAATGCCGAAAGCCGGAAGCATCGCTATTGACGAATTCATAGAAGGCAAAACTTACCATGCCTTCCGCGACAGTTCGGAAGAATAATTGGTCCTAAAACCACTGAGGCCAGTCGCAATTCACCGAAAGGTGTTTTACGTCTGGCTTTTCTTTTGGAACAAATCGCAGGATTTCCGACATTGCCAATTCGATATACCTATCAACTAATGAGAATCAATCTCATATTCCATGCTTAAAGGCAAAAAAATACTTCTGGGTGTCAGCGGAAGTATAGCTGCATACAAATCTGCGATACTGACCCGTCTTCTAGTAAAAGAGGGAGCGGAAGTGCAGATTGTAATGACTGAATCAGCAAAGGACTTCATCACACCGCTTACCTTATCAACCCTCTCCAAAAAGCCGGTTCTAAGCACATTTGCAAATAATGAAACAGGACTTTGGAATAACCATGTTGAGCTGGGTCTTTGGGCTGATGCGTTCATCGTTGCGCCCGCTACAGCCAAGGTTATTTCAGGCTTTGCAAATGGATATAGCAACGATCTTTTGAGCACGACTTATCTGTCTGCGCGATGTCCCGTTTTTATTGCACCAGCTATGGACCTGGATATGTATCAGCATCCGGCCACACAGAAAAACTTGTCTACTTTGTCAGACTACGGCAATATCATTATTAGCCCGGAATTTGGTGAACTTGCAAGCGGACTCGTTGGCTCAGGCAGATTGGCAGAACCTGAAGCGATTGTAAGGGTTTTAGAAAAACATTTCGCTGCAAGATCCGTTGCCAAAGGCAAACGTGTACTGATCACTGCCGGGCCAACTGTGGAACCTATTGATCCTGTCCGTTTTATAAGCAACAGGTCTTCAGGGAAAATGGGATATGCCATAGCTGAAGCTTTTAGCAACGCAGGTGCTCAGGTAACGCTCGTAAGTGGACCAGTATCCATTCAATTACAGAATGACGATATTCAACTTTTAAATGTTGAAACTGCAGCGGAAATGAGTGCAGCAGTTGCAGAGAAATTCGAGAGCCATGATCTTATTATTTTCGCAGCGGCCGTGGCTGATTACACCACGAAAACCGTGGCACCTCAAAAGATAAAGAAGAGCTCCTCGGAAATGACGATCGAGCTGATTAAAACAAATGACATCGCAGGGACTTTGGGTCCACTTAAAAACGATAATCAGTTGATCATGGGATTTGCGCTAGAAACAGAGAATGAGCTGGCAAATGCGATGGATAAACTTACTCGTAAGAACTTTGACTATATTGTTCTCAATTCGTTGAACGATTCAGGAGCAGGCTTCGCGCACGATACCAACAAAATATCCGTTATAGATAAGTACGGTGCTGTTGACGAGTTTTCGTTAAAATCTAAAAAGGAGGTAGCCCAGGATATTCTAAATATTGTACTCCAAAAATGGAGCGAAGCATGAAAAAAGTCTTTTTTATCCTTTTGTTGACATTTTTTGCATCTGATCGGTCATTTGCTCAGGTGTTCCAGTTTACAGTAAATGTAAATTATGATCAACTTGTATCGCAACAAAAGACAGATCCTCAGTCTATGGCTAAGCTTCAGTCTTATATATCGGATTTTCTGAACAGTTATAAATTTTCGGATGATGTTTTCGGGAAAGATGAGAGGATAAAATGTAAACTGAACCTCAATCTGGTTTCTTCACCCGCTCAGGGAATCTTTGAGGGAAATGCCCAGCTGATTGTCACAAGGCCTGTTTTTAATTCAGATTATGAAACGGTTCTTTTTACTTATGTTGACAAAAATGCCAAATTCACATATTTACCCACTACCCAACTTTATTTTAACGAAAATAGCTTCACTGAGGAACTCCCCTATCTCTTGGCATTTTACGGATATATCGCGCTTTCATTTGACTACGATTCCTTCAGCAAACTAGGTGGTACACCTTACTTAGAGAAAGCATTTAATATCGTCAATCTTGCTCGAAATTCTTCCGGTTATAAAAAAGGTTGGGAACAGGGTGGAGATTCAAAAAACCGATATTCGTTGATTGAAAATCTCAGAAGTCAGCAATTTATTCCCTTCCGTGAGAGTATGTATAATTATTATCGCCTCGGTCTTGACGTTGTCACTGAAAATCCTGCCGAAACCCGTATTAAAGTGATGGAAACCTTGAACACAATAAGGGATGTTTCCTTACAACGACCAGCTAGTATCTTAATTAATTCATTTTTTGACGCTAAATCCACAGAACTTTATAATATCCTTGCCGAAGGAAGTCCCGAACAAAAATCGCAGGCATATACGCTGCTAACCAACCTGGACCCGGGTAAAACGCAGCTATATCAACGACTTTCTCAATAGTTTCCGCATCTCCCCTATTTCAAAATGAGTAAACGAATCGTCAGAATTACCGGAGCGCATATTTCGTCTTCGATTGCGGATGTTCTTAATAAAATGGTAAATGTGGTGTTGGATAACGGAGAAACTTACTTTGGAACCATCCACACCAACAACCCGACCGAAATTACATTTTTAGACACCAGAAGCCATTTACACAAGTTTCAAATCAAAGACATATTCGAAATTTTATACGATCAAACTAGTCATTACTGACAACGGGAGTTCCCGCTGATCACATGTTACTAATTTTCGAATTGTTTTTATGTTGGCTATATTCGTAAACTGGAACAATCAAAAATCCACTAATACAAAACTTACCTTTACACCATTGCCTCCTATTCAAAGTAATGCTTTCCAATCTTCTGATCAAGAACTACGCATTAATTAAGCACCTGGAAATGAGCCCCGACCCAGGGCTTAATATTATCACAGGTGAAACAGGAGCAGGAAAATCCATCCTGTTAGGTGCAATCGGACTCTTACTGGGAAACCGTGCGGATACCCGTACACTTTACGACAGCTCTGAGAAGTGTGTTATTGAAGGAACATTCAATCTGGCCGGCTACGAAATGTCGCAAATGTTCGAGGAAGAGAATATTGATTTTTCGGATGAGTGCATAGTGAGAAGAGAGATTGCCGTTTCGGGAAAATCGCGGGCGTTTATCAATGATACGCCCGTAAATCTGGATACACTCAAAAATATCAGCAACCAACTTCTGGATATTCACTCCCAAAACGATACCATTCTATTGGGCAACAACGACTTTCAGTTACAAATTATTGATTCCTTTGCTGGTAATAGCGAATTACTTACCGAATATAAAACTTCATATCAGCTTTATAAACAAAGAGTTACTGAATTTGAAAGTCTGAAAAAGGAAGCTGCGCAACTTCGTAGAGAATCGGATTATGATCAATTTCTATACGAAGAGTTATACAATACGCGCATCGAGCCTGACGAACAGGATTCTTTGGAAAAAGAGCTGAATATTATTGAAAATGCTGCCGAAATTAAAGAAAAGCTAAGCACAGCGCACCAATATCTTGACAATAGCGACACATCGGCATTAGAACTCCTGAAAGGCTCGATCGGCCAACTGAATCAAGCTGCCCGCCTCGTGCCGACCTATGATAGTCTTAGAGAAAGAGCGCAAAGCTGCCTGATCGAATTGCGTGATATTGCAGATGAAATCAGTGAGCTCGAAGAGACGGTGTTTGTCGATCCTGCGCGTGTGGAGGTGATACAGGATCGGCTCAATATCTTTTACAATCTCTTGAAAAAGCATCATGCTTCCACTTTGCCTGAACTTCTTAATATTCAGAACCGACTGGGGGAAAAACTGCATACGGTGATGAACCTTGATGACGCGCTTCAAAAAGCAGAGAAAGCGCTCGACATCTCGCAAAAAACCATGATTCGCCTGGCTGAGTCTCTTTCCAAGCGGAGGGTCGACGTCCTGGATTCTATCCGAAAACTTATTCTTGAGAGACTTACGGATTTGGGTATTCCTAATGCAAATATCCAATTTGACGCAAGCAAAACATCTCCCGGGCCTTCGGGCATTGATACCATTGTTTTTCTGTTCAGCAGCAATAAAGGCATTGTACCTCAGGAATTAAAACAAGTTGCCTCTGGAGGCGAATTTTCACGATTGATGATGGTGATTAAGTATATCGTTGCTGATAAGAGGAAATTACCTACCATTATTTTTGATGAGATAGACACGGGTGTGTCGGGAGAAATTGCCAAAAAAATGGGAAAGATGATGCTGAATATGGCTCAGAAACATCAGATTATTGCCATTACGCACCTACATCAGATCGCCAGTAGTGGGAACGCACATTATTTCGTTTATAAAGATCATTCGTCTGACAAGACGGTAAGTTCGGTTAAACGGCTTACTTCTGACGAAAGGGTGATGGAAATCGCACAGATGATAGGCGGACACAATCCGTCGGAGGCAATCATATCAAACGCCCGCGAAATGATATTAAAGGATTAAGCTTATTTTTGCCATTATTAAATAACCCACCAACAAACGCCCTTATATGAAAAGAGCTGTACTCATATGTCTAATGTCTTCCGTTATCCTGTCATGTCAGCAGGAGCGTGATAAAGTCAATGACCTTGAAGCAGAAGTATTGCAGGTTCATGACGAAGTAATGCCCAAAATGGAAGAGATGGTGTCTCTGAATGCGCGCCTTTCAAAAAAGATTGGCAGACTGGATAGTCTTCAAAATGAAGGAATTACTGGTAACAGTCTTGCTCAGGATCGTGCCAAGATTATTGGCATCATCAGAAAGCTTGACGAATCAGATAGCTTAATGATGGTTTGGATGCACGGATATAACGGCGACTCGGCCAAGAAACTGGATACCAAAAAAGCATTAACATATTTTGAAACTGAAAAAATAAAAATTGATAAAGTGAAATTGCTAACCGATAAAAGTATCGAAGAGGCAAGATTAATATTAGAGTAAATATCATGAATGGACACAAAGGAAGAGGTTTTATATTAAATCTGTTGACGTTAATAAGTATAGTTTCTGCTGCTGTTTCTTGTCAGTTTGAAAGGAAGAAGTTGCCAATATATGGTGAAAGAGATTGGACTAAAAAAGTGGTTGATGGGAAGGAAGTCGTCGATACCATCTATCATACCATCCCGCCCTTCAAGTTTGTAAATCAATATGGGGATACCATCACCGAATCTTTGGTAAAGGACAAAATATATGTGGCCGATTTCTTTTTTACCACCTGCCCAACTATTTGCCCAATCATGAAAAAGGAAATGAAGGAGGTTTTTAAAGAATTTAAAGAAAATCCCGACGTTCTGATCCTTTCTCATTCCATTGATCCTGAGCATGATACTGCTGCATTACTACATCAATATGCTGAAGACTTGGGTGTTCTGAGTCCTCAATGGCAATTTTTGACAGGGGAAAAAGAGAAGATTTATGAGATCGGCCAGAAAAGCTATATGGTTCCAACCAAGGAAGATAAGACAGCCGAAGGTGGTTTTCTCCATAGCGGTGCGTTCATTCTGATTGATAAGGACCGCCATGTAAGAGGAATGTATGACGGCACGACCGAAGAAGGAAGAAAAAAACTGATTGCAGATATGCATATTCTATTGGACGAATACAAAAATTAGCATGAGAAATATGCGTAATGCGATATTCGCCCTTTGTCTTTCGGGATTCTCGGGTATTTGGATATTCTCCTGCCAGAGCGCCGAGGAATTAAAAAAGGAGCAGTATTTCGTGGAAGGGTACCAGCTTTATACAACGCACTGCGCCAATTGCCACCAGGACAACGGGAAAGGAATGGCCAATCTATATCCACCGCTTCTGGAAGCAAAAGTCTTTCAGCAAGCTGAAATAATGCCCTGCATGATCAAATATGGCACGCCCGGTTCGAAAGGCAGACCTATGCCAGGAAATGCCAAACTCACCGACCTGGAAATTGCAGAAATAATGACTTTTGTGAAAGTGAAATGGGGTCGGGATTCGTTGATAACAACTACCGAGTTTGTGCAGAATTCACTTTCGAAGTGTCCTGGGAAGTAGAATTCGGAAGCCCCTCAAATCTATAAGTACCAGTTCCTTTCCGGAATTTTATTCTTGAAAAATCCTGTTCGGCGTCCATGCCGACTGCGTTAGTCACCTCGTTAGTCAGCTGATTTCTGATCGAAATCGGCTTATCAGTAAATACCTTCTGTGTTCGTGGGCTCCACCGAAGTTCCGAGGTTTTGAGAATCTCGTTAGTTTGGGATTTTACAACTCTGACATTCCCTATTACCAGATAAATATCTGAGCTCTTCTCATAACGCCCCGAATCTGCACGCAGACGCGTGATCAGTAGACCTGTTGGATCATAGAAATCAATATTGACGGTATCCGGAAAAACTTTATCCTCGTTGCGATACTTCAACTCCTTAGGAGTCTTCATCTGCACCTTTCTCATACCCTGCTCGCTATATAGCACCTGCACATCGTTTACGATCTCGATAGGTCCGTTGTAAGGTTTTCCAATTTTGTCTTTTTTTTCTTCACAGGAAGAAAACAGACTGGCACATAAAAGTGAAACCAGCAGGTAGAACCCACTGGCTAAAATTGTTTTTATATATAATAAATTCGTCATCAACGATTCAGAATTATTCAAGTTTTTGTTTAACAAACCATCTATCCATCAACGTCAGCCCAAGCACCATTCTTGCATACCGCTCGCGAACCATTCCACCTGCTGTGGAATTACCACGCTGACCGCCGACAAACGCCACTGAGATATAGTTAGAGTACCCCTGCCCCATTGGAAATGTAACCCCGATACTGATATTAGAGTCATTAACTCCTCTTCCATTCACAACGTATGCTGTAGGACCGGTGCTGAAACCTGCCCGGTAACGAACCCGGTTGAAATAAGCAAGCGATGTAAAGCCAGGCAAATACTCCGCACCTACATGAAATCTTCTGGCATTCCTCATCCCGTCATTACTTCCGGAATATCCCTTGTATTTTGACCAATTCTGATAGCTATAATCGGCAGATAGCAGTAACTTATACGGCCATTCAAAGCTAATACCTGTTCTGTATTGAGATGGTAATGTGAGTGACCCACTCAAATTGTTATCAAGCGTATCAGATAAAAATGGACTAGAAAGACCTGAACCCACTTCAACAGTCGTAGTGCTAGATGCACTCAGCTGGTTACCCAGGCTATAAGTCCCTCCAAGGTTAAAAAACAATTTGTTGTTCTTCTTTACCGGAACCCGCAACGCAAAACCACCTCTCAAAGAGACATCAGATACCTGTATTCTATCATTATAGCTTACCTCATAGTTGGACGCTTCTCCAAAAGGCAAAGCGATTTGCACTTGAGACGACCTTTTGGTATTTCCGAAAAAATACGACGCTTCCAGACCTAAGCTAAGATATTTTCCAATCTGGAAAGCATTCGTTACCGACGCCTTATTTAACCCCCCTTTTCCACTCGTGACGTAATATGCCGGGTAAGCAGTTCCTGGGATGGTTCGTGTAAATGTATTTTCAAAATCCACAAAACTATATGGCATAAGGCTCACACCAAGATTCCATTTTGTCGAAACGGGAAAGTTCAGAGCCACATATCCAAGGTTGACGCCTAAATTTTTTTGATTACTTTTTCCGGAAGCGATATCTTTATATTGACCTACAAGTCCAAAATCAAGTGTCGTAAACCGATTTCTAACCCATAATGCTGGATTGAGATTGTTTGTTTGAAATCCGTTTCCAACACTCACTCCGGCTTGACCCATACCATAGCTATCGGAATATGCTTCTCCTAAAAGCTCGCCAATACCTAATGAAGAATATGGTGAATTCCCGAGACCCTGGGCATTTGAGTGAATGGAAATCAGACAACTCCAACCTAACGTAATTACTAGAGTCAGTAATTTAAACCTACTTTTAAGAGACATTATATGTTAAAATTCTGTTCAAACCGATTAAAACTAATTCCGGCACCACAAAGATGGGTGGTTTCAGGCTACTTTCAAAGTAAGAGGCATCGCCACCACATAATAGTACGCGCATTGTGCCATAAATGTGTCGGTAGCGTTCTATAATTCCTTCCATTTCTGCAAGTATCCCATTCATCACCCCACTTTCGATGGCCTGGTGCGTGCTTTTTCCAACAAAAACCGGGTCTTTTTCTGCTGATAATAATGGCAGTCTCTTAGTAAACGTATGAATAGCCTTAAAGCGCATCTCAACTCCCGGAGAAATAATTCCACCCTGAAATACAGCTCCTGCATCGATCATGTCGTAAGTGATGCAAGTTCCCATATCTATGATCATCACATTTTCGCCGGGATACATATCATTCGCACCCACGGCAGATGCCAGTCTGTCAGCCCCCAACGTTTCAGGTGTGAGGTAATCTTTTTCTATCGGAAGCGGTGTTGTCCCAGACAAGTTCAATACAGGTATATCCAGCCCCAGAGCTAAGATAAAATCTTCTACCCTCAAACTGACCGAACTAAATAGAATATGTTCAGGTCGCGATCTGGTAACGATTTCCACCACGTCAGTTAAAGAAAGCCCCTTTTCGAATTTGATCAACTGATCTTTTTCAAAGAAACCTATCTTAAAAAACGTGTTGCCACTGTCTATGACTATATTCATAATCCTGCAAAATTCATCTTTTAATCGGATATATACTAACCGCGTTGAGCGGCCAATGTTATATTTGGCTTAAATAATGTTAAAAAGAGCAAATCAAATGGAACAATAACTCATTACATGTTTGTTACATTGGTATCGCAAAATAATTTAGAAGAATATTTGTTTTGTTTCGGAGCGTACGTTATCTTCGCAATACGATCAATAACCGATTCCCCCCAGATTATTTCAATTCAAAGGTAGCTATTCAGGTTACGTCGGCTAATAAAATTCTTTTCGAATAGTACTCACGACCCATCATTAGTTTTAATTATTACTGACTTTTATAGTTAATATTTCTAATCCTTAAGTGCTTCCTGGCAAAGACCAAAGCCTAAAAATCCATATACATACATCAATGACCGTCACTTGACTCCGGGCCTTCCGATCCCGATGTTGCGAACAAAATATCATTTACAATCTTAAAAACACGTTGGTAAGAAATCCTCTTACTTCTTCTTTGTATGCTTACAATCGATGATTTGAACATTAAGCTTCTATCTGAACTTAAAGAGATAGCGGCAGGCTTGGGTATTGTTGACAGCAAAGTACCTAAAAAAGAATTGATCAATAAAATAATGTCCTCCCAAGAAAACACATCCCCTCAGTCAGAAGAAACCGAACTTTCGACTGACGAGCCAAAGAAAAAGAGAGCAAGAAGGCCTCTCTCGGGAAATGAAGAACAAGATTCTGTTAGCCCCAATATCAAACCTCTCTCAAAAGGCCCTAAACCTAAAAGAGACGCAAAACCTCAAATAAAATTCTCCGCTCCACTTTTCGATACAGTTCAAACCAGAGAAATCATTTCCGATATGGGAGAAGATACGCTGGATGACCTTGGAAAAGAGGAAATCCCTGAATCTGCTTCTATCGACAATGCCTCGACAAATGAAGAAGTAGCACCTCAGACAGAAGTAACCGAACAACCTGCGGAAACGCCGGTTTCGGAAGGAGAGAAACCTCAAAGAAAACCTCACGAGCAGGGAGAAAAAGGAGCTAATCAAAACCAGCGTGAGGATCCATCCTCAAAAATCAAGCGTAACTATAATAACTACGTTAGAGAATTTGATGGTCTTATCGTTAATGAAGGTGTGCTCGAAATTATGCAGGACGGCGGCTACGGCTTCCTTCGCTCTGCCGATTACAACTACCTTGCAAGTCCGGATGATATATACGTATCACCGTCACAGATAAAACTATTTGGACTAAAAACGGGCGATACCGTCAAAGGACAAATCAGACCTCCGAAAGAAGGTGAAAAATATTTTGCCTTGCTTCGGGTAGAAACCGTTAACGGTAAAACTACTGAAGAAATCAGAGATCGTATTCCTTTTGAATATCTTACTCCTTTATTTCCTGAGGAGTGTTTGAGATTAAGCTCACGACCTGACCAATACTCAACCCGGATATTGGATTTGTTTGCTCCGATCGGAAAAGGACAAAGGGGTATGATCGTGGCTCAGCCCAAAACTGGTAAGACTGTTCTACTTAAAGAAATTGCAAATGGTATTATAAGAAACCACCCAGAGGTGTTTTTGTTAATACTTTTGATAGACGAACGTCCGGAAGAGGTTACAGATATGCAGCGTAGCGTTCGCGCTGAAGTAATTGCTTCAACATTTGATGAGCAAGCCGACCGCCACGTTAAAGTGGCTAGTATCGTGCTCGAAAAAGCGAAAAGGATGGTAGAATGCGGCCATGACGTCGTTATTTTGCTTGACTCTATCACTCGTCTTGCCCGTGCATACAATACTGTTGTTCCTTCTTCTGGTAAGATACTCTCAGGTGGTGTGGATGCCAACGCACTTCACAAACCAAAACGTTTCTTTGGAGCAGCGAGAAATGTTGAGAACGGTGGTTCCCTAACCATTATAGCAACTGCCCTGATCGATACGGGTTCTAAAATGGACGAGGTTATCTTTGAAGAATTTAAAGGTACTGGTAACATGGAACTTCAGCTTGATCGTAAATTGAGCAACAAACGTGTTTTCCCCGCTATTGACGTGATGGCATCTGGTACCAGACGTGAAGATTTACTTCTTGACAAAGAGACATTGAAAAAGGTTTGGATTTTGAGAAAACATATGTCTGATATGAACCCAATGGAGTCCATGGACTTCCTGCTGGAACATATGAAAGGCACCCGATCCAATGAGGAGTTCTTAATCTCCATGAACAGATAGCATTGCAAAGGCCACTTTATTTTCACAAAGTGGCCTTTTTTATTTTCATTTGATGTGACTTCCAGTCCTTATTAGTATATTATAAGTACCTCTTACTTAATAGGTCAATACTAATAACGCTAAGACATGTTCAAATCAAAAACTTTTTGGTGGACACTTCTAGTTGCCTGGTTGGTAGGTTCTTCCTATTGGCATGTATGTCAGATCCGGCAGCTTTGCGGCTTCACCCTTATCCCTTCTCTATTCAATGTAAATCATGTTTCACAAAAATCCCTTCTCGCTCAGACATTAAAAGATTCCATCGAAAGAACACTGCATTCCCGTCGTAACAATGATTTCTCGTTCGCTATTTCAGGCTATACGCCCGATACAACCACGATCGGCGATGAGATTGATACCCTTATTCAGCGGCTGGCTGCTAACAGCTCGCAAGTTCTAGATATCAAGGGTGGATATCTGAATGCAGAAAACAACAACTCGCCATTCGCTAACCTTGGGATCGCAAGGGCTGAACAAATCAAGTATCTGATCGTTTCCCGGGGAATTCCCACGGAATCCGTACGAACGACTGGTATTGTCGCCAAGGAAGCTTTCATTTACGGGGATAGTATCACGGGTATTATTAAAATGGAAATTGCAGGCGCGACAACCATTGTCGAAAAAGCCGCTCCGAAGGATCAAAAATTCGAAGTTTTGTTCAAACCCATCGACCTCTATTTTTCGTTTGGCAGCTCTGATTATGTCAAAACATCCGAAAATCAGGAGTTTCTCGCACTGGCAAAAGTATTCCTTGACGCCGACCCGAATAGGAAACTCGTCTTGACAGGACATACGGACAATGAAGATAGTGCAGAATGGAATCTGCAGCTGTCTGTCAAAAGGGCGTCCTCGATACGAAAAAAGTTGATAGCTTTGGGAATCAACGGCGATCAGATTGTAGCAGTCGGCAAAGGGGAAACCGAGCCCAAAGAGTCAAACAGCACATTGAAAGGGAAGAGAGCCAATCGTCGTGTAACAATGGTCGTTCAATAGATAACTTCGAAAAATGATTCAGTTTTATATACCTAAGGACCACGAGACATTACTACAGTACATCGTCATGATGATCATTGCTTTGCTGCTGGGATTTGCTATCGGCTTTGTTAATCACAAAAAACATTCCCTTTATCTGGAGGATATGCTGGCTAAAATTGAGTTTGACCTCGAAAACTGTCTGAGTATACATACCCGATTCCAAAACGATCTGGTAAGAGAAAGCAAACCTGAAGTACTGGATTTGGCCCATAATGAAGACTCTCCCAAAATAGAAAAGGATGATCTTTCGGCATTGCTGGGAATACAATCTAAGGAGCAGAATTTGCTCAATCAACTGGGTATATTCACGTTCAGGCAGCTTCATGTACACCATCCTATCCATTTGAAACAGCAACTCGCACGTTGGGATGAAAGTTATCAGATCAGAGACGTGGTGATCTGGCAGCAGCAGGCCGGACTTGCCGCGTCAAGAAGCTGGGATGCCTTGAAAGAGCTGCAAGTGGAGCTGCAGGCTAACAACAAGTTTTAAAAAGTTTGCCGTATGTGGCTTAATGAAAACCTGCATTATAAGAAATGATTCATCTGGACACCAACCTGCATCCTCAGTTAGAAGCAATTTTTGAAATATTATTTCTGCTTATTCCCGCGGCTTTTACCGGCTTTTTGCTCGCTAAACTGCTCAGGCGTTTTAATACCAAAAGTTTGAAAAGCAAAATTGTTTCAAGCCGACAGGAATTAGCAGAATGCCAGTCCAATCATTTGAAACGGACATCTGTTATCACACTTTCTGCTACTCCAAAAACCGTCAGAAAAGAACAGCCAGTAGTAGAGAAGTCAACAGAGATAAATTCGGACGATTTGACGATTGTTGAAGGAATTGGACCAAAAATCGAGGAATTGCTGAATAAGCAAGAGATTTACACTTACCTGCAGCTGGCCGAAACCTCGCCTATTCGCCTGGTATCCATCCTGAAAAATGCTGGTGCGAGATTTCAAATCCATGATCCGACGACATGGCCACAGCAAGCTAAATTGATCTCAGAAGGAGATTTAGAAAAGTTCAACGAACTCAAGCAACGAATCCTTCTGGGGAAATATCATTAAAAAAGACCGCCGTCTCCGGCGGTCTTTTCATATTAATAACTCCAAAAATCAAGAAAAACCAGCGGGTGTCAAGTTTGAACTTTTACACAACAAATGACAATCCCCTGACAAAACCTGACTATATATTCCATTTGCCAAAAAACTTCGGCTTTCGTCCCGACTATATCGTACTAACAGTCCGCTGAATGAATTGAGTCAAGTCATTTCCACTCAACAAGCCTTGTGACAACAAAGCAAGATCAAAAACCTGTTTTGCTATTACTTTTTGATGCTCAGAATCCTCATCCTTCAGTATTCTTCCAATCAGCGGATGGTTTGCATTAAGTGACACAGTATACATCAACGGCATATCACCGAACATCGACTTTTGCCCCGAAGTTGCCTGCATGTCGGTCATCCTTCTCATAAATTCAGGGAAAGTAATCACTACCGGAAGTTCGTCTACCGGCATTGGGTCTACCTGAATATGAGCACTTTTACTAGTTGATATCTCTTCAAATATCTTCTTTACCGCATCCTGATCTTCCTGAGAAAGGACGCTTTCCAACTTGAACTCTTTCTCAATAAGCTTGTCCAGCGTATCAGAATCCACTCGTTTGACGCTCACCTTTTCGAGCTTTTGCTCAATGGCATTGATGAAATGTGAATCAATTACACTCGACAATACCAGTATATCATAGTTACGTTTCTTAGCCGATTGAATGAACGCATCCTGCTTTTGCTCGTCAGAAGTATATAGCCAAACCTGTGTATCATTTTGATCCGTCTGGTTCTCTTTCACAAACTCACGATATTCTTCGAAAGTGAAGTATTTGCCGTCCACGTTTTTCAGTAAACAGAAATCTTTTGCCTTTTCATAAAACTTCTCGTCGCTGATGATACCGTATTTAACGAACAAACCAATATCGTCAAACTTCTTCTCAAACCCTTCGCGGTCGTTTTTGAAAATTTCAGAAAGCTTGTCGGCTACCTTACGTGTAATGTATCCGTTAATTTTCTTCACATTTCCGTCGGCCTGCAAATAACTTCTTGAAACGTTAAGAGGGATATCCGGCGAATCAATTACACCATGCAGCAACTGGAGGAAATCGGGAACGATATCCTTCACTTCGTCTGTAATAAATACCTGACGGCTGTAAAGTTGAATTTTCTCGCGTTGACCCTGAAAATCGTTTTTCAATTTAGGGAAATACAATACCCCGGTCAGGTTGAACGGATAATCCACATTCAGGTGAATCCAGAACAATGGATCTTCACTGAATGGATATAGCTCTTTATAGAAAGCAAGATAATCCTCGTCTGTCAATTCAGACGGATTTTTGATCCAGATAGGCGCAGGATTATTGATAATCTTTTCTTCAAACTCGATCTGAATCGGCAGGAATTTGCCATATTTCTCGAGAATCCCTTTCAGACGATATGATTCCAGAAATTCGTCTGAATCTTCCGCGATGTGAAGAATGATATCACTTCCTCTCTCCTCTTTTTCAACCGACGAAAGTTCAAATTCTGTCGATCCGTCGCAAACCCATTTTACGGCTTCGGCACCTTCCTTGTAAGATTTGGTAATGATCTCAACATTGCTGGCAACCATATAGGCAGAATAAAACCCAAGCCCGAAATGGCCGATGATCTTACCGTCTTCACCTTTGTCTTTATATTTCTCTACGAATTCAGTTGCTCCTGAAAACGCAATCTGGTTGATATACTTCTTAATTTCGTCAGCGGTCATCCCGATACCGTTGTCGCTGATCGTAATCGTTCTGGCGTCTTTATCAAGCTTAACTGTCACTTTCAGATCGCCCAACTCGCCATTATACTCACCGTAAGACGCCAGTTTTTTGATTTTCTGGGAAGCATCTACCGCATTGGAAACGAGCTCTCTTAAGAATATTTCGTGGTCCGAGTAAAGGAATTTCTTGATAATCGGAAATATGTTTTCAGTATGGATACTGAGGTTTCCTTTTTCCTGAATCACTGATTCCATAGTTATGACTGGTTTTAGATTTATATTGAATTTAAAATTTTTCCTTTGACAATACTCCCCACAAATTAGCGTTCCATTAACATTCACACACGATCACACTGACACATTGTCAGCCGGACCGGATTATAAAAGCAATTGGTATAGGTCTGCCTTTTTACTAATATTGCGAAAATGATAGTTGAAAAATCTCGAATCAGAACTCAATAACTTTAATTCTTAAAATGAACTTCGTAAAAAAATTAATAGCCGGAATACTTCTCTTCTCCGGGGTGTCGTGTACAACAATGAATTCTGTCCCTCTTTCGAACTATACCGTTTTCACAGAGGATTTGAGGAAGGATCTGGAGGCTGCGGGTATTCCGTTGAATAAAGTGCAGTTTTTCAACGACAAGCCGATCACCATTAAACGGGAAGTTTCGGATCCAAACGATATTAAGGTAAACCCGGAAGGCCAGATTACGATGAGTAACGGAAAAAGTATCCAGACCATTAACGTATTGCCGTTTACGCCGGGGGTTTCCTTGTCTTCGACGGATGGTGCCATATTTGTTTCCTGGGATGATACGCAATCAGATCAGAAAGGCATGAAGTTTAATCTGAGCGGTCAGCATTATTTTATCGATGTACTGTCAAACAACAAGTTTGAATACAAACAGAGAACTTTCGATCTTCAATCAGGAAATGGAACCCGACTTTTTGTAAAAAAGGATCTTTTAAAACAGGTGAACAATTCGAGAGAAACCTTGAAAGGAAGAAAAGTAGGCAACTAAGTAGCTAAAAGAATATTATAAAATGGAGCAGTTCTTTCGGGATTGCTCCATTTTTTATTTTAAATCTGTCCCCGACTGGGAGTAAATTTTATGACAATCACTGATCGTATTATCCTGATAATCTCAAGTCAATTTTGAAAATCAGTTCAGGTGAAAATGGGGGTCTTTCTTGGCATTTCCATCCGATCCGGCTTGCTGGATAATCCTCGCACCCTGAATAAAAACCAAGACAACCAATCCAATAATAACGGCCATCGTGATCTGAAAAAGCAGAATATTGTCAACGCTGGCCATATCACTTTTGGAATCTCTGATCAACTCTTTGCCCACCGACGATTGTAAACTAGTCAAATCATTTAGATTTCTTATTGTTTCAGGAAAAACAGACTCATTTGCTTTTTCAAATATCACCCTTGCTGCATCTTTTTGGCCTGCCTCGCACAGCTGGATAATTCTCTTCTCTGCACGTATGTATTCGTCAAGATTATTCTTCAACGCCGATAAACTCTTTTCCTCCTGAGCAACCAGAAAGGACTTTTCAAAGGAGTTCACCAAAGAGTCGGTCGTTGCATTATTAGCCTGGAGCTTATGGCCCGCCTCGGCAAGCATCGCAGCATCGTCGGTCATTAATGCTTTTTCAACCGCCAACCGTTTATCGTAAAGATTTTCGGTAATATATACAATCGTTGTAGCAGGCAGCAGTCTGTCCTGATAAATAGAACTGGCCGACTTACCCATGTCTGCAATATTATGCCTTGAAATGATGGTGCCCAAAATAATGACTAGCATAATTCCGGTCAGCAACATCGCCGCTTCCATTTTCTTTTGAACCACAAATGACCATTTCATAGCAGGTGGTAGTCTATGTTGATTGATTACTAAAAGTATGAATTCCAATCATTTATAACGCTGTTTCAATCATAATATTTGAACAACAAAAACTCCATCGGACCAGCTTTCGCTTGAATCCGATGGAGTTACAAAATACTAATCTCTAAATTTAAATGTATTACTTGCTGTCGCCTCCGCTCATTACGTCGGTGTTATTGACAGACTTAGTCTTTTTACGTGGAGCGTCGAAGCTCATTTTTCCTATGGAGTAGCTGAATGTGACTTTGAAATTCCGGTTATATAACTGAGTGGAACTGCTTTGATTGAACTGGGCCGACTTTAGATCCGAGGTAAACTTCACTCCTTTTGTCAGGAAGTTTTCTGCACCGAAACCGATGCTACCCTTTTTGTTGGCAAAGTCTTTTTTGAAACCAAGAGAGTACATATAGAATCCAGTTCTCGAACCTTGCAACTGGATTTCCCTACCCCGATAAAAACCGAACGCCTGCAGGCCCCAGCCTTTTTGCAAAGATATTTGCGACATAATACGTCCGCCGTAGGTCCACCCCGAATTGTTGGCCATCACAGAAGTTCCTTCTGCCGTGGTGGTCTGACCTTCCATGTAGGTATGCAGAAGGTCGATACTACCATTCAAAGTCCATTTCGAAGTCAGATATACGTTTGCAAAAGCGTTCATCCCGTAAGCTTGCTGCTTACCAATGTTGGCATATGATGTCAAAATCGCACCTGCCAGTGTATCAATCGAAGTACGAACCTGCGTAATGGAGTTGTTCGTCTGGCGTGCAAAAGTTGAGACATTCAGATAAGTCTTTTTGATATTGGTACTTAAAGCCAATTCAAAGTTGTCCGTCAGTTCGGGACTCAAAACCGGGTTACCCATACTAATGCTCTGCGGGTTTGAAATATTCACGTTTGGATTCAGTTGTTGAACACCAGGACGTTGAATACGGCGGTTATATGCTGCCTTGATAGTTGTAGATCCGGAAAGGCTTTTCGACAAGTTGATACTTGGCACAAGATTACCATAATTTGGAATTGCAATCGCGCCCTTATCTCCCAAATCAGCCGTGATGCCAGTATATTCATATCTGGTACCAGCCTTTAATGTGTACTTGTTTTTCGTGGTCAAGGTATAGGAAACATATCCTGCCCCTACATTCTGATTGTAATTCAAAGCTCCCGCAGGGCGACTCGGGTCAATGAAAAACTCATTGGAATCGCCAGCCAGCAAATATTTATAGTCGCTGTTTACATTTCTGAAAATCCCTTTCACACCAAACTCAATCAACTGGTTCTTTCTGATCGGCGTCTGATAATCAGTCTGTAATGTCAATTCAGAATTGTAATTTTTGTTTTCATTTTTCTGCTTTTCCGAAACTGCACCTGTTTCTGAATATATGTCAGTATTAAAACTGTTCGTCAATCCGGTGCGGCTGTATAGCGTGGATATACTCCACTCCTGTTGCGGTTTAAATGTGCGTATGTAGTCAACGTTGAAGTCTACCGTTCCTGAAAGGTCTTTTCGGTCAATCTTTCTTTGTCCGGTTGAATTCAGTATGTCATTTTCAAACTGGTTGATCGTCAGGTTTTGTTTCTGAATAAAATTCCTTGTACCATATCTCAAACCAGCCGATAAAGCCTGATTTTTTCCAAGATCATAGTCGAACCCAAGTGAATATTGGCCAAACAAACCTCTATCCTTCGAAGTGGAGGTTTGATTAGTAAGAAATGAATCCGTTCCCGAAAAAGTAGTCTGATTCATCACGCCATCCGCTTTGTTGTAAAACGCACGGCCAAAGCCGCCGAGAGTGATACCCATTTTGCCTTTACGATAACTGCCGTTCAAGCCCAGGTTAGACCCCCTGTTGCCAATACCTGAATCAACATTGAGTGTCAGACCTTGCAGATTGTTCTTTTTTGTGATGATATTAATGATCCCTCCGGACCCTTCCGCATCGTATTTTGCTGATGGAGAAGTTATTACCTCTACCGATTTGATCATATCAGCCGGGATCTGCTTTAAAGCGTCTGCAACATTACTTGCAATGATAGTGGAGGGCTTATTATTGATTAAAACTCTGATATTCGAACTTCCTCTTAAAGAAACGTTTCCATCCAGGTCAACTGATAACATTGGTACTTTCCGAAGCAAGTCGGAAGCATCACCACCTTTTGAGGTGATATCTTTTTCTGCATTATATACCAGTCTGTCAACCTTTTCTTCCACCATTGCCTTCTCTCCGGTGATCGTCACCTCCTGAAGATTTTGAACACTGGCAGCCATCAGGATATTACCCAGTGCCAAATCTTTTCCTTTTGAAACGACAAGGTTATTGATTGCTTTTTCTTTAAATCCGATGAAGGATATCAATAGTTTATATGAACCGGGCGCAACTTTGGTTAGGGAAAAACCTCCCTTTTCGTCAGCAACCGTTCCGTCGATCACTTTATTATCTGCCAACGTGATCAATGCAATACTGGCAAACTCAACTCCTTTTTTGGCAGTTGAATCGACAATCGTTCCTGAAATCTTAGAGTCGCCCGTTGGGGTGTTCTGTAATGCCGCCGGGCCTGATGCAGGGGCAGAACTATTTTGAGCAAAACTTGGATTTATACAAAACCCTCCGATAAGGAGGATCATAAAGGAGAGTTTTGTAATAAAAAAATTCTTCATGGTGATATTAAGTAGATATGAGTTGGGGGTACTGTCGCTTTTTATTTTTGCCTTATTTGACAATACAAATAACATTATTGTATTCCGAAATAATTTTCGAAATAGACGAGTGCATGCTTTTTGTCTACCAATTGCCCGATTTCGCCCGACGATTGAATTCCAATAGATATAAAAAAAAGACAATCCGATGAAGGATTGTCTTGATGTATTTCGCTCTAAACTTGTATTTCAACTCATTTCGGCACCTGTGCCCGTGTCCGCATATACCCCATCAGATCAGTTATTTCCTGATCCGACATCGTTTCGAGCAAACCGACGGGCATCATAGAAGAAGGTGTCACCTCACGGGTTTGAATATCCGATTTGTTGATCAATACTGCATCCTGACCCACTACACGCAACGTAATTTGTCGTTCAGTTTCCTTAGTAATATTACCTACATAGGTCCGGCCATCTCTTGTTGTAACGACGACCATTTTATAGTCATCCTGTATTTCTCCGCTTGGATCAAGAATATTGCCCAACAAATACTCGGTATTAGACCTGTTCGAACCTGTCAGCTCCGGCCCTATATTCCCGCCCTCACCATACATTTTATGACACGGAGCACAGGTATTTGTAAAAACACGCCGACCATTACTCACATTCGCGGACTTGATATGCTCTTCAGTCAGCAATGAACGATACTTTTTGTACGCTTTCTCATCTGACGCGATGTGATCAATCGGCCCCCAGACCTCCACAAAGCCACTGCCAACTACCCTGCGCAACTGACGGGCAAGGTATACCGGAACTTCGCTTTTAGAAATCGTTTTTTTGGAAATCGACTGTGTGAGCAACCAGCCATATTTCGGGCGGGATGCGAGTGTTTGCAAAGCTTCGGTCTTCTCTTTTGGATTAAAAGTCGGATAACGATCCAATAGTAATTTCCCCAACGGATCCTGATCATATGCCGCAATGGCCCGGATGGCATCCAGCCTCAACTCACGATCATTGAGTAACGCAGGAAACTCGGCAGCCAATTCAGGACGCTGTTGTACTGCTAATGATTGCAAAGCCTTTTTTCTTTGATCGATAGGCGATTTGCTGTTTTTCAAAACAGTCATGTAATTTTTTGCTAACTCAGTATCTCCGAAATAGGCTGATATTTCATTACTCAGCGCAGAAATCTTACCACCCTGCGTTTTCAGTTTTGTATATAAAGGTTTCCAATTCGCGGGAGTTTTGATATCAGTGCGTCCCTCCAAACCGTCACGCATCCCGGATAGCAGGTCTTCCTGATTCTTTTTGGCTGAACTGATAGCTGAAATCAACAGGTCCGAAGCGTCTGCATCCACAGTGCGTCTGGCAACAAAGTTTGTTACCATCGGAATTCGGCTTTCCACTGCGAGCGAAAGCGATTTGCTTGGATCGACTTTCACCAGCGGCTCCATTCCAAACCATATCATTTTGGGTAAATTATGATCCTCGGCATCTTCCTTATGCGTCAATAGCCCTGCCACAATGTCCCATCTCGACGCCATATCCAGCCGTTGCAACGCTGAAGCCAAATAAAGTCTGACTACCGGCGAAGGATCACTTTTTGCCATCGCCTCAAATTTTTTAAGAATCACTGACGAAGGCTGTTTTTCCTCACACAAAAACTGAATTGCCCAGGATCTGATATATTGATTTTGATCGTTTAGCGCATCCTGTAAATTTTGCTCCGTAAGACTATTGATTACCTGCAAAGCCCAAATTGCTCTCAGTCTATTTGATTCGTTTGATTTATCACCGAAAATCGCGAATAACCTGGCGGTAGCGGCTTTGTCTATTTTTCCTTTGAAAGCTCTGTTTTGTAGAATGACTCTCGCTGTTCTTGCGTGCCATTCACTTTTACTTTTTTGAAGATCTGCCAGTTGAATATCAGTCATTTCGTCCAGATTGGCATATCGACCAGCCCAGTTTTCTGCGTTCGAAACCGTTGGCATAATCCTGAAAATTCTCCCTGTCTCCGAATTCAATACCGACGAACCGCAAATATCTGCGTCATGCCAGTCCAGCACGTATAGCCCCCCTTCCGGCCCGATTTCCATACTGAATCCAACCCATTGCGCATTATTAGCCATCATAAAATCATCTCCATGCTTCCCTACAAATCCTGACCCTTTGGGCACGAGAATATCAGATAGAATTCCGTGTTCATGGATATTAGCCATAAAAATCTTTCCTTTTTCTGATGCTGGAAAAGCGTCAGAAAGATATACCCTTGCACCACCATGCGCGGAGCGATGGCTATGATCGGCGATTGTTTTGATATCGTTGTAAACATATGGATTAAAGTGGCTGCCACCTTGCCGGTGATATATGCCACCGGGAATAACGTACCACAAATGAGGTATCACACAAGCAGTTATTAATAATTGCCCGTTTGCATCATAATCGATACCCCATGGATTACTAAAACCGTGGGCAACGACTTCAAACTTATCCTTGGTCGGATGATATCTCCACACACCACCATTGATATCTGTGCCTTCACCCTCCAATATATCCTCCGGAAACGGATCATTGTGTTTATATATTTTGCCCTTCCCTTTTGGTTTTCCAACTTTAGACGGCGTAGCAAATCCTTGTAATCCATACAACCATCCGTCCGGCCCCCAGTGAAAGCTGTTCAAAGTTTCGTGTCTGTCGCGAATCCCCCAACCAGTCAGGCGAACCTCGATATCATCCATATCGGCTTTGTCATCATGATTTTTATCGGGTACAAACAGAAGGTTTGGCGGAGCACCAATGAACACGCCATCAAACCCAACCGCGATTGCTGAAGGAAACGCGATGCCTTCCATAAAAACCTTTTTGGTATCGGCCACGCCATCGTGGTCGGTATCTTCCAATATCAGAATCCTGCTGTCGCCGGCATTTGAAAAACCTTTTCCTCGCGACTCGTAATCCTTATTTTCAGCAATCCACATCCTGCCCCGATCATCCCAGCAAAAAGCCATCGGCTGTGTCATCATCGGTTCCGAAGCATATGCATTTACCTTAAATCCATCCTTTATTGTCATGGCCGAAACGGCTTCGGACGCGCTCAGAAACTTCGCTTCCTTTCCTTCCTTTTGAGCGAGAGCCCAAAGTGCAGTAGAGTTGTAAATGCCCGTATTTCCAATAAACTCTCCAAAATTTTTATTGAGCCCCAAGTCATCAAAAGCCCCAGTATATACCACCAATTCATGTTTGATGGTTTCGCTTTCCCCTTTCTTGATATGCCAATCACCCTTTCTGGCCCGTGCTGGTCCCGCACCCAACTGACCGTCGACGCGCCAGATCTGTGGATATCCCTTATTTTCCGGATGATCGAGAATAGCAATATGTGCCAAATCGTTCCGACCTTCAACCTGCATACCAATGTCAACCCAAGTCGCTACCTGCCCCTCCGCCTTCTCGTTTTTTTGCCGGGCAGCATTCACTACGGCTCCATTGATTCCCTCCTTCCAAGGCATGCGTACAAACAAGCCGCCATAGTCATATTTACCTATTGTCACGTCTGTCTGCGCGTCGCCAACCCACTCGATATCAAGGAGATATTTATTATCTTTTTCACGCATCGACCAGTTTTGAGTTTCAGTCAATACAGTATTTCCTATGGAATCCAACAGGTTATATACGGTCTGCCATTTTACAGTCTCCCCTTTGTCCTGAATCACGTTGGCAGAAACCCGTTTCCAATAGTCTCCATCCGGATGATGGAAATAGTCACGGCCATTCACGCGGGTATATCCCCAATAGATACCAGTTTGATGTTTATGATGACCCGGACTATATTCCGTCAGCGTACCTTTTCCATCAGGAGCTACTAATGGATGGATGAAAGGTCGAAAATTAGCTTTTGCATTTTGAACCAAAATAGGCGATTTTTCATCCCCACGATATACGCTGATCGTCTCCCCTTTTTCATCCTGTACGAGCCTCAGCTTGGTTTCTTTCAAAACTACCGAACCGTGATCGGAGTCATTTTTAAAAATTGTCCTGTCGTAATTCAGACCTACGAAAAGAGCGAGAATGAGTAGATATTTGGGCATTGAATTGGGCAAATTTGTGAATGAGCGAATGCGTGAGTGTTTCTCGTTTAAGCTTCTTTAATAAAATTGATGCTGTTGTCAGGAATTGCCTCTTGATTGTAGTTTTGGCAGTTGACCTGCGAATTTTCTCTTTCTTTCAAAAGAATATATCGGAGCATAATTACTTGCTGCCAAATTTTCGCGCGTCCAAGCATTTTAGCCGTAAGCAAGGATCTACACGGACAGTTTTCTCACTTCGTTTCTGTAGAATTTGCTCGTTTCTGAACCGGTTGCTGACTGTTTTGCCCAATTAAAATGGGACCATTGAAGAACATTCATCAAAAGAGCTTCAAATTCTCTGGCATGAAAATTTCAAAACCCCGTACATTTGCCGTTGATATTAAAAAACTTTGCTCCCGTTACAGACTCAAATCGCGACTTATGAATGATGTTGTTATAGATTTCTCCAAGGTACATCAGATAAAACTTTTTGGTATTACCATTTTGGAGCCTTCCTCGGTGATAAGCAGCTTGATGATGACAGTAATATGTCTTTATGCATTTTTCCACCTGAATCGACTGGGAAGATCACATCGAATGTATCAGCAAATTCAGTATTTCTTTCTTTTTATGGGGATTGCCACCGCAATTGGAGGTGTACTAGGTCACGGATTTTTATATCTGACTGGTATGAGAGGAAAAATCCCAGGCTGGTTTGCCAGTATGATCGCCGTGGCGTTATTCGAACGGGCTGCGATATGGCATATCAAACCACTTCTTTCCAAAAGGAATGGAAATGCTTTGGGTTGGCTCAACTATCTGGAACTTGCCATATTCTTTGTATTGACTTTCATCACTCTTGATTTCCGTGTGGTAGAAGTTCACGCCTTTTACGGGCTGTTCCTAATGCTTTGTATGATTGAGATTTATGTCTATAAAAAGAAAAAAGATCCTGGAAGTGTCAATATCTTCATTGCAACGGGGTTGGGTGCGGTTTCGGCGGGATTGCACGCTCTAAAATTTAGTTTCGGTCCCTGGTTCAATTACAACGATATCAGTCATATCAGCATGGGAGCTTCGATATGGTTCTATTACCTCGGCGCCAGAAGTATGGTGTACTACGGCAAGGAACATGACAAGATTGAGGCCGTGAAGCAGGCAATGGAGCTAGAGGAATAGCGTTTACGGTTAAGATTGGCCGGAAGGTTGTCAGGTACAGTCAGGATTTACCATGAAGTTGTGAGGAAATGGCCATGTTGCCGGCGAATTGAAAGATGACTGCCGAAAGCCTATGTTATATTGAAAAAGTCCCTGGAAGACGAAGATGTTATCTCTTTTTTCCAGGGACTTTTTCTAAAAGCTATTGGTCAACAGCTAATCACTTATTTGGCTGCGGCGTATAACGCAAATACGGTTTCACGATATTTAGACCTTTTGGAAACTTCTTTTGAGCATCTTCTGTGCTGACAGCCGGTACAACTATTACGTCTTCACCATCTTTCCAGTCTGCCGGAGTAGCTACGCTGTGGTTCGCCGTAAGTTGAAGAGAATCAATAACCCGCAGGATTTCAGTGAAATTACGGCCGGTTGAAGCCGGATATGTCAAAGTAAGTTTTATCTTCTTATCTGGCCCAATCACAAATACCGATCTAACGGTCGCTTTCTCGCTTGCATTCGGGTGGATCATATCATAAAGCTCCGCGACTTTACGTCCTTCGTCTGCTATAATCGGGAAGTTAACTTCGGTGTTGTTCACTTCATTGATATCCGGAATCCAACGATTGTGCGAATCAAGATCGTCAACGCTTACCGCTAATACCTTAACATTGCGCTTTTCAAAATCGCCTTTCAATAACGCTGTCTTGCCAAGTTCCGTAGTACATACAGGCGTAAAATCTGCAGGATGTGAGAACAACAATCCCCAGCTACTTCCCAGCCATTCATGGAATTTTATAGGTCCCTGAGTGGTATTTGCCTCGAAATCAGGGGCAATATCTCCAAGTCTTAATGACATACTGATATGGTTTAAATTGGACAAAAAATTTAATCTACTAAGTAAATAGACTTAACACAAATTTAAACAAATAGTTTCATTCTCAAAGCCGTTTTATATACCAAAATTCGAATCCAGCTACTTGTGCCATTGCTTTCAGAAATAGCCGGACGACTACTCCTCATTATACTTTTAACACGCTTTTAAGATGCCTTTAATTGCGTTTTAATTGAGCATAACATTCTTTGCTTAACATTTTGATTATAATGTTGATCTGTGGTGCCAAATATCATGCTCTCAGAAAATGCGGAATACCCGCGAGCTATATCATAAGTAAACGATTTGCAGCAACAGTTATCCAAAAGACCTCATATCTACTAGTAAATACCAATACAGGACTGTGCCTCCCCGTTTCCTCCGGCGATAATTGATGGGCTTGCCACCGCCAGCGTTTTCATCCGGAGATCTCGGGAGGCACAGTTCAGAAAGACCCTGGAGGATCTATAAACATTGTTAATTCCCATTACCTGTTCATATTTAGTTAACCCGAAACCGCCCTGTATTCTTGAACAGGGTGGTTTTTTGTTGGTTCTGTCATTCCGACAGCGAGATAACA
>NZ_JBXHAQ010000021.1:0-83324 GCF_056895215.1 Dyadobacter sp. HNCC25DJ184 | reverse complement strand
TGTCTAGATACGCAGTCATTTATGACGAATGTCATTTTTGTCTTCCTTTCGAATCGAAGTTGCGGGATTCTAATCGCAGTTATAGTATATGGTAACCGAGTTTTTTGAGGCCGGTCAATATGAATCCCACTGATTCTTGCGCAAAAAAATGGCAGAACCGAAGAGTTCTTTGACATGGCAAAATACGGTGCGTTTTTGAAAATAATAAAAATTCAATTCAAGTGTTCCCTTACATCGTGATGGAGCGTGTGGGGCCAGTCTGATCTCCCATATACTGATCAGTCAGTTCTGGTTTCCTATACACATAACCGTTCGGGTGATACGTTGATATTGGAACCTGAGCAAATACTGCAGTTCTTAGACACGGATTCAATTAATTTTTTGCAATAGCTTGAAAGGCTATCGTTTGCCCATAGCTAGACAAGCGCTTGCCTAATGCCAGTAACTCTTTAAACAAAGGCTGTATTTGGATTTTCGACGTGATTTTTTTGCCGATAGATGATGCGTTACAGGATGCCTTCAATGCAGCAACCTGTCCCACTACTGTCACGTCTATATATTATCCGAGGGCACGCCTGCCTCAGCAAGGATATTAATTGACCTTGCATGACACTCGCGAAATCTGGAAACAATACCACAGGCTGAGTATGGAAGGCGAAAGCCTGAAAATGGAGGGACAGAGTTTTTTAGACCGAGATGGGAATTCAGAGTGGATGCAATGGGAAATTAGGCTTTGTATAAAATCACCGGCAAAATTGGCGGGGTAATTCTCTTCGGCTCGAAGATCTCTGAGCGACACGCCTTCAGTGACACATTTATGAAGGTGATGATTATTGCCGAAAAATCAATCAGGATTAAATCGGATTTTCTTTCTGTGATGAGTCGTGAAATCAGGACTCCATTAAGTGCTATATTTGGATTCATTAATTTACTTTTACGGATCCAAGGTCAGATCAGGTTGAAAAAATGAGTATTTAAGATCTTCAGCTAAAGGCCTCCTGTCCCGATCGGCAAATACTCAACAATCTAATCTCTAATGCCCTAAAATTTATCCATAACGGCAGTGTAACGGTTAGATTGAATCTCAAAAAGATTTTGAGAAAACCTTAAATGTTGAATTTGTGTAACGGATACTGGGACAGGCACACCGCCGGATGGACACAATGCAATCTTCGAAATGTTTACTCACGCGGAGGACAGCACCACCAGAAAGTACGGAGGTAGCGGACTTGGTCTGAGTAACGGTCAAGATTTGCCAAAGATGATGGGAAGTAGGCTTGGGTTGGTAAGTACGCTAGGTGAGGGATCTTCATTTTACTTATTTAAATTTTAAAAAATGCCAGGTTATAAAGCCGGAGCAAACCACTTCAGATATCCTGCAGTTCTACCGGAGAGGCCTCAGGGTTCTCATCGTTGAAGATCAATTAAGCAACACTATGGTTCTTAAAAACTTTCTTCAACAATGGAATTGTATATGCAGTGTCGCTGAAAATAGAATAATTGCGCCTGGGATGGTCGAAGCCATTGATCGCGATATTGTTTAATGGATCTACAAATGCCTGAAATGGACGGCTAGCAAGCGACAAGAACCATCAGAAATTTTACTACAGAAAAGTTTATGCGCTCACCAATTATTAAAGTAACAGCTTCAGCTTTTACTAGTATAGAAGCCGATGTGTTCTATGCATGGATTAATGGTATAATCAATAAACCTTTTGAGCCGAAAGAATTATTTGATATGATCTCTAAGGTCACAAAAAACCAATAGACCACCGTACAGCAGCATGGATGCTAAGGTGATACAGGTGATGTTAAATAGTACTCATCAACCTGGTTCCAAGAATAGCTGAAAGTAATACCTCCTACGATCTGGACAAAATCGCCAGCTTCGCCGTGGGTAAACCCGATGCGCCAGTTTGTAGTATTTTTTATCCTGAATTTCAATGTTGAATTTAGCGGCGGTAGATCAGTTATTTCTAATATCTTGATTTTCATATGCTAAGATAACCTTATTTATGTACAAACATTCGTATTCCGCACAGTTTTCTCATGAGGTTACCTTCTCAGGCTTGCTTGATTTTCTAAATTGATAGTACAGATAATCCGTGAGAACAGAGAATTCTGCGAAATTCCTGGAAAATCTCCCGATCCCATATCTATGAGAATTTGACTCATAAGAAAGAAGCTTCGTGCGTAATATGCTAAAGCCCTATCAAATTTAGGCATTTTATGATGGTCCGCTGTTGCTGGGCCACCATCATATGTTCAAAAAATAGCAGTGAATTTCCTCACAAAAACGCATGACTAAAAGACCTGTTTCAATAAAAACAGTCATAAATTATACCATGTTGGTCATCGGCTCATAGTCCTTTATGATTAGCCCTGGAGTTTGTCCATTCCGAAAAGGACCGAGTCGCATTACAACCTATCACCTTCCACTTGTTTTACCTCCAATACTTTGAATTTTTTCATACCCGCGGGCATTTTCCATTCTACGGTTTCCCCTTTACATAAGCCGATCAAAGCAGCCCCCATCGGGGTTAGAACTGAGATTTTTCGTTGCTTAAAATCTGCAAAGGCGGGCATCACAATTGAGAATTCCATTTCCTGGTTGCTGCTTAGTTCCCTTACTTTCACATGTGAGTTCAGACGGATGCTATCGGCAGGCAATTCGTCATTTTCAACGACTATTGCGCGATTTAACTCGTAAGACAAAGACATTTCATTTGCATTGGGACTACCTGGAAAATTTTCCGCAAACTGCTTCAACATGCGGAAATCATCTTCACCAAGGATTACTTGATTTCTTTTATTATTCATGTCATTTATTTTTAACAAGGTGTTGATTTTAAGTTAGTTGAGTATTTAGAGGCCTGACATCTATAATCTCAAAGCAATTGGAATTGCCGTTGATTTCCCTTTCGACCTTTTCTGATTTGGAGAGGCCCAGGAATGCAGCGCCCCACGGATCAAGGAACGAAACCCGTTTTTTTTTCAAGTCGGCGCTGTCAGGGTGAACAATGCTGAATTCCCGTACGCTGTTACTTGGCCATTCCCTAATTTTAATGGTAGAGTTTATCCGCACACAGTTTTTGGGCACGATTTCATCGTCTACCACGATGGCTGAGCGAAGCTCGCATAACAATAACAGAGAGGTCAGAGACTCATTTTCAGTCAAATGTGCCATATACCGTTTTAGGATACGGAAGTCGCTCTTTCCAAGTATGATGGGAAATTTACCCTGCATTTTAAATAAGTTAACAGTGGTTCAATAAAGTATCCTGGCCACGCCACCAGGTTTGGTGGTTGTCCAGGGTTAATTGTCTATGCCTAGGGAAGATTGATTATCGCCGTTGTAGAATGCTATTTTCCATTTGTGACCAGAACCGATGAACGAACAGACGCTCCTGACGTGACACACCTTCATGTGCCTTTGATACACGCCTTAGAATAGACATGAACCGGTTTTTTGCGGACTGGTTGATTTTGATGGGCACATTCACATAAGTCTGCCGATCGCTTACAGCACCTGTACCGGCAAGCACAATTGCATTCTCAACCAGGAAATTGGCATATACCAAGAAGTCTGTCTGCTGTCTGCAAGCAGGTAGCGTCTTTAAATCATGAATTTCTTTCTTTTGAAAGATATTTTCCATTTCTGCGAGTACCATCGCTACCGAAGCAGCACCAATTTTTGAATAAGGTAAATGCATAACATCTATTAATGATTAAACAACTTGGACGGTAACCGGATATCCTCATGTTGACGACAAACTATCCTTTCTAGGCAAAAGTGCTTGCTGCTAGCTGATGAAATACTTTCTCGTCGAGCTTATAGCGGTCATTCAACGTGAGACTGCTGCGGGCGTTAAAAAGTGCGTGGTTAACAGCATTATACATCAGCCAGTAGGATGCATCTGTTCCTAATATGCGCTGTTCATATCTGAGCCTCTCATAGGCCTGTTTGGCCAGTTGGACAGGTATGGGCAATGTCGTAAACATTTTTATATCGGCCTTGTTCACAAATCCTTTTTGAAAATGTTCGTATATGGTTGCTGTTAATGTTGCCTGTTGCTGGCTCTGGCTAACTAGCATTTCATAAAGCTGCTGCTGAAAAAGCTCAGGGGTGAGTCGGCCATGATGTATTTTTCGTACGCCTGAATCCCTTTCTGTATGATTTTTGATCTTTGAGCCACCTCTCAAGGTTTTAGTTTTTTCTTTTGAGCTTTCTTTCAACCAGTATTGATAACGGGATAAATCAATAAACGAGTCAGCCCAGCCCATCAGGCCGTTTTCGCATACTGCTCTGTACATGCTGCTGCCCGGCTTGCTAAAGTTGCCAAGCATCGTATTCAATGTTTGTCCTTGTATGCTGAATGGCGTTTTGCCGTTATAGCTATTAGTCAATATCAGACTGCGTTGCAATCTTTCCCCACCGATAGAGAGTTGTTGTGGAAGAATGATGCTGATACTGAATTCCCCTGTATTTGTGTATTTTATTTGCAGCTTATACTCATCAAATGTTTTATCCACAACCTCTTTTATCAAAACATTTGGGATAATGGAATAATCAGCGCTTTGAATACCAAAGACAGTTTTCTTTCCCCCAGCAGCCTGCCCAACAATGAGCTGTTGCTTGTCAGTGGCCATAATGTCATAATCAGGTAATATATCTGCAAGCCAAACGGGACTGACCGGATAGCAAATATCGTCCCATGAACTAGTCAAGTACGGTTGAGCGGTTAGATAAGTCATAGTTTGCTTTTTTAATTTTACAGTTGTAAATTTACACTCATAATTTAAGATTTGCAAATATCAGATAATTATTGATGTTGTAAGAGGTATATAATAACCTTCATTCCTTGGTATGATTAAATATATTGGTTTGCGTAGTGGTTACTTCAGAATGTTTGGCTTCGCCCTAATGGAAACGGCAGGTATCAGTAGCCTTAACTAGCTGGTAAATGTAAGAGCGAAGCCGTGTTGGGTTTATACCGTCGCAACTTCATACTAAACCGTAAACCCTGTTACCCCTGGCGGATGTTTTTCTGAAGCCAGGTTTTTTTTCCATAAGTCAAATAAAAGAAGAGAATTAGATGAAATGGTCGTTTGTATTACGTCAAAAAGTTAAAATTGCAACGGTATTGTCCGGTATTTTAGTAGTGATTATGCTTGCTTCGTTAAGTATGAATCAGGCTATACAAGATATGGATCAGAGCCTGGAGTCTGTATTTGTTGACCGTTTGCAGCCAGCCGTTGATCTTATGTTTTTGAGTGAACGACTTCACAACAGGCGTTTTGTTCTGCAGAGCTATTTGTCAGGCTCAATGTCGTTTTATGACGCCGAAGCAAAGGAGTTCCTATCTAACGATAATTCTGAAAGCGATCGTCTGATCAGTAGCTATGAGAAAACGTTACTAATACCCATAGAGGTTGAAAAACTGGCCAATTTTAAAGACCGTATGAAAGCCTATCGGGTAATTGAAAATTCGGTTTTACAACTTCTTAAAAATAATCATCAAGATCAGGCCCGACTTTTATTTGAGAAGCAAGGAGGCCGCATTTTTCAAGAAGGTGTTACTACGCTTCACTCCATTGCTCAAATACAGTCTGATACAGTTAAAAAGACAGTGAAGAGTGCCCACAGGCAAGCTGTGGGCGGGCTTCTTAATACTTTCCTTCTGGTTGCAGTTTGTATTATTATAGCATTAATAATTTTGAGCCTACTAAGAAACGAACGGGTAGAAAACCAAAATTCCGAGGTGTTTCATTTAAACTAAACTGCGGAAATACAAACCATTGATTCAGTTTTGCTGGCTCAGTTACCCCTGTAAGTAGAATAGCCGTAAGCCGAAAGTGTAATTGGTACGTGATAATGTTTGCTGTCCTTGATTTCAAATACGACTTCGATAAATGGATAAAAACTCTGTATATTTTGGCTTTTGAAATAATCTGCTGTTAAATAAGTCAATTTGTAAATACCCTCATTATTAGATTTTTCGGAACTTAGAAAGTCTGAGATCCGGCCATTGGAATCTGTTACTTTCTCCTCAATGGCTGACCAGGTTTTTTTGTTTGTGTCCATTTTTTCAAGGCGAATAGGTACGCCCGATGCCGGCATCCCCTTAGATATGTCAAGAATATGACTTGATAACTGGAACGTTTTCGACTGCGAATGGGCTAATGTAGTGCTTAGGATAAGACCTATCGCGATAACTAAATTTTTCATCTGTGTTAAAGTTAATTAAGTTGTGTAAATATTCCCGCCTGCTTAATACCAGCGGATTTTGCAATCAAATCGTCATTCTCAGGGCTACCCCCACCTGCGACGCCAATTGCTCCGATCAGGTTACCTTCAAACCAAAGGGGGCAACCACCACCCAGTAATAGCAGTTCAGGAAGATTCGCCAGATTTTCAGTGTCAGGATTGGACCTGGCATTGCGGGATAAAGCTAAAGTAGGAGTTTTGGTGGAAACCGAGGTATATGCCTTCCTTCTGGATGCTTCCGTATTGTGGGGGCCAACATTTTCCGGGCGGCTGATGAGAATAACCTGACCCGCTGCATCCAAGATCGAAATGGTAACTGATTTCCCCAAATCGGTGGCGCAAGCTCGTGCTTGGTTTACAAGTGCCACAGCAGCGTCTAGGGTTAATTGATAGGAGGGTTTTAGATAATTCGTGGCTCGGGGTAAAACCTCATTACCAGGACTTACGGTCTGGGCAATCAATAGCGTTGGAAATAAGGCAATTAATACTAACAGTTTGATTTTCATTGTGTTTTTTTTACAAAACTACAATTTCATTCTCCCGTAAGTGTTGATCTATGTCAACGTTTTAAAGCCTTGATTTAACCCGGCTCAGTGTAGATGGAGAAATTCCCAGGTAGGAAGCGGCCATTTTATTGGATACCCGTAGCAACAGGTTAGGCTGTGACTGGATGACCCACTTTACTTTTTCAAGTGCATCAAACCCTTGGAACCCATAAATACGTTTTTGAGCATTTACAAATCCTAACTCAAGTATTTCCCTATAAATCTGACTGAATTCGGCGGTTGTGTCTACAAGGTTGAAAAAGTCTTTTCTAGAAATTGCTATTAGTTCGCACTTCTCAATAGCCTGCAAATACTCTAACGCCGGCTTCTGATCTATGAAACTGGGTAGAGCAGTGACAAACATGCCTTCGAAGGCAAAATAACGGGATGTTTCAACTCCCGCATTGCTCACTGTAAAAAGCCGCAGACAGCCGGAATTGATAAAGTAGTAGACTTTGCAAGTATCGTTATAGTTTATTAGAATCTGTTTGCGTTGAGCCTTTACTGGTTGAAAAAATGAACATATTTCTCTTAGTTTTTCCTGATCAATCTTAAATCTGTTCAATATATAAGATGCCAGAGGCTGATGTATAAGAGGTATTCCTTTTAATGACGTCATATTAATAATATCCAGCAATTTAATGATGATATACTCCCAAACGGCCGCCAAAATGGCATTCTTAAATCGCTAAAATCGCATTTATTGTCAATTTTTCCCAAGAACCGACCTGAGTCTTTGCGGGCTTGTTTTCTATCACCCAGAAGCATATAACAGAAACTTTTAAAGCAATTATTTTCGATATGTAAGATTTAAAATGATTGACCATCAGGCAAGTATACCTGAACGAGGCTATTTTAATAATAGTGCTCGCACCAATTAAAATTATTTTGAACAATGGTTGCTTTATGCTTGTTAACTTGCTCCAGGAATGCGGACGATGCCCTGGAATGTTTCTTGCCCTTCAGCCAGATTAAACTCCACATGGTTTTTATTGGCAGCCCGCTAACCTTCACAATTGTTAACTCGTTATTGATCAGTTCGTTTCTAATTCCTATCAAAGGCATAATTGAATATCCCAAGCCAGCCAGGATTGCTTGTTTAACAGCCTCATTGGAAGTTAGCTCCATTTTTTTTAATGCAGAAATTTTATGTTCGGCAATGAAGGCCTCCATGGCCTGGCGCGTTCCAGAACCTTTTTCCCTAAAAATGAGAGGAAGATCTCTAAAAACTTCATTCACATCATTTGAATGCACACACTGTTGGTTGGCTTTTCCAACCAGAAAGAGTCTATTGGGCAAAAGGCCCAGACATTCGATGTTGATTGCAGCGGGCAAGATCGAGACAAGCGCAAAGTCAACATCATTGTTCTCAAGGCTTTCCAAAACTCTGTTTTTATTAGTAACATCCATCAGCAGCTCAATCCCTGAATTCTGCTGCAAAAAGTCGGATAGAAAAAATGGCATGACATACTTCCCGGTAGAAACCACAGAGATTTTCAGTCTACCAATCAACTGCCCTTTGTAAGCCAATGTCTTATAGTTGATTGCGTATACCTGGTTCAAGATATTTTCTGCCGCCGCGGCAATTTCCTGACCAAAGTCTGTAATGTAAATCTTCCTGCCAACAACTTCAGTTAAGGGTACGTCAAATTGTGACTGAAAATTTTTTAGTTGGATAGAGACAGCTGGTTGCGATAAATGAAGTTCCTCGGAAGCTTTTGTAATACTTTCTGTCTTGACAACCGCTGAAAATATCCGAAGCTGGTTCAATGTATAATTCATAAATTTTTTTTATGGATAGTATTGTAAATATAAATAAAAATATATGTTTTAGAGCTCTTATTTTTGAGGCCATAAACCAATCAAAAACGTATGACAAAAATTACAATTGCCAAGGGCGATGGGATTGGCCCTGAAATCATGGATGCCACCTTGAAGATTATTTTAGCTGCGGGTGCAAAGATTGAGATTGAAGAAATTAAGGTTGGTGAATCCGTTTATCTAGCCGGAAACACGGCTGGCATAGCACCAGAATCCTGGGACACGATTCGCCGCAATAAGGTCTTTCTAAAAGCACCCATCACTACCCCGCAAGGTGGAGGCTACAAAAGTTTGAACGTAACGACCCGTAAGTTTTTGGGGCTATATGCGAATGTAAGGCCCTGCATGAGCCTCCATCCCTTCGTCAATACGAAGCATCCCGATATGGATATTGTTATCATCAGGGAAAACGAGGAAGATTTATACGCTGGAATAGAACATCGCCAGACAGACGAAGTCGTTCAATGCCTGAAATTAATTAGCCGGCCGGGTTGTGAAAAAATTGTTCGATATGCTTTTGAATATGCCAGACAGCAAGGCAGAAAAAAGGTTACCTGCTTTACTAAGGACAATATTATGAAACAAACCGATGGGTTGTTTCATAGTGTCTTCGATGAAATCTCAAAGCAATATCCAGATATTGAGAATGAGCACTGGATTATAGATATTGGCGCGGCAAAACTGGCTGACACCCCGGAGCTCTTTGATGTACTGGTAATGCCCAACCTGTATGGTGACGTGCTAAGTGACGTGGCTGCGCAAATAGCAGGGTCCGTTGGCTTGGCGGGTTCTGCCAATATTGGGGAAGAATGCGCAATGTTTGAAGCGATCCACGGTTCTGCACCAAGAAGGGCAGGTCAAAATCTTGCCAACCCATCCGGTTTATTGCAAGGTGCTGTAATGATGTTAAACCACATCGGGCAAACTAACGTAGCCGAACGTGTACAAAACGCCTGGCTCAAGACCATCGAGGATGGTACGCATACCTATGATATCTTTAAAGATCAGAGCAGCAAATTGAAAGTGGGCACAAAAGAATTTGCGGAGGCAGTTATAGGAAATCTCGGGAAGACACCGCGTACCCTAAAGGAGGTATCTTTTACTGGAAATTCTGCGCTGGTACTTCCAAAATATCAACGACAGGCCAGGGCTGTGAAGCAGCTTGTCGGAGTTGATTTATTTGTTGACTGGAATGGTAAGAATCCTGATGATTTGGCTGCTACCATGAAACGTATAGAAGGGGACGGTATTGAGCTTAGTATGATTACCAACAGGGGAATTAAAGTTTGGCCGAATGGATTCGAGGAAACTTTTTTAACTGACCACTGGCGATGCCGCTTCAAGGCAAAACCTGGTTTGCTGGCAGATAACACCGTTATTCCGCAGCTTCTTACGAAGTCTATAACAGAAAACATAGACACGATCAAAACCGAGAACCTTTACACGTTCGATGGAAAGGACGGATTTTCAATGGGGCAGGGACAGTAGTGCGGCAATGAATGCCCATCCCATAACAGGTAACTCAATATAACAGCCAATAAAAAATGACGATCCAATTAATAGAAGGCGAGTTTCAGGTTGATGATGCCATTGAGCTGATTACCAAAATGGTTCAGATAAAAATCAAATACCATGAACGTAAAATACATTCCCAGATGAACGAGGAAGATATAAAAAGCCGTGAAAGAAGGATAAAAAACCTTCAACGGCAACTTTCGGAAATGAATGGATACATTCAACAGGCTGACGGGAAAATCGCAATCATATCGCATATCAATGCTGGTTGATCTGCAAGGATTGCCTGATTTATATGAATGGTACGGGTCACCACTTTTAGATCATCCTATATTGTCTTGGTCATTACCGACCTAAAACAATCTCGATACATATCTGGCGATGAAAAGATCGTCAAATACCGTACGATCCGGCATTTTCCCAGCCTGTACGGAAAAAGAAAATAGTTAATAATTTTCAAAGGGTCCCCGTCCTTGTTTGTAAAGCAGCGGACATATTATTCGATGTCCGCTGCATAATTTTTAACTGCAACGGGATAATCTGGTTGTTTCTCAATATTCAAATTGTGTAAACCTTATGGAAAATACAGATGATATTACTTTGATGTCCGGTATCTTCGAAGCCGAAGATGCCCGCGACCTCCTGTTAAACCTGATTACAAACAATATTAATTTCCATACATTGAGAAGTTTTAGTGCACAGGAAAGGTTTGGTGTCAGTGACTGTGCAAGCGAACGACAGATCGAAGAATTGTCAAAGGCCAGATTAGAGGTACTATATGATATTTCATTGGCAAAATCTTTGGGATGTAAGATATTCGTGGACTCCATTATCCGGATCCAGTTACTGCCTTAATGCAGTTAGAACAATCAAAGGCCTATAATGTTTCAAGCGTCTCATTAGGTCAATATTCAGCTCAAACTATCCAGTATATCCAGCCGTAGCTAGAGTAATTAGCTGAACTAATCCTTTGCCCTAGCTATTTCTTCAGAACCTTATCAACTTAGATAAAGCCGGGCGTATGGTGGGTAAACGCTTTGGAGAATAGGATTACCCAGATTGATATAAAATAACCGACATCGTCGCTGATAACGGCTAAAATTATAATTTACTTGAACAGCGTCACCTGATTTGATGTATACCGGTTTTTGGGATTTATAAGCCCGAGATTGCTGGTCTTAACTTTGATAGTCAGCTGCTTTCGTGGCAGATGCATCCTTGTTCATCCGTAATTAACAAATTCTCAGTGGTTGTAATATAAAACAAATTATATATATAGTATATTTATATATTAAGTTTTTTTTAATGTAAAACAAACACTACTCTTATGCTCGCACATTTCCTTTCATTTGCATGGCGCCGCATTTGGCGTGAAAAGCAGGTAAACGTTATCCGCGTCACTAACCTAAGCATCGGGCTCGCAAGTGGTCTGGTGATTTTTCTGGTTGTTAACTATATGCTGACATTTGACCGATATCATCCGCATGTAGATCGTTCGTATTGGGTAGTAACCGACGTCCATCGTGAATCGACGATGCAAACTGATGCTGCGCCCCGGCCGTTGGCAGATGTTTTGCGCCGAACTTATCCGTTTGTGGAAACTGCTGTGCGACTGGAAACCATCTTTGGTCGGATGATTAGCGTCCCTAATGGCAAAGGAGGATGGGCGAAAAAATTTAATGAGGCCAGAAATATGTGCTTTACCGAGTCCCAGTACTTTGACATCTTCGGCGTAGAATGGGTCAGCGGAAACCCTAAAACTTCGCTTTCATCTCCAAATACAATCGTGCTTAGTGAGCGATACGCCGAGAAATATTTCAATACAATCGCAGCGGTCGGGAAAACGCTTCGATTTGACAACCGGGTTGATCTCACTGTAACGGGAATTATCAAAAATCCACCGGCAAACACACAATTGCGTTATGACGGGCTCATTTCCTATGCGACAATCCCGATACTCGAATCGCAAGCTGACATGCAAGATTGGTTTGGGCTCCAAAGCATGTGTTTTGTACTCATGCGCGACGGCTCAAAGACAGATCAGCTGCTTGGCGCGTTGCGGGCCATCAAAAAGAAACATTTGCCCCCAGCCGAATCAAGTCGCTTTTCGTACCACGTTCTTCCACTGTCAGAGCTTAACCATCAGCGTAGCGGAATGGCACCCAGAGTGGTTCTGTATTCTTTGATAGTAGTTGGCCTGTTACTCGTAGGCGCTTCCTGTATCAATTATATTAATTTGGCCACTGCACAAGCGTTGCAACGTTCGCGGGAGGTTGGTGTCCGGAAGGTCGTTGGCAGTAACCAGTTTCAGCTTTTAAAACAGTTTATGATCGAAACTGGACTGATCACTCTGCTTTCGGTGGTAGTGGCGTTGGTCTTGACACAGCTCGCTATGCCCCTTGTAAACCAGACCCTTAATGATCAAGATGAGACGCTTAAACCGTCAATAGGAATTTTGGATCTGTTGGAACCTGGCGCATTGCTTTGGTTTTTGCCGCTGCTAATAGGTGTTACGGTGCTTTCCGGGTTTTATCCGGCCATGGTGCTCTCTGGTTTCAATCCCGCCAAAGCACTAGCTGGCCGGTTAGGTCGGGGTGCCGGTGGGCTGAATATTCGCAGAACACTCATCACTGGTCAATTCCTGCTTACCCAATTATTTCTGATCGTCGTTTTGGTTATAACCGCACAACTACGCCATATGCAGAAAATCGATTGGGGATTTCGTCACGAACGGATGCTCGCTATATGGCTCCCCCAGCAAATGCAGGGCGAATATCAAAGGTTGATAAGCGGATGGCAACGTATCCCGGGAGTTGAATCGATTACACTCGCAAGCGATCCGCCGGCATCACCGTACAATCGTCCCACATCTTTTAGTTATCACACGGCAAGCGAACCTGAGTCGTTCGAAACTCGCGTTCGAGCTGTCGATGACAAATATTTGGAGGTATTTGGGCTGGAACTTGTCGCTGGACGTAATTTCCATACGGCCGACACTACCGGGCAACGGGTGCTGGTAAACGAAACCATGGTAAAAAGGCTGGGTCATTCTTCGCCAGCCCAGATAATCGGAAAGAGGATGCGTATCAAAGATGCGGATCGTACCATTGTAGGGGTAGTAAAGGATTTCCGAAGCGGCGATTTACATTCACCAGTAGTCCCCATTACCCTTATCCATGACCCCAAACACATAGCGATGGCAGTGATTAATTTTACTTCAGGCCGACAAAATCTGCCTGAAAAAGCAATACAGAGCATTTGGGAGCAAGTTATGCCTGATCAACTCTATAAGTCTTCTTCTGTGGAAGGACTCATGAAATCATTTAGTGATACGGAAAATTTATTGGCAGGATTCGTGCAGATCTTTGCCTGTATAGCCATTGCAATGAACTGTCTTGGCTTGTACGGTCTGATAACATTTATGGCTGAAACCCGTGCAAAAGAGATTGGTATCCGTCGCATACTCGGAGCGCGCACGGCACAAATGCTATGGATTTTTGGAAAGGAGTTCTGCAAACTTATGGCGATCGGTTTTTTATTCGCTGCGCCGCTCGGCTGGTGGCTGACTTCTGGCTGGCTACAGCAGTATGCATATCGAATCCAGGTAAACGGCTGGTTATTACTCGCAACCATTGCATTGATGGCAATTATCACGACCGCTACCGTACTTGGTCATGCACTGAAAGCAGCTGTTGCCAACCCCGTGAAATATTTGCGGACTCAATAAAACCAAGTCGCAAATGTTTGCACCGTGGGATCTTTTGTATTCGCAGTCTTTCGGCGGTCGCCAGGCAGAAGTCCGTTATCTTGAAAAACTAAATGAAGATATCTCATTTGTTGGTGGATGAAAAAAAATCCTTGAGAGTAGTATAAAAAGGTGTCATAAAGAATCCACTATTAAAGTGCTTGAATACGTTTGAGATTCGAAGAACAGTTCGTATTTCGCATTCAAGATTGACAGCAAAAATCAACATCCGGCAAGCATTTGGTATGCACCGATTCTGAAAGTATTTAAAGTATTGATAATGAGTGTTTTGTGAATTGGATTCAGTTCCCGTTCATGCGGCCAGATTTCATCTGCGCCTATTCATTCGGTTGGAAAAACAGAATCGACGACATTATTTAAAGATCTCAAGCAATTGCAACAAAAGTCGATTGAAATCTTAGGATTAATATCCATTCAGGAACTAAACAGTCCCTTGGAGCCGACTCCGACACCACATCCTATTGCGGCAACAAAATTTGAAGCGATTGACTGGAATATTAAGCACACTATGTACCACTGCGGACAGATTGGCATTCTCAGACGGGTGATCGATAAGCCCTATGATTTTGGTTTGAGGCTATCCAAATGACAAACTCCATTATCTCACTTAACGCTCCCAATTAAGATTTAAAGCACCCATATATCTTTAAAGTGGTTGCTTGATAACTGGCAAGTGTGGTTTTTCAGGCTTTTCTTGCTGCCATGAAATCGATTTTTCCCACCATCTATTCGACCCTTTCCCCGCGTGCCCTGGCGGATTTACTCGCTGAACGCTATTTACTGAAGACGATTCAATGTACCTTTCTGGTGCGTGGGGTGAGAGACACCTATTCGGTGGCTATCGATTGTTATTCTAGAAATTCGCTTGGAAAATTCGGATGTTTAACTATCTGATTTCGTGGTAGATTGTCCATTAACAGACTTTAACTCTGCATGAGCTACAAGAGAGTCATGACTTATTTAAATTGGCCAATTAAAACGGGAAGAAAGTGATGAGTCTGCGAATAGTGGCGATCAGTATCTATCGATTCCGCATCTTTAGCCCTGAAAATTGAATACCTGCGAGGATAGTGCGCAAATCAGTTTTTCTTGACCCGTGGAGAAGTTATACTTATGAGCAGTTGACTTCCTGATAGGGAAGGCATAGAGATTCACAGCAACCATGAAACTTTCAAGAACAAAATCACCGGGGAGGTGGCGTTCATAATTGATCACTAGCCTCAATAACTCACCTATTAACTATACTGCCAATCGGCCGATCTTTCTTTCTAAATTATCGTCCATTTTATTCAGGCTAGTTGGGCTGGTTTTGTTTTCTGGCCTTATAATCTTTGAACCGTTGGTTGTATTCTTTAAGGTCGGCCTCCTTGATCGTTTTTTGCATGTAAGTGGGCAGATCAAGTCGTTCCTGCATTTTAAGCGTATTGGAAAGGTCTTTCAGTGTATTTTTTCCTTTGCTGTCTTTCAAAAGTTCAAAAGAATCGTATACGTCCCCGTTGACAGTATAGGCCTTAAACGATAATTTCTCATGATCTACATTTAGTATTTGGTAAAGCTGTGTGTTGGAGCCAGCTCTGTCCATCCAGTCTTGCAATCCTAACTCATACATTTTCGGACCACTCACGGACACAACATAAATTGGTCCGTCAGAGGATTTCCTTCCTTTTCCCAAAGGCATATTAATACCGCGGGCGTAAGTATGGTCGTGTCCCTGCAATACCATATCCACTTTGAATTTTTTATAAAGCGGCTCCATTTTCATGCGCCACTCGTCGTTATCGCGGCCTCTGGCAGTGGAATAAATCGGATGATGGTGTACGACGATTGTCCACCGGTTTGGATTGTTTTTATTGATTTCCTCAAACCATGCGGCTTGCTTTTCAAGAGATTCAGGATTGCTTAGTGCTTGTTCTGAATTTAAAGTGATGAATCTAACGCCTTGATAATCTATATAATATGCTGTTTCCAGTGATTCTTTTGGGCCGTTTTCTGGCAAGGCAAACTGTGGGCGCCAGTGTTGGGACAGTACTCGCTTTTTGTTTTCGTCATTATAGAATTCGTGATTTCCAGGCGCGGCAAGGCTTGGCACCATTCCGTTGACCCAACCTCCCGCTTCAAACCATTCGCCCCATTCATAGTCACTATTTGCGCGGTTAATCAGGTCACCGGCATGGATGATCAGATCTGCCTTTGGAAGATTGGCATATGCACCGCGGATTGTCCTAGACCAAAGCGAGCGAATATCATTTTGCGCATCGCCAAAATACAGAAAGGAAACCGGCTCGGCTTTATCGGACGCAGTTGTGAAGTGGAACCATTCGCTCCAGTGTTCACCTGCACCAACCCGATATACATATTGGGTAGATGGTTTTAGTCCGTTAAAATCGGCCTCGTGGTAGTGCACAGTTTTGCCTTCGATGATTATCGAATGTGTAATCGCCTTTAACTGTCTGGCATTCTTTTGAAAATCTGGAGAAACATCTGCTTCGTGGATACTCGCTAAAGCTTCAGTGACCGTCGAATCTGTTCTCCAGTTTACGGCCTGCGAAACTGAGGGATTTCCTTTGAAACCTAAAATAATCCTGTCCGGGAAATGAGAAGCAGGATACTGCTTATTGGTTTGAGCGGGGGATATAAATGGGATTGAACTAGCAAGTAAAAAGAATGCTATTCTGGAGAAATTTCTGCCGCGAGAAGGAAGTTGCATCGGAATCTATATTTTGGAACAACAATAATACCGGATAGCTGTTTGATAAGACCAGGTCGGGGCATTACGAAATTATTAACAATGTTTTTTTGAGAATCAGTGGGCAGCCCGACGGATCACTTCATTGAAAAATCATACCTTAATTGCCGAAATGCGGCTGGTTTTAGGTTAATTATTGCAATAAAATAGCATGGCGAATACTCTGATACTTGTGCATGGTTTTATGGATAGCACCAGGAGAATGAGCTATATGGCAAGATATCTTCGAGATTTGGGTTGGAAAGTTTTAACGCCTTCGTTACAGCCGAGTAACGGGACAAAATCCATCGAGATACTTGCCTTACAGCTGGATAACTATATACAACAAAATACAGAAACCGGTGATCGTATTGATTTGATAGGTTTCAGCATGGGTGGACTTATTTGCAGATATTACCTCCAATATCTTAACGGCCTGTCTAAAACCGAAAAATTCATCTCCATATCAACACCACATTTAGGCACCGTTACGGCATACTTGCTTCCGTGGATAGCGATTAGACAAATGCGACCCAAAAGCACCTTTCTCCAAACTCTGAACAGCGGTATTAAACAGCTGGAGAAAATAACTCTTATCTCATTTTACACACCCTATGATCTCATCATAATGCCGGCGGAATCGTCTTTGATATCTTTCGCACGGAATTGCAAAGTGAATGCGTTATTACATTCGCGGATGGTTTCTAATAAAAAGGTTTTGGATCTAATTGTGATCGTGCTGAACGAGGGAAAAGCAACTACCGCAAACGATAAACCTGGTGCATAACCAGCGCTTACCAATGCAATTTGTCTTTTTGAAGCGATTTTAACCATTTTTCCGGCTCGTCGGTTTGAATGATATTCGCACCATTTTTTATCAAATTGCCCATTGCTGACTTTCCGTTGCCCTTTTTGATTTCCACGTCGGTTTCACCCAGTGAGTTAATCCATATTCTTGCCTTGCCTTTTCTGATGAGATCGCAAACTTCGGTGGTGTAAAATTTCGGGTCAATATGAATGACCTGCGGACTGAATCGTTTGATAGCAGAATCAGCCATTGCATAATTATAAGCTCTTGGCATGAGCATACAATCACGGGAAGCAGAGTCAACTCTGGAAAGCATATCGTAATTGCTGTCAAAAAAGAAAACAATATCCTGCGTTTTGGTTTTCTTCACCACATCGATAATCGGGTTGATATGGTCAGTTTTTAAATCCAGGTCGATGAGTATATTGCCTTTTGCAATGGTCAGTACCTCTTCCAGAGTTGGAATTTGCTGATCAGTAACCTGTCCGTTAGCCACGAGGCGTAGTTTCCTTAAATCTTCAAAATTTTGATCCTCCAGGTCTCCTTTGCCGTTCGTCGTCCTGTCAATCTTCCCGTCGTGCATAAGCATCGGAATGCCATCTTTACTCACTTTAATATCGATTTCCGCGATATCAATACCCAGCTTTATTGCTTCTTTAACGGCAGCAATCGAGTTTTCAGGAAGTTGATGATGCACCGCCCTGTGCGAGGCCACCAATATCGTTTTTGAATTGGCGTTCAAAAATTCCTTTCGGATTTTGTCAACCTGATTTTGAGCAGAAAGAGGGGAGTAGGCAAGAAAGCTGAGCGCCAGAAAACACTGAAAGCGATTCATTTTTTAAAGAAGTTGAGTACACGTGGCGACAAAATAAGTGCATTGAAACCGGAGTTTCAATGCACGAAATGTTAAATAATTACAAAGGTTTACAAGTACCTTAAAATAGCCACATTTTGCATAGTGATGGCCTTGTTCTTACGGATAAACGTAGTGCGAATTTTCGAAGACTTTCGGTTAGGAAGTCTGGTTATGCTCGTTTTTTCAAAATAAAACCCGCAGAAAATCATTGAGTTTCTTAGTTAAAGAATTAAAGATCAATAGCCTCTTGTCGATATGAGTGATTATTTGCACTCAATTTTACTTCGATATTGTTTCTTGTGGCATTAGAATAAGGGCATACCTGATGCGCTTTTTCAATCAATTGTTGTGCTTCTTCTGCGCTTACACCTGGAATGCTAACTGCCAGCTCTACGGCTAGACCAAAGCCGCCGTTTTCCAGTTGTCCGATACTTACTTTTGCTATAACTGCTGTTTCTCCGGTTTTAATTTTCGACTGTTTGATCACCAGATTCAACGCGCTGTCAAAGCAGGCCGAATATCCTGCTGCAAACAATTGTTCAGGATTGGTGTAGTCATCATTTGCACCGCCCAGTCCTTTGGGCATTCTCACCTGCAAATCCAAAACACCATTATCCGATTTTACGTGTCCGTTTCTTCCACCAGTGGCTGTTGCAACAGCCGTGTACATTGCTTTCATTTGATTACTTATTTGTTTGATTTAAAATTTTATAAGAAATACTTTTCAGAAGGTCAGCCTCTTGTGGCGTAATACCCAGTTGTTCAAACATTTTTGCCGGAACGCATTCTGCTTTCATTTTGAGTGTTTTTCCAAGCGGAGATAGCGAAATTTCAACCACCCGTTCGTCGGCCAGACTTCTTTTTCTAATTACTAGCTCTTTCTGTTCCAGGCGTTTTAGCAATGGGGTCAGTGTGCCACTGTCAAGAAATAGTTTTTCGCCGATCTGATTCACAGTTTGCTTGTCGTTTTCCCACAAAACCATCAACGCCAGGTACTGGGGATAGGTGATTCCCAATTCTTCCAGCAAAGGCTGATATACCTGTGTAACATGCCTTGAAACCGCATATAGCTGAAAGCATATCTGCTGGTCTAACTTCAAATGGCTTTCTTTTTCCATGTTTCTGTCTTTTCTCAAACAAAGGTAAGAATTTTAAAATTAAATTGTGTACAATTTAATTTTAAACAATTAAATAATTTTATGGGAATGATTTTTTGAGATTTTGGACTGTTGTTTATTATCAGGCAAAAAAATGGTCGCTCCGAAGTGAAGCGGCCATTTGAAAATAAAGAGGAACAAGTATTAATATCCAGGATTCTGGTACATTCTCGTTGGATCGAGCTTGTACTCGTCAAACGGAATAGGGTAGTAGCGGTCTTTCACCCCAAAGTTGGACAATTTTGCCAAACCGTAGTTCGCCTGATCTTTGGCTTTCATATAAGTGACCAATTCGGCTCTTGTAAAGAAACGCAATAGGTCGAACCAACCAAGGTTTTCGAACGCAAGCTCCACACGGCGCTCATGCGGAATCACGAGCTTTAGTGTTGGTTATTTTGCCTGATATGCCGCGCTTTGTTTAGCCACTTCATAAATCGCCAGATGAGCCCTGATATCCTGAAAACTGCTTTCTGAGTTCTGTTTTCGTAGACAGTGGTTTCTCTGTAACCCGACTCTGGTGTAAAAAAACAGGATTCAGATATAAGGTAGTACCATTGTCATACTGGAAAGTTAACATAAAGACAATATGAACCTCTGTATCAATTTTCTTAAAATTGGTAATGCTGTTTTTAAACAAGAAAGCTATGAAAGCGATTCTATCCTTCTTATGCATTTTTGCTGTTTCCTGCACAGATGACCATGACGTAATAAAAATTAAAGGCTCTGACACGGAAGTGAATCTTGCTGTCCAACTGGCGGAGTCTTTTCACGATAAAAACCGGACAGTTTTTGTTTCTATTTCCGGCGGGGGATCTGGGCTAGGAATCGCGTCGTTGTTGAATGGAACGGCCGATATAGCCAATTCATCAAGGTCGATTAATGAGGGTGAGCTAATTCTTTTCAAAAATGACGGAATAAAAATTGATTCATTCATTTTCGCCCAGGATGCGATCGCATTTGTCGTTGCCGAAAGTCTCCCAATTGATTCTATCGAAATAAAGCAACTGGCTGCACTATTAAGTGGGGAGCAAAGCGATTGGCTTGGCGTAACTAAACTTGAAATGCCAGTTAATATCTACGGCAGACAGAGTAATTCAGGTACCCATGACTTTGTCAGAAAGAGGCTTGGGATTGAATTCAGCCGGAAAGCTAAGGAAATGAATGGAAATGCACAGATATTGGAGGCAATAAAGTCTGATGAATCTGGTATCGGCTATGTCGGTGCTGGGTATGTTACCCACAGTGGAAGTAAAGGCATTAAAGTGCTTAAAATCTATTTAGACAACGGTCAAAAGGCGATCTCGCCATTGGACTCAAAGATGATAGCTGAAGGTAAGTATTTCTTCCAAAGGCCTCTTTTTCAATACTATAAATCCACATCTTTTGAGGAAATAAAACCTTTTATTGATTTTGAAAAAGGTGACCTAGGGCAAAAAATCATAAAAGCGGCTGGCTACTATCCAGTATTGAAACGATGAGTGTACAGAAAAGAGAACGGACCGACCGGATATTAAAAGTAATTTTCAAAGCAACTGGCCTTGCTGCTATTGGCTTGTTAGGAGCTATTTTTTTCATGCTGATTTATAACAGTATTGCTTTTTTTGCCCATACGAATCCTATTGATTTTTTCACTGGTTCGCAGTGGAACCCCCAGAGTGTTAACGGATCATACAGCATTTTTCCTTTGCTTGCCAGCACGGGGTTTGTGGCATTTGGTTCAATGCTCATCGCGGTCCCTTTGGGGATTCTGACGGCAGCCTATATATCAGAATTTGCCCCAACCAAATTGCAAGCGGTATTAAAGCCAGTGATTGAAATGCTGGCTGCAATTCCCTCGGTAGCTATCGGTTTCTTAGGAATAGTCTTAATCGGTCCTGGAATTGCTGATTTGTTTGGCATTCAAAACGGATTGAATGCACTTAACGGGTCTATTTTATTGGCAGTCATGGCCTTGCCAACCATAATTACAATTAGTGAAGATGCGATTAATGCTGTGCCCAGAACATATCGCGAAGCTTCTTTTGCTTTGGGAGCCGACAAGTGGGCAACGTTATTTCACGTGACAATTCCTGCCGCGCTTCCAGGGTTAATTGCAGCAGTAATGTTGGGTCTGGGGCGAGCACTTGGGGAAACGATGACCGTTTTGATGGCCACCGGAAATGCCGCTGCCTTGCCAAAAAGTTTTTTGGATTCTATTCGCACAATTACCGCCACCATTGCTATTGAAATGGGAGAGGTGCCGTACCAAACAACACATTATTTCGCGCTTTTTGCTATTGCAGCAGTTCTGTTTCTGATTACAATGGCAATCAATCTGTTGGGTGAATATTTCGCAAACCGGTTTAGAAAGTTTCATGCATGAAAAAGAAATTCGTAAACATTTTTAATTGGGTACTCCTGATTGGTAGCACAAGTACGGTGTGTTTATTTTTGGGCATTATTTTATTTGATATTTTTTCAAAGGGTTTTTCATCTGTCTCCTGGAATTTTATCAGTAAGCCTCCAACTCATGGCATGACAGAAGGAGGGATTCTACCAGCACTTATTGGAACTCTGTGGCTTACGATGATTACCACACTTTTCGCGGTTCCATTTGGAATCGGTTGCGCAGTGTATCTCAGTGAGTATGCAAAACCTTCATTACTAACGAACCTCATACGCGCGTCAATTCGCAATCTGGCAGGTATCCCTTCAATTATTTATGGTCTGTTTGGGTTAGCGTTGTTTGTTCAGGGCTTTCAGATGGGAACCTCCGTTTTATCAGCCGGATTGACATTAGGTTTGCTGTCACTTCCTTACATTATCACAACAACAGAAGAGGCGCTAAAACGTATTCCAAACAGTATGCGGGAAGCGACCTTGGCCTTAGGGGCAACTCAGTTCGAAACGATTAAGGACGTAGTGCTACCCAATGCGTTGCCAGGTATCTTGACAGGCATTATTCTTACATTATCACGCGCGGCTGGCGAAACAGCACCTATCTTATTTACGGGCGTAGCATTTTACATAAATGGATTAACCTCGTCTGTAAATCAGGAGTTTATGGCTTTGCCATATCATTTATATATGCTCTCAACCCAGCATCAGTCAATTGAACAAGTCAGGCCGCTTGCATATGGCACCGCAGTTGTCCTTATCATGATGGTCTTCATTTTGAATGCAATTGCCTTTTATATTCGTTTTAAACAAAGAACGCAAGACTAAACATGGATCATATCAAACTATCCGCTCACTCCCTAAACCTGTCTTTCGGCAAAAAGCAGATACTTAAAAATATCAATATCGATTTTAATAAGAATGAAGTGATATCCTTGATTGGTCCCTCAGGATGCGGTAAGTCTACTTTGCTGAGGTCGTTCAATCGCATGCACGATCTTTCGCCCGACGCAAATGTCGAAGGAAAGTTAAAACTTGATGATCTGGACTTGTATGATAATCAAATCTCAGTAACTGAAATTCGCAAACGGATAGGAATGGTATTCCAAAAACCAAATCCTTTGCCAAAAAGTATTTACGACAATCTTTCTTATGGGTTGAATATTCACGGATTTTCAAAGCAAGAAATACCCGGACTTATCGAAAAAGCTTTGAAAGAGAGTTACTTATGGGAAGAGGTTAAGGATGAATTGAAAAAACCTGCTGTTAAGCTTTCCGGTGGTCAACAGCAGCGATTGTGTATTGGCCGCACAGTCGTTCTCCACCCTGAAGTAATTTTGATGGATGAGCCCTGCTCAGCCCTTGATCCGATTAGTACTTCTAAAATTGAGGAATTAATTACGAGCTTAAAGAAAGATTACACCATCGTAATCGTGACTCATAATATGCAGCAGGCACAACGCATTTCCGACAAAGTCGCTTTCATGTATATGGGGGAAGTCATTGAGTATGACAAAACAACAAATATTTTCAAAAACCCTAAACAGGAGTTAACGAAAAATTATGTTGGAGGTCATTTTGGATAAAAACTTAGTCTCAGGGTTCTGATTTCGGTACTTAATCCAGTTATTTGGAAGCAGTTGATAAAGATCTATTATGCTTATGTGATTGGATACTTTCAAAAACATCTTTCAGCCATGGTTGTTCGTCAACGCCGTTTTTCTTGCAAGTAGCCATAAAGGAGTACATAGCTGCTGTCATCTCGGCTGCCTGGTGGGAGCCGGCGAACAAAAATGCTTTTCTTCCGATTGCCAGGGTCTGATGGCATTTTCAGCCAGATTATTGTCGATCTCAATTTGTCCACGCATACGCGCTTAATCCTTTCCATCGTGGTAAGGTGTAAAAGTATGGCTTGGCCGAGTGGACTTTTCGGTATTACTAGTGGAAGCTGCTGTATCATCCATTCTTTCATCTAAGAGAACCGGACCCGATTTTTCCTGTCTTAGCTTAGTTTTCTCTTCCCAACTCAGCCCTTCTTCTCGCATTTGCTGTTCGAGCACGTAAGTTGCTCTTTTCCTATCATATTTAAGAGCGTCTACGGATCGGCGGCGGGAATGACCCATGCAAATGTAGGGAGCGATGTATCCGTAACTGCCGAATTGTTAGGCGCGACGGGATCGACTTTCATGCCATCCTATAATAAAACACAATCACTTCTGTCTATTTATGTACATAGCTGGAAGATGAAAGTTCTTTCTTAAAAATGGCATATACCGGAATCTGGAAATTGGCATGTCTATGTAATTCAATCTCCTGTGATATGCGCTCAGTCACAATCCATAGTGTATAAAGTTATAAAATGGGCCGCCTACCGCGGGTGCCTTTACACAGGTATTTTAACACTGTCGAAAATTATACCCCAAACTGGGTCAAATGATGGTTGATATGCTTGTAGAACATATTATTCCATTCTTCCATGGTCAGTTTCCCGAAATTGTGAGATTCCATTCCATCAAAATGCGCCGCTCCAAGGGCTTGTGTTCTTCTCAGGAAATCGATTAATCTGTTCTTTTCTGTTTCAAAATTCCGATCATCCTTGATGATAAAGTCTGGACCGGTCTGAGAGTTTTTGGGGAAAGGCTTTTCACTCACAACCGTATTTTTTGCAAACAATTTGAAGATTAATTTCAAAAACGCCCCAGGCTTTTTGTATTTGTCTTTTTCAAACACGTATTCGTACGAAACGCAGCAATGGGCCAGCATTTGTGAAACTGTCATTTTACCCCACATGGGCACAGTCGCAGGCTTAAGTTTGTTGATTCTGTCAATTACTTCGTCTGTTATTTCTTTTGAAAAGATATTAGGAAGGGGCATCTGACCTTTAATGTTAACGATGAATAATTGTTGAAATTCCGTTCAGTAAATTTTGTAAGAAAAACTAAGAAATTGTAATTCGATTGAAACTTAATTGATTACATTTGCTGCATGAACGCACAATTCTCAGATATTCTTGTCTATAACTGGTACCCAAAGGTCGACCAGGTGGAATAGCTGTATATCTAGAATTCAAACTATATGCATTCCGCCTGGTAAATATTCCGGGCGGATTTTTTATTTTATGCCATCCCCAAAACAGAATAGATTATTTAGCCATTTAAGATGATGATAGCACGAATTATACATAACTACAGAGTATCATTTAGCGGACTAAGCCGGGAAACCTGGTTGCTGAGTCTGGTTATCCTGATCAATCGGTGCGGTTACATGGCGGTCCCGTTTATGAGTATGTACATCACTCAAAGTTTGCATCGCAGTATTGCTGATGCGGGATTGATCATTACATTATTTGGTGTCGGTTCAGTCGCCGGTGCAATGGCTGGAGGATATCTGACTGATAAAATTGGATTCAGACCCGTTCAGATTTTCAGTTTGATTATCAGCGGCGGTATGTTTATTCTATATGCTGAATTCACAGATTTTACATATATATGCCTGTTAACCATTGCTTTAAGTTTCTTTGTGGAATCGTTCAAGCCCGCCAATACTACGGCTATTGCAGCATATTCTACAAAGGAAAATCTGACACGATCGTATTCTTTGAACCGGCTAGCAACCAACCTGGGCTTCGGTTTCGGATCGTCAGTTGGTGGAATTCTGGCAGCCATTAATTACCATCTGCTTTTCCGGGTGGATGGTTTGGTATATGCCTTTGTAGGGTTATTGATATGGGTTTTGCTACCCAAAGCAGTTGTTCAAAAGGAGGAATCGCATGAAGAGAATGGTAGCCTGTCCCCCTGGAAAGATGCGTTTTTTGTTCGGTTCATCATTCTGGTTACTGCTTTTACTATGACGTTTCTGGTGTTGTTCAGACTTGCTCCTGTTTTCTGGAAAGAGCATTTGCATATCAACGAAACTCAGGTCGGCTTATTAATGGGAATGAATGGGATCATTATTGCCGTTTTTGAGATGGTCTTGATTCAGACTTTGGGCAACAGGAAAACAGATTCTTGGCTGATACGGGCGGGTATTATATTTACCGGTTTATCGTTTTTAGTATTGACTGTAGCTGATGTCATGCCGATTGCGCTGGCAGCTTTCGCCATCATTTTGTTTACAATTGGCGAAATGCTAACCTTGCCTTATATGACTACAATTGTTATGAACCGTTCTAATGACAATAACCGGGGGAAATATTCAGCTGCATATGCGATATCCTGGGCCGTAGCGCAAATCGTTGGGCCATCTTTAGGCGGACTTATTGCTGAAAAAGGTGGTTATGAAATGCTGTGGCTTTTCATGGTAATACTTTGTCTGGGCTGCGCCTTGGGTTTTAAACTGATATTTCGCAGAGAAATGGCTTTGAATTGAGATCGTTGCGTTAAATCAAGGCGCATTACGAACGCTGAACCAGCTCGTCCCGTTTTCAAATCGGGACGAGCTGTTGAAGGCCGACTGCCGAAAACCTACCGCCAACTTAGTATTTTAACTCGGTTGTGATAAATTCAACAACACCATCACTTGTATTTTGCAGGTCGTGCACTGTGCTGCCTTGAGCGATGATATTTTGGAAAGATGTCTGTCCCTTTTTAAAAGTAAAGCTCACCTGGCTTCCATCTTCCTGGTTTGATATTCCGCTTCCATCTTGTAAAACCGTCCAAAAATAGTCGTAGTTGTGACGGTGGTAATGAATTCTGTCGCCTGGCTGGAGCTCTATATGCCATACTTTTACTTTGTCGTTTTCAAAAAGTAAAGTATGTCCCACATCGTCGTTATCTATGTTTTCCTGAAGTTCGTGTTGCAGTTCTTCAGCTGTCGGTTGGGTGAAATCTGCCATGTTGATCATTTGAATTTAGGTGATGCTATTGTCTACTAACGCATATCATTTTTGAACGCAGAGTTAATATAAGTTCCAGCTGAGTTTCCCTTAGTTTTCGCATATTTTTACGAGACTCTGCGAAAAAACGCTCCGAACTCAGCCTTTAACAATCTCCGCTGATTGAGAGAAAAAGAAAAAAATAGCATGAAATTACTGATGATATTGGCAAATAGGAACAGGGAAATATGAGGTGCCTTCTAGGCTTTGGCAACAACGACCCGATTTGCTGCGTAAATCAAAATGTTGGCCTGTAAATATCGAGCGCTCATGGGGCATACCGGCATATTACTTAACTCATCAATCATATATGACACCATTTCTTTTGAAAAACTTAACAAAGCCCTCTTCAGGTATCTCCAATGCTATTGGTAAGCTTGCTTCCAGGATGTTCATCGTTTTGGTTTTATGCTCATCTATATCTTGCTCAGACGATTCTGAGGATGTGACCGGAGGGACAGATAATCCTGACACGAACTTTACGATCAGCGACGTGTCGACGACTTCGGCTGCCCCGGAGGGAAATATGGATACTGCCGCCGATGAAGAAGATTTGCTGGCTAACTCGACCTTTTCATCCGTGGTAACCATCGATTATGGAACAACGATCACGGTTACAAATCCCCTGGAAGGTGCAGGGGTAACCGTTTCGCAGGCAAGTGGCGACGTGACAGTCAATGCAACCGTACCAGAAGTAGAATATGTAATTTCCGGAACCACGTCGAATGGTTCCTTGAAAATATATAGTGATAAGAAATTCAAGCTGACTTTGAATGGCGCGAATATTACGAATTCCGACGGGCCGGCGATCAATATCCAATCGAGTAAGCGGGCGTTTGTTGTGCTTAACACGAACACAACCAATACGTTAATAGATGGGGCTACTTATGCTGCCAGTGGTGAGGAAGATCAGAAGGCAACACTTTTCAGCGAAGGGCAGTTAATTTTCGGTGGAGAAGGGAGCTTGACATTGAAAGGGAATTACAAACATGCGATCGCAAGTGATGATTATGTCAGGATTATCAGCGGGAAAATAACCGTTACCGATGCAAGTTCTGACGGAATCCATACCAACGATGCGTTTATCGCCGATGGTGGAACGTTGAGTATCACCACCAAAGGTGACGGAATCCAGTGCGAGGAAGGATATGTGGTGATCAATAACGGCAATTTTACGATCAGTGTGGCAGATAAAGGTATCTCTGCCGCGTGGGATACCGATACTACGATTGACCCTTATTTGACGATCAATGGCGGAACAATTAATATCATTTCGTCTGCCGGAGAGGGAATTGAGTCTAAAAGTGTGCTGACCATCAATGGCGGGACTATAAATACTAAAACATCCGACGACGGACTGAATGCAGCGAAATTTATCTATATCAATGGCGGAAGTATATATGCATATAGTACGGGAAATGATGCCATTGATTCTAACGGTCAAATCACGGTTACCGGAGGAAGAACCGTTGCAGTGGGGGCAAAATCGCCCGAAGAAGGCTTCGATTGCGACAGAAATCAATTCAAAGTAACCGGAGGAATTTTGGTGGGAATTGCGGGTGCAACCAGTAGTCCGACTGCCAGCGTGAGTACGCAACCGTCTGTGATTCTGGGTGGTGGCACCGCCAATCAGATCATTCATATCCGGTCGACAGATGGAGCCGAAGCACTCACGTTTACGATCCCGGCGAGCTATACCACCATGTTGTTTTCTAGTCCGAAATTGAAAATCAGCACCGGATACAAGATATACACAGGAGGCACTGTTACAGGCGGAGAGAATATTAACGGACTTTATAATTCTGGAACATATAATGGAGGAACCGAGGGAGCTTCATTTACCACGGGTAGCATGGTAACAAAAGCAGGCGGCAGCACTGGGCCAGGCTGAGGTGCAGGAATTGTCAATCATATCGAAAAAGGATGGGTGGAAATCGCTTCCACCCATCCTTTTCCGATATAAACTATATGTAAGTCTATTGTGAAATCTGCCTGTCAAAATAGCTTTTCATAAATAGAATTTGATATTTCACCGCATTTTGCCAGTATGGCCATGTATGGCCCCCGGGACGCGAGATATAATCGTGTGGAATTCCGGCATATACTAAATCCTGGTGCAGTTTTTCATTGACTTTATAAAAGAAGTCGTCTGTTCCGCAGTCGATAATAATGGAAAGTGAATTTGGAGTGAGGAGCGGTAGTAAATTGATCACCGTGTTCTTTTTCCAGATTTCGGCATTTTGAGCATAGTTTCCCAGGCGTTTTGCCATATCCCAGTTGTTTGGATACGGCGTAATATCCACTCCTCCGCTCATGCTTCCAGCCACTCCAAAAATATCCTGATGCTTGATTGCGAGGTATAAAGCTCCATGTCCGCCCATACTCAGACCTGTTATGCCACGACCTTTCCTGTCTTTAACAGTTTTATATTTTTGATCAATAAACCCAACCAGCTCTTTGGTAATATAGGTTTCATATTGATATGAGGGGTCGACAGGGCTGTCCCAATACCAGCTACTATATCCTCCATCGGGACAAACAATAATGATATTGTGCTGATCTGCAATCTTTTGAAAACCTGGTGCCTTTTTCAGCCATCCGCCATAATCGTCGCTATATCCATGTAACAGATATACTACCGGTAGCGCACTTTCTTTGGCATATCCATCCGGTGTTATCACGGCCGCTTTAATAGATTTTTTCATCACGGCACTGTAAGTTGTAATGGTATCGACCGTTGCTGCGGATGCAAAAAAAGTATGGAGAGCCAGAAACAGGGCGCAGGAAATTAGTTTTTTAATCATGATTTGGGGGAGCTATTAGGGGTTGGCTTTTAGCTTTTAGGTCTTAGTTTCTACAATTGAGTATAAGTTATTTAATTTTTTTCGAGTGATTTTCCGGCAATCTATTTTTGATATCTGCCTTTCATCCAGACGTAATGGCCGCCTTTTCCGCCTTTCCAGCGATAATATCCGGGTATCCAGTAATGTTTCGGAGATGGTGGCTTCGGTCTGACCTCCTCTATGGGAGGTGGGGGGGATGGACGATGTGCTTCCGGGCGGACGACACACGCGGCTACTGAGCAAATTAACAGGGCAATTATAATTATTTCACTACCAGCTCTCTTTGGACTTTTCATATGGGTTATTCGGTAATTATTGTACTCCGGTCATTGCACCTGATCCATAGAGAATGAGAAAGGAAGCAGGATTTGACCTAAATATAATATTTATATCAAATAAATTTTATCTGTACATTACTATGTTGTTGAAAACTAGTTGGTTGTAACCATCAAATTTTTTAAATTGAGAATTCATTTTTCTCCTATTATAAAATCGTTAAAAAATCAATTTATGAGCCAACCACTTAATCGCAGAAAAGCGCTCAAGGCAGGATTGCTTTCCCTTGGGGCGATGGCAGCATTTCCACAGCTCAGCAGAGCAGCGAGCGGGTTCTACAACGACGGTGCATTTGCAGATTCCCCTTTGTCTCTTGATCCTGAAATGAGGATCTTCCGAAGCCCTATGGTGAGGGAGCATTTTCTGGATTTCGCCGACAGACCGAAAATTACGACGAAGCTAAGTTCCAACGAAAACCCATATGGTCCGCCACAAACAGCGCAAGCTGCAGTGGCCGAATCGGTAAAAAGAGGTAACAGATATGCATGGCAGGAAATGTACGACCTCATTGATAAAATAGCTAAAAAAGAGGGAGTTACATCGAAACATATCATGATGGGTCCAGGTTCTTCCGACCTTTTGGAAAAGGTGGCTCTCGTGTTATTTATGAATGGAGGAAATATCGTTTCGGCTGATCCGTGTTACATGTCACTGGTGAATGTGGCCAAATCTGTTGGCGCAACCTGGAAGGCCGTTCCATGTAAAAATGATTGGTCGCACGATTTAAAAGCAATGGAGGCGGCTATTGACAAGGATACAAAACTCGTATATATATGTAATCCTAACAACCCGACTGGCAGTATCACTTCCGGAAAAGAGTTGCTTGATTTCTGTTCAAGAGTTTCCGAAAAAGTGCCAATTTTCGTAGATGAAGCCTACATCGAGCTAGCAGTTGGAGCGGATACGCAGAGTATGAACACATTGCTCGCTCAAAATAAAAACGTAATTATCGCCAGAACATTCTCTAAAATTATGGGGATGGCAGGTATTCGTGTCGGATATATCGCTGCGCAACCGGCGTTCCTTGATCAGATCCAGAAAATAACACGCGGTGGAATGGGTGTTTCTTACACTTCTATTTTCGCAGCGTCGGCAAGTATGGACGATATGACTTTTCAGGATACTACACGTAAACTGAATCATGAAGCCAAAACATATTTGTGCCAGAATCTGGATAAGATGGGTTATAAATATATTCCGTCATATACCAATTTTGTAATATTCCCGATCAACATTCCGGGTAAAGAATTGTTGGGTAAAATGACAGCCAAGGGAATTGCCGTCAAGGCATATGATATTCAGAACAAACCCTGGTGCAGGGTGAGTATCGGCACGATGGACGAAATGAAAACGTTCGTTGGTGCGCTTCAGGAAATTAGCTGATTTTAAAGTTGAACGTGATAGTTAAAAAGGGCCGTAATTGATATTGCGGCTCTTTTCTTTTGCCGATAGGGGTTTTTTGGATTTTTATGGTCATCAAAGTATATGCCCTGGTACTTTGTACTTTTAACTTTTGTAAGATGCGGAAGCGCCGCACGCTTTCAATGTGCTCAATTCATTTAATTTCAAAGCAAAATGATGAAAACTATTCCTAAAATCGTTGTCGCAGCGGTTCTTTCATTTACCTTCGTTCTTACTATTAACCCGAAGGGATTTTCTATCAACTTATCGGAAAAAAATCGAGAAACTGTTAGTAATCAGGATGATAAGGATAAATATAAAATCGTCTACAAGGGTGAGTCAGGCCCGGGAGTCGGGAAAAATATTGTTTTCATTGCCTCCGATCACGAATATAGGAGTGAAGAATCATTGCCTGCACTTGCGCGCATAATGGCCAAGCGATATGGATTTACATGTACGGTCTTGTTTGGATTGGACGACAAAGGATTCATCGAGCCCGGCAGCTCGAACCTGCGGGGATTGGAAGTGTTGGACAAGGCCGATTTGATGGTGCTGTTCACGCGCTTTTCTAATTTCGATAGCAACGAGCTACAGCATTTCGACGACTATCTGAAAAGAGGGGGCAGTATCGTCGCCTTCAGAACTTCGACACATGCGTTTAATATCAAAGACAATCCTAAATGGGCACATTATTCATGGGACTACAAAGGGCCGATGACGGCCTGGAAGGATGGTTTTGGAGAATACGTTTTGGGTGAAACCTGGGTATCTCATTTGGGCACAAACCACAAGCAGTCATCGAAATTTATCATTGAAAAAAAATCACATCCGATCATGACGGGCGTGAAAGACATATGGGTGCCGACGGGAGATTATACCGTATACCCAAAAGGAGAAGTATTGGCACTCGGACAAGTTTTGGACGGGATGACGCCGACTTCGGAACCCAATAAATCCAAAGAACACGTAGCAGTTGCATGGACAAAGGAATATCAGTTGGAGGGCGGTAAAAAAGGAAAGACTTTCACCACCACGCATGGTGCATCTGAGGATATCCTGAACGAAGGTTTCAGACGTATGGCACTGAACGCGATGTTCTGGGGACTAGGTATGGAAAAGGAAATAAAACCAACTAACAATTATGATTTTGTTGGGCCCTACAAGCCAACTACTTTCAATTTTGATGGATACAAGGCAAGTGTTAAACCTACCGATCTTGCTGACTTCAATTCTTTGATTATGCCGGGTGAGGTGATTCAGATGAAGGGAGGGAAGTAAGGAGGAAAGGACGAAAGGGAGGATGGAGGAAAGGTTGTCATGTCCTGAATCAAGTTAAAGATTTTTAAGTTAGATTTTGAAGGGTTTCGGCGGAGGTTGAAACCCTTTTTTCGGCTTACCGATATTAATTTACAGATCGTAAAAAAGTCAGACGTAGCGTTACGCTAGTTCGAACTGGTGCATACCTGTTCGATAGCGGACAGAAAATAATGGATATATTATTTTAAATGGTTGTATATCAGATAGTTGTGTTTTTGGTATGCGTTTTTTAGAAATTGAGGAACATTGAAGCGTTAGCAACCGGATATGCCTTTGATATACCTTAACCAACATTCTGTATGAACTTGAAACACCTTTTTTCTGCCATTGTAGCTCTGATGATTTCAACATCTTTATTGGGGCAAAGCATAGTTGCAACATTTGACCTTTACGACGTCAATAAAAAGGGGAAGTTGGAGGTGCTGAACCGGACACTTACCTCAGTGGTCGATGGCGATCGGAGGTTGGTAAGGTTTTCGGAAGCTGATGGAGATGGTCTGGCTTGGCTTGAAGGTGCCAATTTTACAAATGGCGTTATTGAGCTTGATATCAGAGGCAGAGACCTACTCCAAAAAAGCTTTGTGGGCGTCGCTTTTCACGGGCAAGACCAAAAGACTTTCGATGCTGTATATTTTCGTCCTTTCAATTTCAAGAGTTCGGATTCTGTTCGTCATATTCATGCGGTACAATATATCTCTCATCCCGATTTTCCGTGGGAAAGGTTGCGGAAAGAGCACAACGCGAAATATGAGAAACTAGTAGCTCCCGCGCCAAATCCTGATGAATGGTTTCATGCTAAAATCGTCGTCGATTATCCGAATGTAAAAGTTTACGTGAATAACAACAGCGAGCCAAGTTTAAGCGTAGCCAAATTGAACGACCGGAAAACCGGAAAGATCGGATTGTGGGTTGGTTACGGATCGAACGGAGATTTTGCCAATTTAACGATCACCGCTAAATAGACCAGTTTGTTGGTTAATGAAAGGGTTCAGGCATTTGCTTTGAACCCTTTTTGGTATCTATATGCAGATATTCTGAAAGTTGCACAATCCGTAGCTGTCAGCGACCGACAACTCCCTTCTCTTCACTATTTATCTGACCGTTCAATCCTGAACAAAAGTGTTCACAAGCGGACACGTAAGAGGCAAGTGTAATTTTAATTTGTTGATATTTAGGCGGTTAGGTATTTGGTATGCATTTTGAGATGGGAGGACGGAGTAAGCGCACGAAAGGAAGGAATGGTTTGGAAAATGGAACATAATGGACTGAAAGGCTTCAAAAACCGGCAGCCTGTGCGATTCGAAAATATTCTGGATATAATACGAAAGCGACACCAGCAAATTCAGGTAAGTAATTAATATTCAAACATTTAAAAACAGTCTTTTAGAGAATGGACGGTTGGCAAGGGAACTCCCTTCATCCCACCTCCCTTTCCTCCTTTATCCTCGTCGTAACCATGCTAAAAAACTATTTTAAAATCGCCTGGAGAAACATTGTTCGCAACAAAGCGTTTTCAGCAATCAATATTGTCGGTCTTGCTATTGGAGTGGCGGCGTGTTTACTTATTTTGCAATATGTTGCTTTCGAACTCAGTTACGACGATTTTAACAAGAACAAGGATCAGATATATCGCGTTACCCAAGACAGATATAATGAAGGAAAATTAAGTACTCAATGGGCTGCTGGCGTGATGGCGGCAGGAAACTCGTTCAAAGAAGCATTCCCCGAGGTGGAAGACTATGTAAAGATACTTCAACGCGGTTCGACTATTCTGGATTTTGGAGAGAAGAGCCGCAAGGTGGAAAAAGTTGCTATCGCGAGCAATTCGTTTTTCTCAATATTCACCTATCCAGTCATCTACGGTGATCCGAAAACTGCTTTAACGGACGTCAATACGGTGGCAATATCGGAATCGGTAGCTCAAAGCCTCTTTGGTAGTGAAAATCCAATCGGAAAAACAATTCTTAGTAATAAAAGGCGTCCCTTTAAGGTGACGGCAGTATATGCCGATATGCCAGCCAATTCGCATTTTAAAGCAGATGTTTTGGTGTCATATGCCACATTTTTAGACAACGTAAAACCTGATAATCCCGAAACTGCCTGGCAATGGGACGGCTGTCTGACGTATGTTAAACTTAGATCAGGAACAGACGTAAAAGCTCTTGAAGCGAAATTTCCCGCCCTCGTCGATAAACTGGCGGGCGAGGAGCACAAGAAATACAATTCAGCGGCGATATATCATTTACAACCTCTAAAGGATATACATCTTTATTCACATCTGATGATGGAAGCTGAGCCAAACGGAGATGGTAATACGGTATATCTATTATTGGGCATTGCCTTTTTCATCGTAGTTATTGCTTGGGTGAACTATATTAATCTGGCCACTGCCCGTGCCGTCAATCGTGCGAAGGAAGTTGGGGTAAGGAAAGCCGTGGGTTCTCAGCGAAGCCAACTGGTTTGGCAGTTTATGACCGAATCCGTTGTTTTGAATGGCCTGGCTATCGGTCTGGCGATCATATTCGTGGTGCTTGCGCTTCCCGGTTTCAACGAAATGTCAGGACAGAAGCTGTCGTTTGAGTTGCTGAGGGGCCAAGTCTTCTGGCTTCCGCTGGTCGTGTTGTTTTTGGTAGGAGCATTTTTTTCAGGGTTATATCCTGCGTTTGTTCTTTCAGGTTATAAACCGGTTCTGGTATTAAAAGGAAAGGTTGCCAATACATTTCAAGGCATATTGTTACGCAAGTCGTTGGTTGTGTTCCAGTTTGCCGCTTCCATGTTTTTGTTGGTCGGCACGATGTCTGTCTTTCATCAAATCAACTTTATGCGTAGCCAAAGTTTGGGATTGGATATCACACAAACCTTGATTATTAATCCACCAATCGTTGCCGAAGATTCAACTTTTATGAGGCAGATGGCGGCGTTCAAGGAAGAGCTTTTGCGGCAGTCGGGAATCAAAAAAGTGGCGGCTTCGGGTGTAGTGCCGGGTGAGGCTTCTCAATGGAATGCTGGAGGTATACGCTTGAAAGGAGCCGATGATAAGATGGGAAAACAATACCGGGTTTTGGCGGTTGACCATGATTTCGTCGATGCATATAATATGAAATTGCTCGCAGGCAGAAACTTTTCAAAGGATTTTGGTGCAGATCCTAAAGCAGTCATTTTTAATAAAATGGGTGTCAAACAGCTTGGATTTGATCATCCGGAAGAGGCAATAGGTAAAGAAATCAATTTCTGGGGTGAGATTTTTACGATTGTCGGAGTAACCGATAATTTTCACCAACAATCATTAAAAGATGCTTACGAGCCATTGATATTGAGATTAATACCAGACGTTCGCGGTTATTTTTCTGTCAAACTTACAACGGGGTCGGTTAGCCAGACGATCGAAAAAATTCATACAGAATGGAATAAGTTCTTTCCGGGAAACCCATTCGAATATCAGTTTCTGGACGAAAGGTATAACAATCAATATGCCGCTGATCAACGCTTCGGTCAGGTTTTCGGAGTCTTCACTGGGCTCGCGATATTGGTTGCATGCCTTGGATTATTCGGTCTTGCCTCATTCACAACAGCTCAGAGAACCAAGGAAATAGGAATTCGAAAGGTATTGGGTTCATCCGTTTTTGAAATTGTGAGCATGCTTTTCAAAGAATTCACTACCCTGATTTTTATCGCCTTTGTCGTTGCAATACCATTGGCATGGTACGCAGTGGATCGCTGGCTACAAGGATATGCCTTCCATACCAGTATCGCGTGGTGGTTGTTTGTCCTTCCATTGTTCATGGTTTTACTCATCGCGGTCATTACTGTAAGCTTTCAGTCCATTAAAGCCGCATTGATGAATCCGGTGAAGGCTTTGAGATCGGAGTAGGGAAGAAAGGGTTAGATCGCGCTAACTCCGATTTGCAATCGGAGTTGTATGGTAAAGCGTTTGCAACGCATTTAATATGATACACTATTAGGACTCATTCGCGTGGAATGAGATGATTATATTGGAGATTTTTCGCGTTAGAAACGCTTAACCATTTGGAACCGATTGCAAATCGGTTCCAGCCGCTAACTCCGATTTGCAGTCGGAGTTGTATGGTAAAGCGTTTGCAATGCATTTAAAGTGATACACTATTAAGACTCATTTGCATGGAATGAGATGATTATAATGAAAATTTTTCGCGTTAGAAACGCTTAACCATTTGAAACCGATTGCAAATCGGTTCCAGCGGATCGCTAACTCCGATTTGCAATCGGAGTTGTATGGTAAAGCGTTTGCAACGCATTTAAAGTGATACACTACTAAGACTCATTTGCCTGGAATGAGATGATTATATTGAAAATTTTTCGCGTTAGAAACGCTGAACCATTTGGAACCGATTGCAAATCGGTTCCAGCGGATCGCTAACTCCGATTTGCAATCGGAGTTGTATGGTAAAGCGTTTACAACGCATTTAAAGTGATACACAATTAAGACTCATTCGCATGGAATGAGATGATCATATTGAAGATTTTTCGCGTTAGAAACGCTGAACCATTTGGGATCGATTGCAAATCGGTTCCAGTGTCAAAGAGGGTTAGAGGTATCTACATTATAGATAATTGTTATGCTAAAAAACTATCTAAAAATCGCCTGGCGAAATCTTCTTAGGAATAAAGTGTTTTCGCTGATCAACATGACTGGAGTGAGTATTGGCGTTGCTGCATGTATGCTTATTTCGATGTATATCTTTCATGAACTGAGCTACGACAGTCAGGTTCCCGACTGGTCACGGATTTATAGGTTTTATTCAATAGATAACAGGGAGGCGAAGGCCCAGATGGGAATTTATTTCTCGGCGAATACCGCACCAACCTTGAAAAAGGATTTTCCGGAAATAGAAGTGGCCGGCCGGATGATGGACAATCCATTGTTTTACGGAGCGGGCACGAACGAGATCCGCATAGAGGGTGAGCCGATGCAACATCATGAGGAGGGATTTGTATATACAGATCAAGAGATACTTGATATTTTTAAATTCCCGATGGTATATGGTGATGTTCAATCCGCATTATCGGAGCCGAACACAATGGTAATTACGGAGAGTAAAGCTGTTCAATATTTCAAGAATGAAAATCCGCTTGGGAAGATCATATATCTCAACGGCAACGATAGTATTCCATTTAAAATAACAGGCGTGATGAAGGATTTTCCCTCCAACTCGCATATGGATTACAAATTCCTGATCACATTGAAAGGAGTGGAATTTGGGGAAGGTGAACAAACCCGTTGGCTTCAAAGTAACTATTACGTCTATTTTAAGTTGAAGGAAGGTGTTGATTATGTGGCATTTGGCAAACGAGCTAGCAAAGCGTTGATGTCTAAATATTTGGTTCCCGCTTTGAAGGATATTGGCTTCCCGGGTTTAGACAGTATTGATAAGAAGTTTTCGCAAGCTCTTCAGCCTCTTGGCGACATTCAACTATATTCCGCAGATTTCGGTGATCCGCATCCTCGAGGAGATATTCGCTTTATCTGGCTTTTTGGAGCGGTCGCAGTGTTTATTTTGGTAATTGCCTGTATCAATTTTGTCAATCTTTCCACTGCCCAGTCTGCTAACCGCGCGAAGGAGGTTGGGTTAAGGAAAGCCGTTGGTTCTCAGTGCATTGAGCTGATTCGGCAGTTTTTGACCGAATCTACGCTTATCACATTCATATCCTTTGTGATCGGAATTATCATTGCTTTTTTACTCTTGCCTACCTTCAATTCAGTTGCGGGCAAAGAACTCGAATTTCCGTGGAGGATTAGTTGGATCATTCCGATACTTGCTGGCGCAGCTCTGGTAATTGGCTTGTTGGCAGGTGTTTATCCGGCTTTTTATCTTTCCCGCTTTAATCCGACAGAGGTCTTAAAAGGCAAGCTCAGAATAGGAAGTCGTTCATCAGGGTTGAGGAGCACATTGGTGGTTTTTCAATTTACTATTTCAATCATCCTGATCGTTGGAACGCTCATTATTAATAAGCAAATGAGATTTATTCTGACCGAAAAGCTCGGTTACGATAGAAATCAGGTCATTCAATTGTACGGAACCAATATGCTGGGCGACAAAGTCCAAAGCTTCCGGTCCGAGATCAAGGAAATCGCCGGAGTATCGAGCGCAAGTATCAGCGATTTTTTACCAATCGAGGGTACAAAAAGAAATGGCAACAGCTTTAATCATGAAGGGAAAGAAAATCAGGAGGAGGGAATTCCGGGACAGGCTTGGGATGTCGATGAAGAGTATATCGAGACGTTGGGACTGAAACTCGTTGCCGGACGTAATTTTTCAAAAGATAGAAAAACAGACCAGCAGTGCACGATCATTAACGAAACAATGGCCAAGAAGTTGGGGATGGGAAATCCTGTTGGTAAGAAGTTGTCTCGGTATGGAGGGTTATATGAAATCATTGGTATTGTTAAAGATTTCCATTTCAATACATTACAAAGGAAAATTGAGCCCATATGCTTGTTCTATAATTACAGCCCAAGCATCATTTCTGTTAAAGCGAAATCTGCTGATATGCCCGCTTTGTTGAACGCTTTGGAAGCAAAATGGAAAACATTTGCACCGAATCTGGCCTTCCGTTATAACTTCATGGATCAGTCCTATTCGCGTATGTATGACAATGTGAAAAGGGTGGAAACCATTTTTACAATCTTTGCCGTGCTGGCCATTTTTGTTGCCTGTCTTGGATTATATGCACTTTCGGCGTTTATGGTGGAACAGCGCAGCAAGGAAATGAGCATTCGTAAAGTGCTCGGAGCATCTATGCAGAACATTTTCCAGCTATTGACCAATCACTTCCTCAGACTGGTGGCTATATCTATCGTAATTGCCACGCCGTTAGCCTATTACCTAATGAAACAATGGCTGGAAGATTATGTCTATCGTACTAAAATCGAGTGGTGGGTATTCGCTGTAACCGGCCTGATCGCGTTTGCTATTACCCTGATTACGATCAGTTACCACGCAATAAGAGCAACAGTGAGAAACCCGGTCGTGGCGTTGAAAACGGAATAGAGGAGAAAGGCAGGAAGGAGGAAAGGGGCGAAGGGGAAGGTGGCAGAAGTGAGGGTCCGGCGTTTTATGTAGCATTTTGGTAAAATATTGACAATAAATTCATCATGAAATAGTATTCGGTTGTGTTAAGAAGATCGAGTGAGCGAATTCCCTTCCTCCCTTTGTCCCCTTTCTCCTTCGTCCCTTTAAAGCCCATGTTAAAAAACTATCTAAAAATCGCCCTTCGGAATATCTGGAAGAACAAGGTTTTCTCAGCTATTAATATTGTCGGTCTGGCTATCGGTCTGGCTTCTTGTATCGTCATTATGGTCTTCGTGTTTTACGAAAACAGTTTTGACAAAGTCCATACGAAAAACATATATAGGCTCGATGAGATCCAGAAATTTGAGGGTATGGTGGCACCGCAAAAGGTGGCGCTTTCGATGTTTCCGATGGGCCCTACGCTTAAAAGCGACTTTCCGGATGTCAGGAATTTTGTTCGGATCAGGAGGATGGATAAGGTCACCCTTGATTATCAGCAAAAAAAATTGCAACTGCCAAAGGGGCTGATGGTCGACGAGAATTTCTTCGAAATGTTTGATTATAAATTACTTGAAGGGAAGAAGCAAAGCGTGCTGGCTGAGCCTAATACGGTGGTACTTTCTGAAAAAAGTGCGAAAAGCATTTTCGGAAATCAGGATCCGATCGGGAAATCTTTAACACGATATGATAGCGATACCATTGTTTTCAAAGTTACCGGTGTATTTGAAGACGTTCCGGGAAATTCGCATCTTCAGTTTGATGCGCTTTTCTCATTCAAGACAATTATAAAGCCGGAATTGATGGAAAACTGGGGCGGTAATTGGCTTACGACCTATCTTGAACTTGCACCCAAAGCCAATATTGCGAACCTTGAGAAGAAATTTCCCGCATTTCTGGAGAAACGGATGGGAAAGGAGGGGGCTAAAAGCTACGTACTGTTTTTACAACCGCTAGCCGAAGTGCATGCCAAGTCGACCGATATAACGCACGACTATATCAATTATCAGAAATTTGATAAAAGCTATACTTACGTCTTTTTTGTGATCGCGGCCATTGTACTCATTATTGCCTGTGTTAATTTCATGAACTTGTCTACCGCGCGTTCAATGGGCAGGGCCCGGGAAGTAGGTGTGCGGAAATCTATCGGGGCGCAACGATACCAGTTAGCAAGCCAGTTTATCGGAGAGTCGGTTTTGTTGTCATTTATTTCGTTGATACTGGCGGTTTTACTGGTCAAACTGATCTTGCCTTATATGGCTGAATTTAGTCAGCGCCAGCTAGATTTTGCTGTTTTTACGGACATTAAGCTGATGCTTACTGTACTTGCCGGTACTGTCGTGATTGGAGTGTTATCTGGATTATACCCAGCTGGTTTTCTTTCCGGTTTTGAGCCAGTCAAAGTTTTGAAAGGAACTTTTAAAGTAGGGAAAAGCAATTTCAGAAATATACTTGTGATCGCTCAGTTTGCCAGTGCTGTCTTCCTGATGATTGCCACCGGTTTTGCTGTGAAGCAGTTGCATTTTATGCAGGATAAAGATCCGGGTTTTGTAAGGGAGCAGGTTGTAGTTATTCCGCTCAATTTCAAATCAGACCCGAAATATCGTACACTGAAGCAGGAATTTTTAAATTCTTCCTTTGTTGAAGCTGTCAGCGGTTCACATCAGCGATTAGGGAATAATCTGCATCAAACCGGAGTTACGTTCCATGGAGATGGACCCGCGAGAAGTATGGCGTCATCGCAAGTCGTGGTAGATCCTGATTATCTGACCTTATATAAAATCAAGATCCTGGCTGGCCGTAATTTCCAGGATACCGAGGCGGATAACGCGAAGACATATATAGTAAACGAGTCCTTGGCAAAAGAGTTGTTGAAAGACCAGAAGGTCAAGACTTACGAGTCATTGATCGGTAAAAGATTTGGCTTCGGAGGCATGGATTCATTGTCGAAAATCGTCGGCGTAGCCCAGGATTTTAACTTTAATTCACTGCATAACAAGATTGAGACGCTTTGTATTTTCAATCAGAAAGACTGGGGATATAGCGAAATGTCGGTTCGGATTAAAGGCAAAAACGCGAAACAAGCTATAGCGGCCATGCAGACAATCTGGAAAGAACAGCTTCCTGACGAACCTTTTGACTATTCATATCTTGACGCGCATTTTGAGGAGTTGTATCGCGCCGACGGGCAGGTGAGTGAAATAGTGGGGATATTAGCGGGATTGGCCATTTTTGTTTCATGTCTTGGGTTGTTCGGGCTTGCATCCTATTCAGCTGAAAGACGAACCAAAGAAATCGGCGTTCGCAAAGTAATGGGCGCTTCTGTCGCTGGTATGGTCGCTTTACTTTCCCGTGATTTCCTGAAACTCGTTTTAATCGCCATTCTCATCGCAACCCCAATCGCCTGGTATGCAGTCCACACATGGCTCCACGATTTCGCTTACCGAATCGATATCGACTGGTGGGTTTTCGTTCTGACTGCACTTTTGGCAATCGGAGTAGCGCTACTAACCATCAGCTTCCAAAGTATAAAAGCAGCGTTAATGAACCCGGTGAAGAGCTTGAGGAGTGAGTAATTTAGGAGAAAGGGATGAAGGGAAGAAAGGACGAGGGAACGAATAAGTTGAGTTGGTTGAGACCTCTGAGTTTTCTACTAAAGGAGTGTAATCGGGTAGAGCAATTGATTTTGTCGGGGAGGCTGGGCATGAAGTGAGGAGCTTCGGATTTTGCAGATTTTATTATAGACTAGTTGAATGTAACTTTCTGAAATACAATATTTTAAAAACTTTTATATTAACGGAGGAAGGTTGAGTGGCAGGATTTATGTCGTTCGCGGCCCCCGGTCCATCCTCCTTTAGTCGCCCAAACAAACTCATGCTAAAGAACTATCTAAAAATCGCCTGGAGAAACCTGATGGGTAATAAGGTTTTCAGTTTTATTAATATCCTTGGGCTCGCCATCGGGATCACCACTTGTTGCCTGATCGCGCTATATGTGCTCGATGAAACTGCTTATGATAAGCAGTTTGCCGATGGTGATCGGGTATATCGAATTGCATCCGAGGTCAAAGGGGAAAAATGGGTGGCCCTTTCCGCACCGGTTGCGGCTGGTTTGAAGGTGGATTTTCCGGAAGTTGAGCAGGTAGCCAGGCTTTTACGGATGCCAAATGTTGACAAATTTCTTTTGAAAAATGAACGGGGTCAAAAGCAGTTTTATGAAACCAATGGATATTATGTTGACTCCACTTTCTTCCGGATTTTCAATTATGATTTCGAATATGGAGATCCGAAAACGGCCTTAAACGAGCCTAATTCCATTATTATATCAAAGCAAATTGCATCCAGGCTGTTTGGTGAAATTGATCCGGTGGGGCAGATTATCAAAGTTGGCCTTCCGTTTGCGACTACGGGATATACCGTAAAGGGGGTATTGAAAGATTCCCAAAACAAATCTCATATTCCCGCGCACATATTGTTGTCCATGAATAACGCTGATGTAGGGCAGTTGGCGAAAAGTCAAACCAACTGGGCGACTAATAACATTTTTCACACATATGTAAAATTGTCAAATGGCAGTGATCCGGTTGCTTTCGAAGGTAAATTGAAGGGATTCCTTGAGCGAAATGGCGGTTCTGACGTAGCCGGACAGGGTTTTACCAAAACCCTGTTTATTCAGCCTCTTAGCGATATATACCTCCATTCCAATTTTGGATTTGAAATCGCACCGAACGGCAATATTCAATATCTGTATGTATTTTCTTCCATAGCCGCATTTTTGCTACTCATTGCGTGTATCAATTTCATGAATCTGAGTACAGCCAGAAGTGAAAAAAGGTCTAAGGAGGTTGGCGTCAGAAAAGTGATTGGCGCAGTAAAAAGTGCGTTGATCGCTCAGTTTTTGGGAGAATCTTTGTTGCTGAGCGCTTTCTCACTCGTACTCTCTTTTTTGTTTATTCAGCTCCTGTTGCCGGTTTTTAATCAGTTGACCGGTAAGGGTTTGATAATGAGTCAAAATCCTGAAATTTTTGTGGGCCTGGCGGCTTTGACGCTTTTTACTGGCCTTATTTCCGGGTTTTATCCTGCCTTTTACCTTTCATCTTTTAAACCTGTTCTTGCGCTTAAAGGTAGATTGAGAAATAATTTGGCAGCAGTCGTTGTACGAAAAGGGTTAGTCGTCTTTCAATTCACAATATCGATCATATTGATCCTGGGGGCCATATTGGTCAGCCGCCAAATGGACTTTATGAGCAACCAGAATTTGGGTTTTAGTAAAAGTCAGAAATTAGTTATCCCGCTTCAAAGCACCGAATCCGGAATAAATTATCAGCTATTCAAGAATGAGTTAGCATCCGAAACTCAGGTGGTTGCAACCACAAAAGCGTCGACATATCCGGGCATTGAAAACGTGCAGGATATGCTTTTTTATGCAGAAGGGAAATCCCTGAAAGAAAATGTGGATATCAATACTGCATATGTCGATAACGACTATGCTAAAACACTGGGTATAAAACTGTTAGCCGGCAGATTCTTCTCCAAAGAATTTACTGCGGATACAAACTCATTGGTTGTCAATGAGATGGCCATAAAGAAATTGGGTTATAACCTGTCGAATGCCGTTGGAAAGAAGATATACTATGAGTTTCAGGGAGTGAAATCGGCTATGACGATCATTGGGGTTGTCAAAAATTACCACTTTGAAGGCCTGCAAGAGGAGATCAAGCCGATTGGGTTGAGTATTGCTCCTTTATTCAGCTCGACCAATAACTATATGATCATTGATCTGAAAAGTGATAGTTATGAAAAACTGTTATCCGGAATCGAAAAATTATGGAAAAAGGTGAATCCTGGAACTCCATTTGAGTATTCGTTTTTGGGTAAGGATTTCCAAAAAAACTATCAGAAGGAGGAGCGCACTGGGCAACTGATCAGATATTTCGCTTTGGTCGCCATTTTTATCGCATGCCTCGGACTATTTGGACTGGCGACGTTCACGGCAGAGCAAAGAACGAAAGAGATTGGTGTCAGAAAAGTGCTCGGCGCCTCTATATTCGGCATCACCAGACTCCTTTCGGAAGATTTTCTGAAACTTGTTTTCGTTTCGGTATTAGTTGCGTCGCCGATCGCCTGGTGGGGTATGAATATCTGGCTAAAAGATTTTACTTATAAAATTCAAATTGAATGGTGGATGTTCGCTTTGGCTGGAATATTAGCGGCTGCAATTGCGCTTTTAACCATAAGTTTCCAATCGGTCAAAACTGCTATGATGAATCCATTGAAGGCTTTGAGATCGGAGTAGGAGTGATCATCAGATCGCATCAAGTCACTCTTTTGTCGCCCTGATTGCTAATTGAATTTAACGCGGATGAATCTTGGACGAATAGATTAGTCTATTCAGACGATTGTTCTAAGGTGAAATTTTTTTCATCAATTTTAGTATCGTCGTTTTCATAACCTTTTCTAACGGCTTAGAATCATGCGGAGGCGATTTCCCGGAGAAGCAAAAAGTACTCATTGGTCGATTTCGTTTTGCTAAATGCGTCGTAAACAGATCATACTGGCGAACAGTTCTTGTTCGATATTGGACACTGAATAGAGATCTGCTGGCTGGTAACTAATTATTTTTCAATGAATTATAAAATTCTTGTTGAGTGGTTCAATATTTGCACCACGCTCCACTAACGGAGAGTTAGGCAACGGAAGCATGCTATAAAATAAATCCCTTCCTTCCTTTTTCCCTTCGTCCATTTTTCCTGATTCTAAACCATGCTAAAAAACTACCTTAAAATCGCCTGGCGAAACCTACGTAAACATCAGTTTTATACATTTCTGAACGTCTTTGGATTGTCGCTGGGATTGTCTAGTTGCTTGCTCATAACGCTCTATGTTGTCGACGAACTCAGTTTTGACCGGTCGTTTGAAGATGCCAGCAGAATATATCGTGTCAACTCAGATATTAAGTTTGGAGGAGCGGAAATGAAGCTGGCCGTGGCGCCAGATCCTATGGCATTTACGATGGCAAAGGATTACCCGCAGCTCGAAGCCGTAACCAGGCTGAGAGAAGACGGGAGTTCATTGGTGAGACGCACCGGTGCAACCGAAAATCTGAAAGAGGAGCTTGTGGTATATGCAGACTCTACTTTTTTCAAAGTATTTGCCATTCCTCTTCTGGCGGGCGATACCAGGAAGGTGCTTTCGGAACCTAATACCATGATTATCTCGGAACGGGATGCGAAGAAGTATTTTGGAAACGAAAATCCGTTGGGCAAAACGCTCCTACTTGACAACAGCAGGACTTATACCATTACTGGTATTATGGAAAATATTCCAACTCATTCGCATTTTACGGCGATGAACATGTTGCTTTCAATGAGTTCTAATCCAGAGAGTCGTCAGGACAATTGGGGGAGTCATAATTTTAACACCTATTTCAAATTAAGAGAAGGTGTAAATCCGGCCGAGTTTGAGAAGAATTTTGACGTAGTGATCAAAAAATATACTGGCCAGTGGGTGCAGAAAATCATGGGTGCGTCGCTGGATGATCTTTCCAAATCGGGGAGCTATATACGGTATACCCTTATCGCTTTGACGGATATTCATTTGCGTTCAGACAGAACGGCCGAAATCAGCAGCAACAGCAATATTCAATATATCTATATTTTTTCAGTTGTAGCAGTGTTCTTGCTTGTCATTGCTTGTGTCAATTTCATGAACCTGGCGACGGCGCGATCAGCAAACCGGGCCAAAGAAGTTGGTGTCAGGAAAGCCCTTGGGTCAGAGCGTTCGTCTCTGATCAGCCAGTTTTTGACAGAGGCTATTATGCTAAGCTTCTTGTCTTTAATCCTTGCAATTGCTTTGGCCAACCTTGCATTGCCGTTCTTTAATAATCTTGCAAATGCGCAAATTATTTTTCCTTTCAGAAGCGTAATATTCTGGGCTATAGCAATCGCAATGGGCGTCCTTGTCGGAATATTAGCTGGTAGCTATCCCGCGTTTTTTCTGTCGGCTTTCAAGCCGTTGAAAGTACTGAAAAGCTCGGTTGAGCTGGAAGGAAAGGGAGGATATCTGAGAAATTCGCTAGTCGTTTTTCAATTCATGATATCCGTTATGTTGCTCATCGGTACTGGGGTGATTTACAAACAGTTGAACTATATACAAACCAAAAAACTAGGTTTTAATAAGGAGCAGGTTTTGATCGTAAAGAACGCTTACGCGCTTGATCATCAGTCGCATGCATTTAAGGAGGAGGTTCTGAAATTACCAAATGTGCAAAATGCCACAGTTTCGAGTTATTTGCCCACGCCATCGTCCAGAAGCGACAATTCGTTTTTTCCGGAAGGTCAATTGCAACAGGATAAGGGGGTAAATATGCAAAAATGGACCGTCGATTATGATTTCGTCAAAACGCTGGATCTTCAAATGAAGGATGGGCGAGCCTTTGACCAAAGTTTTCCTTCTGATTCGTCTGGAATTGTAATTAACGAGACGGCAGCAAAAGTGCTGGGATATGCCAACCCGATCGGCAAGAAAATTTTTGACATGGAAAATCCAGAGAGCCAGGAACGGCGACTTTATACTATTTTGGGTGTAGTAAAGAACTTTCACTTTGAGTCGCTTCGCAGGAACATCGGGGCGTTGAGTCTGGTGCTGAAACCCAGTTATGGCCTGGTAGCCGTTCGACTAAAAGGTGGAGATTATGCGCACACTGTAAGCCAGGTGGAAAGTCTGTGGAAGCGTATGGCTCCGGGGCAGCCCTTCAATTACCGGTTTATGGATGAAGATTTTGACAACGAGTACCGCAGTGAACAGCGTGTGGGTAAGATATTTATCATTTTCGCAGCGATATCAATTATTATCGGCTGCCTCGGACTTTTTGGCTTGTCTGCCTACACAGCCGAACGACGCACCAAGGAAATCGGAGTTCGTAAAGTGCTCGGTGCAAGCGTTTCCAATATAGTCGGGCTGCTGTCCAGAGACTTTATTAAACTGGTACTACTCGCAATATTATTAGGAAGCCCAATAGCTTGGTATGCGATGAATCGATGGCTAGAAGACTTTGCATATCATATTGATATTGCCTGGTGGATGTTTGCTGGAGCTGGTATTCTGGCCATCATTATCGCCCTGGTGACGATCAGTTTTCAGAGTATCAAAGCCGCGCTGATGAATCCTGTGAGGTCTTTGCGGAGTGAATAGAAGGATGAGGGAGTAAGGGGCGAAGGGAAGTAAAGACAAAATGGAAGAAGGGAGTAAAGGACGAAAGGGAGGAAAGTGCGCAGGATTTCAGTGTGTGGGCTTTTTTTTATTGAAATTTAATTGATTATTAAATAGTTATAAAAATATTGTAAACCGAAGATGCCGGCCTGAGACGAAACAATTCCCTTCCTTTCCTCCATCCTCCCTTTCTACTATGCTAAAAAACTACCTAAAAATTGCCCTTCGCAGTCTCTGGAAAAACAGGCTCTTTACTGCCATTAATATGCTGGGCCTTTCACTTGGGTTGGCTAGTGCTGCGGTTTTGATTTTGTTTGTTCAGAGGGGGATGACATTTGATACTTTTCATAAAGACAATGATCAAATATTCTTTGTACAATCCGAGGAAAAGGATCAGAAATATAACCAGACTGTATATCCAATTCTGGGTCAACTGATTAAAACATATCCGGAAATTGAGACAGGAACGCACGTTCAGCGATGGAATAACGCTTGGATTAATTATAAGGGAAAGGATCTTCAGGGCGATACCCGATATGTGGATACGACTTTTTTCGATGTGTTTTCTTTCAAGCTGTTATATGGCGATCCGACCACGGCGCTGCAGAAGAGAGAGTCAATTGTGATTAGTAAAAATATGGCGACGTCATTTTTCGGAGATAAAAATCCGATTGGTGAAACGGTTGCGGTTAATGATACTTCCAACTTCACAATTACCGGTGTGCTGGACGACGTTCCTCAAAATTCCTCCATACAATTTGAGGTTTTACTTCCGGTCTCCAATCTTGAAGCAAATAAGAATTTTAAAGACAATATCGACTGGTTCAATACCTTCGCGACGGTTTATGTCAAATTGAGAAAAGGCGCTGACTTGCAAAAATTGGATGCGAAATTCCCTCAGTTCGTAAAAACATACTTCGCCGAAGATGCCAAAAACCGGAAAGTACATTTATTGCCGTTCAAGGATTTCATATTCTACGAAAATCCCGCATTTAAATGGATGCTATATGGTGCGACCAGCATGGTTGTGTTTATCCTGCTGATTATCAGTATTAATCTTTTGAATCTCAACGTCGCTTCGTCTTTGACGAGAGCCAAGGAAGTTGCAGTTCGAAAGGTCACTGGGTCTACGCTTCGACAGATATTAACCCAGTTCTGGACGGAATCAGGCATTGTATTACTCGCTTCATTGGGGATCTCGGTGATCCTGGCTATATACTATCTGGTTCCGCAGTTCAATGAGTTTCGCCAGGGCAGGATGCAGCTGGTTCTTAGTTGGGAACAAGATTATGTAACAATTTTGACCTTGGTCGGAATCATCTCGACCATCGCGATTGTTGCCGGGACCTACCCGGCGGTATATCTCAATAAGCTGGATATACGCGATACCATTAAAGGAAAACTTTCTGGTAAACCCACCTCACGGAAATGGTCTCGGGGAAGCCTTATCGTGGTGCAGTTTGTGATTTCTTTCGGACTGGTAGTCAGTGCAATTGCCGTTCAAAAACAGGTTAGTTTTATGAGGCAAGCCGATATGGGGTTTGATAAAGATGATATCGTGGTTGTGCAGTCGGATATGCAATACAAAGATGAAGAGCAGGCCATGAGCCAGTTTAAGCCGATTTTGGACGAGTTGAACCGAAATTCGAAAATAAAAAGTATTGCTACTTCCGGCGTTGTCCCAACAAAATACTGGGGAAATTACAATACATATATGGCAGAGGGTCAGGGTGAGACAGAATTGAAATTCAGGCATGTGGGAACCGGTTCCAGATATGCTGAGACCTACGGAATTCAGATGGTTGAAGGCAGGGATTTTTCAGATGCACTAGATAAAAACGGAGAAAACCATCCAGTGGTGATCAACGAAGCTGCCATGAAAGCGATGGGGTGGAAAACTGCCGTTGGAAAACGGTTGCGTCAGAAAAGCAACCCGGATATATATACCGTAGTCGGTGTCATGAAGGACTTTCATTATCAGGAGTTAAAGGAGAAAATTGAGCCGCTTTTACATTGGTATGAAGGGCCAGCCGGGTTGAATAGTTATCTGAGTCTTAAATTTTATGATATCAATCAGGCAAAGGGTGTGTTGGCCGATTTGGAACAAAAAATGAAAAAGATCCCGGCCAAAAAGCCATTTAAGTTCTTCTACATCGGAGACGAGCTCAGCCAGCAATACAACCATATGGACGGGATTTTGAAAATGCTAAACTTCGTAACGATATTATCGGTGGTAATTGCACTCGCCGGAATATTCGGATTGATCACCCAAGCCGCCAGCCAACGCACTAAAGAAGTGGGAATACGAAAAGTTTTGGGGGCAAGTATTCCAGAAGTTGCTTATTTACTATCGAAAGACTTTGTGATTCTAGTGATGATCGGCAATATCATCGGCGTGCCCGTCGCATATAGTTTCGTGGTGAGTTACATGCAAAGCTTCGAATATCATATCACGTTAGGTTGGCAAGTTTATGGGTTTGTGGGAATCGTGTCATTGATATTGACCGTTTTGACAGTCGGTATTCAAAGTGTAAAAACGGCATTGACAAATCCGGTGAAATCGTTAAGTAGTGAGTAGGGGAGGAATGAGAGGAATGGAGGAACGGCGAAAGGGAGGAAAGGAGATCGGGAATGGTCATTTGTTGCCACTTTTTCTAAAGGATTGGCGCTTTTGATATTCGTTGACAAAGCTTGACCAAAAATTACCACTAATGATAAAACCTGCTCACCCTTCAAATCGCCCAATACTGAACAAACCTGTCCAGTTTCGGACACTTGTATGTAGTATGATAAGTGTAATCATCTGATAAGGAGCAATTTGTCTTTTGGAAAAAGTCTGGTATAATTATTCACTTTTATAAAAAGGATCAATTAGAAACGTAGGAACGAGCCAGTCCGTTCCTCCCTTTCGTCCATCCTCCGTCGTCCCAACTCTAACCCCATGCTCCAGAACTACCTTAAAATATCGCTTCGCAATCTGTTCCGGAATAAAACGTATTCCGCTATTAATATCTTTGGCCTCGGACTTGGTCTGGCGATCAGCATGTTAAGTGTTTTATATGTTAAAGATGAATGGGCGTATGATCAACATAATGCAAAAATAGACCGCATATACAGGATCAATAGCGAGTTAACCCAGGCGGGTAGAACAATTAAACTGGCTTCTGCTCCGACACCTTTCGCGGAAACTTTAAAAAGAGATTTTCCTGAAATTGAAGAGTCGACAAGGTTTGGAAAGTATGGAAGTCAGATGGTGAAAGGAGAAAAAGCAGGGATACGCGAGCAAAGGATTTTGTATGCCGATTCAACTGTTTTTGAAGTGTTTACGTTGCCAATGTTTGCCGGAAATCCGAAAAAGGCACTGACTGACCCGCAATCCGTTGTGATCACGGAAAGTATGGCCCTGAAGTATTTTGGGACTGCTGATGCGTTGAATAAAACTTTGATTTTTGACAACGACGATGCGCGGAAAGTGACGGGGGTTATGCGCGATATTCCGGCTCAGTCACATTTCCAGGCAGATTTTCTGCTGCCATTGTACGCTACCAAAGATGCGAAAGTCAACAAATGGGCCAACCATATTTTCAACACCTACGTAGTTTTAAAGGCCGGAGCTCTCCCAAAGAATGTTGATTTGAAATTTGAAAAATTGGTTCAACTTAATATGGATGGTGCGCTTCGTCAGTATTTCAATACAACTTTGGCGGAATCCAGAAAGCAGGGTAATAATTTCAGTTATTCCCTGATGCCGCTTTCCAAAATTCATCTCTATTCTGATCGGGAAGGCGAACTTGCGCCAAATGGTAGTATTCAATATTTCTATATTTTCCTGCTGATCGGTTTGTTCATTTTACTAATCGCGGTCTTCAACTTTATCAATTTAACAACGGCCCGTTCATCTAAAAGGGCGCGCGAGGTTGGTGTTCGCAAAGTTATGGGCTCAGACAGAAGCATATTGATATTTCAGTTTTTGTCTGAATCTATGCTCACAACTTTTCTGGCTTTTTGGGTTGGAGCGCTGCTTTTGTATAGCCTGTTGCCGATGTTTAATGAGTTGTCGGCCAAGCAGTTGTCGATATCTGACGTGTTCGATGTCAATACACTTTTTTATATCGCGGCGATAACCGGAGCTATAGGGTTGCTGGCAGGCGTTTATCCCGCTTTTTATCTTTCCTCGTTTCAACCGGCATCAGCATTGAAAGGCGGGTTAAAGGTCATTAATACCAGATCCGGTTTGCGCAGTTATCTCGTGGTATTTCAGTTTTCAATTTCGGTTTTGCTAATCGTAGCGACTTTGCTGATCAATGAGCAGCTTCGGTTCATCAGGTCCAGAAGAGTGGGCTTCGGCAAAGAGCAAATTTTGGTGGTCAAAACGCCACAGTCCACAGCGTCGGAGGTTCGTACATTTAAAAACGAAGTACTTCGAAATCCCTCTATATTATCTGGTTCCGTGAGTGGGTTTCTTCCCGTGACTTCACAGCGATGGAATGATATGTGGTTTCCGGGAGGACAAACGGATCAAAAATATTCCTTCAATATGCAGGAATGGATGGTGGATGCCGATTATGTCCCGACACTTGACCTGCAATTGATAGGGGGAAGGAATTTTGTGACTGGAAATGTGGCCGATGAAAGCGGAGTAATTATCAACGAAAGCGCCGCAAAAAGTTTGGGATATAAAAATCCAATCGGACAAATTATTCATAAATCAGGAGGAGAAACAGCAACGGTTATCGGTGTTGTAAAAGACTTTCACTTCGAGTCACTTCGAAATCAAATCGCGCCTTTGGGGTTATTTGTGAGCAGTAATGCTTTAGGAACTAGCGTTGAAAAGGCAGCTTTGCAAGCCGTTTCTTTCAAATTAAACGCTTCGGATATACCATCATCGGTTGCCTCTGTCAAAACTGTTTGGAATAAAATCGCGCCCGGAACTCCTTTTGAGTACTCTTTTCTAAGTGAGGATTTCGACGCGATGTATCGATCCGAACAACGCGTGCAAGAGCTATTCACGACATTCGCCGGAATTGCCATATTGATTGCCTGTATGGGACTTTTTGGTTTGAGTGCATTTTCCGCCGAGCAACGCACGAAGGAAATCGGCGTGAGAAAAGTGTTGGGTGCATCCGTTGCGAGCATAACGACTCTTTTGTCTAAGGATTTTTTAAAACCTGTTCTCGTTGCTATCTTAATTGCCATGCCGCTTGCCTGGTATGCTGTGGACGCCTGGCTCCAAAGTTTCGCCTATAAAGTTGATATTGAGTGGTGGATATTTGCCATTGCCGCGATTCTGACAATTATGACAGCATTAGCGACAATCGGTTTCCAAAGTATCAAAGCCGCGTTGGCGAATCCAGTGGAGAGTTTGAAAGTGGAATGAAGGGAAGGGACGAAGGACGAAAGGGAGAAAAGGGATAGGGGGGCTAAGCTCGAGGGGACAAATCTTAACGTTGATCAAAAGAAATAGACTGCTCAAATAGATGGATTTATGATTGTTAATCGGCTTTCAATGAGTTTTTTATCTTCTGCGATTTTATTTATCGTAATTGCTGGCCTCTGCCCGTCAAGTTTAAAATTTCGGTTATCGACTCCGCTATCCTTAAGAAATTCACGAATTTCAGCAAGTTCTTTCTCGATTGCCAGTCGATACGATGATTTCCCTGATCAGTTCAATAATTTGATTGTTAGTAGCTACCAAATCTCCAAAAATATATGGACTAAGTGTTCAGCAGTAAACCTTTTACCCCTTAGTCCTTCATCTCTTTCGTACTTATTTCTTTTTAAGCCATGCTAAAAAACTATTTAAAAATTGCATTCAGAAACCTGCTTCGCAACAAGGCATTTTCAGGGATCAATATAGCCGGGTTGGCGGTGGGTATGGCTAGCGCCGTGCTAATAATTCTTTGGATATACAACGAGGTTAGCTATGACCAGTTTCATACCAAAAAGGACAATATATACGAGGCCTGGAACCGCGCGACTTTCGACGGAAAGTTACAATGTTGGGACAATACACCAAAAATTCTGGGTCCGACTTTGAAAAATGAATATCCTGAAATCGAAGATGTTGCGCGAGCGGATTCTCGCTGGTATGTAACCAAAGTTGGCGAAAAAAAAATGTCTTCACAGGCACTCACCACGGATCCTGCATTTTTGAGAATGTTTAGTTTCCCATTACTTCAGGGTGACATTAATACCGCTTTGAATGGAGTCTACTCGATCGTCATTACTGAGAAAATGGCGAAAAAGATGTTTGGAACGGTCGATGCACTAAATAAGGTGATCACAATTGACAAGGATAATTTTACAGTCACCGGCATATTGAAGGATCTGCCAATCAATACCCGGTTTGAATTTGAGTACATATTGCCTTGGGAGTATCTCAAAAAAAATGGCCAGGAAGATGAATATTGGGGCAATAATTCGGTCAACACTTTTATCCTTCTTAAGCCAAATACGAACGTTACTGCACTCGGTGAAAAAATAAAGAATATTACCGAAAGGCACTCCAACAACATAGAAGAAAATGAAGTTTTCCTGCATCCGGCGGGCAAATGGCATCTTTATTCAAGTTTTGAAAACGGCAAGATTGCGGGAGGGCGGATTGAAATTGTCCGGCTGTTTGGCATCATCGCTGCCTTCATATTGATTATTGCCTGTATTAATTTCATGAATTTGAGTACTGCCCGTAGCGAAAAGCGTGCCAAGGAAGTGGGCATTCGCAAAACAGCCGGGGCAAATAAAGGTCTGCTGATTGGTCAGTTTATCGGCGAGTCGATTCTCATTTCGCTTTTTGCAGGAGTACTCGCTTTGCTGCTTGTCGCTCTGTTTTTACCTTCCTTCGGTTTAATTGTCGGCAAAGAACTGGCCGTTCCATATGGTAATCCCTATTTCTGGTTGCTGATCTTGACATTTGTATTCTTAACTGGCATTATAGCAGGTAGTTATCCGGCATTTTTTCTTTCATCTTTTCAGCCGATTGCAGTTTTGAAGGGAACGTTTAGGAAAACAAACGCGGCCATAAATCCACGCAAAATATTGGTTGTCGTCCAATTCAGTTTTGCAATTATCCTGATTACGTCGACCATGATTGTCGTTCAGCAGATCCGATATGCCCAAAGCAGAAACGCTGGATATGATCGGGAGCAAGTCTTATATCATTGGTTTACAGGTGATTTGCAGAAGAACTATACAGCTATCAAAAGCGAATTAATTAATTCTGGAATAGCTTCGTCAGTGAGTAAAACCAGTTCGCCAATGAGCATGTCGTGGAGTGATACATGGGGTGTTGAATGGCGAGGTAAAAACACAACTGAAAAGATTGATTTTGACCGTTTTAGCGAGGACGAAGGGTTGGTTAAAACCGTAGGTCTTCAGTTGTTAAAGGGAAGAGATATGGATCTGAGTGCCTACCCTTCTGACTCTAATGCAATGATACTCAACGAATCGGCGGCAAAGGTAATGAACTTCAAAGAGCCGATTGGCCAAATTGTGAAGGATGGTGATATGGAATATCATGTCATCGGGGTGATCAAGGATTTCGTTTTAGGTTCTCCGTACAATCACTTCAAACCGATGATTATCGAGGGAGCGAGAAGCTATTTTAATGTTATCCATATCAAATTGACAGATACAAAAGGCACGAGCGACAATCTGGCGGCGATAGAATCCATTTTTAAAAAATATAATCCCGATTATCCTTTCGAATACCACTTTCTGGATCAGGACTATTCATTGAAATTTGAAGATACGCGGCGTATTGCGACGCTGACGGGATTGTTTGCCGGATTGACTATATTTATTTCCTGTCTTGGCTTATTCGGACTTGCCGCTTATATGGCCGAAAATCGAATTAAGGAAATCGGCGTGCGAAAAGTGCTGGGTGCGTCAGTTGCTAATATCACCACTTTGCTTTCCAGGGAATTCCTCATTTTGGTAGTGATATCTATCGTTATCGCAACGCCAGTCGCCTGGTATTCAATGGAATTATGGCTTGCAGGCTACGCATATAGGATCGACGTACAATGGTGGATATTCGCGTTGGCGGGTGTACTGGCCATTGTGGTTTCATTGGTGACCGTTAGTTCGCAAGCGATAAGAGCAGCGTTGCTGGATCCCGTGAAGAGTTTGAGAAGTGAATGATATTGAGAAGGAGAGGGGGAACAGGGTTAACGGAGCTTCGGGATCACTTTTTTTATTCGGCTCCTGGAAAAACGAGAACTCGAAGCCTTTCAATTTGATGCCATCTTTGTATCCCAAAAGACGATGTTTAAAACGGTCCGAAATGGGTCCATTAACCGTTCACCTCTTAACCTTTTGACTGTAAAAAACGTCCGCTGAGCGTTCGATTTTGAACAATAAGTGGACGTTTTATTTTTATATCTTCCTTATTATGAGCTACTTAGTTTTTGGCATGCATTTGGCCTTTATTAAAAACAATTCAACCTGACTACATATAAATTATTAAGGTCATGATCAAAAACTACTTCAAAATAGCCTGGCGAAACCTTTTTCGGAATAAGGTTTACAGCTTTATCAATATCGGCGGGCTTGCCATGGGAATCGCTGCTTTCGTGCTGATTTTGGAATATGTGAGTTTTGAGAAAAGCGTGAATCAGTTCCATACCAATTTACCGCAGATGTATCGGCTGCTAAACCTGGGTCAAAAAGGTGAAACCTGGGGAGAAATTGAACCTGGCTGGGCCACTATCGCCAAGCGCACCTTCCCCGAAATCAAGGATTTTTGTCGATTTACTGAGGGAAGTGGGCAGGGTATTGTGAAGAAGGAAGGCAAAAATGCAGAGTCGTTTCGTGAAGCTAATGTCAGCTATGCAGACGGAAATTTCTTTGATTTTTTCACGTTCAATATCCTTAGCGGCGACAAAAAAGCGTTGAGCAAACCGAAGGTGGTTTTTCTTTCAAGGAAGACAGCTACAAAATATTTTGGAACTCAGAATCCTTTGGGCAAAACCCTGACGCTTTCTAACCAATACGGTACCACTCCTTTTTCGGTGGAAGCAGTTTATGAGATGCCAGAGAATTCCGATATCAAGTATGATATGGTATTTTCGGTTGCAACCATCGCCCAGGACGCAGATATTGATAATTTGGATGAACAGGGATTTAATACCTTTTTCTTGTTATCTAAAAATACTGACTACAAGGGGCTTGATCAGAAACTGACCAGGATGCGGGATGGCCTTCAGCAAGACAAAGATGGTATCAAATTCAGATTGCAGCCATTTTCCAACGTCCATTTGGCCGCGAGTCTGACTGAGACTTACCAGACGGTCGGGAATTTGAAGTATGTATATATGTTGCTGATTATTGCGGTTTTGATATTGAGCATTGCCTGGTTTAACTATATCAATCTATCGACTGCTAACTCACTAAAACGTGCAAATGAAGTGGGCGTTCGCAAGGTAATCGGCGCTACCTCGGGCAATTTGGTAACCCAGTTTCTTGGCGAGTCCGTGCTGGTTACTGTACTCAGTATGCTGACGGCAATCCTTTCGATACAAATCATCCAGCCGTTTTTCAATGAGCTGATTGGAATGGATCTATCGCTTGAATCTATTCTCCATTCCTCAATATGGTGGATGGGCCTTGGCGTTTTGGTTGCCGGGACGTTGATATCCGGAGCTTATACGGCATATGCTTTGTCGAATTTCAACCCGGTGAAAATCATGAAAGGCAGCTTCACCAAAACTTCCACGGGTGCGATTCTAAGGAAGTCGCTGGTTGTGTCGCAGTTCTCGATTTCCATTGTTCTGATATTGGCGACCATTGTAATATATACCCAGCTCAGGTTTATGCAGAACCAGAATTTGGGTATCAATATCGATCAGCTATTGGTGGTGCGCGGACCGGAAGCCGGGCAGGATAGTTCTTACAAGGCGCGCCAGGCTGCGTTTTGGAACGAGCTGGAGCAACAAAGTTTTGTCAAAGATTATAGTTTGTCGGGTACAGTTCCCGGACGCTGGTACAATTTCCAGACTTCCGGATTCACTCAGCCAGGGTCCAAGGCAGGGGACGAATTAAAGTCCTATTCTTTCGCAATTGTTGGCGATCGTTATTTGAAAACCTATGGGATCAGCCTGAAAGCCGGAAGGAATTTTACGCCTGAGGAAGCTAATGTAGAATGGAACGACAATAGCAAAGTGCTGCTCAACGAGCGTGCGGTGGAGCAATTTGGCTTCCGTTCCGCGGAAGAAGCTGTTAAGAACAAGATCCGGTGGGACGAAAGATATCTCGAGGTGATTGGCGTGGTCAAAGACTATCACCATGTGGGCGTGCAGCAGGCCATTGCACCAACGATTTTTTATCCCCAAAACAGCAACACCTATATCACCATCAAACTCACTCCGGACGAACTTGGTAGCAAAATTGCCAAATTGGAAACGCTCTATAAAAGTTTTTTTGGTGGCAACCCATTTGAATACTTTTTTGTCGACGAGAATTTTAGCAAACAATATGTTTCAGAGCAAAAGTATGGCCAGGTATTTACGACTGCATCGGTATGGGCTATATTCATCGCCTGTCTTGGTCTTTTCGGTCTTGCCACATTTACCGTAGAAACGCGTATTAAAGAAATAGGAGTGAGGAAAGTACTTGGGGCATCGGTTGCCAGCATCGTGAGTATGCTTTCTTACGATTTCCTGAAGCTCGTTTTTATAGCAATCCTGATAGCTTGCCCGGTCGCATGGTATTTCCTGACCAACTGGCTCAAAGACTTCGAAACCAGGATTGAAATCAGATGGTGGATATATGCCATCGGAGGCTTCCTGGCCATATTATTAGCAGTAGTAACAGTTGGTTTTCAAAGTATCAAAGCAGCGTTGGTAAATCCAGTAAAGAGCTTGCGAAGTGAATGAGTTGAACGTAAAGGGAGGAAAGGGATGAAGGACAAAAGGGAGGAAGGGGTGGCAAGAAACAGATATTGTCGATAAACAGGTTTTGAATATAATTGATAATAAACGAATTACGAGATTGTCTTTTAACAAAGAAGTGAAGATGGATCGAGGTACTCCCTTCATCCCTCCTCCCTTCCTCCTTTCTTCCTACATATGTTCAAAAACTATCTAAAAATCGCCTTCAGAAATTTGATCAAGGGCCGGTGGTATTCGGCTTTGAATATTGGTGGGCTTGCAGTGGTACTGGCAGTGAGCTTGCTACTTTTTTGGTGGGTAAAAGATGAGCTTAGTTTTGATCGTTTTCATGCTGACGCTGATCGTATTTACCGGATCAATTCGCATTTCGGGAAAGGGGAGGATGAGGAATCGTTTGAAGACACTCCGGCCCCTCTGGCGGTTAAAGCGAAACAATCTTTACCGGAAGTGGAGGAGGTTACAAGAATTACCACCTTCTATGAAGGTCATACTTTTCGGGTTAAAGGGAAAACTTTTACAGAGAAAGGGGATCTGGCTTATGCCGACGATAATTTCCTGCGGATGTTCTCCGGTTTAAAAGTGCTATATGGCGATCGAACCCGTCCATTTACCACACCTTCATCGGTAGTAATGACAGAGAAGGTGGCCAGAAAGTTTTTCGGATCGGCGAACGCAATTGGGCGAGTATTTAGCAGTGTCGAGAATAATGAGACATTTACCGTGAGCGCCGTGTTGGCCGATAATCCCGACAATTCGTCGCTGCGCTATGAGATATACTGGCCGTTTTCAATGACGGAGCAGGCTTTTAAAAAGGCTCATCCAGGAAAATCTTTCGACGAGAACTGGAGTGACGTTTGGCTTACTGCTTATGTAAAGTTGGTGCCAGGAGCTAATCAGGAATTAATCGGTAAAAAGCTGACCGCGATAAAAAGTGCAATAGTGGATCCGAGCGAGGATCCATCCACTTATAAATTGCAGGAACTTAGCCAAATCCATTTGTACAATATGGATGAAGGAACTAGTTCCGCACTTCAACAAGTTCAGATTCTTGGCTTGATCGCTTTGTTTTTGTTGAGTATCGGATGTATCAATTATGTCAATCTTACTACCGCAAGAGCTTCCCGACGCATCAAAGAAATTGGGATTCGAAAAGCTGTCGGAGCGCAACTCAAACAATTAGCAAGCCAATTATTGGTCGAGTCGGCTATGACTTTGATATTGTCTTTGGTGCTGGCAGTTGCTCTTATTCAATTACTTCTTCCTTATTACGCTAATATTACCGGAAAGACAGGCCATTTTTCGTTGCTTGACGGACAAGCATGGCTTGTTTTATCAGGATCGCTTTTGCTGACGTTCCTCCTGGCAGGAATCTATCCGGCATTTCTTGTTGCACGGTTCAGCCCTATCAGCGCACTGCGTGGACGGTCAAGCCGGCATAGTGACGCAGGCCTGAGAAAGGGGTTGGTAGTGGTTCAGTTTGTATTGACCACCGTATTGGTAATCAGTACATTAGTAGTTGCGAGGCAGCTGCGATATATGCGTGAGTTAAATTTAGGCTTCAACCGGGAGCAGGTTTTTAGCTTCGATGGAGGAAAACACGCATCCAAATTCAAAGAGGCTTTAATGAATGAGTCCGGTATCAAGGACGTAACCCTTTCGAGTGACAGGCCCATCGCCGTTAGAAGCGGTACGGCATCCGCGGATTGGGACGGCAAAGATCCGGCAAGCACACCGATATTGGCTCACACCAGTGTGGATAAGGATTTTATTCCAGACTTTGGCATTAAACTTTTGGCGGGTAGAAACTTTGACGGAACAGCGGCTGATTCTGCTCATTTTATATTGAACGAAAAGCTGGTGAAACTTACTGGTATAAAAAATCCGATCGGCAGGAGATTCAAGGACAACGGGATTGAGGGTACGATTATAGGCGTCGTGAAAGATTTCAATATTGCACCGGCTCACGAGGAGATCCGGCCATTGATAATATATAGTAATCCAAAGGAAAATACTGTCGTTCTGGCTCGCACAACGGGTGAATCTGCAACAACTGTACTTGCAACTGCACAAAAAATATGGAAGACTTACATGCCTGAATATCCATTTGAGTATGCGTTTTTGGATGAAGATTATAACCAGCTATATAAAGCTGACCAACAGACAGGCCAATTATTTAATTTTTTCGCTGGCGTGGCTATCCTGATTTCCTGTCTGGGGCTTTTAGGCCTTGTTTCATATACTGCAGAGCAACGCACCAAAGAAGTAGGTATAAGGAAAGTCTTGGGAGCCAGTGTTTTACGGGTGGTGTCGCTTTTGTCAAAGGACTTTTTGCTCCTTGTGATCATCGCAATTATTATCGCCTTGCCAGTGGCATGGTACGCAATGAACCAGTGGCTGGCCAACTTCGCATTCAAGATCGGTGTCGAATGGTGGATATTCGTTGTTGCGGCCATATCCGTCATTTCCATAGCCCTCGCAACCGTCGGCTTTCAAAGTATCAAAGCAGCGTTGGCAAATCCGGTGAAGGCTTTGAGGGCGGAATAGGGGAGGAGCAAGAGACGAAGGAGGAAGAAGGAAGGGAGCTGTCATTTATACGATTGAAATAAAGTTATAGGCAGCTAAGGCAATGTGTTTTTCTTATATCCGTGTCTATGGCGCCACTTGGAAAAATCAAACCCGTATGTAGATTCGGTGTAGTATTCTTGTCGATACATCCGGGTCCAGCATACTTATGCGATGAGCTCATTCCTGGATTCTGTTAACTTTGCAGTATGATTTTCAGGGCACTCTTCGTCATTATCTTTTCGCTGGCAAACCAATATTGCTGTGCGCAAAACTATATTTTCAACCGGTTGTCTATCGGAGAAGGCTTGCTTTCCAACAACGTACTTTGTGTTTGGCAGGACAAAACGGGTTATCTGTGGATCGGTACGCAAAGTGGCTTGCAGCGTTTTGACGGTGTCAGTATGCGGATTGTCCTGGAAGAACGTGTCGATCAGGTACTGGAAGATGGAGATGGAAAGGTATGGATCAGGTCGGGCAGCAGACTGGGGATACTGGATCTCAATAACTTTTCGGTACGCTATGTTCCCTATGAAGGGAGCAAAGAGATATATGGGCCATTTAAGATATGGCTCCGCAAAGACGATGAAGGTCGGATTTTCCTGGTTTGCAGAGGTAAAAATTGTCAGTATTTTGATGCGGCGAAAGGCGGTTTTTCGAGAAGCAGTAGTCCCTTTTCCTTACCTGATTTCCTGCAGGTGACCGATGTAGTGCCGGATCCCGGCATGGGCAGGTTCTGGGTTTTGTCACAGAACGATTTTGGCTTTTGGGATAAAAAAACAAAAACCTATCATTCGCGATCCCGAAGTAAACCGTTCGAGCCGATGCTTGGCAGCCGACAGCTCCCGCCTACAATCGCCAGGCTGCATATTGACCGCAAAAACCGGTACTGGATGGTCGCCACTGAACCATCGAAAACCCGGTTTTTCTGCTTTGACAGGAACATAGGGAAATTTACCAGCGACACACTCGGCATGAACAACCCCGGGAACGACAATTTTTTTGAGGTGTACGGTTTTGGCAACTATGAGGACTCGATTACCGTAGCCTACGGACTCAATTACTTCCGCGGCCACCATGGAAAATATTTTGCAGATCTGAGGTCGCCGATAAATAATCCTTACGGCATTCATTTCAATTCCATTGCAGGGGTTTTTGAGGACAGAGAAGGTATCTTATGGGTGGCCACCGACAATGGGCTGTATTATACTGCCGGCAACAGATACAAATACACCCATATACTGCTGAGCCAGGAAAAACGACGGGCTTCGATCAGCAGTTTGCTGACAGACCGGCAAAACAGGCTATGGATAGGAACCTGGGGAAGGGGGGCTTTTCTGCTGAGCAATGAAATGAACGGCGCACATGTAGCTCCGGTAGAGGCATTTAACGAGCTAGGTGATGCGACGCAGCGGATATTATCACTTTGCGAAGATGACCAGGGCAACGTTTGGGCAGGCTGTGATCAGGGACAGATCGCCCGATATGAAGCTGTGAGCAAAAAGGCAGTGCTATATGCTCCAAAAGCATTTGAGAACAGCCGCGTACGTCAAATTGCCAAAGATCACAAGGGCATGCTCTGGATCGGGCTCGAAAATGGAAGTGTTTGGCGATACGATCCATCGAAATCTTTGTCGGATATCTCTCCTCAGAAGCTGCTCTCACTGGGTGGGCCAATAAACCGGATGGTATTTTTACCCGGCGACCGGCTGTGGGTGGCAGTGAGCGGGAAAGGTATATTGATCATTGATGCGCAGAAGGGTAAGATCATGCGGACGATCGATATCCAAAAAGCAGGGTCCAGCCATATTGCCGGTGTCCGTGATATACTGCCGGTTCACGATTCGCTGGTGTTTCTTGCCGGAGAGCACCTGGGCACGATTAATCCAAAGACGTACAAAGTCAATTTTGAAGTTGAACATACTGAAAGCTTGTCGGGGACCCAGTTCGCTCTTCAACAGGACCGTCGCCAGAACATATGGGTCGGCGGCGCTTCGGGGATCTATAAGTTCAACCCGTCGACTAAGTTGCTGACCAAATACACCCAGCAAGACGGACTCGTCACCATTCATAACAACGGCTATGTTCCTGAACGAAGTGCCATCCTTAAAAATGGGAGGCTGGCATTCGGAGGAAATCAGCACCTGGTCATTTTTGATCCGGAAGAGTATAAGACGGCGCAAATTCCGCCAAACGTAACCATCACCGGCTTTCAGTTGAACAACCGTTACCTTTCGGTGGATTCACTATTGCGGCCAGGAATGATCACATTACCTTATATGCATAACAGTTTCAAGATCGATTTTGCTGCAATCAGCTTTGCACATAGAGAACGGATCAGCTATGAATACAAGATGGAGGGGCTTGATACGGCTTGGGTCCGGCTGTCGGCACGCGGGCAGGTGAGCTACAATTTTCTGCCTGACGGGCATTACCGCTTTATGGTCAGGGCCAAAAATGAGCTGGGCGACTATTCTCCGGCCACAACCAGTGTGGCTTTGAGGATCGAACCGCCGTTTTGGAAGACGATCTGGTTTTACATGCTGGTTGCCACCGCTGCGGGTTTCGTGCTTTTTTACCTGCACCGGCTAAGGCTACAGAAACTGTTGCATATTGAAAAAGTCCGGAACCGGCTGGCCCGCGACCTCCACGATGACATGGGTTCGACCTTGAGTACAATCAACATCTTAAGCACCATCGCGCTGCAGCAGAAGTCGCTTGACGAAGTGAAAAACAAGCAATACATGAACACGATCAGCCAAAGTACCCGCCAGATGATGGAAGCCATGGACGATATTGTGTGGAGTATCAACCCTGTGAATGACAGCATCGCAAAGATCGTGGCGCGCATGAAGGAAACAGCCGGAACCGTTTTGGAACCCAAACAAATTGACTACCGCTTTGAAACAGAGCCATCTGTTCTGGAATTGCACCTTTCGATGGAATCCAGGCGGGAGATTTTCTTGATTTTTAAAGAGGTGCTCAATAACATCGTGAAATATGCCAAGTGCGGTATGGTGGTAATCAAGTTGTCAAAAAACGGTTCGGAACTGAGGTTAACGATCGGAGATGATGGCGTGGGTTTCGAGATGCCCCAACCAGGCAGTACCCTAAGAGGAAACGGTTTGAAAAACTTGCAGATCCGTGCAGGCAATGTAAACGGGAAGTTGTCGGTCGTTTCCGAACCTGGCAAAGGCACCACCATTAACTTGTTGATGCCTATCGCATGAATATGCGTTGTTTTCCAATGCCTTGGCTATGATCTTTGCAGTGTCAAATCGATTCGATGAATGAACCAAATTAGAAAAACGCAAAAATAAAGATGATACGGGTACTTCTTTACGATGATGTGGAGCAATTTCGGGAAACGATGGGCCTGCTGCTGGATGGCACAGAGGAATTCACAATGGTAGGAAAGTTTGGAAATTGCGAATCCGCGGCTGCGGACGTGGCCCTTTTAAAACCGGACGTGGTATTGATGGACATTGATATGCCCGGCGCCAGCGGCATAGATGGGGTACGGATGATCCGGAAAAAGAACCAGTCGGTTAAGATCATCATGCTCACAGTCTTTGATGATAACCGGAATATTTATGACGCGATCCGGCTCGGCGCAAATGGGTATGTGCTGAAGAAAAGCACTCCTTCGGCCATTATCAGCGCGATCAGGGACGTATATGAAGGCGGGGCTCCGATGAACTCTTCCATTGCAACACAGGTACTTCAGATGTTTGTCGGAATGTCGCCGGGTGACGAGAACTATGGCCTCACCGAAAAGGAGAAAGCCGTGCTGAAATCGCTCGTGGATGGCAACAGCTACAAAATGGTCGCAGCCGATCTAAAGATATCCATTGATACGGTTCGCACGCATATCCGGAATATTTACGAAAAACTACAGGTGAATTCAAAGAGTGAGGCCGTGGCCAAGGCCTTAAAAAATCGGATCGTCTGAAAATAGAACGCTAACCTCGTATATGGATCTCCGTTAAATTTTGTTATAAACAAACCGTAAGAAGCAAGGGCAGCATACATTCAGCAACTGGTACCCAGTCAGTCAATTGACTTAAGTCACATTTCTCAATGTCATTTTTGATACGGTTTTCCGTACGTGTATTGCTATGTCCAAAAATTAATATCCATTTAAAAAAGTCACAATTGCATTACTATCAGCCATGAAACAGTTTATCAAGTTCCCAACCTTCCTTTTATTATTTTTCGCTTTTTTCTCCTGTAAAAAAGACCTGATTGAGCCGGATATCAGCATCCCCGACCGCGTCGACTCCGTCATGCAGAGAAATTTCAAGCTGGTTTTTGAAAACCTGAGCGGCCATTGGAACAGTTCAAAAAACCTTACCGCTTATGTCACAATTGAAAATCCGAAAATACCAGAGAAGCAAATCAGCCTGACTACCCGGGTGCTCTTTGAAAACCAATGCAGCACACCTTTCGTAAAGTTGCCAAAGGGCGTTTATAAGATACAGCGGCTGATCATCAATGACGACTCGGGGGCAACGCAATTTGCTACGCCCATAGCGGGATCATCAAAAGCAGCCCAAATTACCAAGCCGCTGAGTGTTTCGCTGATTTTGGAGGAAAAAGCCGATAAGGAGGTCAGACTCGAAGTGCTTCCTGTAGGTAATACTGATACCCCTCAGAGCTTCGGATACCCCGCCGGGGCCTTTGGAAAAAAAACCGGCGACGATCAGCCACCCATGGACAAGCGTGTATTTATCCGTGCGCATATCAAAGTTGGCGAGATACTGTACGACAGCATCCCCGCGCAACTGATCGTAAAAAGCTGGGACGCGAAAAATGAAATGGATTACAAGATACATTATCTGGCGGCGGGTACCCAGGCGATTTATCTGCCAGCGAAAGCGGTAAGGTTTCACCTTTCGGTCTCCAAATGGGGAAGCTACGCGGAGCGCACATTGACACAGGCGGAAGTGCAGGAAAATGCATTGTACACGATGGGCGGACAAGTCGCGGGCAAGAAATTGAAATCCGTGGTGGAATTGAAAATAGTAGACGGGGTGAGCAGGCCGCAGACCAAGACAGATTACGAGTACTTCGTGAACGGAGAAATCCTGCAAAGGAAAATATGGGGAAAAAGGGCAGACCAATCCACCTACCTGATGCAAAAAGACATTTTCAACTACACAAACGGCAACATTACTTCTATCGAATCTTTTGATGAAAGTAATACGATGCAAAAAAAGCTGACTGCGCGCTACGATAATAAAGGTCGCGTGGTGGCGCTGGAAGAAATGAAAGGTTCTGATAAAATCTCAGTCACAGCGGGTTACTTCAAATTGGATACGGATTCTGGAGCTGAACACGCATACCGCATCGACGTCCAGTACCAACTCGAAAATGGGAAATACACCGATTATTATTCCAAAACCATGTCCGGGGGGAGCGCCTTCCATGACGTTTATGTCAGCCACAACGGAGGCCGCGAGGAAGGTTACTACGACTTCGATTTCGCCATCAATCCTTATGCGCAACTGAAAATCCCCGATCTGTTTTTTAACCAGTACACCAGACATAATATGGTTTTCCCCCGGAAACATTATAGCGGCGGCCGGCCGTTGGTTGAAGCTTATGATTTCAAATACACCTACGACGCGGACGGTTACCCGAAGGAACTCCTGACCAAATACCGGTCTACGCAGACCAAAGCGGATACGCACGTGATACGGACCGTGTTTACCTATTGATTACACGTTTTAACAATTCATTTTTAAAAAAGCCATGAAAAATAAAATCAATCGAAGCTGTTACCTGCTATTGATCGCGTTAACAGCACTTCTCCCGCTCGGCTGTGAGCGCGAGGATATTGACCAGCCGGAGCAGTCGCCGGCAATAACTCCGCTGGTGCGGCCGGTCGGAATGCCGGTTGGGGCTGCGGTTACTAAGACCATTGGTCCGGCCGGCGGGTCGCTGCAATCTGCTGATGGGCGAATACGCATTGACATTCCACAGGGAGCTATTTCGTCAAACACTACGGTTGGAATAGAGCCGGTTTCGAATACCAACATTGCAGGTATTGGGACTGCATTCAGGCTCACGCCGCATGGGCAGACATTTTCCAAGCCTGTCAACATTAACTACTCCTGGGCCAGCTATGCCGACAGTGTTGGCTTGCTGCAAACGCTCGGACTGGCCTACCAGATGGCAGATGGGGTGTGGAAGTTTGTCGGTGCAGATAGCTTCAACGAGCAGTCCAAAACTGTGAGTTTTAAAACCACCCATTTCAGCGACTGGTCGCTGATGAACAGGATTTCCCTTTCGCCTTATAAAGCAAGTCTGGAAACCGGACAGAAACAGACCATCAAAGCGATGCTCTTTACCGAGGCCGACTGGGACAATTTATTCATTCCCTTGGTAAATAACCCTGGCGGTCCCTACAATGAGCCAGGCTATCCGGTGGGTACGCCAGCTCCATTGCCGTCCCGGTTCGTAAAGTCCTGGGAACTGACCGGTCCCGGTGATCTCACGAAGTCGACCCAGCAGACGGTGGAGTACAAAGCACCTGCTTCGGTGAACGGAACTGCCGAGGCCAAGGTAATTATGGAATTGAAAGCGCCGGTTTCAGGTACTTATTTACTGGTGTCCAATATATCTGTCATGGGGGACGGGTGGATCGAACTGAGCATTAATGAAGGAGCCCCGGTTCGCTTTCCTGCGTCGCCTGTGGTGAAAATGGGCTCCCGCTATATCCTTGCAAATCCCGAAGATGAGGGCGGAGGCCATTTTTTGCTTACCTGGAAAGGCGAAGTGGGGAGCCATGCCTATGATCTGGCCGCAGACGGGACACGGTTCCATTTTTTGCCGCCAGGAACAGGTTACAACAGCTGTTACATACCCGGCCCCAATATGCCTTTGACGCCGAGCGGCGGAAGTGTCAAGGTTACAAGGCTGAGTAACGGCATTGCTGAGGGCACTTTTACGGTGACTAACGTCGGTGTGGGTACCCAGTTCAAGCCAGAGGCTTCCGCCAGCGGGCGATTCAGGGCTAAACTTTTTACGCAATAACCCATGAAGAGAACAGCATTTTTGATAGCGACAGTCGTTATTTTCATCCTCGGCTCTTGCGAGCAGTATGAACTGGCACCTGCGAATGCCAGTGAGCTGGAAAGTCAAATCGCCGGGTTGGTGAGTACACGTGCCAAAAAGTTGCCTTTCAAAGCGCCGGTGGCCTGGGCTATGGTGAGAAACGGTCGGGAGGAAGCCACTTACTTCCAGGGCAATGAGGTACCGGAAGGCACTGTACCTGTGTCAGAGCGCAGCCTGTTTATACTGGCGTCCACTGCCAAACTCTTCACCAGCGTTATGGTCATGAAGGCGGTGGAAGATGGAAAAATACAACTAACGGCCAAAGCTTCCGATTACCTGGACTGGCTACCCGCGGCGTGGCGGCGGGTAACCATCAGCCAGCTGCTTTCCCATGCAGATGGTATCCCTGATGTTCTTGAAAACGCCAGTTATAAGGCTTTGCCGCTGGACACAACGGAATACATGGGCAGGAGGAAATACCTTTCCTTTGCCACAGAACTGCCCCTGCATTTTGAAGCCGGATCAAAGTCGCGTTATGGCCAAACAGGTTATGTTCTTTTGTCTGTAATCCTGGAAAAAGTGTACGGCAAACCTTACGAGGAAGTGGTTCGTGAGAAGATTCTGGCACCGCTGGCAATGACAGACACCTATTTCATTACTCATCGGTCGGAGGTCGTCACTTTCAAGCCCCGGATTTTCGAGCCTGATGGCAAAAGCTTCACGCCCGAATACGTTTACGCCGATTATGCCACAGCTGGGATATGCAGTAACCTGAGTGACATGATCAAGTTCTTCCGGGCACTTCAGACTAGCCAATTGTTGAATGCCCAGAACTTCAAGCGCCTTTACACGCCGCTAGCAGGATTATCGGGTTTTGCACTTGGTTGGGAATACCGCTACAAAGACGGCGAATTGATGGCAGGGCACAGCGGCGGCTTGTCGGTGGTCGTAATGCACCTGCCCGAAAGCAATGCCACCAGCATATTCTTGTCCAGCGCGGCCGATGAATCCATTCTCGAGACCGGCTATCAGGTGGCAGAGAAGGTAAAACAGTTTATAGATAACCCCTGATTACGCTTCATGCAATTGATCCAAAAAAGAAAGATGAAAACGATCATAATAATCATTTTAGTGGCCCTGCTTTCGACGCAGGTTCTCGCCCAGGCAGGAAGGCCGGATTTATCCCGCTGGTCAGTTAACCTGGAAGCCGTCACGCAGACCACCGGTACTTACGCGGGGTCGATCAGGCTTCCCGGAATAAGAATGCAGTTTTCGGGCCTGAAAGGATTACAACTGGGCGGCGAGTATGTGTATTTCGCAAAAAAACACGGGCAGCTATTTCAAAATGGAGCGCTCATGCGATATGGTTCGGGAAATGAAGCAGGATGGATGGCGGCAACATCGGTGGGGTATCGCCAAGGAATTGCAGCGGCTTTTCTGGAACTGCAGGCAGGCATTGGTTACCTGCAGACCACCTTTCGGGGCGGAAGGGAATTGCAGGGCCGTGAAGGTGATTTTTTTACAGAAAAATTTAAAGTCGGCGGATTAACACCCACACTGCTGCTCGGAGTAGGCTATCGCCTTGGCAAAAAATGGAAAATTTACGTTCGTCACTATCACCATGCACAGATCCAGACTGAATTCAATCCGGGCGGCGTGCGGCTCTTTCGAAGTTTGAATATGGGAGTTGGTTTAAGTATTTAGGGTATTAACTATTTAAAATAAAAATGAAAAATACCATCATGAAAACAATCCTGCTCCAAATGGGTTTCGTCTTTGCAGTCAACGCACAATCCTCAAATACAGGAAAAATATCATCGGCAGCATTGCTTTCTGATCTTGATATGCTTCGTTCCAGCGTGGTAACACTTCATCCGGGCTTCGGTCGGTTCGAGCCGCGTGAGAATTTTATGCATTCTCTGGATTCGGTCAGAGCGACGATCGCCAAAACCGACTCGATCGCCCTTCTTTCGTTTTTCAGAATAGTTAATCCCGTATTAACCAACCTCCGCTGCGGGCATACCAAATTTTTTCCACCGATGAAAGGCTTTCCATTCTACTTTTTCACAGACAAATTGATACCAATGATCGTACGTTTCGACAATAGTGGCGGCTTGTTGGTGACAAAATCCGGTTACCCTGAGGCAGTAGGAAAGTATATCAGGCAGATCAACGGGCAAGATATCGATACAGTTTTACGTGCTCTGCGCCCCCAGATGTTTGTCGACGGTTACGTACAGTCATCTGCCGATGCGCAGATACAGCAATATTTCAGTGCCTGGTACGCCAACTTTATTCAAAATAGCAGCGATCCATTTACGGTCGTTTTGACCGATGACACGAAAAACAGTATAACCCTTCAAATGACGGGCATTGACTATGACGCCTGGCAGGTACTCAATCAAAACAGCTCTTATCTGACGAATCATAATCACATTGCCTTCCCATCGGATACGGTGGCCCGCCTTCGGATCGCGAATTTCTACTCGACCCGAAGTGACAAGCATTTCCGGCGCTTTCTGGATTCGTCTTTTGTTGAAATCCGGAGCCGCCCGGTGCGTCTACTGATCATTGATGTCAGGGGAAACGAAGGTGGTAATGATGCGCTGGGGAAGGATCTCTACGCGTTCATCGCCCGGCAGGATTTTCGGTATTACGACCGTGTGGAGGTGAAAGTGAGACGCAAAAAAGATGTTCCGAATGGCGCGCATGCATACCTGCCGCGCTTCATTGGTATCGCCAGATTCTTTATAGATAAGGACTCCGAGGGTCGTTTTCGTTTCAAAAAGCATCAAAACCTGGGCATGCACCATCCACACCATAAAGCCTACGCCGGAGATGTGGCTTTCCTGATGGATGGGTTGAGCTTTTCGGTTACATCAGAATTCCTTGCCGTCGCGCGCAGTGAGAACCGTGGCCTGTTCATTGGGGAAGAATCCGGCGGGACCTACCAGGGAAACAGCAGTGGGGTATTTGCCATATACAAATTGCCGTCAAGTGGCCTGGATCTGGGAATTCCTCTTGCAGGTTACTATACAGTTCTTAAGCCCGGTTCGGCAAGCGGGCGAGGAGTATTGCCTCACGTGACTAGCAGGCCCTCACGACAAGACCTACTCTCGGGCAAGGATCCAATCGATACAGTCCTTGCCAATTCGGATAGTCGTAACCGGGGTCGATAATATATTAGGTAACAAGGGCAAAGAGGTTGAAGGGGCGGCTGACGAAAGTTGGTCGCCTTTTCTTTGACAGAATTTCGCACTGAGGTATCAAAAAGTCAGCCGTTGACCTTTTGACCGTTTAACCAGGAGATGGCTGTTCACTCCGAACACTTGATGTTCGATATCGGACGGTTACTTGAGGTCTTATGGTTTTAAATGATTGATAATAAGGTAGATATTTGCGGCCGCTGTAGTGGCACGTAATTTTCGTGATGGGTGGAAGCGGGGGTGAAAGGGAGGACAGACAAAGGAGGAAAGGAGCGGACGGATCTAATGCCCCGTAGATTTCATAATGCTTTGCAAGGTGGTGTATTAGTTAGATACAAAATAATAATTGTCGAAGAAAAGGAACTGGGATGAAGCGACTTCCCTTCGTCCTTTCCTCCATCGGCCTTTCCTTCTTTTTTTTCCCAATGCTAAAAAACTATTTGAAAATCGCATTCCGGAACCTTGCCAAAAGCAAGGGGTATTCCGCTATCAACATTGGTGGTCTTGCGGTGGGGATGGCCGTGGCGATGCTGATTGGGTTGTGGATTTATGATGAGCTATCCTTTAATAAAAATCACAAGCGATACGACCGAATTGCTCAGGTATTGCAGAATGAATTTTTTGATGAAAAAACTCACACATCTCGTTCTTTGCCTTATCCCTATGTCAATGAGTTGAAGAGCAATTATTCCGAAAATTTCAAAAATATCGTCGCTTCAACTCCACCCGGCGAATATATATTGACTGCCGGGGAAAACAAGATCTCGAAAAAAGGAGTGTTTATTGAAAACAAAGCGCCCGAACTGTTTACACTAGAAATGAAACAGGGGTCTTGGGCAAGTCTGGAAGATCAGCAGGCTATCATACTATCGGCTTCCACGGCCCGATCATTGTTTGGCGATGCAGATCCGCTTAATAGAATGGTGAAGATCAATACTGATTTTGATCTGAAGGTCACAGGCGTATATGCTGATTTACCTCAAAATTCTGAGTTTCATGATATTCAGTTTCTTGCTAATTGGGATTATTTCATTGCAAAAAATCCATATATGAGCGCAAAGAAATGGGACAATCATGCCATTTTGATATACGTGGAATTGAAGCCCGATGTGGACCTGGCCAAAGCGTCAGCAGCGATAAAGGATTCTGAAATCAATGTAATCAGGCATATGGAGGGCATGCAGGAGGAAGCTGCCACCAAACCCGAAATGTGGCTGAATCCAATGACTAACTGGCATTTATATTCTCAATTTGCAAACGGCAAAGCCGAAAGTGGACCTATTCAATATGTATGGCTGGTTGGCTTAATTGGCTTTTTTGTACTCCTTCTGGCATGTATCAATTTCATGAACCTGAGTACCGCGCGCTCCGAGAAACGCGCGAAAGAAGTAGGCATTCGTAAGGCGGTTGGTTCATTGCGCAGCCAACTGATCGGTCAGTTTTTTACAGAGTCATTTCTGGTCGTGATGTTGTCTTTTGCCATATCAATCTTTTTGGTGACGATCTCGTTGTCATGGTTCAACGATCTGGCGGCGAAACAGATGACTATCCCATGGAACAACCTGTACTTCTGGACTTTTAGTCTGCTATTCGTTTTCGTAACTGGGCTGTTATCAGGGAGTTATCCTGCCCTATATCTTACTTCTTTTCAACCCATTAAGGTTCTTAAAGGAGTGACTATGCATTTTGGCCGGTTTGCGACGTTGCCGCGTAAAGTATTGGTAACTACTCAGTTCACAGTTTCTATCTCGCTCGTAATCTGTACTATTATCATTTATAATCAGGTACAGTTTGCCAAAAAACGTCCCGTTGGATATTCCCGAAATGGCCTGATGATGGTTGAAATGAAGTCTTCCGATTTTTACGGCAAATTTGATTTGATCAGAAACGAACTTAAGAGAACGGGTGCAGTAGTTGAAGTCGCTGAATCCCAAAGCCCGACGACAGGGATATGGTCTTCAAATGACGGTTTTCGTTGGGAGGGAATGCCTTCCGGCGTTCTGCCCACATTTGCAACCCTCACTGTATCACCCGAATATGCGGAAACCGTGGGCTTGGAATTTGTGGCTGGCCGGAATCTCTCCAAGGATTTTGCGTCAGATACTGCTGGTTTCGTAATCAACGAGACCGCAGCTAAGTTACTGAATTTCAAGGGGAACTCTAAAGCTGCTGCGGCTGTGGGGCAAATCGTCAATTGGAAAAGTCAGTGGATGACCAACAATATTGACAAGCAGTTTAAAGTACTGGGTGTAGTGAAAGATATGGTGATGAAGTCTCCGTTTGAACCGATTGCACCGACAGTGTTTTTCCTGTTTGGCTCACCCAACTGGATTAATATCCGCTTGAACCCAAACCTCAATTCCAGCGAAGCTGTATCAAAAATCGGATCTGTTTTTAAGAGGCTCGTTCCAACCGCCCCGTTCGAGTACAAGTTTGCAGACGAAGAATATGATGCGAAGTTTCGGGCAGAAGAACGTATTGGAAAGCTGGTTGCATTTTTTGCAAGTCTTGCCATTTTTATTTCGTGCCTCGGTCTTTTCGGGCTGGCGTCTTTTGTAGCTGAGCAACGCACGAAAGAAATAGGAATTCGCAAAGTCCTGGGCGCGTCCATTGCCAATTTGTGGCAAATGCTATCCAGGGATTTTGTGGTTCTGGTTATCCTCGCATGCTTTATTGCGACGCCAATCGCATGGTTCGCCATGGAAACCTGGCTAGCCAAATATAATTATCGAACAGAAATCTCCCTTTCGGTCTTCGCCGTTTCCGGAATCGGAGCAATGATATTAGCTGTACTAACGGTCAGCTATCAAGCCATTCGAGCAGCTTTACTGAATCCGGTGAAATCGTTGAAAGTGGAGTGAGGGGAGATTGGAGGAGGAAAGGGGGGAAGAATGAAGGGTTAAGAGGAGGAAAGGGAGGAAGGATGAAGGGGAGGAAAGGTGTGTTGGATTTAAGCACGTGGGTTTTATCCTTACTATATTTTAATTAATTGATTATGAGATATAAATAAAATGTATGAGCCGAGGTTAGAAGTATGAGATGAAGAAATTTTCCTTCCTCCCTTTCCTCCACCCTCCTTTTTTTTAAAAAAATCCTATGCTAAAAAATTATCTAAAGATCGCCTGGCGGAATTTGTTGAAAGAACGACAGTTTACGCTGCTGAATCTGGTTGGGTTGTCGACCGGCCTTGCCTGTACGTTGCTGATTTATCTTTGGGTAAATGACGAGCTACAGGTTGACAAATACAACGCGAAAGATGCAGCGTTATATCAGATAATGGCTAATCATCACAGCAATGATGGTATCAAAACGATCAGCCACACGGCAGGCTTGCTCGCCAATTCTCTTGAGGCCGACATGCCCGAGGTTGATAAAGCGGTATCGGTCGTTCCGGCTTCGTGGTTTTCCAATAAGGGTACAATATCCGCGGGTGAAACACATGTGAAAGCTGGTGGACAGTTTGTTGGGAAGGAGTATTTTGAAGTGCTTTCATGTCCCGCTTTGGATGGAAGTCCTGCAGCAATATTTCGTGATAATCAGACAATCGGTATTTCGAAAGAGCTTGCACAGAAACTGTTTCATTCCACAAATTCGGTAATAGGAAAGTCAATCAAATGGGATCACGGCGAATTTAGCGGACTATATAATATCGGGCTGGTTTTTGAAGAAAACCCACCGAACGCGACCGAACATTTTGATATACTCTTCAACTTCGATCTTTTCGTTGAAAAGCGGCCAGCTATGAAATCCTGGGGTAACAGCGACCCGAGCACTTTTGTAATTTTAAAAGGTGGAACGGAGTTGGACGGTTTTAACGCAAAACTTAAAAACTATCTCGGTTCAAAACAAAAAGATCTTGATATTCAGTTGGTTGCGATAAAATATTCGGATAGATATTTGCATGGTCAATTTGAGAACGGAGTTCAGGCGGGGGGAAGAATAACCTATGTAAAATTGTTTTCATTGATCGCCGCCTTTATTCTCGTCATTGCCTGTATCAATTTTATGAACCTATCTACCGCGAAGGCATCCGGGCGGATGAAGGAAGTGGGTATTAAAAAGGCAATCGGTGCGATGCGCAAGTCACTCGTTATCCAGTATTTAGGAGAATCGCTCATGCTGTCGTTTTTTTCGCTGATTGTTGCGCTGTTGATTGTCCTGCTTATTCTACCACAATTCAATACAATAACCGGCAAGGAAATCGATATCGAGTTGAATAGAAATCTTGTCCTTACCGTGCTCGGAATCACAGTGATAACCGGCTTGCTTGCAGGTAGTTATCCGGCCTTCTATCTTTCAGGATTTAGTACTATATCAGTCTTAAAGGGAACTCTGAAAACTTCGCTCAGTGAATTGCTGGTTCGCAAAGGACTGGTGGTGTTTCAGTTTGTTGTGTCTGTGATATTCATTGTTTCGGTACTCGTTGTTTACAAACAGATTGAATATATCCAGAGTAAAAATCTTGGCTATAGTCGCGAGAATGTGATCCATTTTGAAATACCGATGGAAATGGATTCAGTTAGTTTGCGGGCATCTGACGCATTTTTGAATGAAGTAAAAAACCTGCCGGGTGTGGCAAGCGCATCGAGTTATTATCACAACTTAACAGGCGCACATGGATCGATTTCAGGATTTCAATGGCCTGGAAAAGAGCCCGATAAGGATATTGATTTTGCCAATTTGGAAGTTGGATTCAATTTTATAGAAACGATTGGAATCAAACTGAAAGAGGGTCGTGGTTTTACCGAAAACGAAAATGCGAGCCATGAAATCATATTCAACGAATCGGCCATTAAGGCGATGGGACTAAAAGATCCGATTGGAAAAACAGTAAAATTCTGGGATCAGGAACGACAGATTGTCGGCGTTGTGAAGGATTTCAATTTTGAGTCTTTGTATCAAACAGTGAAACCCTGCTTTTTTCAGGCATATCCGGTCATGCCGAATATCATGGTCAAGATTCAAAAGGGAGCTGAAATACAGGCGCTTGCCCAAATAGAGAAGACCTATCAGGCGCACTATAAGGGCAATGTATTTGAATATCAATTTTTAGATGAAAATTATAAGGCGCTCTATATCAGCGAACAACGGATAGGCGTTCTTTCCAGATATTTTGCAGGGCTAGCGATTCTTATTTCTTGTCTGGGACTGTTTGGTCTGGCTGCTTTCACCGCTCAACGTCGTCAGAAAGAGATTGGCGTAAGAAAAGTGGTCGGAGCTACAGTAGGAGATGTGACGATGCTATTGTCGACCGATTTCCTGAAACTGATCCTTATCGCAATGGCGATAGCGTTTCCTTTGATCGGATATATACTCAACCAATGGCTGCACGAATTCGCTTATCGAATCAATCTCGACCCTGGCATATTCATCATTTCCGGCCTGGCTATTAGCTTCCTGGCTCTTACAACAGTAGGGTATCAAGCCGTAAAAGCAGCATTGATGGACCCCGTTAAGAGCTTGAGATCTGAATAAAAGGAGGAAGGAGAGCGAAGGGAGGCGGCTTTTAGGGTTTTTCGCATATAAGAAACGAGTAGCAGAGTTGCAATAATAGAATTAGAACACTAGATATCATTGAACTGATTATGGCAGGAACAGGAAAGTAGGCTAGGTTGATCGCGATCCCTTGTCCCTTTCCTAACCTCAAAATAATGAAAACACTAACTCTGGACTTGTTGGAGGGTGTCTCCTGAACCGCTTAACCTTTAACCATTCGCCTTTAATCCTTAACCCATTCACTCTTAACCCATTACTTCCAGCCATGTCACTTAGTTCATCAACCATTCTCACTTTCTTCGAAAATTATGTGAAAATTGCGCGTCGTAGTCTTTGGAGAAATAAGGCCTTTTCTGCTATCAACATTTTTGGTTTGGCTATCGGCATTGCTGCCTGCTTTTTCGTTTTTCAATATGTCTATTTCGAATCGAGTTATGACCGGTTTAATGAAAATGCGGGTAACATATATCGTGTTCCGATTTCATATTCAGGAAGTATGGCTAACGTACCGACTACTGCTGCGAACCATCCTGCGGTCGGACCTGCGATGAAAGCCGATTTTCCCGAAGTGCTGGATTTTGTGAGACTTGTAAATGTATCGTTGTTTATGAACGCCTCAACGATGACGTATTCGGATGGAAAAGGAGAACCAAAAACATTTAATGAGGGAAAGATCTTCATCGCCGACGATTCTTTTTTTAGGATATTCTCCTATCCGATGATCGAAGGCGACCGAAAAACTTGTCTGAAAGACGCCAGTTCAATTGTGATTTCGTCATCTGTCGCTAAAAAATATTTTGGAACTAAAAGTGCTATCGGGCAGACTTTGAAGCTGAACGGACGTATGCCGATGAAGGTGACCGGCGTATTTAAGGATATTCCTGAAAACTCGCATATCAAATTTGACATGTTACTGTCGTTCTCGACAGTGGGCGACAAGTGGGGGTATACCGAATGGACATGGCCTGAGTTTTACAATTACGTTGTTTTGGCACCCGGTACGGATGTGAAAAAACTCGAAGCCAAGTTCCCGGCTTTTATTGAGAAATATCTGGGGGCAAAGATGAAGGAGCTCGACTTTAAATGCGCGGTCCATTTACAACCGATTTTGGATATTCACCTGAACTCAAATCTTCTGAAAGAACCCGAAGCCAATGGTAGTCAAAAAGAAATTTACTTTCTGAGCATAATCGGTGTTTTCATCCTCTTTATTGCCTGGATCAACTATATCAATCTCTCAACGGCTAAGTCGATGGAGCGGGCAAAGGAGGTTGGATTGCGAAAGGTAGTGGGTGCGGTTAAAAATCAGCTGGTCGTTCAATTTTTATTGGAATCGTTCATTATCAATTTCTTAGCCCTTATAGTAGCCTCGGGTTTGGTATTTTTTTTCATTCCGTTTTTTAACCAATTTATCGGAAAGGACATCAGCACCGGCTTTTTTGTAAATGGTTTGGGAAGTGAACCGAAGTTTTGGGCCGGGATTTTTGCCGTGTTTGTTTTCGGTGGATTGTTGGTTGGCGCTTATCCGGCATTTGTTCTATCCTCATTTATGCCCGCCAAAGTTTTAAAGGGGCTGATCTCACAGGCGAGTTCCGGAATATCATTGAGGCGAGTGCTGGTTTCATTTCAGTTTGTACTATCCATCATTTTGATCGCGTCTACCTTCTTGGTTTTCAAGCAGTTCAACTATATGAGGAATGAGAGTCTGGGATATAAAAAAGATCAGTTGTTGATCGTGAAAGCTCCCGCCATTATAGATTCAACGATCAGGGAGCGTTACAGTTACTTTAAATCCGAGATTCAAAGTGTCCCTTCCGTGCTGGATGCAACTACAACTTCAGATATCCCCGGAAATATGATCAAATATCGTAATTCCGTCAGAAAGGCAAGTGAGGATAAGCAACATAATTTTACAACCTATCTTATGGAAGTTGATAATCAATTTGTACCGACTTATCATATAGAAATGGTTGCTGGGCGCAATTTTGCGTTAACAGATAGTTCAGATATCAGTTCAAAAGTCGTCGCCAAAATTCTGATCAACGAAGAGATTGTAAAGGCTTTGGGATATGCGTCTCCTCAGGCGGCTGTTGACCAGGATATTGTATTTCACTTGGGGCAGGAAGATATTCTGTGCAAAGTCATTGGCGTCGTTAAAAACTTTCATCAGCGTTCGCTCAAAGAGAAATTTGATCCTATTTTGTTTTACTACCCGACATTCACAGGAAGTTATATCTCTGTAAAACTGAATGTCGCCAATGTCTCCAAAAGTATAGCCGATGTCGAATCTGTTTACAAGAAATCGTTTCCGGGAAACCCGTTCGAATACTTCTTTCTTGACGAATATTTTAATCAGCAATATATAGCAGACAGCCGATTAGCGAAGGTTTTCGGCCTGTTCGCCGCACTGGCCGTCATTGTTGCCTGTACAGGACTGCTCGGGCTGTCCAGTTTTGTGATCAAATTGCGCACCAAGGAAATTGGTATCCGCAAAGTACTGGGTGCCTCGGTTAGTGGTTTGTTGGTACTGATATCCAAAGATTTTGTGAAACTTGTCGGAATTGCATCTCTGGTAGCTATTCCGGTAGTATACTTCGCTGCCCGTTCCTGGCTGGATAATTATGCTTTCCATATCGGATTAAGTTGGACAATCTTTATTTTCCCGCCAGTTTTACTTCTTGCCCTTACGTTGATAACAATTTGTGTTCAGAGTATGAAAGCAGCACTCGCCAATCCAGTGAAAAGTCTGAAGACGGAGTGACGACGTGAAGAAATTCGGAGCATATATGCGCTTATGTTGATTGTTTTATAAAATTATGATTTTCGTCATGTTTTGTTTCTTTTGAGCATCAATTATCGAGCGATTAAGCGAGGATGACTAACTGATTGTTGATGTTTAATAAGAAATAGTTTTATTGATAGTTCAAATATACTGTGTTTCTAAGGCCTTTTTATTTCTATAGAATGAAATTGAATGTGGATTTTAAATGATACGGTTATCAAAAAATTTAAGTAATTCAGGCATCTTTCAGGGTTGTTTTTTTCGAAAGTAAGTGTGGACGCTCAGAAATTTGAAAATGTCAAAATCGAGTTAAGACGGTGCGCGAAAATGGTCTATTTTTTCTACTATAGAAATTATTGATATTTTTTTGTAATAATATTTCGATTGTAAAAAATTGGTAGAGAATTTACCTTTGAAAATGTAAGTAGCATTTAGCTCCTGACATTCAATTGTAGAATATGCCGGATACAAACCGGTAAGGCCAAACCATGTAATTTTCCCCTCTTAAAGTCATGCCTAAAATATTTTCAACCTTGGTTGTTTATCTTTGAAGGCCATTTTTCGCATATTCTGACAACGTACTCTGGGTACCATAAATAGAATATGCGAGAATTGAAAAAGTCATTTCGAATAACCTGTTTCCTATTAAGGAGATGGGTTATTTTTTTGTTTTTACAAACGTCCACCATCGTTCATCAATGTTCATTATTGAACAGTTTTGAGAGTTGTTTGCTTATATATTATTGATATTCAGCAAGTTGCTTTTTGGGTACGAAATTTGCACCCACCGTTTGTAAATTGGTAAACAGTTGGATAGAGTATCTGCGGATCCTTCATTCAATGGCCTTTTCAGTACCTTCGTCCGTCCAAACCATGCTAAAGAATTATCTGAAAATCGCGCTCAGGAACTTGCTTAAAAACAGGACTTATTCATTCATTAATATTACCGGCCTGGCAATGGGTATATCAGTGTCAATTATGATCCTGATGTTCGTAATGCATGAGTTTAGCTATGACAAATTTCACAAGGATTATAAACGGATTTTCCGGATTATGGCGGCGGTGAAAATGGGGGATCAGACCATGCAAACCTTCAATTTTAGCGCCAAGCTGGGTCCGATGCTTAAGCAATATAACCCGCAAGTTGTGAGTCAGGTACGGGTGAGACAGGTTTTTCAAAAAGTCGTAATCAAAAGTCAGGACCATCCTTCTCGGGAGTTTTTTGAGAAAGACTTTGTATTTGCCGACCCCTCTTTTTTTACCGTTTTTTCTTTTCCATTGAAAGACGGAAGAGCCGCGGATTTGACAAAACCATTTACAATGGTTATTTCGGAAAGAGCGGCTCACAAGTATTTTGGTGATGAAGACCCGCTTGGGAAATCTTTGAGTTTTGAAGGGAAACATTTAATGCAGGTTGTTGGCGTAGTCGAAAATCCGCCGTCTAATTCCAGTTTGAATTTTGACTTCGTTGCGTCTATATCCACATTCCCTCAGTTGAGTGAAAGAAACAAAAATGACTGGGAGGTTGCTGGTGCCTTTAATACTTACTTGCTTTTAGATTCAGAACAATCGGTTAGGCAAGTCACCAATAATATCAAACGCGAAGGTTTGAGAACGAATGCTTTCAGTGCAGAAAGCGAGTATCATCTGGAAAATATTTCGTCCATTCATCTTGGGAACAATCTGTCCGATTCCACGAATAGTGGCCTGATCAATATATTCATTGGAGTTGCCGCATTGATATTGTTCCTCGCATTGTTCAATTATATGAGCCTTACCACGGCAAGGGCAACATTGCGGGCCAAGGAGGTTGGCGTTCGTAAAGTCGTTGGGGCCGGGCGGTCTGGCCTGATCAAACAGTTTTACATCGAGTCGGCGTTGCTGTGTTCGATATCCTTTGGATTAGCATTCGTTTTGATAAAGCTTTTACAGGAATCTTTTTACAGTGTTATGGATATCCATATCGACTCGACTTTCCTTTTTTCTCCGTCATTTATTGGTTGGGTTATCGGCCTACTGTTAGTCAGTTCGCTGATAGCGGGAAGTTATCCGGCTCTGGTTCTATCCGGTTTTGCACCGTTGGAAGTGTTAAAGGGACGGGTTATGAGCACGCAGGGAAGTGCGGGAGTCAGACGCTTTTTTATGGTTTTGCAATTCACAGTTTCGATAGCCCTGATTATATGTAGTCTGATCGTTAAGACTCAGTTGAACTACATGCAGCACAAGGATTTAGGGTTTCATAAAGATCAGATTTTGAGTATTCCTTTGAGCGCGTCTGCCGGTAAAGGTTTTTTTGCTATGAAGGAGGAAATCCGCGAAATGGCAGGTGTTAAGGAAATTGCCACCGCCAATTCGGGACTCTTCAAGCCATACAATATGTTTTTTCTGGAAAACCATAAAACAAAAACCAATGTGGGGCTGGTCACCATGACGGTCGATCCAGATTTTGTAAAAACACTTGGCCTGAAGTATGTGACTGGTTTTGAGAATAGTACATATAAGAATCGACCTCATTTTTTGTTGAATGAAGTGGCCGTAAAAGAGCTGGGGTTGAAACAGAATCCGATAGGAGAGAAGATACTTCAGGATGAAGAGGTGGCTGGCGTGATCAGGGATTTTAATTTCAAGTCTGTTCAAAATACCGTCGGGGCGTTTGGATTGTACGTGGTGAGCGATACGACTAATTTGCTTGCCGGCGAAGGCGCCCAGGGACTGCTTTATGTCCGGTTAGACCCTAATTCAGATATGGAGGAGAAGGTCACAGCCATCGGTAAGATTTTTAAAAAGTATGATAAGGAGAAGCCATATGAATATTATTTTCTGGACGATGCTTTTAACCAGACTTTCAAGACGGAAATCCGTATGTCTCAAATGTTTACTGTGTTTACGGGCTTCGCTATTTTTATTGCATGCATGGGCCTGTTTGGTCTTGTAGCTTTTACTGCCGAAACCAGAACCAAAGAAATTGGTATCCGGAAAGTACTCGGAGCGTCCGTTGCGGGAATTGTAGCATTGCTTTCCAAAGATTTCATCAAACTGGTAATAATCGCCATTATTTTGGCTATACCAATCGCCTACTATTTTATGGACAAATGGCTGCAGGATTTCCCATACCGCATCCAGATTCCAGTATGGATTATCGCTTCCTCAAGTATCATATCTATTCTTATTGCTTTGCTAACGATAAGTTTTCAAAGCATCAAAGCGGCGTTAACGGATCCTGCCGCAACGTTGAGAGGGGAGTAGGGGGAGGGAAGGCGGAAAGGGATGAAGGGGAAGAGAGGAGTAGGCGTCGAAAGGGAGGAAGGATTGAAGGGAGGAAAGGGTTGTGCTTCGAATAGGGTCGATCTTTTTTTGCAGAGTAACGCAGGATAGATGTCGTTCATAAACTAATTCTAATTAACTGATTGATTGTTAAATAAAAAACTTGAAGAGGCTAGCAGAAAAGGGAGGAGGATCGATATCCCCCA
>NZ_JBXHAQ010000020.1:0-105130 GCF_056895215.1 Dyadobacter sp. HNCC25DJ184 | reverse complement strand
GTTAGTGTATGTATCAATTAAGCTAGAAAGATATCGTAGGATTTCATTTTGGCTTTTCACCTTACTCTCAACCTCTTTCTTCCGTTGATCACCTTTTAATCCTAACTCATCCATATCAAGAAGAAATCTCGCATAAACGAACCCTTCTACATTTTCATTTAAAAAATGAACATCCTCGGCAATATCAACGTCCTTGGGCGCCATCTGGTTGTAGTAAAAAAAGTTCCCATAATTAATATGTGGAAGTCGTTCAAGTCGAGCCATATCGACCATATAAGCTTTGAATAGCAGTTCCTCGATAAACTGATATGATGCAGTCTCAAAGTCATCTACCTCCTGACTCAGATTACTTAACCTTTGCACATCACCACGACCAACAGAACCGGATTCCCTATATAAGAGTGCAACTTTTTCAACGTAGTCTTTTAAAACCGAATAAGTTTTCCTTTCAGTCGTAGCCAAAACGAGTCTCCTGACTTCATCCAACTCCGCGATTATTTTTTGAACAGAGAGCTGCAGTATGAATTCAAAAGTGCCCTTATAGAGCTTAACATCCGGCTTTTCCCTTGAAGTGATTTCTTCCAAATACTTGTCAATAAGCTGCTCGATACTATTGTCTGACCTTCTCATGTTTGTTAAAGTTTAGATGAAATGTCTTTATTTCAAAGCTTGGGTATTCTGCTTACGGCCTCTTGTTTTTTCTTATCCAATACCTTCGCATAAATCTGAGTCGTCTTGATATGCCTATGTCCCAGTAATTTCGATGTAGTAAAAAGATCCGCACCCAGATCAAGCATCATAACGGCGAAAGTGTGCCTACCACAGTGGAACGTAATGTCCTTTGTTATTCCAGCCCTAGTGCACCATCTTAGGAGTTCCATATTATGCCACGCAGAATATTTCAACCCTTCAAATACCCTATCCTCTGGTTTGCTACGCTCGCCAAGAAATTCAAGAGCCTGTTCGTTCACATCCAGGTACTCCTGCCCTTGTGTTTTTTTCTGCCTGAATACAATTCGCGGAACACCATTTAAATCTTGCACCTGGCTCCAAGTCATTTTATTAATATCTGACCAGCGAATTCCGGTGAGACAACTAAACAAAAACGCTCTTTTCATGACTGGAAATTTACATTCAGCGAGAGTCAAAGCCTTTACTTCATCAAAAGATAGGTAATCACGCTGCGGGTCTCCGGGCTTAGGAGCATTGACTGATTTGGTAGGATTAGTTGGAAGAAGCCCTTTATCATGAGCGTGCTTTAAACAAGTGGCCAACTTATTGTAGTAACTGTGCTGTGTATTCTGGGATAGAGGTTTGTCGCTTTTGGTTTTAATGTCCTTTAAAAAGCTCTTGAAGCCTTCGACAAATCCAGAATTCACGTCATCGAAAGTGGTGGATTCTTTACAATACTGTTTCAGGTATTTTAGTGCGCTTGCCCAGTTCCCATAGTTACCTTGCTCCTTTTTTCGTTCTTCAGTTAATGTACTGAAATAGTCTAAGAAGTTAGTTTGGGTCTTTGTAGGACTGGCGAATCCATATTCATTGTTTTGAATTTCTACAAGTCGCTTCGCCTTAACAGCCTGCGCTAGTTGAAGGGTCGCTCTGTTTTCCTCCTTGTCCTTTGCAGATTTCGGATTTGCAACTAGGTACAACTTTAAGAATTCGTACTTTCTTTTACCGTTTAAATAAATATCTAGATAAAGACTTATGTCGCCATTCGCCAGAACTTTTTCTCGGACATGAATTAACTCTTTTTGTTTCTTTCCCATTTTGTTACTTTTGTTACTCGTGATTAGCGAGTAACAAATAAGCAACAAATATTGGTGATTTAAAAATTAACAACAGAAATCAACATCTCGACCTAACCCACCTAATAAATTTACAAACAACTGATAAATAGATATTTAATTCCTTTCCCCTACTTTTGTTTTCCTTTGGTCGAGTAACAAAACAGACAATTATTTTCCGATACAAAACTTGCTAAAAATATTATCCAGCAAATCATCAGTAACTATAGTCCCGGTTATCTCACCCAAATGATGCAGGGACAAACGGATATCTTGGGCGAGAAAATCGCCTGTGACACCAGTCGAAAGTCCATCCAAAACATCTTGCAGCGCTTGCTGCGTTTTTAACAGGTGTTCGTAATGGCGGGAGTTTGTCACAACCGTATCGGTAGCAGCTTGCCTGCGAACTTGGCCCACTAATGTGCTCGTAAGTGATGCAATCCCATCCTGGGTTTGGGCGGAAATTGAAATCACGCCTTGAGAGTTTTTCAGGTCAATATCGTTTTTCAGATCAGCCTTATTCCGTACCCAAAAAACTTTTTTATCAGAGGCAACCGATGGTGCCAGGCTTTGCAGGTCCATATAGGTCTCCTGACTATCGAAAAGGAATATAATAATATCCGCGCCTTCCATGGCTTTTTTCGATCGTTCGATTCCTATGGATTCTACCAAATCTGAGGTTTCACGGATTCCGGCTGTATCGATGAATCTGAATTTCAGGCCGTCGATGATCATCGTATCCTCAATCACATCGCGGGTGGTGCCGGCTATACTTGTTACGATTGCTTTTTCTTCATTCAATAGCGCATTCAGCAATGTCGATTTCCCTACGTTTGGTGAGCCAATAATCGCTACCGGAACTCCTTCTTTGATCGCATTCCCGAAATCAAAAGACTCTATCAAGGGATTGATCGTCGCGAGCAATGAATTGATCAACCTTCGCAAATCATCTCTTTCCGCAAATTCCACATCCTCCTCGCCGAAATCCAGTTCTAGCTCGATCAATGATGCAAAATGTATCAATTCTGTTCGTAATGACGCAAGCTTTTTGGAAAAACCTCCCCTCAATTGATTCAAGGCAGTTTTATGACTTTCCTGCGAATCGGCCGCTATCAAATCGGCCACAGCTTCCGCCTGAACGAGGTCAAACTGGCCATTCAGAAATGCGCGTTGGGTATACTCCCCTGGCTTGGCGATGCGGGCACCATTTTTAATCAATATCTTTAATATCTGACGAATGATATAGTCGGAGCCGTGACAGCTGATTTCTATTGAATCTTCCTTGGTGAACGATTTAGGGGTCTTGAAAACCGAAACCAATACTTCATCTATAATTTGCTCGCCGTCTCTTATCGTACCAAAATGAATGGTATGCGAATCGACAGACTTTAGATCTTTTCCTTTGAAAACCTTGCTAACCAACGCAATAGACCCTAATCCGGAAACACGGATCACTGCTATCGCACCCACTCCCGAAGGTGTCGCCAAAGCGCAAATAATATCCTGCTGATGTACTTCTTGCTGAACCATACTACAAAGATGCGACGGTTGTCTCAAAAAATCATCCTCCTATTTTCGTATCTTTGGGCATTTTAAGGGGAAATATGGTGTTCTCCTGACTCAGCAAATACAACAATATGGAAGTGGAAACAGCAACTTTACCGATCATCACGCAGCAATTACCTGTTATGGAAGCCTTTTATACCCTGCAGGGTGAAGGACAACACAGCGGAAAAGCTGCCTATTTTATACGCCTAGGGGGCTGTGATGTAGGATGTCATTGGTGTGACGTCAAGGAATCGTGGGATGCTGATATTCACCCCAAATATTCAATAGACAGTATAGTTGCAGGGGCGATGGAATATCCGGGAAGGCTGGCTGTTATTACGGGTGGAGAACCTTTGATGTATGACCTTCAGGAGCTGACGTCAACCCTTCAAACCACTGGATTTCAAACCAATATTGAAACATCGGGGGTATATCCTTTTACGGGCCAATGGGACTGGGTTTGTTTTTCTCCCAAAAAATTCAAAACTCCGCATCCGGATATATATAAACATGCCAATGAGTTAAAGGCCATCATTTACAACAAAAGTGATTTTGACTTTGCCGAAGAACATGCGGCAAAAGTAAATGAAAACTGCGTCCACCTCCTTCAACCTGAATGGAGTAAACACGAGCAAATGCTGCCTTTAATAATTGATTATATCAAAGACAATCCCAAATGGAAAATGTCGTTACAAACCCATAAGTACATGAACATTCCCTAATGCGATATTGGTTTGCCACTTCCCTGCTCTGCTTTATTCTGGTTCCTCTAGCCCTGTACGGGCAAACACCGCCGTCCTCCCGGAAGGCAAAAGAGGCATTTGATAAGGCTCAGAAAGCATGGCAGGACCGGCAGATTCCTCAGGCAGTCCTCAATTATGAAAAAGTGCTGGAAATCGAGCCTGATCATTATGATTCAAATCTGAAGCTCGCTCAGATAGCTGACTTACAGAAAAACCAGGCGCTTACTAAAAAGTATTACCAAAAACTGATTTCGCTCAAACCTGCTGATCCTCAGTCGGCAGGAGCGTATCAATGGATCGCAAACAGCCTTTTTCAAAAGGAAGCATATGATTCGGCGGCCATCTATTTTGAAAAAGCGCTGGCGTTATTCCCAGAAAAATCCAGTCAACATAAACTTACAAATAAATTACTAACCTCAGCGAGATTTGCAACGGAAGCCATTAAATCTCCTTTGTTTGTAAAAAAACGGTCGCTTGGTGATACTGTCAACTCGTTGGATTCGCAATACTTCCCGGTATTAACTGCTGATAATGAAACCCTTATATTCAGCGGACTGACACCGGAAAAAGACGAGAATATCTATATCACCAATAAAAAAGAGGGATTTTGGGATATTCCGGAAGAGATTTCAAAAGCGATTAATTCCTCCAACAACGAAGGAACCTGTTCGATTTCGGCCGATGGAAGAACCCTCGTTTTTACTGCCTGCAACCGGGAAGATGGATATGGAAGCTGTGATCTGTATATTACCCAAAAACAGGGAGGCGACTGGTCGATCCCCAAAAACATGGGCGATGTAATCAATTCTCGACAATGGGAGTCGCAGCCTTCACTTTCTGCCGACGGACGTATCTTGTACTTCTCTTCTGACCGCAAAGGCAGCGTTGGCAAAACGGATATATGGTATTCCCGAATGACCAACAACGGGGCATGGGGCCAGCCCGTGAATGCTGGAAATCAAATCAACACTGAATATGAGGAAGTTGCTCCATTCATACATGCCAACGGCCGGGTTCTTTTCTATTCTTCAAACGGACTTCCGGGAATGGGTGGATATGATCTATTTCTGTCTCAATTGGCCGATACTATTTGGGCAAAACCTGTCAATTTGGGATATCCTCTCAACACGGTACGAGATCAAGTCGGACTGTTCATAGCATCCGATGGGAAGGAAGCGTACTTCACAGACGAAAATCCACAGTCGGGCAAGCCTTCTTTATATACCTTCGAATTACCGGGAAAGATCAGGGAGATGGTAATTCCTACCCGCTATGCGAAAGGAAAAGTTTTTGACAAGAAAACCGGCAAACCAGTCAGTGCGCATATTGACTTATTCGATCTTCAATCGCAGCAAAAGGTTGGAGAATATAAATCTGATGAAAAAACCGGCGCTTTTCTGGCTGTGATAAATCACGGAAGCTCTTACGCTTTCTACGTTTCCGAAGAAGGTTATTTATTTAAAAGCCTGTCATTCAGTATCAACGATTCGGTTTCGGTTCTTAATATGGAAATTCCACTGGAAAGTATCGAGAAAGATCACTCTGAAATATTGAGCAATATATTCTTCAAAACAGGTTCTTTTGAACTAGATGAAAAGTCGAAAGTGGAACTTGATCGCCTTGCCGCTTTTCTGAATGAAAACAAAAAAATCAAGATAGAAATATCGGGTCATACGGATGACGTAGGTACAGATAAGGCCAATCAGGAACTTTCAAACCAGCGCGCCATTTCTGTTGTAGAATATCTTAAAACTTCCGGAATTTCGCCGGAAAGGCTCGCTGCCAAAGGATATGGCAAAACAAGGCCTATTGCACCAAATAATTCAGAAGAAAACCGCCAGAAAAACCGACGGATTCAGTGGAGTGTACTTTAGAGCACTTGCATAGCCAAGGGTTTTTTCGCACTTTTGCACACCAATTTATGTTGCTACAACTAAGGAACGAGTATTATTCGACCTTTCACACTATATCAAACGGCACCTGAATCCGTTCGTCGAATTAATTTTAAAAACCAAGATCACATAGTATTAACATGGTACCTGAAAAAATTGACTGTCTTATAATAGGTTCCGGTCCTGCCGGATATACTGCTGCAATATATGCTTCCAGAGCTGGATTAAACCCTGTCTTGTATCAGGGCGGTCAGCCTGGGGGGCAGCTTACGATCACCACTGAAGTGGATAATTATCCTGGATATCCGGATGGAATTACCGGTCCGGAAATGATGATCAACTTTGAGAAGCAAGCAAAAAGATTTGGCACTGATATTCGCTACGGTTTGGTTACCGAAGTGGATTTTACTTGTCACCCGCATAAAATCGTAGTTGATGGCAAAAAACACATCGAGGCAAATGCAGTCATTATCTCGACTGGTGCTTCGGCAAAATGGCTTGGAATAGAAGGCGAAGATCGTCTCAATGGCCATGGCGTATCGGCTTGCGCGGTTTGTGATGGATTTTTCTTCCGTAACCAGGATGTGGTTGTAGTTGGAGCGGGTGATACTGCTGCCGAAGAAGCCAGCTATCTTGCAAAGTTGTGCCGTAAGGTGTATCTACTTGTAAGAAGAGATGAAATGAGAGCTTCCAAAATCATGCAAAAGAGATTGGAAACGCTGCCAAATATTGAAATTATCTGGAACACAGAAGCTTACAATCTGATAGGCGAACATGGCCTTGAGTCTGTAGCTATCCGTAACAATAAAACCGGCGAAGAAAGCGTATTAAATGCTACCGGCTTTTTTGTAGCGATCGGTCATAAACCTAACACGGATATTTTCAAAGGTTACCTTAATATGGACGAAACCGGGTATATCCAAACCGTTAAAGGAAGTTCGCTGACCAATATCAAAGGTGTTTTTGCGTGTGGTGATGCTCAGGACAATGTATATCGCCAGGCGGTAACCGCTGCAGGAACAGGTTGTATGGCTGCACTGGATGCGGAAAGGTTTTTGGTAGAATTGGAGGTGGAAAAAGAGATCGCAGAAACAGCCTGATTTGTAACCCACAATAAATTTTAAAATCGGCTATATGTGCCCCTACACATAGCCGGAGGTAGACTATTTATGAAAGAAAAGCTTATTGTAGGCTTGCTGTTAGTTCTTTGTCTGGTTGGCGGGAATGCTCATGCGCAAGAGCGTGGGAAATTCCGTAAAAACCCAAAAATCAATCAAACGGGAAGTAATGCAAATGAAGGACCTACTAAGGCCGTTGTTCCGCAGGCGGAAGACGAATACATCATTGAGAGTTCCGGATTACAATTTCAAAGTCAGTTTGAGCCTGTCAAACCGCTGAACCCTGTAGTTAGTGAAGATACCTCCAAGATCGAGGAAGGTGAGCCGGAAGTGATAGAAATGGTAGATTCCTTACTCGTTGAGGATGAATGGGTTAAAGTGGCTGAATACTATGCCATATGGGATCCGAGGGTCATCAATCCCTACGGACTTACTCCACAGGAATTTGATGAGCCAGTTGATCTTACGCTTTATAATCCTGCGCAAAACCATATGTGGAGTACACCGATGACGCAAACTCCAGTCACCTCAAATTTCGGTTTCCGCTGGGGGCGCCGCCATAACGGAACTGATCTGGATCTAGAAACCGGTGATTCTGTAAAAACGACCTATGACGGGATGGTGCGGATCGTGGCCTGGGATGGAAGCGGATATGGAAGGTTTATTCTGGTGCGGCATTACAACGGGCTTGAAACATTATATGGTCACCTCTCAAAACAAATGGTTGAATCTGGTGACTTGGTTAAAGCTGGCGATGTAATCGGGCTGGGCGGAAACTCTGGCCGTAGTTCAGGTTCACATTTGCATTACGAAAACCGGTATGAGGGTAACCCTTTTGACCCAAGGAACTTGTTCGACTGGGAAAACAGGCAGATCAAGTCAGATCATTTTTTGCTGACGCAGGAGGTGTTGACTAATTTGAAAGGACCGGCAAAAAGTGAATTTGAAGCTGGCGATGCTCCTGTGGCATATACCCGTTCCATTTTACATAAGGTTCGTTCGGGCGAAACCCTTTCGTCTATTGCAGGCAGATATGGTGTCGGTGTCTCAGCGCTTGCCAGAAAAAACAGAATATCAACAAGATCCACGTTACGTGTCGGCCAGAAGCTGAGAATCAAATAACAAAAGAATGAAACTTGACATATTGGCTATCACGGCACATCCAGACGACATAGAACTTTGTTGTGCAGGCACACTGCTTGCTCAAATGGCCCTGGGAAAAACAGTTGGATTGATCGATCTCACAAGAGGAGAACTTGGTACCCGTGGAACTCCTGAAGGAAGAATACAGGAAGGTTTGGAATCTGCAAGGATATTGAATGTTGCGGTTAGAGAGAACGTCGGACTCAAGGATGGTTTTTTCGAAAATGTTGAAGAGCAGCAAAAAGAAGTGATCAGATATATCCGTAAATATCAGCCGGATATTGTGATCACTAATGCAATTGATGACCGGCATCCGGATCATGGTAGAGGCGCAAAACTGGTAGCTGACAGCTGCTTCTATTCGGGACTCAGAATGGTTGAAACGTTGGATGAAAATGGCGAATCTCAGGCAGCCTGGAGGCCAAAAAATGTTTTTCATACCATCCAGGATCGCTATATCAAACCTGATTTTGTAGTGGATATCACGCCATATCACGACAAAAAACTGGAGGCTATTCGCGCATTCAAAAGTCAGTTTCACAGTACCGAATACAAAAAAGACGAGCCGCAAAGCTATATTTCAACACCTGATTTTCTGGAATTCATTATTGCAAGATCCAGAGAGTATGGGCATTCGATCGGTACCACATTCGGAGAGGGTTTTACATCCCACCGTATGCTGGGTGTTACCGACTTAGGAACATTTCTATAACCAGCAGAGGTGGTCTAAATAATGATCGCTTATGAATCTATTTTGACTCTTTTTTCGTATATAGAAGTAATACAAACTTAAGAAGTCATATGAAAAAGATTGCGGTCACTAGCTTCGTAATTCTGACATTGAGCTGCCTGCAGTTCTCATGTTCAGGACAGTCGGCCAAGAAAAACAGTATCCCCGACAAACATGTTTCAACCACACAAACCGATTCCAGTATGAAAAAGTCGAATGAAGAGTGGAAAAAAGTATTATCGCCGGAAGTATATCAAGTAGCCCGTCTGAAAGGGACAGAGAGACCATATACCAGTGCTTTTGAGCATTCAAAGGAAATTGGAACATATTACTGCGCAGTTTGCGGTAATCCTTTATTCAAAAGTGATACAAAATTTGAGAGCGGTTGTGGATGGCCGAGTTTCTACGAACCCATCAGTAAGAACTCAATCATTTATGAAAAGGACGTCAGTCATGGAATGGTAAGAACCGAAGTGATGTGTGGAAAATGTGATTCTCATTTAGGACACGTATTTAACGACGGTCCACCACCGACTGGTTTGAGATATTGTATCAACGGAGTCGTGCTCGATTTCGAAAAAGCACAAACTGCTGAAAAGAAATATAACGCTGAGAAATCAGAGAAAGGCAGCTAGTCAGCATAATTTCAACAAAAATGGGATATTCAGTTTACAATGAATATCCCCTTTTTTATTCGGCAAAAACTTCCACAGCAATAGTGGAAATTTTTCTACAATAAATTTTCACCCAAGAATTTACTTTATTCCAACTTCTGCCTCAGCATATTGGTGATACAAGGCTTACTTTCACGAACCCAATGGACGATCATATTTGCATAACCATGTCCCAACGCATATTTCTTTTTTAAGAAATAGACCAACTCAGACTGCCTTGAAAACCGGCATTCAGAAACAATTACAGCCCATTCTACCAATTTCCGTCCCGTTTTTAATTCAAGACTTTTCAACTGGTTCTCCTCTGCCAATTTTAACGATTCGCTGCGCATGTACGTAGAATTTAATTTTGCATAACAGATTTAGTATTTAAACGTATTGCAATTAATGTGGTGTAATGTGAATAGGGCCACAACCTGCACTCTATGAGTTACAGATCTATACCACTTTCTTAAAAAAGGGATACCACAAGGTTTAGAAGTGCAACGAAAACTGAGAAAAAAGAGCCGATTGAACTAATATTGCAGCTTCAAAGATGAAAGCATTCTCATAAACTCGAACTGAAGATTTGCCTCAATAATAGCACCTTCTCCTGAATCGGGATAATTAAAAGAGAGTTTTCGAGCGTGTAATAGCATAGTGTTCATTTCAAATTTTTCAAGGAAAAATTTATTCTGCTTATTGCAGCCATGAGGCCTGTCGCCGATGATGGGATGGAAAATATGTGCCATATGCTTTCGCAATTGGTGCATTCTTCCGGTAGAAGGGTTGAGACTTACCAGCGAGTACCGGGAAGTTGGATGCTTGCCAGATGGGACATTAATTTCTGAGCGAGACAATGTCTTCAGGCTTGTCTGAGCATCCTGCAAAACCCCATCATCTCTTCTTAGGGGATAATCAATTTCTAATTCGTCTGGCGTAAATCCACGTACAATCGCAAGATATTCCTTAGACACTTCGCCATTAGAAAACATTTGTTGAACGATGCTATTGGTATTTTCATCCAATGCAAACAACAATACACCACCCGTTTTTCTATCCAGACGATGCACAGGAAAAACTCTATGATCCAGTTGATCTCTCAGAATTTGGACAGCAAATTCGGTAGCATCAGCTGCGATGGGACTTCTGTGTACCAACAGGCCGTGCGGCTTGTTAATAGACACCAGTCGGTCGTCCTGGTAAATAATTTCAAGAGGGGAAATAACGGCATTATAGCTTGATTCAAGAGAAGCCATTATTTGAAAATAGACAGTTCCAGGTCACTTTTCTCGGTCAGAACAGCGTAAGAGCTAGGTTTAATTCCTCGTAAAAACGGAATAGATTTCAGGACAAACTGTTTTAATCTGGTGATGGTTAATCCCATGCTGTTGTTGACAAATAACGGCTCCAAAACCTCTTTCTCGTAGAAATAACAGATATCTTTCACAACACGAAATTGCTCGGAAGTCAGGAGAAATCTGAATAGACCCGGTGTATAAATATTGATATGACCATATGACAAAAAGTGTTTTAGCTTTTTGTCAACATAAAATGAAAAATCGATCGGTACTTCGAAAATCTGATATTTGGAAACTCTTTTAATTTCTCTCAATAATATACGCTCATGTTCAACGTGCTCCATGACGTGCGAACATATTACCAAGTCGAAATGATTATCCGGAAACGGAATTTTATAACCGTCAAAAAGAAGGATTTCTTTCAGATTTTTGATGTTTTTCGACTTCATAATCTCAATTCCGCTTTCCGAAATCTCCACACAATTAAGGTCATCACAAAAATCCCATTGCGAAAGCCAGCTCAGGATACTTCCCTCTCCTGCACCTACTTCCAATACATTCCTGAAGGTGATATTCTTTGAAAGCTCAACGATATTAATAGCCTTATACCTGGCGCCCATGGTTCTCCATGCTACAGCATTTTGATCATATTGCTCAGAATAAGACGATTTTACATTCTCCGATATCTGCATGGACTGTATAAAACTCTAAAATTTATCTCTCAAATTGATTCGAAACATTTCCACTTGCTAAGATGCTCGTTCCTTATATCGGATCCGGAACCTGATTACCGACCAGAGCACTACGTAAAGAATTCCTAACAATAGTCCCAGCTCAAGGCTCAGCACCAGCGCTGTGCGGTCCATTACACTGTTGAACAAACCGATAAAAAAGCCTTTGGGATCGTGGACAATATCCCAGCTATTCATACGGTGAACACGGCCCAAATATACGCCGAAACCTGCAAGCGGGAAACTGAGAAATAAAAAGATTCGCGTCCATTTGGTTGAAAACATTCTCTTCCAGGATTCGTGCATCCAATATACGGACACCAAACCGTTGAAAAGGCTCACTTCTGCATAAAAAAACAGCATGATCACGTCGTGCCAAGTCAAGTCGCGATGATAATCGATTGTTAAATGCGCGAGATCCGTGATCATATAAGGCGCATTTGGAAAGAATAAGATCCAGACTATTGACAATAAAAAAATCAGGAAACGATTATTCGGGAAGCGAATGGTGATCGTATTGGCCAAAAATGCCACAATTAGGGGTATCCAGCTCAAAAAGAGATTCCAGTCCAGTGAAAAGTCCACCGGAAAATTGAAAAACATGCGAATTACGTGAAAAGTAACCGCAACAACACTTAATAGTAATAGAAGGAGTAGTGAAAATAGGCCTTCCAGAGAAATAATAGGAGGATCAACAACACTAAACCTGTATCCTCTGATCCATTCGATTAATCTTTCCAAAAACAAAAACGTTAAACTTCTTCATGAACGTTGAATATAAAAGGGAAAAACGTACAGAAAGGTAACAACTTACCAGCTCTATACGTTCTCGATATCAACGTTCCCTAAACTTTCGTACCAAAGTCGCAAATTAGGTATCTATTATGACGGATCTGCTTCTTTTTTAACCTGGTTTTTAGGTTTTCTCCTCTGATTTCTCTTAGGCTTAGGTTTCTCTCCATTTTCAGACGGAGATGACGACGTGGCAGAAACTGGTTTGGTTTTCCGTCTGTTTGGATTACTGTTTCCGTTAAATCTTCTGGGCTCGAAAACCGGAGCATCTCCCAGGCCAAGTTCGGCGGTTACCGCGCGTTTTTCCACTTCCTTCTCAAACAGTCGCTCGATTTTCAGGACATATTTCTGATCATGTTCATTGATGAACGTGATCGCAATACCTTTGGAAGCTGCGCGCGCTGTACGTCCAATGCGGTGGACATAATCTTCAGGGTCTTTAGGCACGTCATAATTCACGACATGACTCAGGTTATCTATATCAATACCGCGGGACAGAACGTCAGTAGCTACCAAAACAGGGAAGGTTCTGTTTTTAAAATCCCGAAGCACCTGCTCTCTCTCCGTTTGATCCGAATCCGAAGATATACCTCTTGAATCCAAACCCAGTTTCCTGAGTGCGCGAACGATTGTATCGACTGTATTTTTCCTTGACGTGAACAATACCATGCTAGTATCTCCCGCCTCTTTCAAGAGGTGAATCAGCAAGGGAAGCTTTTGATTATCAGTGGCCAGGTAAAACTGCTGATCAATTCTTTCGGCTGGTCTTGATACCTGAAGCCTGACTTCTTCGGGCTGGTGAAGTATTCGTTTCGCAAGCTCTCCGATTTTGGGAGGCATGGTTGCCGAAAACATCAATGTCTGCCTCTTGGCGGGCAGGAAACTCATTATCTTCATGATATCCCCCAAAAATCCCATATCCAGCATGCGATCCGCCTCGTCCAGAACCAAGTGCTTAAGATGACTGAAATTGACATATCCTAACTGCAAATGTGCGATTAACCTTCCGGGAGTAGCAATAATGATGTCAGCACCTTGCGTCAGTGCTTTCTTCTGCTGATCCCATTCAGGCCCTTTATTGCCCCCATATACTGCAATACTCGTCGCTCCCACAAAATACCCAAGACCCTGGATCTGCTGGTCAATCTGAACCGCCAGCTCGCGGGTAGGCACCAATATCAATGCACCAGTCTGCTCGTTGCTTTCATGAGCGACCTTGTCGAGAATAGGTATCAGATATGCCGCAGTTTTACCCGTTCCCGTTTGGGCACATGCCAGCAAATCCTTCCCTTTCAAAATATGTGGAATGGCTTGTTCCTGAATAGGTGTAGCCTGGTTATAACTCATGGATTCCACCGCGTCAATGACGTCCTGATGGAGTTCAAATTCATTGAAATTCAAAGTTCAGCTTTTTAGAGTTAACTATACTTTCGTTAACATATGTTTAATACTAGCTGACTTTAAAATCCGAGTCAGCAAACCGCCTGATTTTCATCAAAGATAACAAATAAAATACTACTATAAAATATGACAAACTTCTTCCACATTATACGTAGTTTAAAATAAAAAAAGAGAGCAGGTAAACGAGGAGAAAAACGCCCCCAGATACCTGCTACTCTATATACTACCAACAACTTTACTCAACAAATACTTCCTCTAATTCCCTTTCCTCCTCCTTTGTATACATTCTTGATCTGGTGATAAACCGCACGCCCAAAGGAATCTCAAGCGAAAAACTGGCCCCGCGCCCGGGTGTGACATCGATGGTAAGTTGCGTATGCTTCCAATACTCAAACTGGTCACGGCTCATGAAAAATTCGCAACCGGCTATCTCACCCAGCTTCACGTCGCTATCTCCTGTTTTAAACTCGCCTTTTTCAAAACACATTGGCTGCGAGCCATCACAACATCCGCCGCTTTGATGGAACATCAATTCTCCATATCTCTCTCTCAACTGGTTTATCACCTTTTCTGCCTCCGCGGTCACCGTCACTCTTCTGGTCATTTCCGTTTTGTTAAGTTAAAAAATGGGGAGCCAACCCCTTAACTCCCCCATCATTCTACCCTCCTCAGATCTCAGAAAAACCCAAGCTTATTTTGATCATAAGAGATCAACATGTTCTTAGTCTGGCGATAATGATCCAACATCATTTTATGGTTTTCTCTACCAAAACCTGATTTTTTATATCCACCAAAAGGGGCATGCGCTGGATATGCATGGTAATTATTCACCCATACCCTACCCGCTTTAATGGCCCGCGGAACCTGATACAGCTCATGAGCATTTCTGGTCCAAACACCTGCGCCTAATCCATATAGGGTATCATTTGCAATCTCAATCGCTTCCTCCGTGGTTTTAAACGTAGTTACGCATACAACAGGCCCGAAGATTTCTTCCTGGAATATCCGCATTTTGTTATGCCCTTTAAAAATCGTTGGCTGGATATAGTACCCACCTGAAATCCCGTTTTCAAATTTCTGCGCCGCACCTCCTGCCAATACCTCTGCTCCTTCTTCCTTTCCTATCTGGAGATACGACAGAATTTTTTCATACTGATCATTAGACGCCTGGGCCCCCATCATCGTAGTTCCGTCCAGCGGGTGTCCCATTTTGATGGCCTTCGTGCGCTCAATAACCCGACCAATAAATTTTTCATATATACTTTCGTGTACGAGGATCCTGGAAGGACAAGTACAAACTTCTCCTTGATTTAAAGCAAAAAGTACCGCTCCTTCAATCGCTTTATCAAAAAATGCATCGTCTGCATCAGCGACAGAAGGGAAGAAGATATTGGGAGACTTTCCTCCCAACTCCATCGTCACCGGATTCAGGTTTTCAGATGCATATTGCATGATCAGACGACCAGTGGTAGTTTCACCCGTGAAAGCGACTTTCGCAACTCGTGGTGATGAAGCGAGGGGCTTTCCAGCTTCCACGCCAAAACCAGTGACAATATTCAACACCCCAGCTGGGAGGATATCACCGATCAATTCCATCAATATCATAATAGAAGTCGGCGTTTGCTCAGCCGGTTTTACAACAACGCAACAACCAGCCGCCAGCGCAGGCGCAATTTTCCAGGTCGCCATCAGCAATGGAAAGTTCCATGGAATGATTTGGGCAACTACCCCAAGCGGTTCATGAAGGTTAATGCAAACTGTATTTTCGTCATGCTCTGACACGGAACCTTCCTCGGCGCGTATTACGCCTGCGAAATACCTGAAATGATCAACACAAAGGGGCAAATCAGCCGCGCGCGTTTCTCTGATCGCTTTTCCGTTGTCAATAGCTTCCACAACCGCCAGATATTCAAGATTATCCTCGATGACCTGCGCAATTTTCAATAAAATATTGCTTCGATATGCTGCTGCCGTTTTGCTCCATGTTGCGAACGCAGCGTGTGCTGCATCCAGAGCCAGCTCAATATCCTCTTTTGTTGATCTCGCAGCTTTTGTGAATACTTTGCCATCAATCGGTGATTCGTTGTCGAAATATTCTCCCTTAACTGGATCCACGAATTTCCCGCCAATATAATTTCCATACTTTTCCTTGAACTGAGGTCTTTTAGCCAAATTTTCGTTCACATGGGTTTGTGAATCCAAATCCGGGCTTGCAATTGTAGTATCCATAATTTGATCAAGAGTTATAATGAATTATTAATTCAAATCTAGATTTAACAATTGTGAATCATTGGTACAATCGTTCCATTGTGTCGCACAATTATCTCATTTATTCAAAAAACATTTATATTTATATAAGAAGATGAGCATAACCATATCTTTGTTCATTCCTCCATCGTTTTGTTCATAGTACCTATCCAAAAGTTAACCGCTTCCCAGAAAAGTAAATCAATATGCAAGGCTTCCAGTTGAATCACGTCGCAATTTCTGATGAGAAATCACTCAAGACCATGGTGGAAAACAGGCGCGCTTTTTCACTTCAGAACTGCGAACTGAATGTGTTTGAAACCTTGCAGACATCGGCGCTGGTACCCCTTACCTTTTCTGACTTTGTAGTAACCAGCATGCTCCGGGGTAAAAAGGTGATGCATTTGTTTGACAAACCGGGCTTTGACTATCTACCCGGCGAAACGGTACTTGTTCCTGCGAATGTTACCATGAAGATTGATTTTCCGGAAGCTACAACCTCAAACCCCACGCAGTGCATCGCCCTGGCATTGGATCAGAGCAAAATCAAACATGTCTTGCAGGTATTAAATGAGCGCTATCCAAGAGAAGATAAAAACCAATATTGGGATCTGAAATTCAATGAATACCATTTCCTGAATAATATAGAGCTGGCTCAAAATCTTAACAAGCTCATCAAGATTTGCTCAGGAAGTGATCTGGGAAAAGATATTCTGGCGGACTTGGCCATTCAGGAGCTGATTGTTCATATTATCCAGTCTCAGAATCTGCAGGCATGCGAACATGAAAAAGTGGAACCGGATCACGCTTTAGGTTATATCATCGCTTATATAAAAGCCAATATTACCGAGAAGATTCACGTCGATAAGTTGAGCGAAAAAGCTTGCATGAGCAGAGCATCCTTCTATCGCGCATTTAAAAGGGAGTTCAATATCAGTCCGTTAGATTTTGTGTTGAACGAAAAAATCAAGAAAGCGAAGCAACTTCTGGCTGTTTCTGACAGCAGTATTACCGAGATATGTTACGAGCTGGGATTCTCGGATTTGAATTATTTTGGAAGACAGTTCAAAAAAATGGAGGGAATTTCTCCCTCCCAATATCGAATTCTTACCTCACACGCTGGCTGATATTACTCAGTCAAAGGCTTAACCTGAATATCCTTATAATACACAACGCTTTTCGGGTCATGCGCCTGCAAAGCAAAAGTGCCGCTGCTGATGATCCGGCCTTTCATATCGTCGTTGCGGTTATCTAACTTTTCTTCGTAGTCGACAACCACCTTGTCATTGATTTTGATGGTGATATGCTTGCCTTCTACGATGATATGCTCGGTATACCACTCGTCATCCTTCGCATAATTTTCTTTGATATCGACCACATTGTACAAACTTCCTGTACGCTTCCAGTCTGTATGTGAGTTATTTACCTGCACCTCATATCCCTTAGCCGGCCAGCCTGTTTCCTGATAAGCCGTATGGAAATAAATTCCTGAATTCGCACCGGGCTTAGTCATTACCTGTGCCTTAAACTCAAAATTTTTGAACATATGGTTTTTAATGGCTCCGTCATAGAACAAGTGCGCAACCGGCCCGGCCACCTTTATCGTACCATCCACTACGCTAAAGGAAGACGCATTATTCCCAACTTTCCAACCGTCCAGGTTTTTACCATTAAAAATCGATATCCATCCATCCTGCGCGAAAGATGAAAGACTTCCTGAAAGCAACGCCAGCACCAATACGGCCCGGCCAAAAAACTTGTGTTTCATATGTGCGAAATAATGTTTTGCTAAAACTTTTATTCAAAAAGAGAAGTCCGGCTTTAAAACTACTCTTTGAAGCTTGTATTTAACTTTAAGGCGGGAAGCCCGTTATATTTGAGACAAAATTCACACGAAACAGATGCCAAATCCGTATATCTCACTCCTGTCGACATCCTGGCGATATGCACGCCGTGACAAGAAACGCTATGTATCGGTATACCTGCTTTTTATCATGGCCAACGTCGTTTTGGCCATTCATCCATTGATATATGGCTGGTTTATACAATCAATACAAACAGAGCCCGATGCTGTGCTATCGAATGTAGCCTTGTACGGATCTGCATATATGGCGCTAACTCTGGGGGAATGGGCATTTCACGGCCCGGCCAGGATAATGGAGCGAAAGCTGGCTTTTGATCTTAGCAAAAATTTCCTGGACGAGATGTATCATCAGGCACTTCATTTACCTATCAGCTGGCATCAGGATCACCACAGCGGCGCAACGATCAACAGAATAAGAAAGGCATATGAGGCTTTGAAAGACTTTTTTCAGAACGGTTTTATGTTTTTGCATGCCTTTTCAAAGTTTGTCTTTTCATTCATTGCAATTGTCTGGTATTCGCCACTTTTTGGTTCAATCGGAATTGCAATTGGTGTTCTTACAATCTATATTATTTTCAGATTCGATAAGCCGTTCATCAAGGCACTGGACGAAACCAACGAAAAAGAACATATTGTCTCCTCAACGCTTTTTGACAGCTTGTCCAATATTGTAACCGTCATCACGCTGAGGCTTGAAAAAAGGATGCAGAACAGTTTGATGAAAAAAGTGGCGGATGTTTTTCCTCCATTTCGCCGGTCTGTGGTCATCAATGAATGGAAATGGTTTGTTGCAAGTATACTAATCGGCGTTATCTATATTGTAGTTACCGTTGGATATATATATCAACAATATACGCCGGGACAAGCATTTCTGGTAGGCGGACTGGTCACACTTCTTGGCTATGTCAACCAATTTACCAGTGTCTTTCAAGACGTGGCGTGGCAGTATACCGAGATCATTCGATATAATACTGAAGTTCAGACTGCCAGAAATATTTCCGAAGCTTTCGCAGAAAATCATTTGTCCGTCGGGCAGGAAGAGCTTCCTCCTAATTGGCTTGATATCAGTATAACAAACCTTAGTTTTACTCATGGGCAAGACTATGACAATATTAAAGCACACAGCCTTCACAGTGTTGATATTCGTATTCAAAGAGGACGAAGAATCGCTTTCATAGGCGAAAGCGGCAGCGGTAAAAGTACGCTGCTGGCCATATTGAGGGGACTCTATGAGGCCGAGCCAAACGCCAATGTCGTCATTGACGGAAAGACAAAATCGTCGATGGGAGCCCTGTCTGACACGATCACACTATTTCCTCAAGACCCCGAAATCTTTGAAAATACAATTGCATACAATATTACCCTCGGACTTCCATTTGAGAGTGATGACATTCTTGAGGTTTGTGATACCGCTCATTTTACCGAAGTGATTGGCAAACTTCCTAACGGCCTTGAATCTAATATTCAGGAAAAAGGAGTCAACTTATCAGGAGGACAAAAACAGCGGCTTGCGCTCGCCAGAGGCGTGTTAGCTGCCCGAAGTAGTGATATCGTGTTGCTAGACGAACCAACCAGCAGCGTGGATCCAAAGACTGAATCGCTTATATATGATAAAATGTTTGAGGAATTTAAGGAAAAAGCCATACTTTCTTCGCTGCACCGCCTGCATTTGCTCACCAAATTCGATTATATATATATTCTCAAGGATGGACGAATTATTGACGAAGGGAATTTCGGCCAACTGAAAAATAACAGCGTCTATTTCCAGGAACTTTGGAAACATCAGGAGCAGCAACAGCAATAGAGTCTATCTTACGAGCGTAACAGCACCCTTATAATCAAGTTTCTCACCACTGTTCAGTTCTACTTTAATCTTGTAGGGGTACGCCCCAGCATTAACCAGCGCACCTTTGTAGCTGCCATCCCAACCACTGGCAGGATCGGAGGCAATAAAATTGACCTTATTAAATATCACTATGCCCCAGCGATCGTATATCGTCATTTCTGTCACCAGCTTCACACAACTATTTCCATAGACAAAGAAAATCTCGTTTTTACCGTCCTGATTTGGAGTAAAAACGTCAGGAACGATGATCCCACATGGCCGGACCGTGACTGTAACCCGTGCCTGTTCAGCACAAATATTCTCATTATCCGTAACCAAAACGGTATAAACCGTCGTTACGGCGGGACTCGCCTTGGTATCCGGACAAGTGGAGCAAGACAACCCCTCATCCGATGTCCAACTGTAAGAATAAGCACCAGCAGGTGATACCATAGCATGTAACTCGGCCACTTCTCCGGCAACGATATTTACGTTTGGTGTAACTGTTAAATCTACCTCCTTGACATCCAAGTTGGTTGTGACAAGGCTATCACACCCTGTTGGAAGGGAAAATAAATTAGTGTATGTGCCTGATTCCGTATAGGTGGAGTCTCCCACTTTTACTTGCTCTCCTCTACAAATCTGCAAATCCTGAGTAAATGCCGCTTTTGGGTTTACCGTCAAATTTAACGTAACGGTACTGTCACATACGTTGCTCGTGCTCACGTTCCTCACGAAAATTCCGGACGTTCGATAAACTGTATCTCCAACTGCTACTTCTTCTCCTTCACAAATGCTTTTTGCAAATTCGTAAGATGCCTGGTTAAACCTGATCTTATATTCGAGGCCCAAAGAGCAAGACTCATCCAAGCTCGCCAGGGGCACCATCTGAACGTTAAATTTGTCACCCAGATTCGCCTTTACTTTAATTGCCTGGGAAGTTTCACCGGTATTCCAGGTATATTTTCCGAAGCCGGACGGTGCTACAAGTGTCATATAGCCCTCCTGGTCAGGACAACTCGATGCGGCGCTGATTTCAGATTTCAAGCATTGGGCGTCGAAATAGGCATATCCAAAATGTCCCCTTTGAGTACAACCATGGGCAGTCACAACAATCGTTATCGTTTGACCGATATAACTTCTCAGATCAATCGCCCCGGTTGTCCAGTTGCGATATTGAATATCACCATATGTTTGAAACCCGTCAACTGTATTATTACCCTGTAACTGAATATCATAGTTGCTGCACGTTAACGGATCACCTTTGCTGTTGAAAATTTCAATGTTGAACCCAGGCTTCTGATATGATTCATGATTTTGCGTTCCACCTGAGGTATTTTGCAACAAAACGGCGAATTTATACTGAAACAAAGTGTTGTCGCCGGTAACGAGATATTCTGTCTTTATTCGAGTAAAATGCGTTCCTGTTGACATATTCCCAATCCGAATCGAATGCGTACTTCCGGGAGCAACCGCCGATATGGCGGCAACTTTCGGATCACTACCGTCAGAGGCACTTGTAATATAATGTTCGTTTTCACGTGTTCCGTCGACCTCGTTGAGATATACCACCTTTTGATTTTGATCATCCACCGTACCGTAGCTCAGTTTCCAACCTGAGGTATTTCCAAGTTCGAAACCAATATTATTGCAGTCAACCTGTGCCTCAGCGAAAAAGGGCAAAAGGGCAAAAAATACGTAGTAAAATAATTTCCTCATTTTTATACAGGAACAATATTTTCCTCAAAATCATAATCGACTAATTTCCAGATATATAGTAGAATAATTTCAGACGCCCGCCTTTAGAATAAAATATTTTATGTAGAACGGTTTACCTGCTGGAATACTCTTTGTAGTACGCCTACCTAGTAGGTTTTGTTGCAGTTGGGAACAAAGAGAATATTATATTTATTTCAGAAACGTAAAAACGTCCAGTAGAATGGTTTTATTCTACTATTCCAGCATTATTAAGAAATTAATGATAGAAAATTTTGGAAGAAGTCGTGTATTTTCACTTAAATTTGCTCAATTGTGATAGACTCAATATTTCGGAAAACTGGTATTTGCTGTTCAATATAGTAAATAGCAAAGATTCGTGAATCCGGAAAAGATTATGCTAGACTGGCTATTTAAAAAGGAAAAATCCAAGGAAACTAACCTTGCCCGAATTGGGATTGATATTCATTCCCACCTCATACCCGGAATCGACGATGGTGTCGAAACGGTAGAGGAATCGCTGGCTATGCTCCGAAAATATGAGCAATTAGGATATGATACCCTTTTTACCACACCGCACGTCATTTGGGATTGCTATCGAAATACACCTGATATTATTCTGTCTGGACTTGAGGAAGTAAAGATAGCAGCAAAGGAGAATGGGATTGAAATAAGCCTGAATGCCGCTGCCGAGTATTTTATCGACGAACATTTTGTTGAAATGCTTAATAATGGGGAACGTTTGCTTACGTTGCCAGGCAATCGGTTGCTGGTTGAACTTCCCTACTCAACGCCACTGATGAACACTTCGGAAACCCTTTTCTCGATCATTGAGAAGGGTTATAGACCTGTTTTGGCTCATCCGGAGAGATACACCTATTTCCATTCCGACCCGTCAGTTTACGAAAGACTATGTGCGCAAGGCTGTGAGCTACAGGTAAACATTCTTTCGCTGGGAAATTATTATGGAGAAAATGTACATAAAATGGCTGACTGGTTGCTTAAAAATCAGCTGATTACATTTTTGGGTACAGACGCACACAGAATTCAACATCTGGAAATGATAAGTAAGAGCAACAAACAAGGGAGATTGACAGATTACCCTTTTCAAAACGAAAAACTTCGACTTGAAAAGTAAGTTTATCTAGAATTTATCCTACATTTGTAGTTTTAATCCTAATATTACCTGGTAGCATTTTTTCGAAAAAAGAGATCAATGATAATTAACTGGCAGTCACAAGGAATGTATTTCCTACGCACACTTGAAAGTACATGAAAAAAAACGGAAAAGTTTAAGTCATAATTCCTAATAATAAGTCAAAAGCTTGAAAAATTTTACTCAACCATTTTCTATGAAATTCCGTAACGCCACGATAACAAAATCAATTTCTACCCTTCTTCTTGCGTGTATAACTTTTCTAGGAATGTTCACCTCATGCGTGAACCCGAAGACAATTGTATATTTCCAAGGTGACTCTGCCAGGTATTCAATTCAGGAGATTCATCAAAAATACGTGCCCACCATTCAGCCAAACGATTTGTTGTCTATTGTGGTTGGGAGCTTGAATGCAGAGGCAAACGAAGTTTTCAATTCGGCCAATACTGCTACAACAACTAGCATGAACTATTCAACTGCCTCCGGAAGTGGCGGAAGAATTCAGCCACTTGGTTACTTGGTTGACTTTAACGGTGAAGTTAACATTCCGCTGGTTGGCAAAATAAAAATTTCAGGGCTGGAAACTCTGGCCGCGGCCGATACCATAAAAAAACGACTGGAGAAATATCTGAAAGAGCCTTCCGTCATAGTTAGAAACCTGAATTTCAAGGTATCAATCCTTGGTGAAGTTTCTCGTCCTGCCGTATATGTTGTTCCTGACGAGAAAATCACGCTGCCGGAAGTGTTGAGCTTGGCAGGTGATCTTACTATCTATGGAAAACGTGACAACGTTTTGGTGATTCGCGAGGAGAATGGAAAAAGAGAATATGCGCGCGTTGACCTAACCTCCCGTGAAACCTTCAATTCCCCATATTATTATATTCACAAAAATGATATTATTTATGTAGAACCGGGCAAAACAAGAATGAATGCGACCGACCGAATGGTTCAGCTTGCTCCTTTGTTCATTAGTTTGGCAGTTTCTTTATCCCTTATATTAACGAGAATACCTTAACCCCTCGCTAAAAATTGATCACTTAAGAACTTAACGTTATGAGTAGCATGGATAGTTTTAAAAATGGATCCTCGGAAGAGGAAGAGGGGTTTGACCTCCAAGGGTATTTAAGACGTTTTATCAGATACTGGTATTTATTCCCTATATTTTTTGTTGGAGCGCTGATTGCTGCGTTTTTCTATTTACAAATTACCCAGCCTGTTTATTTGTCCAGAACCTCAATCTTGATTAAAGATGAAAAGAAAGGACTTTCGGCCGGAGGTACAAATGAAATATTGGACGAACTTTCTCAATTCGGAGGAAATAAACTTGTAGAAAACGAAATCGAAATCCTGAAGTCGCAGACCTTAATGGATCAGGTAATTAAAGAACTTGATCTTGATGTCGCTTATACTACTTCCAATGGCTTGAAAACGGAAACGCTTTATAAACGCAGCCCTATTTCTGTGACTCCTGAGGTAATTACCAAGGAAGGATATAAGGAACCGCTTATTATTCACGTCGCAGACAAAGACCATTTCAGGTTTAATGATGAAGATCAGGTTTACAAGTTCGGCCAACGTTTTCAAAATAAATGGGGCGCCTTTGTTGTAAAAAAAGGAATGGATGTTGAAGTGGAAGACGTTAACGTCTTCTTCTACGACCCAAGCATTCTGGTGGAGTCAATGATTCTGAATCTCACTGTTGAACAACCAAATGTAAAGAGTACAGTTCTTGAATTGACGTATTCAGACGTTTCTATTCAACGTGGTAAGGATATTCTTAACAAGCTTTTGGATGTATATGTGCAGTCGTCTCTGGCCGACAAGAATACCGAAGCAAGCAATACACTGAAGTTTATTGAAACCAGGCTAGGACTTATAACGGGAGAATTGGGTGATGTTGAGAAAGACGTAGAATCTTACAAAACATCAAAAGGGCTTACGGACATTAGTACTGAGTCTCAGTTGTTTCTTCAAAACATCAAGGAGAATGACAATAAGCTGACCGAAATCAACACGCAGATCAAAATTCTGGAAAGCGTTGATAATTACATTCAGAAAGCGGGCGAAGGAGCACCGGCGCCGGCTACATACATGATCAATGACCCGGTCCTTGTCTCGTTATTAACGAAATACAATGATCTTGATCTTCAAAGAGAACGCTATGCGAGAACTACACAGGCCAATAACCCGCTGCTTGAGACGATCAATACCCAATTAGCCCAGACAAGACAGGCTATTAAGGAAAATGTTCAGAATCTCCGTCGTGGTATGGATGTTACGAAACAAGGGCTAGAGTCAGTTAACACCCGTTTTTCTGCTGGGTTAAGAACGATTCCTCAGAAAGAAAGAGAATATGTGGGCATCAAACGTCAGCAAACAATTAAGGAAAATCTTTATTTGTATTTGCTTCAAAAACGCGAAGAAACGGCACTTGCATATGCTTCTACTGTTACGGATAGCCGTTTGGTGGACGCACCTGTTGCTTCGATAGCTCCGATAAAACCTAAGAAACTCATCATCTGGCTCGGCGCAGGTGTCGGTGGGTTTGCAATACCTTTGATTATTATTAACCTGCTATTTCTGTTAAACAATACAGTTCAAAGTCGTGACGAGATCGAAAGGAAAGCCAACTCATCAATTTTGGGTGAAATTGGATTAATGAAAACTTCCAAAGATCAGCCGGCTTCCGACGCCATCATTAAAATGACAAGTAGAAGTGCGGTTGCAGAACAATTCAGGGCGCTCCGAACGAATTTGCAATATCTCGGAGATGGCAATTGTCGAACAATCATGTTCACATCTTCAATCGGTGGAGAAGGGAAAAGCTTTATCAGTATTAACCTTGCAGCCAGTCTTGCATTTTCTGACAAACGCGTCATCCTACTGGGGATAGATTTAAGGAAACCCTCGTTGCAGGACAGACTGCAGGTTGCGAACAAAAAAGGTGTATCCAATTATCTGGTGGGTCAAACCAATCTGGCTGATCTTATCCAACCGACGGGAGTCCATCCGAAATTTGATGTAATGACCAGCGGTCCTGTACCTCCTAACCCATCGGAGTTGTTGACCAACGGCCGTTTGCCTCAACTTATTGCTGAGCTAAGAGAAGAATATGACTATGTTTTGATCGATTCCGCTCCATATGGCTTGGTTACCGATGCTTCCTTAATTGGAGAGTTCGTTCAAGCGACGTTATATGTAGTGCGCTTTAACTATACTCTTCTGGATCACCTTAGAAGAATTGGAGACCTTCAGAGATCAAAACGTTTCAAAAACTTGAGTATCATATTCAATGGTGTCAATTACGGTGCAGGATATGGCTACGGCTACGGATATGGGGGTTATGGCTACGGTTATTATACGGAGGACGATCCTTCGTCAACCAAATCCAAAAAGTTTGATTTAAAGAAACTGGTTGGTAAAAGCTAGGAATGTTTCAATTAGCATAGCTCAAAGAAAAAAGGCTTCAGGATCTCTCCTGAAGCCTTTTTTCGTAGGATCCCCGCATTTCAAACCAATATTATGGGAGATGATCGAGAATGGCCTCTGATAAGAAAAATACAAAATTGTATATGTTACGTTTATACCCAGCCATCTTCGATAAAATATAACTTTAACGATTGCAGGGTCTAGAATAATTCTCTCGTCTCCTTAGATTGAAGAAAAAAACCTAAATCAAAATTCTGCAATTCGTGGAGGAATATTCTTTATTTAAATAGGATTACTTCTAACAGCATACCGCTGGCAAATTACGTATCATGAAACACAGCTCTGAACCAATCTCAAACCCAAATGAGGCTTTGAGTAACATGCAAGTTCCCAATTAATATGGTAGCAGCGGTAATTCTGGTCTTTTTCCAAATTTCTAGATAATTAATTATATCATGCTTGACTCCCACTCCGAGCACTACACAAATTTCAATATGTTGCGCAAAAAACCTTATCAACCTGCTGGATATTTAATACAATTTATTCTACATTTGTACTAGAATTGGAATTGCATAAAATAAGGAGGATTTCTATATCAATGACTGATCATGAATGCTTCCAGCGCGACCAACTGAATTTGCTATCGCAAGAGCGAATAAATCGATCTTCTCAAACTGATACGTAAAAAAAGCACAATAGACTCATTTACAACAATATATACAATTAAAAATGAGAAAATTCTTAGCTGAGCAACCTGTACCGCTACACGATTTGCCATAAAAGTCGCGTATTGACACAATAATGTTGGAAAATCAACCATAATTCCGGAGAGAAATTGATTTTATCGAATTGTATATTTTAAAGAACTTTACCCATAAAATCTCGTAAAACTACTACTATACACCAACAGCTTTATATTGTAGTAGTCAAACCGGTGCATCCCGATTTGAAAGGCTGGATCTTCACAACGCCCAGTTGCTCGAGCAAGGAGCTTAACCTTCGCCATGGCATTAAATTGAGAAATAAACACCAAAATAGAAATCGGACACTAATTATTTGCACTCCTATTATGGGCAATAATTAAATCCTAACCGTTAAGTATGAATTTTGTACAACTTGTATCTTACCGCTAGATAAATTGTCATTAAGATTTTGTTAAATTCTTTAGCATTGGAAACAGAAGAAAACTTGGCAAAAGTGCGAATGAAATCATAAACTGTTCGACGCTTCGGGAAAATGCAAAACTTTTATTTGCATTAAATTTAATTTTATTAATCATGTGGTCTTTTGCACTTAATCAAGTTTCGACTAAAAATAGTTGCGCGTTTCTTAAAAAAGTCTTATTTTCGACTTGTGATAATCTCTTAATACAAACTTAAGTCGTTTAATAAGGTATCAGGGAATTTTCACCTAACAATTTGCTCAACGTATTATGAAAACTACACATCGAATTTTATCATCAAGGGATCCTGGCCTCCGAGGGTTCCAAGAACTTTTCGGATTCTTTTCTTTTCAGTCAAAATCTGAAAATTTACTATAAAGTCTTACTTCCAGATCATAATCATAAAAACATAACATATGAAAATTGCAGTTGTCGGTACAGGCTATGTTGGCCTTGTAACAGGAACATGTTTTGCTGAAACAGGAAACCAGGTTACCTGCGTAGATATTGATGCTTCCAAGGTAGCAAGACTTCAAAACGGCGAAATTCCTATTTACGAACCAGGACTTGACGTTCTGTTTGACCGTAACATTGCTGAAGGTCGTCTTTCATTCACTACCAACCTTGCAGAGGGGATCAAAGGAGCGGAGGTTATATTCCTTGCGTTGCCTACTCCTCCAGGAGAAGATGGTTCGGCAGATCTTAAATATATATTGGGTGTTTCGGATGACCTCGGTCCTATCCTGGATCAATATGTTGTGGTTATTGACAAAAGCACCGTTCCTGTGGGAACAGCGGAGAAAGTTCGTGCAGCTATTGCTAAAAACGCAACTGTTGACTTTGATGTAGTATCAAATCCTGAATTCTTGCGCGAAGGTGTTGCTGTTGAAGATTTCATGAAGCCTGACCGTGTAGTTGTTGGAACAACTTCGGACAAAGCGAAAAAGGTTATGGAAAAGCTTTATGCACCACTAGTTCGCCAGGGAAATCCAGTTATTTTCATGGACGAACGTTCTGCTGAAATGACGAAATATGCTGCCAACTCTTTCCTTGCGCTGAAAATCACGTTTATGAACGAGATCGCGAACCTTTGCGAAAAAGTAAACGCGAACGTGGACGATATTCGTCGCGGAATTGGAACAGATAGCAGAATAGGCAAAAGATTTTTGTTTGCTGGTATTGGTTACGGCGGGAGCTGTTTCCCTAAGGACGTTCAGGCTTTGGCTAAAACCTCTGAAGACTATGGATATGACTTCCGTACCCTTAAATCGGTAATGGCTGTTAACGATGACCAAAAGAAAAAACTAATTCCTATTGTAAGCGAATATTTCGGTGGTGAGCTGGCTGGCAAAACCATTGCAGTTTGGGGATTGGCTTTCAAACCATATACAGATGATATCCGTGAAGCTCCGGCTTTGGAGAATATCAAAGCACTTCTTGCTGCGGGAGCTAAGGTTACTGCATACGATCCTGAGGCGATGGAAAACGTGAAAAAACTGATCCCGGAAGTAACTTATACGCATACAGCGTATGCAGCTTTGGACGATGCGGACGCTCTGATGATCTTCACAGAATGGCCGCAATTCCGGACTCCTGATTTTGAAAAAATGGGTAAGTTACTAAAGGAAAAGGTGATCTTCGATGGCCGTAACCTGTACGAACTGAGCCAGATGGAAGAAATGGGCTTCACTTACTATAGTATCGGACGCTCCGCAGTTAACGAGAAAGAATTTATTGAAGCTTAAAAAATGACTGTAAGAAGTGACGTCGGCAACGACGTCACGTTCCAAGAATCATTCGAACAGCAAAAAATAAAACAGAATGTCAAACATTGTTCATGTAATATTATCAGGAGGTGTTGGAAGCAGGCTTTGGCCGGTTTCCAGAAAATCGATGCCCAAGCAATATATTCCAATGTTTGGAGATAAATCTTTATTCCAGCTAACGGCAGAGAGAAACAAGATTTTTGCCGATCATACGATAATCGTTGGCAATAAGGACAATTATCTGTTGTCACAAGCAGACCTGATCAGGGCTGGACTGAAAAAGTATAGCGAGATTATTGAAGCTGCGCCCAGAAACACTGCTGCTGCGATTGCCTTTGCCGCTTCCGCCTGCGATCCGGATGACATTCTTTTTGTTACTCCTTCCGACCACATTATCACTGACGATCAGGCATATGCCCTCGCATTGAAAGAAGCTATTGTTCTGGCAACAGCTGGATCTTTGGTTACGTTTGGTATCAACCCAACAAAACCTGAGACTGGTTACGGTTATATTGAATATAAGGAAAACGAAGTCCTTTCTTTTCGTGAAAAACCGAATGCTGAGAATGCAATCAGTTTCATCGAAAGCGGTAATTTCCTATGGAATAGTGGTATGTTTTGCTTTAAGGCAGGTGTATATCTTGAGGAATTGAAAAAATTCGAAGAAGATATCTTCGATAAATCCATTGCTTGCTATGAAAAAAGCATGGAGAATTTCTTGCCTGAATATGAGACAATGCTTATTCCATCGAAAAGTATTGATTATGCTGTGATGGAACGCTCGGAAAAAATTAAGGTAGTAAAAGCCGATTTCGGTTGGTCTGATCTGGGTTCGTTTGAATCTATTTGGGAGCACTGGGAAGGACAGGGCGAAACTTACCATTTTGTAAATAACAACTGTGTTGTTGGTTCGACAAAGCACGTGGAATTTTTGGGAGTAAACAATATTGTTTTGGTGGAAACACCAGATGCTATTCTGGTTTTGTCAAAAGACAACTCTCAGGAAGTGAAGAACATTTATGAAAGACTCGAGAAAGAAAAACCTGAATTAGTAAGGTAACACCAATATCAATTACCAGAATATCCGCCTCAAAAAGGGTAACAGAATTTATACAAAAGCCCCCCGCAAGAATTATTAACATGGAAAAAGAATCTAAAATATACGTAGCAGGGCACCGTGGGATGGTTGGAAGTGCTATTACAAGAGCGCTGGAACAACAAGGATTTACCAACATCATCACGCGCACTTCATCTGAACTTGATCTTAGAAATCAACAGGCTGTTGCCGATTTCTTTGAAGATGAAAAACCTGAATATGTTTTTTTGGCTGCAGCAAAAGTTGGTGGTATCGTAGCCAACAATACCTACCGCGCTGATTTCATTTATGAAAACCTGATGATAGAATCCAATATCATTCACCAGTCTCATGTTTGTGGAGTCAAGAAGCTGATGTTTTTGGGGTCTTCATGTATTTACCCGAAAATGGCTCCGCAACCTTTGAAAGAAGATTACCTCCTAACAGGTGTGCTTGAACCAACCAACGAACCATATGCCATTGCAAAAATCGCTGGTATTAAACTTTGTGAAGCATATCATGACCAATATGGCAGCAATTTTATAAGCGCAATGCCAACCAACTTATATGGTTATGGCGATAACTACAATTTAAATAATTCGCACGTTCTCCCTGCTTTGATCAGGAAATTTCACGAAGCCAAAACCGAAGACAAGCCTTTTGTTCAGGCTTGGGGTACGGGCTCTCCCCTACGCGAATTCCTTTTTGCCGACGATCTCGCTGAGGCATGTTTATTTTTAATGGAAACATATAATGGACGTGAACTGGTAAACGTGGGAACGGGCGAAGACCTTTCCATTAAAGACCTTACCGAACTGGTAGCTGAGATCGTGGGCTATAGCGGTGAAATCAAATGGGACACTTCAAAACCGGACGGCACACCGCGTAAGTTGATGGATGTTTCCAAACTGCACAGTTTGGGGTGGAAACATACGATTAACCTCCGGGAAGGGATTGAATTAGCCTACCAGGATTACCTGAACAATCAAGAAATATATGCCGTTTAAACCGGCGGGAAATAACTAAATCGAATCTAATACAAGTCACTCAACGATATCTTAAGATGGAAAACAAAGTAGCTTTAGTAACAGGAGTAACCGGTCAGGATGGAGCTTATTTAAGCGAGCTTCTGCTAAGCAAAGGTTATACTGTTCACGGTGTTAAACGTAGAAGTTCACTGTTCAATACAGAACGTATTGATCATTTATACCAGGACCCTCATAGCGAAAACCCCCGGTTTATTTTGCACTATGGAGACCTTACGGACTCCATGAACCTCACCAGAATTATTCAGGAAGTTCAACCTGATGAAATATATAACCTTGCGGCGATGAGCCACGTGAAGGTAAGTTTTGACGAACCTGAATATACGGCCAACGCTGACGGAATTGGCACTTTGCGTATCCTTGAAGCTGTAAGACTTTTAGGCCTTACCAAAAAAACGAAAATATATCAGGCTTCTACTTCTGAACTATACGGCCTCGTTCAAGCTGTTCCTCAGTCGGAAAGCACACCGTTCTACCCACGTTCTCCATATGCAGTTGCTAAAATGTATGCATACTGGATTACAGTGAATTACCGTGAAGCATATGACATGTACGCTTGTAACGGTATTCTTTTCAACCACGAATCTCCTTTGAGAGGTGAAACTTTCGTGACCCGCAAGATTACAAGAGCTGCCGCAAAAATCGTTTTGGGACTTCAGGATTGCCTTTATATGGGAAATATTGATTCTCAACGTGACTGGGGCCATGCCAAAGATTACGTTGAAGCAATGTACCTTATTCTTCAGCAGGAAAAACCGGAAGATTTTGTCATCGCAACTGGTGTAACAACCCGCGTTCGTGAATTTATCCGTAAAACATTTGCCTTCCTAGGTGTTGAATTGGAATTTACCGGGAGCGAAGAAAATGAAATAGCGACAATAGCTTCTGTCAATCCGTTGAGATTGGAAGAACTGGGACTTGCCAACGGTGAGCACCTGGCTGTCGGAACTGTCGTTCTGCGTATTGATCCAAGATACTACCGCCCTACCGAAGTTGAATTGTTGATCGGAGATCCGACAAAATCGCAAACTCAATTAGGCTGGAAACCTAAATATTCGCTGGATATGCTTATTGAAGATATGGCTGGATCAGATCTTCGTCTATTCCAGAAAGACCAATTGCTTCTTAAAGAAGGCTTTGGAGTGTTGAATTATTTTGAATAATCGCTACCATGGATAAGTCTAAAGAGCAAATTGTAAGTGGCGTATTCTGGAGCAGCTTACAGATGGTGGTTAACACATCTTTTAGTTTTGTTATTCGTCTCGTCCTGGCCCGAGTGCTCTTTCCTGAGCAGTTTGGGTTAGTGGGGATGGCCACAGTTTTCATAGGATTTGTTCAGGTATTGAATGATATAGGTATTGGTGCGGCTTTAATCCAAAGAAAGGACGAAAACCTGAGGGAAGAACATTTCCACACAGCCTTTTGGACAGGTGTTATATGGTCAGTCTTTTTGTACCTTATTATCAGCTTTGTTGCCGCATCTTTTATTGCCGATTTTTACAATCAGCCTGTTTTAGGAAAGCTTGTACCGTTTCTTAGTTTGGGAATCTTATCTGGTCCGGTAAACCTGGTTCATAAGGCGCAGCTGACCAAGCAAATGAATTTCAAGAAGATAGCGTTCATCGATAATACCTCGAACATTATCTCAGGATGTATCGCGCTGGTTCTTGCATTCCAAGGCTTAGGAGTTTGGTCACTTGCCTTCAATTCTGTTGCTTCGATTGTAATTGCCATTCCATTATACTTCAACGCGACGAAGTGGAAGCCTAAGTTCATGTGGGATGATCAGGCGTTTAAAGACGTATTCGGGTTCGGAGTATATACCACCGGAACCGGAGTGATCAACTACCTGATTAATAATGTGGATTACCTTTTTATTGGTAAACTATTATCGGCGCAGGCACTTGGATCTTACACCTTTGCTTTTATTCTGACAGATACTTTCAGGACAAAAATTATGATGGTGGTGAATACTGTAATGTATCCGATGTACGGAAAAAAACAGTCTGACCCGGCATCTCTAAAAAAGTACTATCTGAAAGTAATTAACTACAACAGCATTGTAATGTACCCGATCATGGTGTTTTTTATAACACTTGGTCAACCTTTCATCTTTATGTTTTTCGGTGAAAAGTGGGTGGATTCGATAGTTCCACTTCAAATCCTGTCGTTTTCCGTTATGGTGCATATGTTGGTAAACAGCAATGCCGCACTAATCAGGGGAATGGGACGACCGGATCTGGAAATGAAGTTGCAGCTTTTAAAGGGTGCCATTTTCATTCCAATGCTAATCGCCGGGATTTACTATTACGGCGTAGTCGGTGCAGCTTATGCCGTGCTGATAAACAAATTCATTGCAGTAATTATCGCTCAGTATACTTTTAATAATCTGTTGTCTATCAAAATTACAACAGCAGAATTCCTTTATGCGGTTAAAGATCCCTGGATTGGCAGCTTGGTCGCATATTGTATTGCAAACCTCCTCTATAATTATCTTCACCTAAATTACATTGTGGCCGGACTGTTTCTATTCCTTAGTTATGGGATTGTCATTTGGATATTTATGGGTAAAGAATTCAAGACACAATTATCGGAGTTAAGGTTTTCAAAAAAATAAATACCAGATGATAAATAAAGCATTGCGATATCCAAAGTCAGTAATACGGCAGATTGTTTCGGATAAATTACCAAGATGGTCGGTGAATTCGAAAAAAATGTCAGCCTTGTACTACTTACTGTTTGATCGTTCTTTTGACCGCGAACTGCAAGCCGTTTTGGCTGGACGAATTCAGCATATTGACGATACAAATAAATTAAAAGCTAATTATTTCCTTTTGGTAAGAAATACACACCGACTGGAAAAAGGACTTTTGATGAAGCCAAGAAGACCTGTCTTCGGAAAGGATTTCATTACTGAAACAGTTGACAGTTTTGAGGGAATCTGGACACCTGAGGAGCACAATGGGCCAAATCCGCAAATGAAATGGTTCTATGACGTTTTGAGCGAATATTTTGCAAACATGGATTTAACTGATCCATTAATAAAACAAGAAGAGCAGAGATTTAGAAAGATCGTCGATAAAGCCAAAGATCCAAAGCAACTCAGTATCAACGGCAAGAGGGTTCCTTATTTGAGGCTGGATCAAAATAAAAGTTCGATAGATTTCGACGAATTCTATAAACTCTGCAAGCAACGCCGCTCCGTCCGCTGGTTTCTGGACAAGCCGGTGCCGCGCGAACTCATCGATAAAGCGATTATGTCTGCTAATCAGGCACCAAGCGCATGCAACAGACAGCCTTTTGAATTCCGGGTTTTCGATGATCCTGAAAAGGTAAAAGAAGTAGTGAAATTTCCAATGGGTACGAAGGGATATGGCCATAGTATTCAAGTGATGGTTGTAATAGTTGGAAATCTGGATGCCTATTTTGACGAAAGGGATCGCCACGTGATGTATATAGATGCCTCATTAGCCTCAATGAGCATGATGTTTGCGTTGGAAACAATGGGACTCAGCAGCTGCTCTATTAATTGGCCGGATATGGAAGATCGTGAGCAAAAAATGGAATCATTTCTGAAATTGGAAAAATATCAACGGCCAATAATGTGTATGGGAATCGGATACCCTGATCCCGAAGGTCTGGTCGCATTTTCAGAAAAAAGACCGATTAATCAAATTAGAAAATATAACTAGATCACGTAACTCACTACTTCTTATGAAAAAATATGTCATCGAACTTCGCGGAGTCGAATTTCACAACAAAGGTGCAGAATTGATGCTTTACGCAATACTTGAAAAAGTGCGTAAAGAGCTTCCTGACGCAAAATTTGTAATGGAAAAGAGAGATATTGCGCCTATTAAGAAACAGCGGGAGGTAGGAATTTTCACAAAACTCCACAGCAAAAAGTTTGGAATTACTACTGAATTTATTCCTCAGCAACTGACCGAGAAATTGGGTTATATACCGGAAAAAGAGATTAACGTTGTACTCGATGGATCAGGCTTTGCTTTCGGAGATTTCTGGGGACCGGAAAAAGCCGGAATGAGAATGGCCAATCATATCGAAAGATGGACTCACCAGGGGAAAAAAGTGATCATGCTTTCTCAGGCATTCGGCTCTTTTGAGAATAAAGATCTTCAGGAAAAAATGTCTGTTATTTTGAACAAAGCAGATCTGGTTTTTGCGCGTGATAATTACTCGTATTCATATCTGAAAAATATCCCCGCGAATCATAGCAATTTGTTTCTCAGACCAGATTTTACCAATCTTATTAAAGGAAAGGTTCCTGAGTACTTTGATAGCGAAAAATATGAAATCGCGATCATCCCGAATAATAAGCTTCTTGAATCGAAGGTTTTCAGCAGCAGAGAAAAATACCTTGATTTCCTTAATAATGTGACTACCTTGATCACAGAAAGCGGTAAAAAGCCTTTTTTCCTTATACATGAAGGAGTGAAAGATTTTAAACTGGCAGAAGAAGTTAATACGATATATAACAAGCAAGTTCCGATTTTGCGGGTAGACGATCCTTTACATGTGAAGGGTATCATTTCGAAATCACAAGGAGTTGTTACCTCCCGATTCCATGGACTTGTGAGTGCTTTATCTCAGGCTATCCCATGTCTTTGTGTGGGCTGGAGCCACAAATATCTTGCGCTCATGGAGGATTATGCTTTTGCCGAAGGTCTCATCAAAGATGAAGATTTGAACGGAGAGGCTTTAAAAGAAAAGTTAGATTTAATATTAAATCCTAAGTCTTCGGAAGACATCCATCAGCGGCTTAAACTTGCCTCAACAAGACAAAAAGAACTATCACAAGATATGTGGAATATGGTTTTTGATGTAATAAAAAACTGAGTTACCATGCACACTGAAAAAAAGATAAAGGTTTCCGTAATTGTCCCCACCTACCGTGATTGGGACAGACTGTTACTTTGCATTATCGCTTTAAAACAGCAAACATATCCCAAAGAACTTATCGAAGTCATTATTGTCAACAATGATCCTAACGATAAGCCACCTGCCGGATATATATTACCATCTGGTTTTCAGTTGCTTACCGAATCTAAACCTGGTTCATATGCTGCACGCAATGCAGCTTTGAAGGTTGCTACAGGAGATATCTACGGGTTTACTGATTCTGATTGTATACCTTTTCCAACTTGGATTGAAAGTGCGGTCAAAATTCTTGAAAGCCAGAAATACAGTCGTATAGCTGGAAATATTGAACTGTATTATGAAAATCCGAAAAAGCCGACCAGTGCGGAATTGTACGAAAAAGTATTCGCGTTCAAGCAAAGGCAATATGTCAACAAGCATCATGCAGCCGTAACAGGAAACATGTTTACATGGAGATACGTAATGGACAAAGTGGGTAATTTCAACGATAGCCTTTTTTCCGGCGGTGACTTTGAATGGTCATCCAGAGCCCATCAAAATGGATTCAATATTGTCTTCGGGGAAGAAGTATCTATTTACCATCCTGCAAGAAAAGATCTGGATCTGCTTGTGATGAAAAGTAAAAGGGTAACCGGTGGCCATGCCATGATGAACAGACGCAACAGGATGTCTGCGTTTGTCAGATATATCAAGGCAGTAAAACCACCTTTTTACACCATCAAACAAATTTTAGAATATGGGAAAGAATTAACAGTAATACAGAAATTCAAGGTATTTTTAACCCGCTATTACATCGACTATGTTTGCTCGCAGGAAGCATTGTTAATTTCTCTGGGAAAAACATCAAACAGGCAGTAAAGGCATGCGAAATACCAAAAATTTGACAGCACACACGAATAAAACTAAATCAGGCATCTGTAATCTACCCTCCACAGACTAAAACAAAGCCCCATGATTAGTAATTTTTTTTCCATACTGAATATTCTGCTTACGCAAATTGATCACAAGTTTTTGTTTAAGCGCTCCGTAGTTGTAAGAAAGAACGGGTCTAAGGTTGTTTTGGCACCGAATGTTAAGATCAAACGATCCAGTATCCGGTTCAGAAAGGGGTCAGATTCAACTATTGCTGAAGGAGTTAGGATTAGCGATTCTGTGATTATACTCGAAAATGGAGCGAAACTGATAGTAGGCAAAGGTGTATCACTGGATAAAGTAAAGATTACTGTTAAAAACGGAACATTGGTGATAGGTCATCACACGATCGTTGAAGGCGGATACTCGACGGCTTTAGTTCCGATATCGGTAACCGGGGAAGCATATATCGGCCATCATAACAGAATCAGAGGAAAAGTAAAAGTACAATATGGTGGCGTTTTTTCTACAGGAGAATACACGAATATCAACGAAGAATGTGAAATACGCTGCGATCAGCGCATTGAAATTGGTGATTTTGTAAGGATTTCATATAAGTGCATCATATGGGACACTAACACGCATAATCTCTATTCAAATGAACACCGAAGAGAACTTGTCAAATCAAAATTCCCAGTGTTTGGCTATGAGTTTGAGAAACCAAAAACAAAACCAATTTACATCGGGAATGATTGTTGGATAGGACGAGAGGCGGCGATATTAAAAGGAAGTAAGTTGAATGCAAATGTAATAGTCGGATACAGAACAGTAATTTCCAATTTAGAAGTCGAGGAAAACACTACTGTAGTAAGCAAAATTCAGAATATAGTGATGAAAACTCCCTTTCCAGAACACCGGGAGAGGATGGATTCCGAAATGATTTAATTAATAGTATAAGTAAGTGTAGTAACTAATACCTAAAATTCCACTCTAGAAAATTTGTAATCTTAAAAAATGTTAATTATGAAAAACAAACCCTCAAATTTCAATACTTATGTTAAGCTCAAATCCAACGATTTCGGTAATTATCCCTTGTTACAATTGTGAATTATATGTAAGAAAAGCTGTTGACAGCGTATTAAATCAGACATACAAAAATTGGAACCTTATTCTGGTAAACAACAATTCGACAGATGGCACACAAGCCATACTTAACGAATATCAGCTTAAGTATCCAACCAAAGTATGGTCATTACTGGAAACTAAAAAAGGAAGCGGCCCTGCCAGAAATGCGGGACTAAAGTACGCAACCGGAGAGGTTATACAGTTCTTGGATGCTGATGATGAAATATTGCCAGACAAATTGGACCGGCAGGTAAAATTGATGATCGAAAATCAGGCGGACATTATTTGCTCGACCTACAAATTCATCAAGGAGAAAAAAGGGCAGATTGAAAACAGTGTTGTCAACCCTGAATCGGGAAATGTTTGGAAAGGACTAATCGGCTCCAAGCTAGGTATAACCAGTGCCAATCTTTGGAGAAAAGAAAAATTAATGAGCATCGGCGGATGGGACGAAGAACTGAGTTCTTCTCAGGAATACGATTTGTTGTTCAGACTCCTTGCAGCGGATTGTAAAGTTACTTTTGATATGGTCACTTCGGCTGTGGTTTATTCTGTGGACAACTCCATTTCGAGGACTCAGGATAAAAACAGACTTGAGAAAATTTTGAATAACCTGGTAGGTGTTCGGTTGAGAGTTAAAGAATATTTGATCTCAAAAGGCAGTTACAACAACGAGCTCAATGAGTATTTCAACACGTTTCTTTTCAGCCACTTGATGGGGAAAAAACTACTTGTTCCTGACCACGTTGACAAAACAATCAGACAACTTAACCTTCATGTTCCTTTGAACCTCTGGTTAAGTTCAAATTTGAAATATAATATCAAAAAGCATTTGATGAATTTCAAAATAATGAAATTCAAATAGCAATAAAACCTAATTGGCGTACGTAATGAATCCTTCGATTGTTGTCATAACTTATAACAGACCAAAATCATTGACAAGGCTTTTGTCTTTTGTCGATAGAGCTGTATACGACAACCAAAATATCGAACTTGTCATCAGCATTGACTTTCAGGACTCAGAAGCGCACAATGAGGTGGTGCAGATTGCTCAGCAGTTTGAATGGGCTCATGGTAACAAAAAGGTAATTGTTCATGCAGCAAACCTTGGATTGAGAAAGCATGTGATCAGTTGCGGAAATCTGGTTGAAAACTATGATTCCCTGATCATGCTGGAAGACGATCTTGTCGTGAGCCCACATTTTTATTTATACGCTCAAAAAGCGCTCGGATACTATTCCAATGATGGAAACATTGGTGGTATATCACTCTACAGCCATCGGCACAATTACTGCGCGGACCTGCCGTTTGACCTGATTCCAGACTCTAACGACGTTTATTTTATGCAAATCGCGGCTTCCTGGGGTCAGGCATGGACTAAGTCTCAGTGGATGGGTTTTGCAGAATGGTACGGGAAAGGTCCGGTAATGGGTGCAGAAGATAATATTCCGGAAAAAATCAAGAATTGGCCAGAATCGTCCTGGGTTAAATATTACATTAAGTATTTAGTAAATACTGACAAACATTTTGCATATCCCAAGCGTTCGTTTACTTCAAATATGAGTGACGCAGGGACGCATCACAAAAGCAAGGAATACACTTATAGTGTTCCTTTCTTTTATGATTTTAATGCTCAAAATATTCAGTTCGTAAATTTTGATCAATCGATCAATGTTTACGATAGCTATTTTGAATTAGATGCAAGACAATTAAAAAAATTAAAACTTCCAATTTCAGATGTTGATATTGCTACGATTGACACATACGGAATAAAAGATTTAAGTTTTCACACTGGCAATTATGTAATTTCTGCCAAGAAATTGCTGACAGGTGAATACAGAAAATCGTATGACATCGATCTGAAACCTGCCGCCTTGAATATCCTGTATGGTGTAGTTGGTGATGTCCTTTTTTTATCAAAAGCAGAAAACTTTGATAACAGTTCGAAGCTTGAGTTCACGGAAATTGACTGGGATTATTATTACGGAAAGAAAAGAATCAGAGATTATTTGAATATACTTTGGATTAAGGTAAAAAAGAAATATCTGAAGTAGGTATTCCTGATTCAATTTTAGACGTGACGTTATGATAGTAGAAATTGCACTTTTTGGTATACTGGTTTTGTATCTGTTTCTTACCAGTTCATATAACCTTACAAGGGTGCTAGTTCTGCTGCTTCCTTTTCACTTATTTGTTAAAAATTCCCTTTTTTACTATTTTGGTGGAGGTTCTTTATTTGCCTTTTGGAAGGAACTTGCCGTTATTTTCCTGATATTGAAACTTATCAAAGCAGGAAAATCAATTATAAATCCCAAACTGGTTACAGTAATGGGGTTTTATGTTCTTCTAACTTTACTTTATTTTGTTGTCGCAAAAAATTATGGTGAGGCATTAGCAAAGTTGCGTGACCATATATTTACGATCTTGCTTTTCCTTGCGATATCTAAAACGGCCATTGATAAAGAACAGGCAAAAGGAATATTCTTATCCTTTGTTATTGGCGCTTTTCTGACAGCGTGCGGAGGTTTCCTGCAGCAGTTTTTCTTCAATCAATTCATTTCCACGCTGAAAGGGTCGATCGATTTTATCGACAGTTCGGGTTATATTCAATATCGAACCGTGTCCGCCAGGATCATGGGTTTTGAAAGAATGTCTGGGTTATTCAGCGGGCCAAACGACTTTGGGTTATACTGTTCTTTTGCATTCTGTATATGTATCTACCAACTATATGCTAAGGAAAAACTTCGGGTTTCATCCAAGGTAAAAATGTTCACTACTATAACAGCGATTATGCTGGGTATATGCCTTATATTCTCATTTTCACGGGCGGGTTGGGTGATCTCGGTAATTACACTTTTCTATTTAGTGGTTACCAAAAGTATATCGTTTAACCCAAAAATCGTATTTGCAGGTGTAACAGCATTTTTCATTGTGGTGTTTTCGGTAATAGTTTTTGTGCCCAAAGTATCCGACATCTTCGAAGCTTCAGTTTCCGGGAAGGAAGCAAGTGCAGCGGCGCGTGGGAGTATTTTACAAAGAGGACTAGATAAATTACAGGAGGAACCTTTCGGCCATGGGCTGGCCACTACCGATAACAGGACTCAAAATACAGAATTCTTCGTTGAATCTGCTTTTTTAAACAACGCATACGAGCTGGGTATTCTTGGCTTGATTACCTTAATTCTCCTGCATCTTCGAATCATATCTTTACTTAGAGTTGCCGATTCGCAGAAATTATCACCTTTTGCCTCGTTGGCAATCGGTATCTCCCTTGCCGCTTTGGTTGTAAGTTTTGTTTCAATCAATCCTTACGGAATGCCTTTCATTTACTTTTGGTGGCTGATATTAGGCCTGGGAATGAACAAAATCAATACAAGAGACAACGTTAAACGTAAAGATGAAATACTCAATTATTATAGCCACGTATAATGCTGAAAAGTATTTGGAACGAGCACTGTCAAGTGTTGTTGAAGGCACCTCCGGCGATTACGAACTCATTCTGATAGACGGAGGATCAAAAGACAGTACTCTGGAAATTATACAGCGCTTTAAAAAGTATATCAGTTATTCGGTTAGTGAGCCTGATAAGGGGATTTATGATGCGTGGAATAAAGGAATCAAAAAAGCGACTGGCGACTGGATCATGTTTTTGGGAGCGGACGACAGATTGCTACCAGGAGCGATCGATAAATACGAGGCCTTTATAAAGCAACATCCGGATAGAGATAATCTGCTGTATGTTTCTTCCCGCATGCAAATGGTTGATGAAAACAACAACCCCATTCGTGTCAAGGGCTGGAGTTGGGAATGGCCGAAATTTCTAAAGGAAACGACGATAGCTCATCCAGGTTCTCTGCACTCAAAAAAACTTTTCGAAAAATATGGTGTATTCGACTCGTCTTATCGAAGTGCCGGGGATTTCGAACTTTTATTACGGCCAAAAGACACGCTATCAAGTGGCTTCATGAACGAAATAACCGTTGTGATGCAAGAAGGCGGGATCAGCGATGGCTTAATTGGAATTAAGGAGCACTGCATTGCAGCCATAAAAACGGGAGGATATTCTCCGTTCTTAGCATACAAAAATGCGGTCTGGGTATATTCCAAATTTACGGCTCGCAAAACCCTTAGAAGAATTGGTATTAATGCTTATCTCAAACGATAAACTATATCCAAATGCGTATTCTTTGCCTGCACCAAAGCGCTGACCTATACGGTTCAGACAGAAGCTTCTTACAAGTAGTCGAGTATTTGAAATTCTCCGGAAAATTTGAATTAATCACTGTCATTTTACCAAGAACAGGCCCGTTGGTACTCGAACTTCAAAAACTGGATGTGGATGTTAAGTTTGAGGATATGTCCCTTTTAAGTAAGACATATTTGAAAAAATTACAGTGGCACAAAATCATTTTTCCATTGCTTTCTTTTAATAAAAAGAAGGCTTTCATGAACAAGTATGATATAGTGTACGCAAATACGTCGGTAATTCTTGACTTCTATGCGATAGCTCCCTTCATAAACGTTAAAAAAATAATTCATATAAGAGAAATTCCTGCCCCATGGCTAAGTAAAGTACTTTCGAGTTTTATCAAAAAATCGAATGCACTTGTAATTTTCAATTCATATTCCACAAAGGAAAGTTTTGAGAAGTTTGAGAATAGTATGGTTATCCACAATGCGTTTGAAGGATATGAATTTATAAAAAAGTCGGCCGAAGATTCCGTAACGAACAGTACTCCATTAAAGATATTGGTAATAGGTCGTATCAATCCGTGGAAAGGGCAGGAATTCGTAATACGGTCAATTGCTGCACTCGGCAATAAAAATATTTCGCTCAGAATTGTTGGAAGTACGGCAGCAGGAAATGAAAATATTCTCGTTGACCTGAAACAGCTCACTCGAGATCTGGGCCTGACATCTCAAATTGAATTTGTGGAATTCACAGAAGATCCTTCTTCGGAATATCAAAACTGCGATTTACTCGTCGTTCCGTCGATAAAACCTGAACCATTTGGAAGAATTGCCATTGAAGCTATGAGTATAGGCAAACCGGTAATTGCGGCAAATCATGGTGGACTACCTGAAATAGTGGAACACAACGTGAATGGATTTCTATTCCCCCCAAACGATCAAAATTCATTTATCACATATTTAAAAGAATACCTGGCCGATCGCCAACTTTTGGAAAAACATGGAGAGGAATCCAGAAAAATATTTTTGGATAAATTCTCTGTCGACAAGCTTCACAAACAGCTTGAAAGTGTATTTTAATTCACAAAATACACTTCAATTTAAATCATTCAAAATGACAAAATTAATATGTTCCCTAATATTTCTGGCAACGCTATTTGTTTCTGGTAAACCTGCTCAAAACGAACCCATAAAATTAGGAGCTTACTATTTTGATGGATGGACAGGAAAGACTTACCATATTTCAGATAAATTAGTAAAGTCATTTCCTGAAAGAGAGCCCGAGTGGGGCTGGATTACAAGCACGCCAGAAATTATGGAACAGCAGATAGATTTGGCAAATGCTGCAGGAATCGACTTTTTCAATTTTTGCTGGTATAACGACAAAGATTCTCCAGTTGGTGTCTTGGGATCGGATCCAAAAAATAATGCATTGCAGTTATTTCAAAATGCTAAAAACAGAAATAAACTCGAGTTTTCTATTCTCATCGTCAACAATGGCCAATATGCCATTAACCCCGATAACTGGGATTCGCTTTGTCGTTACTGGATAAAAATTTTCAAGAGCGATAACTATTTACAAGCGAATGGAAAGCCGTTGCTTACTTTCTTTGATATGCCTTCTCTGGTTAAATCGTTTGGGTCGACCAATAAGGTGGTTGAAAAATTTGACGATCTGAAAAAAATGGCTGTTCGCGAGGGATTACCGGGTGTCACAATCGCGGCAGTTTTTGGATCAAAACCTGCCTCAATTAAAATGGCAATCAATTGTAAGGTCGATATAATAACGGGATATAATTATGCAAGTTATGGCCTTGCTGCCAACCAGGACGAAGTGATGCCAATAGACAATATGCGTTCTACGGAAGAAAACGTTTGGAATCAGATTCTTTCACAGTGGAACAAACCGATTATACCGGCAATTACGCTTAATTGGGATAAGCGTCCCTGGAACAAAAGCTCGAAAGTTTCAAGGAGGTTTTCAGGATTCTCAGGCGAATCTGTTAAAGAATCCATTATTTCCTATAAGCATTGGATGGTCAACAACCGATCCCATTTGTGCAAGGAGAATATTGCAATATTATATGCCTGGAATGAATATGGAGAAGGAGCATGGCTTACGCCCACCAAAGCTTCAAAAAATAGTTTACTAGAGGGATTAAAAGCAGGACTCAACGAAAAATAATAAAAATATCAAATGAAAATCGCCATAATAGGTACCCGGGGAATTCCAAATCACTATGGAGGCTTTGAACAATTTGCTGAATACCTGGCGAAGGGATTGGTAGAACGCGGCCATGATATTACGGTGTATAATTCGCATTCTCACCCATACCAGGAATCAGAATGGAATGGTGTAAAACTTGTGCATTGCAACGACCCTGAGGATAAATGGGGAACAGCAGGACAGTTCGTATATGATCTGAACTGCATTCGTCACACCCGTACCCAAAATTTCGATATCATTTTACAATTAGGCTATACCAGCAGCACTGTTTGGGGCTGGCTTTTACCGAGAAAAAAGAGTATCGTGACGACCAATATGGACGGTCTTGAATGGAAACGAACGAAATATTCAAAACCGGTCAGGGCTTTTTTGAAAAAGGCAGAATATCTCGGCACAGTTTTCAGTGACTATTGGATCGCAGATTCCCTTGGAATTCAGAGTTATCTGCGCAAGGAATACGGAACCGATTCTACCTATATCCCATATGGTGCCTTTCCTTTTGAAAATGCAAGTGATTCTATCCTGACTGAATATGGTCTGAAAGCGTATGGCTATAACATGTTAATAGCCAGGCTTGAACCAGAAAACAACGTGGATACAATCTTGGAAGGCGTATCTAAATCTTCGTCGAGCGCACCGTTTCTGGTGGTTGGAAAACACGCGACAACTTATGGAGAATATCTTAAAAATAAGTATAAAGAATTTGAAAATATAAGATTTGTCGGTGGAATTTATGATATCAACGCGCTCAATAATTTAAGGTATTATTCCAACATATATTTCCACGGACACTCTGTTGGCGGCACGAATCCATCCCTGTTAGAGGCGATGGCTTCACAGACTTTGATTTGCGCCAATCAAAATGAGTTTAACTCTACAATATTGGAAAAAGATGCGCTCTATTTTTCTAATAGCAACGAAGTTAAATTAGTGATTGAAACCATTTACAAAAAAGATTATTTGCCATTTGTTGACAACAATATGGACAAAATAAGAAACTTATATGAATGGAATAAAATCATCGAGCAGTATGAGGATCATTTCAAATTTATTTACGATAAAAAGTTCGGGCATAACGCACATACGGAAAAGGCGAAATTAATGGGGTAGTGAAGATGATATGTGCCAAATTAAAAAAATATGAAATTCAGATACGATATTAATGCTCTACGGGCTATCGCCGTTATTGGGGTAGTTCTTTTCCACTTTAAAGTTCCATTTCTTGACGGAGGTTTCGCAGGCGTGGACATTTTCTATGTCATTTCTGGTTTCCTAATGACAAAAATTGTCATGAATTCATTGGAGGCGAATACCTTTTCTTTGGGTGAGTTTTATATGAAAAGAGTAAAGCGGATAGTGCCAGCCTTATTCGCACTTATTCTCGCTCTGCTGATTATTGGCTTCTTTATTTATCTGCCGAATGATTATCAGGTATTGACCAAAAATGCAACAGCGAGTTTGTTATTTATTTCAAACATTTTGTATTGGAAAGACAGTAACTATTTCCATCCTTCTTCCGAAACGAATGTCTTGCTGCACACTTGGTCGCTATCAGTTGAGTGGCAGTTTTATTTAATACTTCCTATTGTTATTGCATTATTTTATCGCTTCTTTTCTTCAAACAAAAATAAATTTCTGCTCTTATTTAGCGGCCTTACTTTTGTAATTTTTATTATATCGGTCTGGTACAATAAAAAAGATCCGACTGCTTCCTTTTATTTGTTGCCAACCCGATCATGGGAAATGCTCGCTGGTGGAATCGCAGTTTTCTTTATGGATTTGAAGAACGAACAGTTAAAAAAGGCGATTGCTATTACGAGTTACATTGCACTATTCTTGTGTATAACATTATTGAACAGTCATCTAAGATGGCCGGGCTTCTACACTTCGCTTCCGGTTTTCGCAACTTTCCTGATCCTCATATCTAATTTTAACGACTTTAAAATCTTGCAGAACAATGTAGTGCAGTGGGCCGGAAAACTCTCGTATTCATTGTATCTGTGGCACTGGCCGGTGTATGTACTCGCCAATTATCTCGGCGTCGATCAGGGCCCCATAACTACGCTCGTGTTAATTACAATTTCTATTGCCCTGTCATATATTTCCTTCAGGTACGTTGAGTCTTATAAATTTAATGGAAGAAACATATTAATTTATACTTCCTCGCTTTGCCTTCTTGCCGGGATCTTTACATTTACAAATCCAAACAAATTGCTTTTCAAAGAAAATACATTGGCAATTTCGGGATATTCGGACACTCATCAGGATGAGAAAAATGCGCAGTTCGGGTCGGCAGATTCCTGCTTTATATCAAGTGAGCAAACTGGGTTAAAAGATTACAGTGCAAGATATTGCCTGGATATACAAACCAACAAAAAGAATATACTTCTTTTGGGTGATAGCCACGCTGCTCATTTTTCTCAGTCGATAAGAGAGGCACTTGAAAAGGAAAATATACATTTGATTCAAGCTTCTGCGAGTGGCTGCTTTCCTACAGTCAAGAAAAATGGAGAGACGAGATGTAACGAAATTATCGACTATATATATACTAATTATTTGCCAAAAAATGCTGAATATATCGACGGCGTTATTTTAAGTGCAAATTGGTCCAACGTAAATAAAAATGGATTTGCTGGCTTGAATAAAGATCTACACGAAACGATTGATTATTTAGACAAACTTCATATTAAGTCTATTATCATCGGTCAAAATGAAACATATACTATTCCTTTTCCTTCAATTGTTGCACGCGAATATCAATATAATGTATCGATAAGCAATCAATACCTAACCAAAGAAGCAGAGAATATAAATGAGTTTCTGAGCCAGCAATTAGGCTCATCGTACGTCGACATTTACAATATTGGTGCGAGTGAAAAATTATCGCCAGAATTTGTCCCTTACATGTTTGACCAAAATCATTTTACGAAACACGGCGCAGACCGAATCATTCTGAATATTTTTTCGAATAAGAATTTTGAAAAATTTATCGACAAGTCCAATTTGGACCTGGTCAGTTTACAAAGTGTCAATTGAAATATAACTCCCTATTCTATCTAACGTATTACTCAACGAATCATGAAATTTACAAACACAACTTTAAAGGACGTTGTCCTGATTACGCCTAATGTCTTCTACGACGATCGGGGTCATTTTTTCGAATCTTTTAATGCTCAAACCTGGAAGAATCAGGGATTTGAAGAAGAATTTGTACAAGACAATCAGTCTTTCTCTTTGAAAGGTGTTGTGCGCGGTCTTCATTTTCAACGTGCGCCATACGCCCAGGGTAAACTAGTACGCGTGATCCAGGGAAGAGTTGTGGATATTGCTCTCGATTTGCGGGAAGACTCCCCTACTTTCGGCCAATATGAGTTGTTTGATCTGGATTCAGAAAGCGGCACAATGGTATATATTCCTGCTGGCTTTGCACACGGTTTTACGGCCATTGAAGACAGCATTTTCCACTATAAATGCACGGCACCTTATCACAAAGCGTCGGAAGGTGGACTTCATTGGAACGATCCTTTTCTGAATATTCCCTGGGGAGTTACTAATCCGATTGTTTCGGAGAAGGACGAAATTCTTCCCACATTCAGCGAGCTATATAAAGATGTGTTGAAAAGCATCTGATATACTGCATCCACAACAACAGATCATGCTCATCTTATCGTACAGGACAACTTGCTCCTGCAGATGCATTTGCATGTTCTAACTTAATTGGTCACTGTCATTCATAGGGGCTCTTCATGTCTAAGGCCCGATTATATAATTCTTATGAAAAAAATTCTTATTACTGGCGGAGCCGGGTTTATAGGCTCTCATGTGGTTCGCAGGTTCGTGACACAATATCCGCAATATCAGATCTGTAATCTGGACGCGCTTACTTACGCAGGCAACCTCGAAAACTTATTGGATATAGAGGACGCGCCAAATTATTCATTCATTAAAGGCGATATCACAGACTCTGATTTTGTATATCAATTATTCTCGGAAAATGATTTCGACGGTGTCATTCACCTCGCCGCCGAGTCGCATGTCGACCGATCGATCAGCGATCCGATGTCCTTTGTGCTGACCAATGTCATCGGAACCGTAAATCTTTTGAATGCTACAAAGACGGCGTGGCGAGACGCTATAGACGCCGATGGTGTTTCCGAAAAACGCTTCTATCACGTTTCTACGGATGAAGTATATGGCGAACTTCATGACCCTGGTGAGTTTTTCCTGGAAACCACAAAGTACGACCCGCGATCGCCATATAGCGCATCGAAGGCCTCGTCTGACCATTTCGTACGTGCTTACCACAATACGTATCGGCTACCTGTTGTGATATCAAATTGCTCAAATAACTATGGGCCTAATCATTTCCCGGAAAAGTTGATTCCGTTGATGATCCATAATATCATTCAAAACAAGCCTCTTCCTGTTTATGGTAAAGGTGAAAATATCCGGGACTGGCTTTTTGTGGAAGATCATGCAAGAGCTATTGACGTCATTTTCCACAATGGTAAAAATGGCGACACTTATAATATCGGTGGCCACAATGAATGGAAAAACATCGACCTAGTGCTTTTGTTATGCAAAACGATGGACGAAAAATTGGGACGTGAGGCAGGCACATCAGAAAAGTTGATCCATTATGTGACCGACCGGGCTGGGCACGATCTCAGATATGCAATTGATGCGACAAAACTAAAAGAGGAGCTGGGCTGGACGCCATCCCTGCAATTTGCGGAAGGATTGGAAAAAACCGTTGAGTGGTACCTGTCTAATACGGAATGGCTTCAGAATGTCACATCAGGAGCCTATCAAAAATATTATGAGGGCATGTATACCGAGAGATAACGGGTGTTGCCGATTTTCGGGTCCAACTCAAATGCCCGCCGTTTACGTTAAATTCAAACAATCCGACTTAAAATGAAAGGAATTATATTGGCCGGAGGATCTGGCACACGTTTGCATCCATTGACCCTCGCTGTGAGCAAGCAGCTGATGCCGGTATACGACAAACCGATGATTTATTACCCGCTTTCCATATTAATGCTGGCTGGTATCAACGAGATATTAATTATATCAACTCCTCACGATCTCCCTCATTTTGAGAAATTGTTGGGAGATGGAACCCGGTTAGGCTGCAAATTCAGTTATGCTGTACAACCGAGCCCCGATGGACTGGCACAGGCATTCATCATTGGCGCGGATTTTATAGGAAAAGACAAGGTAGCACTTGTCCTTGGCGACAATATCTTTTATGGTTCGGGACTGTCCAAGCTGTTGCAGCAAAACAACGATCCGGATGGCGGCATAGTTTATGCATATCAGGTTCACGATCCGGAGAGATACGGAGTGGTAGAGTTTGATGCAGATTTCAATGCCATGTCGATAGAAGAGAAGCCCTTAAATCCCAAGTCCAATTATGCGGTTCCCGGTTTATATTTCTATGATAACGACGTAGTCGAAATCGCGCGGAATATTGAACCTTCACCTCGAGGCGAATTGGAAATTACAGATATCAACAGAAAATATCTGGAAGCTGGCAAGCTCAAAGTTGGTGTACTTAACAGAGGTACTGCATGGCTGGATACGGGCACTTTTGAATCGCTTATGCAAGCAGGTCAATTCGTTCAGGTAATAGAAGAACGACAAGGACTTAAGATCGGCTGTGTAGAAGAAGTAGCATACAGAATGGGCTTTATTTCGAAGGAAAAATTGCAGGAAATTGCCCAGCCACTGATTAAAAGTGGATATGGCAAATATCTTCAAAAACTTGTCTGACGAACTCGAAATTTCGAATTAAAAACACCTACATATTTGTAGTTATTTTATTATTATTCTAAGTAGAAGGATTTTCTTTGATCTTATTTTATTCAGTGTGTAGTATTGATATCGATTAATCTACTCAAAATGAAGAATATGATTAAGCCAATATGTAATATATTAATCCCATAAGAGAATGTGCTTCAAATGATTTCTATGTAATTAATTTATGCGATGGCACAACTTCGTTATGTAACTAAAAGAAGATAATTTAGTACTTTCAAAAAAAATGTTATATAAATTTGCATGATTTAGTGACAAATTCATTTTTTTGAACTAAATTCACTTGTCTATTAAAAAGATTTACCTTAATATTGCGTAGTTTATATTCTACAAGTCAGATTACAACAATTTCGATTTTGACAATCCTTGTAGAAGATCAGCAGTAGATGGGAAAGAACACTAAAATTCCACTTCTGTTGTAACGAACAGGAGATCGTAGTACCTTACTCAACGTTATTAAAACATGAAAAATCGTTTCGCAGGCCTTCTTCCGAAGGTACATCTCTGGACAGACCTCGTCCTACTGAACGTCTCCTTTCTCGCCGCACATTATCTTAGATTCGAAGAACTTCCTGGCTTGATGGGCAATGCATATACCAATATGCTGCTGATCGCCAACCTTCTATGGGTATTGTGTACGAATTCTCTGAAAACTTATATGTTCACGAGAATTTCTTATCAATTCAATATTCAGATAGCGAAGCTATTAAAGTCATCTGTGTTACATGCAGCGATGGTAATGGCGTTTCTATATCTGACTCAACAGGGAGAGAATTATTCGAGAACACAACTTCTTTTGACTTACACCTTTTTTATAACAGCCTCGACTTTGTCGCGGGCAGCAACGGTGATAGGTCTGCAAATGTATCGTCAGGCAGGTTACAATTTTCATCGCTACGCAATCGTAGGTCACGGTGAACTGGCCACCATGATTAGAGAATTTTACAGCACACATAAAGAGCTTGGCTATCGTTTCTGCGGTGCCATGAGCTTTGGCAACAGTAGCGACCAGATTACAAGACTGGAGCAGATGGTGAGACAACAGAACTTGGATTATGTGTATTGCTGCATGTCTGATTTAAGCGATGATCAAGTGAGAAACCTGATCCGTATGGGAGAGAGACAACGGACCCAGATTAGATTGGTACCTGATTTCCGTGGCTTTATGACCAACAAAGCGACCATTGAATACCATGACGCATATCCGGTTATCCAGGTAAATACGAAACCATTCTCGAATGTTAATGAGCAAACTTTCAAGAGAGCTTTTGATTTGATTTTCTCAAGTACGGTTATGATTCTTGGTGCACCTTTATTCCTTTTATTGATTCTTATCATTAAGATTTCATCGCCAGGCCCAGTTTTCTTTCGCCAGAAAAGATCTGGAAGATGGGGTCAAATATTTGAGATTTACAAATTCAGAACAATGGTGCAAGATGCAGATAAAATGGGTCTTCAGCATTCACAAGGAGACAATGATCCGCGCATCACTTCAATAGGCCGTATTTTGAGAAAAACACGCCTCGATGAGTTGCCTCAATTTTATAATGTAATCAAAGGAGATATGTCAGTAGTTGGCCCTCGTCCCCTTTTCAAATACGATGTGGACATGCTGATGGAAGCTGAACCACATGACTTCCAAAGATTGTTAACCGTCAAACCAGGTATTACTTCAATTGGCCAGATCAATGTTGGATATGCAGATACAGTGGCAAAAAACGTCGAAAGACTTAAATATGACCTCCAGTATCTCAAATCTTACAGCGTGATGGATGATGTAATGCTAATCTTCAAAACTGTTCAGGTAATGGTGTTAGGTCGCGGTCAATGAGCATACCATTTACAATACAATAGAAATCAACTGTCTTATTCATACTAGAAATTGAAACAAGCTAAAAAATAGACTGTGCCGTCTCGGCACAGTTTATTTAAAACCCTTCATCCGGATAACAATCCACATAATAAAATTTTAACAACTATTATTCAATTTTCCATTACTAACAATGAAAAAAAGTACACTAAGAGTTTTGACACTCTGTATGCTCCTGTCTGCGGTTATGTTTAACTGCAAGGATGACGATGACAAGTTCCCGTCAGAACCGGACACAGAAAAGACCGAAGAACTGAAGAACCTGGACGTAGTAGAACCTACTTATGACCAGCCTGCAGCGGTGGAAGTAAAAGAATCATCTGTTGAGGTTTCTGCAAAGAGCGCAGAAGTAACCTCCGGATTAAGTCAATTGGCTAGTGGAACTGTAACTCCAGCCGTCTCAGCTTCTGCTGACGAAGTTTCCGCTGCTCTCTCTGCGTCAGAAATTGCAACACTGAACAGTGTTTCTGCCGAAACGATTGCTAATGTATCTGAAGGTGGTGCATTGCCTGCTGGCCTCAAAGCCATTCTGGACAAGGTCGCAAACGATCCTGCCCTTAAAGCTTACTTGCCTACGTTTACTCTTCCATCAGTGGGAGGCGTACAAATCTCCGGTGCTCGTACAGGATCAGGTAAATCAGTTGAGGCTGTTGAAGGAATTACAGTTGATGATAACTGTATTGCAAAAGCCGAGGCTGCTTTCGCAACTTCTAAAGCGAAACTGGATGCAACCAAAGCTGGTTTCATCACTAAAATTAACCAGGCTTACACAGACGCTGTTGCGCCTCTTGCTGTTCAGGAAACACAATGTGTTGCAGCTGTCGGCCCTAAATATGATGCGCTTCGTACTGCTGCAATGCAAATCGCTGCAACTGCAAATTCTGTACTTGATGCTGCTCAAGGGTTATTAGGTGCTCGTTATGCTCTATTAAAAGCATTGGTTAATATTCAGTTGCTTGGTTACCTAAGCACAATTAACAATCTGCAAATAGCTGATACTGCTGCTTGTGCTGCAAAAACTACAGCATATACTAATGCTGCTGCTGCTGCCAAAGCATCAAACACTGCAAAAGTTGAAGCAGCTTATGCAACTGCGCTTGCTTCAGCAACAGAAATAAAGGAAGCGCTTATCCTAAGTTGCCACAACCAAGGAAGCGGTAACTAATAAGTGATGACATTTATTGATAATTGGAAGGGTAGCGTGTTGCTATCCTTCCTTTTGCTGTTATATGCGTCCGAGACCTTTTCACAGGTCAATAACTCCGGAAAACCAGGTCTGATTTTCACGCCTAATGCAATTGCCGTGGACGATGGTCTATTCCGGTTTGGTTATAATTACGTGCCTATTGACTATTCGCTTAGGAGGAGAACTCGTAACCCGGAGAGAGTGCTATTTGCAACAGTCACAATACTGCCTCGCCTGGAACTGAATGTAAACCTTTTACAACCCATCAGCACCGATAGACGCAAGGTCAAAAGTGGAATTGGTGATCGCCAGTTGGACCTGCGGTATCTGATTCTTAAAGAGAAGAAATATGCACCATCTCTCGCCGTCATTATCACAACACCTTTCACGATCGATGGAGCGATGCTCACGCATGCGCTGGTTGCTACCAAATCTTTTCAACTTAGCAGCAACCTTAAGTTAGAAGCGAATATTGGATATGGAAGCCCATATTACCTCTACCGCGACGAAAAAAACAATGCCAATTCGAGTATCCTTTCAAACTTTAAATGGCAGCACAAAAGCGACGACGAATACCATAACCACTATCTACAGGGACCTTTCGGCGGAGCATTAATCCGTTACAAAAATTGGGGAGGGATTATGGCAGAATACGATTCCCAAAACATCAATGTTGGTTTATTCGGCACTTTGTTTAAGAGTTGGACAGTCCAGGCCGGGCTCTTGAACTTTGACCAGATCACGTTTGGAACATCTTATTCATTTTCGTTGCTGAAACCTTCGCGACGTATTAAGCAGCAATCAAATGAGAAATAGTATAATTTCCGGAATGCTGACAATCCTCTGTTTCAGCACATGCCTTGGACAAAAAAAAGATGACCGCCATGCTCCCGAAAGGATCAGAAAAAGCGTTGAAAATTTTAAAGTAATTGGAGGAAATGTATTTTATGAACAAAGAATCTACAGAAATCCGTTTATAGGCATATTCGAAGCAAAACGAATGGTGGCGCCAGACACCAGTCTTGCTTACGTTCCGCTTTTCCAGGGAACACCGGTCGGGAAATATGACTATAATGAGGAAGTCCGTTATTCCCCGCTATCCCGGAAAGAGTTGAAGGACTATTTCAAATCGAATCGCTTTCCGATGCATTTCAACAAGTATAAGCTTGATTTATGGATCCAGCCCTATTTTGCCGCGCAGTTTGGGAATCTGGACAAGCCGGTCGAAAGCAATACCAGTGTAGCGATAGAAACGAAATTATATATCCTTCCCGGACTCACATTTCAGACAGGTATATTATTCCCAATAACAAATGATCTGGATGGTCGGCCAAAGAACATTCGCCCCGCACCATCATTCCTGAATCAGTTTTACGCATCTGGCAACAACTTCCTGAGTGCATCTTTAGGCTTCTTTAGCAATGATCAATATGGTATTAACGTGCAGTACCGCCATGCTGATCTTTCAAAAAAATGGTCGTATGGGCTCGAAGCAGGGATGACTGGTTTCTACTACTATCCCAAGGGCGGCATATATTATGAAGACATCAACCAATTGTTATTATTGGGCGACGTCGCTTATCGTCTTGACAAGCATAACATTACGTTAAAATTGTCGGGAGGCCAGTTCCTCTGGAAGGACAAAGGCGCGCGATTTGAAATGATACGTCAATTCACAAACATCGAAGTGGGGGTTTATGCTACGAAGACTGTAAACGGTTCAACTGTGGGTTTCAACTTTGCCATACCCATCCCGCCCGGGAAAATATTGCAGGGAAACAATGCGCGGCTGAGGACTACGGATGAATTCAAATGGGAATATACCTATACACGGGGATACAATATTGGCGAAAGGTACCGTGTTGGGTACCAGCTGGACCAAAAGCTTCGACAGTATCATCAAGCTTATTTGAATTCGCAGGCCAAGGATTTGTAAAATAATACGCTTTTTTAAAGCTAAATTTGGTAAAAATCACTCAAACAGAAGACTGCTTCCCCTTTTTGTCAATTAGTACAAATTTAATTTAGAGAAAATATTGTAAAACCAAATTAATTAGCTTTTTTTGCACTATACATATTTTATCCTGTAAGACCTATGGGTCGGACTCTTGAGTGAGTAATAGACATATAATCTAAGAAATTTGGCAAATAAATTTACTCAACGCTATTTATAAATAAGAGGTCTGCTGGCTCGTACGTCGGCAGACCTCTTTTATTTGTTACTCATTCAGATATGTCGCTATATTTGACATATATCATCATTATCACTATATGACCAAAGTTGTAGTTCTAGGTGCATCCGGGCAGTTGGGAACATGCCTGAAAATAGTTGCTGAGTCAAGACCCAATCTCGAAATCCTGTTTCCGTCAGAGCAAGACGGGAATATATTGGACCCACAAAAGCTTGATACGCTTTTCAAAGAAACGCTTCCGAATTATGTGATTAACTGCGCCGCATATACCGCTGTAGACAAAGCAGAGGACGAGCAGGATATCTGTAGAAAAGTTAACAGAGACGGAGCCGCGTACGTGGCCGAAGCATGCAAAAATCACGGAGCTGCGTTCGTCCATATATCCACGGACTTTGTTTTTAAAGGTAACGTTCCTGCCTTGTTGAAAGAAACAGATGAAGCGACACCTGAAAATATATATGGATTAACAAAGCTGGAAGGCGAGCAGGCAATTGCCTCCATCCTTCCCGAGCATTTTATTGTACGCACCAGCTGGTTATACTCCGAACATGGGAACAACTTTGTAAAAACGATGTTGAGATTGGGTAAAGAGCGCGATGAATTAGGTGTTATTATTGACCAAACCGGTTCACCTACCTACGCGATCGACTTAGCCGACGCTGTGCTCGAAATTATCGAATCTGGCAGCACAGCATATGGTGTTTATCATTACAGCAACGAAGGTGTTACCAGTTGGTATGACTTCGCCAAAGCCGTATTTGATATAAGCAATACGACTGTGAAGTTAAATCCTGTAAAAACCTCGGAGTATATCACGAAAGCGGTAAGACCGGCTTATTCCGTGATGGATAAGTCCAAACTCAAAAGCACATTCGCTATTCAGATTCCGTACTGGCGCGACAGCCTGGAAACTTGCATTGGCAATCTTACTACGGTGTAAGAGAATTTCCTTAGATTTCATAAGAAAGAACCCCGGAATATCCTTGATAGATACATCCGGGGTTCTTTATGTTCTCAGGGCTTTACTATTCAGCCAAAACCGCCTTGGGTTTCCGGCCTCTTTTCTTACCAGTGTATTCCGGCTTTTCTTCGGAATTGGTAAATTCAAGTTCGAAGCCTGTGACACCTTCAGCATATTCAAAAGAAGCAATAGTGAAGATCACTTTAGAATTGCTAAAATCAATTCCACCTTTTTTTAGAATAAGCGCAAGAGGAATCACGTATCCCCGACCACTCCTTACAACTTCAAATGTGTCACCAGCATCTGAGCTATCTGGTACCAGATAAAGTGCTTTCAACTTTCTTTTCCCCTCCTGAGTACCAATTCTGAACTTGGTATTCTCCGGGTTAATTCCAGTTTCCTCCAACGTTTTTGTTGGAAGAACTATTTTTCCGCTTACGGAAATATAGCCAGTTGGTTTAGCTTTTTCAGCAACCTTCTCCGTTTTTTCCAGATTTTCCTCAGGAGAGAAAAATCTTATTGCCTTAGTTTTCATAATAAGTAAAATGGGTTATACTAAATTTTTACAAACTTAGTAATAATTTAACAAATGAAATTATATAGAGTAGTGCAATTTGTTGTTCAATTATCAACAATTCTCTTTTTATATATAACCAATGCACAGAACTTAGGCAACTCTGGCAAATCAGAGGGACAATATTACAAATATATAATTGATTTTCAAACAATTATAACTTTTCAAGGTCTTTTGCAGAGCAATCGCATATATGTCTAAAAAGCACAGATAATTTAAATATTGAGGCAATTATTTAAAAAATTGACGACAATTAAGTTCAAAAACAAGGCTAAATAGCAATGGACACACATATTAATAAACCTCTGAGCGACTAATTTCACCTATAAATTTTAATTAATTGCTCCCTAATTTGTCACCACTTATTGAGAAAAAATGTCGCATTAATATTAAGCAATATACGATTTCCTTTTACATCTGATTTAAATTTCCCTCGCTAAAGAATTAAGATCTAATTGAATAGACAAGAGACTTACCCTACCGATAAAAAAACAAATTAACGGTTACATAGCGAAAATATTCAATTAACATTAGGGTAGTTATACTGTTAACATTGAGATACTTAGGATCCAATCAACCTCTGCCAAAAAACTGAAGTCCGGTATAATTTCAATTTAAGCGCAATCATATCGCTGCGCTCTATCTTACCGTCGGCTCTACCCGCCTTATACGACGTCTTTTTCTGACATTAGATTGTGCTACTTTCGCGCTGCGCAAACTATATCAACAAAAAAAGGGAGCAATTTCTTGCTCCCTTCTCAATATAAAGACAGACATTATTTCTTAGGTCTCTGAAATATATTATCGTCTACTTTTGTATTTACTTTTACACTTGTTGTAACAAACGTAAGCACACCCATTTGCGGATTTGTCATATCCATTGAGTAAGGAAGCTGAATGCCATCCACCGCTTTATAATCTGAAAAATTGATCTCTGCTTCCTGACCACCTACGTCCATTTTAATTTTTGTCAGAAGGTAGGTATTCGCGTCCAGATATTCGTCTGCTACTTTACCGTCTTTATCTTTAAATTTAAGATGAAAAACATCTTTTTTATCCAAAAGCTCTTTACCTACTAGTTCGATAGAACTTCCTTTGGATTTATAATCCACCATTGGAAACGGATCCATTTGGCCAAGCTGTTGTTTAACCTGATCCTCCGGCATATCAGCGGGTTCTCCCGTTCCTCCCATCATGGTTGGCATAATCATCCATCCTGTTGTTCCATCTACAACCTGCACCATCGAATTACCCATTACAGTAGATTCGGTCCTTAGTTGTTTGCCAACTACGAGGGTAGTTACAGTAGGTATTTCCATTCCGGAGACACTAAGCGATCGCTCTGTTACAATATTTGTGACAGACTTAAGCTTTTCTACACCACCTGTCGCGGCGATATTTTTTTCGACAATTTCGTCAACAGTTTGCCCAAAAGAATTTAGGGAAAACAAGCCAGCGACGGCCATGAGCATTACTTTATTTCTTCTCATTTGTTTGGTTGATTTAGTTTTAAGATTTATACAGAGTTCAATAGAATTATTGTCTTGCGGGCGCTCCTCCTCCTCCGCCACCTGTTTGCTGCTGCCCTCCGTCGCTCTTCACATCGTCATTATTCACCCCTTTCGCCTTTCTCTTCGGCGCATCCATCGTCATCTTTCCAATTTTATAGGTGAATGTCAACCTAACACCTCTATTATAAAGATATACATTATTAATCTGGTTAAATTGGGCAGAGTTGAGTTCCGTTTTTATCTTATATCTCGCACTGAAGAAATTTTCACCCGCAAGTCCTACACTTCCTTTTTTGTTTTTAAACTCCTTTTTAACCCCAACTGTATAAAAGCCAAAACCTCCCTGATTACCCTGCAGCTGAATGGTATTTCCCTGCATAAAACCAAAAGCCTGTGCTCCCCAACCGTTTTTGAAAGTTGCCTGCGAGAATACACCGCCACTTACGTTCATCCCCGCGTGTGTTATTTCCTCCGACAACCCTTCCTTATTAGTGCCTTGGCCGGTCAATCTTGAATAAAATACATTGGCAAAAACACCGACATTAATTTTCGAAGTCGCCGCAATATTAGTGAACAAATTCACACCATATGCATGCTGCTTTCCGATGTTTTCAAATTTGGTAACAATTGCACCCACTATGGTGTCAGATGGCATCCTTACCTGGCTGATTGCATTGTTTGTTATCCTGCCAAAAAATGTCGCATTTACATATGCCTTCTTTATATTTTTACTCAATCCCAATTCAAAATTGTTGGTCAGTTCCGGTTTCAATTCAGGGTTACCTACCGAAATATTTTGCGGATTCGACTGGTTAACGTTCGGGTTCAATTGCTGCAACCCCGGTCTTTGAATTCGGCGGTTATAACCCAATTTAAAGGTCGTTCCTTTGATTGTTTTGGATGCATTAATACTTGGAACCAATACAGGGTAATTGCCTACACCAAGATTTCCACCTGCCTTTGAACTCGCGTCAATAAAAGTATGCTCGTAACGCAAACCACCTTTTAACGTCAGCCGTTTCTTGGTTGTATAGGTGTATGAGGTATAAGCAGCCGCGATATTCTGATGGTATAATAAATCGCCGGCAGGTTGATTCGCATCCGGTTTATAATCCCCCGTTGGTTCCGCGATCAAATAGCTATAATCGCTATCTACCTTCCTCAAAATAGCTTTGGCACCAAATTCCAGCAACTGGTTTTTCTTGATCGGAGTCTGATAATCGGTTTGAATTGTAAATTCCTGATTCAGGTTCCCATTCAAATTTCTCTGGCGACTATTCATAATTCCGCTCCCACCCATAATGGCTGCATCAAAATCATTTGTAAGATCTGTGCGACTGTAAAGCGTCGAGATACTCCACTCTTGTTGCGGCTTGAATGTATGCAAGTAATCAACATTGACATCGACAGTTCCCGAAAGGTTGTCCGTATCTACATTTCTGCCGCTTGTACTACCCAGGGTGCCGTTGTTATACATTCTGGTAACCAGATCCTGTTGGTTTGTAAAATTCCGTACACCGTATTTTACACCTGCCGTCAAACTTTGCTTTTTTGAAATATCATAATCGAAACCCAGATTGTAGTTCCCAAAAAGACCATGACTTTTGCCATCACCTACCTGTTGTGTCAGTGTGGTCACATCCTTGTTTGTCTCTGTATCGAAAGCAGTACTTGTTTGATCCAAAGTCGTCAAGGTCCTTGTATTGTATATTCCTCTTCCGAATCCTCCAATATTAAAACCCGCTTTACCCTTTCTGTAACTTCCGTTCAGCGAGAGCATTGAGCCACGGTTTCCAACACCGGCATCCACGTTAAGATTTAATCCCTGCAAGCTGTTCTTTTTGGTTATGATATTGATAATACCGCCCGAACCTTCTGCATCATATTTCGCAGACGGGCTGGTAATTACCTCAACTGACTTAATCTGATCGGCCGGAATCTGCTTCAACGCATCGGCAACACTATTGGCAAGAATCGTACTAGGCTTATTATTGATCAATACCTTGATGCTCTGACTTCCTCGTAAAGAAACATTTCCATCCAGATCGACCGTCAAAAGCGGTACTTTACGTAAAATATCGGTCGCATCACCACCTTTAGCCGTAATGTCCTTTTCTGCATTGTATACCAATCTGTCCACCTTTTCCTCAATCAATGAAGATTGGCCGGTTACCGTTACCTCATTCAACTGTTTCACGTTGGAGCCGAGCAATACATTTCCAAGGTCAATCTTCTGACCCTTTTGGATTTCGATGTTATCGATTGTTTTGTCGTTATATCCGATGAAAGAAATCAGAAGCTTAAATTTGCCATCGGCTACTTTATTAAGTTCAAATTTCCCTTTGTCATCAGCGACAGTTCCGTCGACAGCTTGGCCGGTAGTTTTGTTAAAAAGTGCTATACTGGCAAATTCGATTCCCTTTGAAGATGTTGAATCGGTGATTGTACCGGAAATTTTTCCATTTCCCTTTGGAGTCTGATCACCTGCCGTGCCTGGAAGAGCTTTGGGTTTGGCTGCTCCCGATACGCCAGGAAACTGTGCATATGCACTCCCCAGGGTGCAGGATACCAAAAAAATAATAGTTAGGAGAATTGTTCTCATCGTCATGGGATTATAATTAACGTCCCAAAACTGTTACGAAATTCTATTTATTTAAAAGGAAATATGATAAAGGGAGAAATACTAAGGATGGATACAAGGTATTACAAGATGGACGTAAAAGTCCCTTCCACTATTTCATCGGGCATAGATTCAGCATTATGATCATTAAGCACTCAGCTTCTCATAATCAATTTCCAAAAAGTCTGCCACATCTTTGAGCCAGAACTCATCAATGAATCGTATATGATCTGGATGAGTTGAATACTCGTCATACTGTTGCTGGTCCGCAAATACCATCAGTAAACCATATTCAAAGTTGTTTTTTAAACTGGTTTGCTTCAATACCTGAAAATTCAGAACGCCGGGAAGAGAGGATAAATTTCTGGCCGCCTCGAAAAAGCTCGATTCTTCCTGCGACCCTTGTGCGTGATTCAATTTGAAAAAAACAGAATGGAATATCATGTTGAATGTGAGTAGTTGTTGATATCAAATATATACAGTTTTCGGATTTGCAATCTATTTCAACGAACATTCCAGACAATTTCCTTTTCATAAATACGCGCTAACAACATTTCCACGAAAAAAATAGCGATATCCTTCTAAGCAGATCACATCCTTTCTCGTGATATTTTAGTATTATTTGGACTAGATATAAATAAAAACTTATATTTGCCAGCTCAATCTTAGGTAGGACAAGTGTATGTACAACCAGGAAAAACCTAGCCATTCGTTTAAAATCAGCGAAAGCTCGTTCAAGGAAATTTATAATGCCTACTGGGACAAGGTATACGGTGTTTGTTATGCCAACTTGAGAGACGTGGAAGTGAGCAAAGGCATGGTACAGGAAATATTCAAATCCCTGTGGGAACGCAAAGATGAACTGGAAATCACACAATCCGTTGAACATTATTTATTACGATCTGCAAAACTGAAGGTTTTTGAATATATCCGTAACAAAAAGACACGCCAGCTTCACCTCACCGAAATTGGTAATACACAGCCGAGGCATCTGAATGTTACGGAAAATGATGTCAGCTTCAATGGATTATTGGATAAACTGGGCTCGCTCGTCGAGATCTTGCCGACACAATGTCGGAAAGTATTCAAAATGAGCCGTGAACAAGGCCTTTCAAATAAAGAAATCGCAGGCTCGCTGATGATATCGGAAAGAGCTGTTGAATACCACATTTCACGCGCCCTCACTTCACTCAAATCCGGCTTAACGGAATATTCTTTAATGATTTTACTTTCCTCCTACTTCGGGTTTTGATTAGTTGTGCTACTTTTACATTTACGAGCCACAATTATTCATAGTCAGCCAGCTGTATGCCTGTAAGCAAGGAGCTTATCGAAAAATATCATGATGGAAAATGTACACCAACAGAAATGGTGCAGGTGGAACATTGGCTGATGAATGATGATATCCCCGCCAATAAATTTCCCGAAAATCTTGATAAAGATGCGTTAAAAGAGGATATGTGGCAGGAAGTTTCATCGATTTTGCCTTCTAACCAGAAACACTGGGCTAATCTAATCTCAAGGAAATTTATCTGGAGCGGAGCCGTCGCGGCGTCGTTTTTAGTTTGTCTCTCGTATTATGTATTGAATAATGAAGATAACGGGTATCAAAAAACTGCCGCATCCATTATCAATTCCACCAATCATTCTGCCACAGCTAATCAGGAAATTCTGGCGCGCGATTTCACAATTTCACTCGGTCCTGAAAGCAATGTCCGTGTTAACTCGTCCACCGGCGTAGTCAATTTTTGTGGTACGATGAAATTTAGCCCGAGCAAAGATATCAAACTGTCGTTCAAGGATATATGTACCAGCAAAACAGTTAACTCCAAACAAATTGGGTTCAAGAAAGGCGAAACTTATATTGCCCTAAACTATTTGAATGAGCAAAAAAACGAACTGATCATTATGAATGAAAATGCACTGATGGAGTTACCACCGTTGCTGAAAAGGCAATTAATGGATCAGTTCAACATTTGATAATTTTCCAATTCATGCCATCAAAAAGTCTGCACGTTACTTATATATTCTTCCTCTTCTCTCTCGTCATCTTCTCAGCATGCCGGGACAAATCTTCAACCGAAAAAAATAAATATAGTTTACTTTCCATGGCCAAGGATGGCCGTGAATATATCAATCAGGTCGATCAATTAGATACCGGCGCAATCAGACCAATAGACACAGGAGTGAAACTTTTCGCCAAACCAATCTGGTATGACCTGATTGTGAAGGATAACTTTTACTATCAATTAAACCGGAAGTCAGCTCATTTTGTAAAGTATACTATTGAAAATCAAAAATTTACTCCAGTAGATTCTGTAAAGCTTGACGGATTTAATTTTCTTGACAATTTCAACTGGATTAATAATAATGAAATTCTATTAATAAGTTATAATCAAAAAATCAACAAACTGAATTACGCCAAAGTGCAGTCCGAAACGATGAAGGCCGAGAAGGGCCTTCTGCCACTTCCATTACCGCGAAATGGTTTTAACTCCATGTCGATTGGCTTTTCACTCGTCCGGGACAATCTGCTTTACCTGGGATATACTTATCATATACTCAAACCAAATGACTTTACCAGCAGCGACACACTGTACGTCACCACCCTGGATTACAACAGCCTAAAACCGATTCGCACCAGCAAAGACACCCGCTCGACTTATCCCGGAAGTCTGAATACCGAGCAACCAAATACCTTTTCCGACGAAAAAAAGGATTTCTATTTTATGGCAAGCCCCGGTATTGCGTTGGGCAACAAACCCGAAAAACCTACAGCGATATACCGAATTAAAGACGGGCAAAACGTTATAGACAGCACCTTTTTCTTTAACATTTCAGATTCTCCTATTCACAATCATGCATACGGAATGTGGTATATCGGTAATGGAAAGGCGATCATTCGAAGCGAAAGAAAAGAGCAGTTTAAAGGAATGTCAGATCATTACAAAGTGTACCAGTTTGACTTTTTCATGTTCGATATATCGTCAAAAAAGGTCACCAAACTGGATTTACCGCTTGATAAAGGCACCTCCAGAAGTTGCGTATTGTTGGACAACGGCAAGGTCTATATATCTGTTAATGGCAAGAACGACAATTTCATCTGGACGTTAAATCCAAAATCAGGCGAAGTCAAAAGGGCCTTACATCTCGCGGGAGATCTCGACTATATCCTACGCATGGAACGCCTGAATTAAGGCGAAATCCGTAAAAAAGTCTCTCGACATAATATTCTTGATTTTTTTTTAATTTTTCTTCCATCCGACATTCGGTCAGTCCCGCTTTATGCTACTACTTCCTTCGGAGGGTGGTAGAGATATGCCTTCCTGAATTTCCCAACATTATAAGATATCATAATGCACTCAGGCAGGTTATGGCTCACGCTCGTGAGTTATTTTTTACTATCTATTTCACTCCAAACGTGGGGACAGTCGACTGCGTCCATATCAGGCACTGTTTCAGGCGAAGACGGTACCAGGCTTCCGGGTGCAAGCGTGCAGCTCAAAGGGACATCTATTGGCTCCGTTACAGACAATAATGGTTACTACAAACTAACTATTTCCAAATCAGGAAACCATACCATATCAGCATCCTCGGTCGGATATATATCTGAGCATAAACAGTTTAATCTGAAAAAAGGCGAGCAGATCAAACTGGATTTCAACCTCAGATCTGACCTGAAAACGATGAGGGAGGTGACGGTTCATGGAAAATCAGAAACTCAAGAGCTTAAAGAACAGGCATTTAGCGTCAACGCGATCGAAACAAAACAATTGGCAAATACGACAGCCGATCTAAATCAGGTACTCAACAGGACCGCCGGTGTAAAAGTCCGTGAGGAAGGGGGAATGGGCTCGGATTTCAACTTTTCAATCAACGGACTTTCCGGAAAAGCGGTCAAGTTCTTTCTCGACGGTGTGCCCTTGGAACTGATGGGCAGCACAATGTCGCTCAATAATGTGCCGGTCAATCTGGCAGAACGAATGGAAGTTTACAAAGGTGTTGTTCCGGTAAATCTCGGTGCGGATGCGTTGGGTGGAGCCGTCAATATCATTACTAATCAACGAATTACAAATTATCTAGACGCCAGCTATAGTTACGGCTCATTTAATAGTCACCGTGCGGCGCTGATCGGTCAGTACACTTTCAAAAGCGGCCTCATCGCCAAGGCCAGTGCTTTTTACAATTTCTCCGATAATAATTACCTGATGAAGGGAATGGAGATATGGGACGAAGATCAATATAAGTATGTGAACCGTGACTTCAAACGATTCCACGATCAGTATCAGTCGGCTATGGGTCAGGTGGAGCTGGGAATTGCAAATAAAAAATGGGCAGACGTGCTCTTTGTGGGCTTTTCATACTCCGGCGTTAATCAGGATATTCAAACCGGAACACGCCAGGACGTAGTGTATGGTGCGGTTACCAAAGGTGGACACGCTTACAACACTTCTTTGCGCTACCGAAAAGACAATCTTTTCACCAAAGGATTGAATGTCAACCTCTTTGCATCCCGCTCGGTTGATAATTACGTTGTGACCGACACATCCAGCTATAAATATTACTGGGATGGATCTCGCGTCAAAACCAGTCTTGCTGAGATTAATGCTACCAAGTCCATTACCAATATTAACAGACCGCGCACTTTTGTGCGGGCAAACGCAGGATATGAGCTTTCCAAGATACATTCCTTCAATCTTAACTACACTTTTGATCACCTCCAAAATGAGAATTATGACGAACTCATAACCGACCGCGCGGATATACCGGGTATACTCAAAAAACAGATTCTTGGCGGCGCATATCAACAAAACCTTCTGTCGGAACGATTAACCAATACCTTTTTTGGAAAAATCTACGGAATCGGAATACAGCAGTCTAGATATGTGTCGGCGTCAGGTGAATATTCCCAAGCCAATGAGTCCAAAACGTATTATGGATATGGTGTCGCTTCGAGATTCAAAATCCTTGACGAGCTCGGAGTCAAGGTGTCATATGAAAAAGCTTTTAGGCTTCAGGAAGTGGGTGAAATGTTTGGAAATGGATATACCATCGTGGCCAATCTGGATCTTAAACCCGAGTCGAGCAAAAACTTCAATATAGGAGCATATTATGGCTGGCGTATGGAAAAGCATCGGCTGTTTATCGAAGGGTCATGGTTTTACCGAAACGCCAACGACTTCATATACAACGTTGTATATCAATCCAATTCAAGCGTAAGCCGGTATGAGAATACCTCCAAAGTAAAGGTAACCGGACTTGAAGCTGAGATGAGATATGGTTACGCCGACTGGCTTAATTTCATCGCGAATGCGAGTTATCAAAATGCGATTAATAATACCAGATACTCGCCGAATTCGTCGGGTGCCACCACTGAGGCCACTTATCTCAATAAAATTCCAAACCAGCCCTGGCTGTTCGCAAACGCCGACTTGAGCATCGGAAAGAACAATGTCCTCGGAAAAGATACAAGGCTGCAATTCAATCTTGGAACCCAATATGTGCACTGGTTTTACCTGACTTGGGAAGCATATGGCAACAAAGCCGGAAAAAGCACGATCCCAAACCAATATATCCACAACGCATCGATCTCCAATTCCTGGAAAAACGGACGATATAATTTGTCGCTGGAATGCAGAAACTTTACTGATAACCTGGCCTACGACAATTTCCGATTACAAAAACCAGGAAGATCTTTTGCTGTAAAACTGCGCTATTTTATTCAACAATGAATTTATATACAATACTTTAACTAATATATACCTTTTGCTTTTGAAACTATGTTTAAGCGATTTCACTTTTATTCCTTCCTCGTTCTTTTCATTTCGGCAACACTGCTGACTTCCTGCTCCGACGATGAAAAGAGGCCAGATCCTGTTGAAAACACGCAGGATAAATACGCTGTCTGGCTGCAAATTGGTAGCTGGCCAAATACCACCCAGTATATATTGGGAACAAATTCACTCACCGAAGGATCGATTAATCTGGAGGGAATGGGTGCGGAAGTAACGGGCCGTTCGGCTTATGGAATTATTACAAAAGATGGTTTCTACTATTTCTACAACACCACAACGGGCCGTTTTTCCAAATTCAAATATGAAAATGATTTGTACAACACCGTTTTGGAGGTTCCTTATACCCACCTGTCAGACGTTGGCGGATTTACCTGGATTGATGACAAAACGCTTTTCCTGGTAGGAACAGACGGAGATCAAAAACATATTCACTATTCTGTAGTCAATGTTGAAACCCTGAAAATGACTAACGGAGTTTTAGACGCCCCTGCCGTTCCTTCCGATGCTAAATATTATAATCTGGGAAATGTAGAATACACCAACGGAAAAGTGTTCATTCAATATGGTTTCTCGGGCGACTGGCCTGCGCCCTGGAAAAATGAAGTGTATATGGGCGTAGTTGACTACGCAACCTTGAAGTATGAAAAAACACTGGAGGACACGAATTCGGCCGGCCCCGGAACGAACAAACTCTGGCTTTCCTCTTCATTTGTGACGGAAAGCGGTGATACTTATTTCGGAACCCACGTTGAGTGGAGTAATTTGAAGGAGCAACATACTGCCATCTATCGAATCAAGAAAGGTACCACAGAGTTTGAAGCATCTTATAACGTTAACCAGACAACGCTTGGATATCAAGGTGTTGGCTTATGGTATATCGGCGGAAATCTGGCGATATATAAATACATCGATCCAACAGAAAAGTCAAAGGAGGGTGCAACACATTACTACGCATTTGCTGTGATGAATCTGGAAACCGGGAAAATCACAAGAAAATTGCCCGAAATCCCGATGGACAATTCTGACTATATCCAGAATATCATCGTCGAAGACGGGAAGGTATATCTGGTAACCAATGCTGAAACGGGGAAAGATTTCGTGTATATCTACGATATAGCGGCAGGCACCGTAAAAACCGGAATGGAAATGATCGGCGGATATGATTATATCCTCCGTCTGGACAAAATGAGATAGTAAATTCCTTATAACCAGCCAACTGATTTCAAACCGGAGTCAGGTGGCTTTAGTAAAAGGCCTGATGACCCTTAAAAAAATTAACGCCTGGATACATTTATGGTTTGGACTAGCCTCCGGAATTATAGTCGTGATCGTCAGTTTGACAGGCTGCATATTAGTATTTGAGCAGGAAATAAAAAGTTTAACCCAGCCCTGGCTTCACGTCAGGCGCCCGGGCAATGCTGAAGTTTTGCCTCCGTCCACGATTTTCCGGAAAGTGACAAACGCCATTCCAGACAAAGAGATATACAGTGTCTGGTACTATGGTGTCGATCAAACTGCAAAAGTGAGTGTCGATTCGGATTCTGCACTATATGTAAATCCATACACTGGCCAAATTCTGGCGATGGTCGGTGAAGAGGATTTCTTCCATTTTATCCTGGAAGGCCATACAAGTTTATGGCTGGAAAATAAATTTGGACAGGGAATTATAAGCTATGCCACACTTACTTTTTTTGTACTATTGATCACCGGCCTCATTCTCTGGTGGCCAAAGAAATGGACACAATCAACGCGAGACAGAAGTTTCAAGATCAAATGGAAGGCGAAATTCAAACGGGTCAATTATGATCTGCACAACGTCCTTGGTTTTTACTCCTTGCTGGTCGCCCTTATCATCACAATCACCGGACTTACGATGGGATTCGCCTGGTTTTCCAAATCCGTATACTGGCTCGCTTCTGCGGGGAGAACGCCGCCTGCATATATCGATGCTTTCACGGACACAACCTCCATATATCGGGTTGCCGAAATGAAAAATGTTGATGTCGCATGGAAAATGGCTACTTCAGATATTGGGACTTATAATAAAGATGCGGTAATTGTTTCGTTTCCGAAAAAGCCATCTGATCCGATCGAGCTGTGCGTTGATATGAGAAATGGCTCGTGGCGATATGTGAACCTCGATCAACATACGTTGAAAGAACTTCCTTCAACTCAGACACATATAGACAAGCTGGCTTTTGCCGACTGGCTTAAACGCGTCAATTATGGACTGCATGTTGGATCCATCGGTGGCATAACGACCAAGATATTATTTTTCCTGGTCAGCTTTATATGTGCGACACTGCCCATTACCGGTTTTTACGTTTGGTGGGGTAAGCGGAAGAAAAGTACACGCAAGGCTGCAAAAACGGTACGATTCAGCGGCAATATTGCGTCAACATAGCTTAGTCATTTAATAGCTAAATATAATACCCTCTGCTTTCTCGATTGAAATCAGAGGGTATTTTCATTGAAACCTGATCTTATAGCTGCACCATGAACCCAAGGCTTGCATTCGCCTGCGTGAAAAAGAAGTGCTGTGATGCCTTGTCGGCGGCGAAATTCGTGGTGATGATGTTTGGCATATTGATGTACCCGCCTTTTACCTCTCCCTGAATAAAGAAATGTTTGAAAAAAGTAACATTCAAGCCGCCCACTAAACTGAGACCATATCCCGCCACATGCCACTGATCGTTTCTTTGATAGTTCATCAACGTCACATCCGATTTTGGATATAAGAGCCCTGCTCCCACCCCTTCCATTAAATTGATGTCAACATTTTTGATATGAAAGAAATCAGGATTGAACAAATGATCCATTCTCCGCAGCTCGAGATTAAGATAATTTAACCCGTTTGTATGTTCAAATTTCAAAAAATCGGGGGTTAATTTAATTGGCTCGTTGTTGTAATTCTTATCATAATCCGTTCCGGTTCCACCAATATTCCCTGATATATTAACCGTCTGATCCTGCTGCATTACATATTTCATGTGATCAAATCCAAATGAAATACTGTACTTAGGATTGAAATAATATCCAATTCTAAAATTGTACTGCGGAATTGTGATCTTCGACGGATTCAAATATCGCAAGGTAACATGGGTTGGCCTGTCTTTCGCAACAACCCCTTTTAAAACAAATTTGTAATCGTCTCCCTCAAAATGAATATCCGATTTCGTGTAAGCCGATCTGTTCCAGCCCCATGAGACAAATATTTTACCCTTGTTATTAAAACTATATGAATTGGGTCCTGATTGAGAATAGGCAAAAAGAGACCTTATTGCCAAAATGCAAGTAAAAATAAAAATTTTCTTCATTGATAAAAGGGACTGCCTGGACCCAAATCCGAAACCTGAGAGAATCTCAAAATTTCAAATTTGAAGACCTAAGAAATTGAAATTATAACGAGTACGTATACTATACGGTTACAAACCCAAAAGTAGAAAATAAGATTTCCGAGATGAATTAAATTTAAATTAATTCATCTCAAAAGTGAGATATATTATATTATTTCAGGACATAAAAATATTCAGCAGCGATTTATTGCTACATATCTATTTCCATTTTGATATCGGCTCGTTTAAAATTCTGCCCGGTTAATTCTACTTCTCTGAAGCCTAATTTTTTATATAAGTTAATGCCCGTTGCAGATCCCTGGCGATTTGAATATAAGATCACCTTCCTGGCACCCAATCGATTCGCTTCAGTCAACGTTGCCCTTCCCAACAACTCGCCAATCCTTTTTCCGCGCATGGCTTTGGTTACAGCCATCTTACTCAATTCAAATATCCCCTCCCCCGACTTTTTCAAAGCACAGGTTCCTACGGGAATACCGTCATACAAAGCCATCAGTATGGCGCCTCCTTCTTTCAGATAATATTGTTCAGGATCAGAGAGAACTTTTTCGTCCTCTGGCTCTACTTCATATATCTCCGAAATCCATTCAAAATTCAAATCATAAAAAGCCTTTGAAAACGCTGGGCTGTAGTGAACCACCTCTATTTCGTTTGCCAGCTCAGTCTTAGTCAGTTCCATATACCGATCTAAAAATCCTCTCTTATTTAATTGATATTCAGCTTCTTCCAGAGCCATTAAAAGATTGTTCGCATTATCCGCAATCACCTCAACTACCCTTCCGATCCTTTCCCAGACCGGCTCCATTTCTCTTACTAATGTCCGGGCAGTATCCGTCATATCTACCATTCTTTTCCGCTCATCCTTCTCATCTTTATAAGAACGTATAAGTCCCTCCTTTTCCAACTCTCTCAGCAAAACGATTGTGGATGGATGTGAGTAACTGATCTCTTCTGACAATCCATTGATGCTCAACGGGCCTCTTATATGAAGCGTGTAAATGATGGGAAACCATTTTGGCTGAAATTGAATGTTCTGCGACTCATATATCAATGCGCCGTCCTTTCTGAACCGGTCGCTTAATTGTTGCAAACGAGTGGATATCGCCAGTCCACCGGCTTCTTTGAAGATGTTCATATTCGAAGGATTATTTATGTAGTTGACTACGCAAATATATACATAAAAAATATATAAGTAAAAAACACCTCAAGATTTTCGGTCCTGAGGTGCTCGACACGTTTGATTTCTATATTTTATTTGCCTCCTGAAGCCATTTCCAAATAATCTACTGCAAGGCGACTTAGAGAACGCACACCAAGCATCAGACCACTTTCGTCAATGTAAAAATCGGGAGTATGATGAGGTGCGGCCGTTAGTGGATCTTTGCCTTTTCGCATCCCGCCTAAGAAGAAGAAGAAGCCCGGTACTTTTTGCTGGTAATATGAAAAATCTTCCGCCCCAGTTTTGGCGGTCGTCAGTATTACGTTGTCTTTTCCTGCTACTATTTCCAAAGTTGGCAACATTTTTGCGGTCAATGCTTCATTATTAAAGGTAACAGGATACAAAACATCGATTTTTACCTCCGCTTTCGCGCCTGCACTTTCGGCGATGTTGGTCGAAATGTCAGTCACCCGCTTATGAACATACGCATGCATATCTTCATCAAAGGTTCTGATTGTCCCTATCATTTTCACATCTTCCGGGATAATATTCTGTCTTATTCCGCCATGAATGGCTCCAATTGTAACCACAGCCGGCGCTTTTGTGATATCCAGATTTCGGCTCACAATTGTCTGCAATGCTGTCACGATCTGAGAAGATGTAACAATCGGGTCGACACCCGACCAGGGATATGCGCCATGCGTTTGTTTTCCTTTCACATCAATACTAAAGAAATCGACAGCTGCCATAGTAGCGCCCGGCTTATAGGCAATCTTGTTTACCTCCGTTTGTGAATTGATATGAAGGCCAAAAATCGCATCCACTTTCGGGTTTTCAAGCACCCCTTGTTGCACCATCAGCTTTGCGCCACCTTCTTCCCCTGCCGGAGCACCTTCTTCGGCAGGCTGGAAAATAAACTTAACAGTTCCTTTGATATCCGCTTTTGCACTCGCCAATACTTCGGCGACACCCATCAGTATGGCCACATGCGTATCATGCCCACAAGCATGCATCACGCCAGTATTTTGACCATTATACTCCGTTTTAACTGACGATTTGAACGGCACGTCCACCCGCTCTGTCACGGGCAAACCGTCCATATCCGCTCTTAAGGCAACCACAGGCCCAGGTTTTCCACCTTTCAACAGCGCAACGACACCGGTATGCGCTACACCCGTCTGCACTTCCAGTCCCAAACTTTTGAGGTGGGCAGTAATCTTTTCAGCAGTTTTAAACTCCCGATTTCCTAATTCCGGATTCTGGTGAAAATCTCTTCGCCAGCCTACAACTTTGTCTGTTAAAGAAGCCGCCTTGCTTTCAATTTTTTGCTGGATTTGCGCATGACCTTCCATCGCACCCCCAGCAAGAAGTGTGACCAGCACAGTTACAAATACTCTCATAATCTGAAGATAGTTCTTTATTAGTTAAGTACAATTTTAAGGTTATCTTTTTGCCAGTATGGGCACATCCTAAATTAACGTTTCGAGTACCTCTATAATTTAGAATGTTTTTAAACAAGTAGCTTCGTTTACTATACGTTTCGCTTATGTACAAGTTATCAAACATATCGCATACTTTTCTCAAAAGTTAAAAAATCGTTAAAATTAGTGCTACGCTAACAACATATCATTAATAGTGTTGTCAAATTCGCAATTCGCGACCCATTAGAAAAATGGCAAAATCTGCCCATAAAAACAATTAAATTTTTCAAATTGATTAGTTGCACCATAGGATATTTTGAAAATATAGCAACTGACAAGTTGTAATGGTTGAAACAATATTTAATTTTGCGACAAATGTTTTTATAACAAACCTAACTTTCTATTAAAATATGAGGAAGACTCTATTAACTCTCCTTGGGTTTATCATGTTGCTTTCGGCACATGCGTTTGCTCAAGATCAGACCGTGACTGGAAAGGTAAAAGCCGACGACGGGTCGGACCTGCCCGGTGTAAACATCGCCTTGAAAGGTACAACTAAAGGTACTACTACAAGTGCTGATGGCTCCTATTCAATCTCAACACCTCAGGGATCCGTTTTGGTGTTCAGCTTCATCGGATTTCAATCTCAGGAAGTCCCGGTTGGCGGACAAAGTGTAATTGACGTCACACTGAAAAACGACGTAAGCCAGTTGCAGGAAGTTGTTGTAACAGCAATGGGTCAGGAAAGAAAAAGAAACGAACTTGTGTATGCAGCACAACAAGTAAGTGCTGAACAGATTACTCAGGCGCGTGGAACGAACGTAATGAATGCCTTGTCTGGTAAAGTTGCTGGTCTTGATATCAAAACCAATAACACCATGGGAGGCTCAACCAGTACAATCATTCGTGGTTTCAAGTCCATTACAGGTAACAACCAGGCTTTATACGTGATTGACGGTGTACCAATCTCTAATGCCAACACCAACACTACTGACCAACAGACAGGTAGAGCTGGTACTGACTACGGTAATGCAGCTTCGGATATCAACCCCGACAACATCGCTTCAATTAACGTATTGAAAGGTGCTGCTGCAACTGCCCTTTACGGTTCAAGAGCGTCTAACGGTGTGATCATGATCACAACCAAAAGTGGTAAGAAAAACAGCTTCGACGTGACCGTGAACTCAGGCGTTACCTGGGGAAAGATCAATAAAAAGACTTTTGTAAAATATCAGGACCAATATGGTGCTGGTTATGATGGATCAATTACATCCACCGGTGCTGCTCAGTCAAAAGCATTTTATAGAGGAGATTTGGGATCTGGCGAAGGCGATATCGCGTTATTCGATGCAGATGCTTCCTTTGGTGCGAAGTTTGATCCAAACCGAATGGTTTATCAGTGGGATGCTTTGGATCCATTCTCTCCGAATTATCAAAAAATGCGCCCATGGGTAGCTGCTAAAAACGGCCCAGCTTCTTTCTACGAAACAGGGGTTACTTCTAACCAAAGCATTAACATTAGTGGTGGTGGTTCTAACTCAACTTATAAAATTGGTTATGCAAGAAGTGACGAGAAAGGTGTTCTTCCAAATAGCAAATTGGGTAAAAACCTATTCAACTTTTCAGCTTCTTTCGATTTGACAAAAAATCTGACCGTTTCCGGAAACGCTAACTACTCTCAGGTTAAAGGTCTTGGCCGTTACGGAACAGGATATCAGGGTAAAAACCCTAACCAGCAGTTCAGACAATGGTTCCAGACAAATGTTGATCTTGTTGAGCAAAAAGAAGCGTATTTCCGCAACGGACAGGATGTTACATGGAACTGGGGAGACCCTACTGCTCCTATATCGGAAAACGGACCTATCTATTCAGAAAACCCGTATTTCTCCCGATATAAAAATTACTCTAATGACTCACGTGATAACTTCTTCGGATTTACTCAAGTTCATTATAAAATTGCTCCTTGGGTAGACTTCACTGGCCGCTATGCATATAACGGAACTCAGGATATGCAGGAGGAAAGAATAGCAAATGGTAGCGCAGATCCAGCAGAATATAAGAGATTCAACCGTTCGTTCAACGAAACCAACCTTGACCTTTTCTTAAATTTCCGCAAACAAATCACTAAAGACATCAACTTTAGCGGTATGTTGGGAAGTAACATGAGAAGATCAAAATTGACTTCTATCAGAGCAAGCACAAACGGAGGATTGGTTGTACCTAATCTTTTCTCTCTGTCCAATTCATTGAACCCAGTTGAACCTCCGACAGAACAATATCAAAGAATCGGTGTTGACGGTATCTATGGTCAGGCTAACTTTGGATACAAAGAACTTGTAAACGTTGAATTAGCTGCTCGTAATGACAAGTCGACCACGTTACCGTCAGGAACAAATTCTTACTTCTACCCATCTGTTGGTGCAAACTTTGTTCTTTCTGAGCTGAAAGCCCTTCAGTCTAACTGGCTGACGTTGGCAAAAGTTAGTGCTAACTACGCGGAAGTTGGTAATGATGCTCCTTGGGGAAGTGTTAATGACATATATTTCAAACCGACCGCAATTGGTTCGATACCATACTTCTCGTTGCCGACTACAAAGAATAACGCAAATCTTAAGTCGGAAAGAACTAAGAATTTGGAGTTTTCATTGGAAACTGCATTCTTCAATGACCGTGTGGGCTTGACTTTCACACATTACAAATCGAGAACTTTGGATCAAATCCTACCAGTTTCAGTAACTACTGCAACCGGTTACGGGAGAATTTATGTTAACTCGGGTGAAATGCAAAACAAGGGTATAGAGATTTCTGCCTACGTAACACCAATTAAGTTGCAAGATTTCTCATGGACGATGAATGTTAACTTCTCAAGAAATCGTAACAAGGTGATTAGCCTATATGGTGAAGGAGATAGCAGAGTAACCAATATCCAAATCACGAATCTTCAGGCAAGTGTAAGTTTGAACGCCGCAGAAGGACAGCCATACGGTATCCTGAGAGGAACGAACTATGTATATCATGAAGGTACAGGGGAGAAAGTAGTAAAATCTAATGGTATCTATCAGGCTACGGCGAGCTCTGCAGAAATCATTGGTAACCCAAATCCGGATTGGATCGGTGGCTTATCCAACACTATCAAATACAAGTCATTGTCCCTTAACTTCCTGATTGATGTACGTCATGGTGGTGATATTTTCTCCCTTGATCAATATTATGGAGAAGGTACAGGTCTTTATCCTGTAACTGCAGGCCTTAATGAGCTTGGAAAAGACAAGAGAGATCTTGTTGCTAATGGTGGAGGTGTTTTGTGGCCAGGTGTTCAGGCCGACGGTTCTCCTAATACAGTGAGAGCTGAAAACTACGACGGAAATACACACTCTGCCTACGGATACTCCGCTGGCGGCCCTAGAGCAATGTATGTTTACGATGCCAGCTATGTAAAATTGAGAGAGCTCGCTTTAACGTACAGCCTTCCGCAATCAATCATTGGAAAGTTAAAAGCATTTAAAGGTATCGATGTTTCTTTGATCGGTCGTAACCTTTGGATCATCCACAAAAACATGGAGTTTTCTGACCCGGAAGAAGGTCTTAGCTCTGGTACACTAAGTGCTGCCGGCGGATACCAAAGTGGAGCTTATCCAGCGGTGAAGAACTATGGTTTTAATGTGAAATTGAGATTCTAAAAAATAACATGAAAAAAATATCACTTTTAATATTACCTATCATGCTTTTAACAGCATGTGTGGATAGCCTCGACGACTATAACATAGACGAGAAGCAGGCGAGCAGCGTACCTGCAGTGACTCTTTTGAGTAATGCACAAAAGGAGTACGCCGATATAGTGACGACTCCAAGCGTAAATGAGAATAACTTCAGATTGTATGTTCAGCAATGGACTACGACTACCTATCTGGACGAGCCTCGCTACAACATGACTGCGCGGATTATTCCTCAGTCATTTTGGGATGCATTGTATAGAGACGTAATATCTGATGTAAACGAAGCCAAAAGACTGGTAACAGCAGATCAACTTTTGGCAGCTGACGTAAAGGCTAACCAATTGGCCACCTTGGAAATTACCGAGGTAATGGCTTGGGCTAGCTTGGTAAATACATTCGGTGATATACCTTACACTGAGGCTCTGAATGCGAATAATTCGCTTCCGAAATATGACGATGCAAAGACGGTTTATTATGACCTTCTTACTCGCTTGTCGGCTGCGGTTGGTTCAATTAAGCCAGGAGTTGGAGGTTTTGGTAACGGAGACCTTTTTTACAGCGGCGACATGAGCAAATGGAGTAAATTCGGGAATTCCCTGCTCCTCAAAATGGCATTGGTTATTGCAGATACAGACGAAGCCAAAGCAAAGTCTATCGTGGCAGCAGCAGCTGCAAACGTATTTACATCGAATGATGACAACGCTGCCTTCCCATATATTGCTGGTCCACCAAACTACAACCCTGTCGCTCAAAACCTGAACAGTCTTTTCACTGCACGCCAGGATTTCATTCCAGCGTCTACGATCATTGATGTAATGAACGCTGTCAACGACCCACGTCGCCCAGCATTTTTTACGACCATTAATGGCGTATACAAAGGAGGAGAATATGGTTTTACGAACACTTATTCTGCATTCTCGCACCCATCGGATAAAATCATTGATCCAACACTTGAAGGCTTGATCATGGATTATTCGGAAGTTGAGTTTATGTTGGCTGAGGCAGTTGAAAGAGGTTTTATAACAGGTGATGCAAAAGCCCATTATGACGCCGGTGTAACCGCTTCTATCATTTACTGGGGTGGATCTGAGGCCGACGCAACTGCATATTTGGCTCAGCCGACCGTTGCATACGCAACTGCAGGTGCTGACTTCAAAGAGAAAATCGGAAAACAACTTTGGTTAGCTCTTTACAATAGAGGATGGGAATCGTGGATCGCATGGAAAAAACTGGATTATCCGCAAATTAAAGCTCCTGTTGTTACAGGTCTTGATCTGAAGTTGCCGGTACGTTTGATCTACCCGATTGTTGAGCAAAATTTGAACGGCGATAATTACAAACTTGCAGCTACCGCCATTGGTGGTGACTTAGCAACTACTAAACTTTGGTGGGATGTTAAATAATTAACCTCGTCAAGAGAAATAAGAAGCCCCGGATCGAAAGCATTGCTACTCGATCCGGGGCTTTCTGTTTTTAGCCAAATTCTTAATACGGTCACATATTATCTACATGAGGCACATATTCTTGTAGCATTTCTGCAATCCAGATGGATTTAAAACTTCAATATATCGTAAAAACTAATTTGGAATTATCGTATATAATTGGTAACTAAAGACTTAAATACAAATTAATGCCATGTATATCTTAACACATCTTACACATTTCTATGAAAAACAGATTTACTATCTGCCTTATGGCATTTATGATGATTAGCATCATGAGCCATGGGCAAGACGTCACTGTGACTGGAAAAGTCACGGCAGAAGACGGATCTACCCTCCCGGGTGTGAGCATTGCGGTTAAAGGGACGACAACCGGAACCACAACAGATGCTGATGGGAAATATTCCTTGAAGGCACCAACCAGCGGAACGTTATTTTTTAGTTTTATCGGCTTCCAGACACAGGAAATTGTAATCGGAGGTCAGTCAGTCATCAACGTTTCATTGAAAAATGACATCAACCTATTGCAGGAGGTTGTCGTTACTGCTCTAGGAATAAAGCGCGAGTCCAGGGCACTGGGATATTCGGTTGCCAGAGTTGACGGGGCCGAATTAGTTAGAAAAAGTGAGCCGGACCCCTTGAAATCGCTACAGGGAAAAGTTGCGGGTGTGGATATCAGAACGTCGCAGGGAACACCTGGAGCGGCAACAAAAATCAGCATCAGAGGTAATACTTCATTCTTCGGATCAAATGAGCCGTTGATCGTAGTCGATGGGATTCCCTACAACAATACCCAGGTTACTACATCAAGTCAGACTTCAGGTGGTGGAGCGTACTCCAACGGTCTCTCCAGTCTGGATCCAAATGATATCGCAAGCATGAACGTGCTGAAAGGAGCCGCAGCAGCTGCGCTGTATGGCTCAAGAGCTTCAAACGGGGCGATCATCATTACCACCAAGTCGGGAAGCTCTAGCGCCAGTAGAAAAGGCCTTGAAATTACCTACTCGGGTTCCTTTGCAGTTGAAAAAATAGCGAATCTGCCAGATTATCAGAACACCTATGGAACGGGTAGTTCGTTTAATTACGCCAACTCCAATGGTAGCTGGGGGCCAAGATTTGACTCACGTGACTCCATACCGGTATGGCCAAGCTATTTGGAAGCTTTTCCTAATCTTTTTCCGGCGAGCGGAAACATGGCATATGAGGCTGTCCCGAACAATGTAAAGGACCTCTTTAACACCGGACAGGTGTGGGATAATTCAGTTAACGTGGCTGGCGGAAACGGTAAATCTTCTATCAGCGCAACGCTTTCCTTTCTTAAACACTCCGGCTACGTACCTAATTCCAGTTTCAATCGGGGCAGTCTGGGTATGGGTGGAAGTACGAAACTTGAAAACGGCGTAACGGTTGCTGGTAATTTTAGCTATTCCCATACTAATCAGCTCGGCGGTGTTTTTGGGGAAAACCAGGTTGACGGAGCCTCTTCCTCTTTCGCAAGAAACCTTTTCCTTGGCAGAACATGGAATTTGGCAGGCCTTCCATTTGAAGACGTGAATGGAAAACCGATTGGACCTATACCTGCTCAATTTGATAACCCATTCTGGGCGTGGAAACATAATACAGTGGATTCTAAAAACGACCGGGTTACTGGTAATATCAGTCTTGCGTACGATATCACGAAGTGGTTGAGTGCCAGTTATCGGATAGGTATCAATAATTATAACCTGTTCCGCAGAGAGGTGGTAGATCTTTATTCTCGTGGTGCTGGCGGGCTTGGTCAGATTAAGGAACAAAATTACAATAACAAGGAAATTGAATCCATCTTCCTTGTTAATTTCAATCCAGCTCCAATTGGCAAATTTGACCTGAAAGCTTTTGTGGGACACAACGTGAACCATCGTGATAACCGCGACCAGTTGACGACAGGTAACCAAATCGTTGCTCCTGGCATATATACCATCACCAATACGCAGTCACAGGTTGCCGACGATTCCTATTATACTCGCCGTCGGCTTTGGGGTATTTTCGGAGAAGTCAGTGTAGGATATGACGATATCGCCTTTCTTACCCTGACTGGTAGAAATGACTGGTCTTCCACCCTGCCCGTAAATAATAGAAGCTATTTTTATCCAAGTGCTTCGTTGGCTGTCAATGTGTCTAAACTATTCAATATAACCGAGGAAACGGTTTATGGTAAACTGAAAGCCAGTTGGTCGAAAGTTGGACGAGATGCCTCACCTTACTACCTACAGAATACCTATCAGGTTAATACGCCATTCAATGGAGTATCCAGCGCCTCGATCAATCCTTCGGCAGCAAACCCGAATCTTAAGCCTGAATTTACAACCGACCAGGAAATCGGAGCGGAACTATGGGTACTGAAAAGAAGGGTTGGCCTGGATCTGGCTTTATACAAAAGACTTTCAAAAAATCAGATAGCGCCCATCACTCTGCCCGCCTCCAGCGGATTCGCCGAAACCTATGATAACTTCGGTGAGATCTCTAACAAGGGTATTGAAGTTGACTTGAAATTCATCCCTGTACAATTCAAAGAGCTTGAATGGAACTTCCACGTCATATTCACGAAGAACAAAAGTATTGTAGAGAAACTTGATGACAAAGACGAAATCCAGCTCATAGAACTCGCTGCTGTGCTGACAGACATCAAACCAGTAGCCATGAAAGGGCAGCCATATGGCGCACTTTACGGAACCAAGGCCGCGCGGGACGATCAAGGTAATCTGCTTATCAACCCTACTACCGGAGAACTAATCCCCGCATTGGAATCTGGCGTGGTAGGCAATCCAAATCCTGACTACAAAATGGGTTTCAGCACTGGTATTCGGTATAAGGGTTTATCCTTAAACGCTTTGCTTGATTATACCCATGGTGGCGATATGTATTCGGTAACAGTGACCTCACTACTTGGTCGTGGCGTTACAAAGGATACGGAAATCCGCGAGACGAGCTGGGTAATTCCAGGATATTATGGCGATGCGAATACAGCGCAGCCTCTATTGGTTGATGGACAAAAAGTGAGAAACACAACGGCCGTTAGTACCAATGGCTTGTATTTCGGCCAGACATTTGCGATCAATTCAACAACCGATATGCAGATATATGATGCCACTGTATGGACATTGAGGGAAGTCGCTTTAAGCTACGAATTCCCGAAACGCTTCTTTACCAAAACTCCGGTTGGGGGTGTCAACCTTTCTGTCAGTGGTCGTAACCTTTGGTATTTTGCGCCTAATATGCCAAAATACACCAATTTCAATCCGGAGTCGGCAAGTTTTGGTTCTACCAACATATCGGGAATAGAACTCTCGTCTGCCCCCACCACCAAGAGATTTGGAGTTAATCTAAGGGTAAGTTTTTAATTCTACTATAGCTACACTATGAAAAAGATAACAACATACCTCATAGGTATATTACTCATAGCTTCAGGATGTACCAAGGATTTTCTGGATGTGAATGACAACCCAAATGATCCAACCGATATATCTATCGACAAATTGCTTCCAAGTGCAGAACGTGGACTCACAGCCGTAGTGGGTTATACTAACGATGCAAGAGGAGCGCGTGGAATCAGCACTGTTTTATCGGTATATATGCATCAGATCGTAGTCCGCGAAACCCCTGATCAATATGGGGCCACCGGGTCAGAGTTCAATATCAACGGATCATGGGAAGGGATGTACAGTCCTCAGGCTTCTCAAAACTCTCCCGATTTCGTCGGGTGCCTCCAGAACCTCGAAATCATGATCTCCAAGGCCGAAGCTGACAACAATTTGATATATGCAGGAATTGGAAAGATTATCAAGGCATATGCTTTCAGCCTCATGGTAGATATATATGGAGATGTGCCATTCTCGGAAGCCAATAAATTTGCGACAGAGCAGGCCATCAGGTACCCCAAATTCGACACGGGATCAGAAATCTATCCCCAGCTTTTTACACTTCTGGACGAGGGTATAGCAGATATTAACAATACAACAGCAACCAACCTTTTGAAACCTGCAGGTGACGACTTTTTTTACGGAGGAAGCGTCGCTAAATGGGAAAAGGCCGCCAATACAATCAAACTGAAATTGTATAACCAGTTGCGGTTGACAGAAGATGTATCGGCTGATGTACAGGCACTATTGAGTTCAGGAAAGCTGATGAGCGCCACTGCCGACGGATTGATGTTCAATTACGGGCCGTCGTTATCTCCTGATAACCGTAACCCTGCATATGCCGACTATCCGGCTGGACAGAAATCGAATTATATCAGTCCTTGGTTTTATTCCACACTAAAAGGCTACAACACGTCGGTTTTCACCGGAATAGAAGACCCCAGAATCCCATATTACTTTTACAAGCAGGTAGAACCTTCCGAAGCTCCACAAAATACGACTGAATATCGGGACGGCGGGTTTGTATCGATCTATTTTGGGTCAGTGGGAAGAAACCGCGATTGGTCGCAGGACGCGACAATGACGCTTTTAGGTTTATATCCGGCAGGAGGTAAATATGATGATGGTTCAGGAAATCCTGTAACGGCTACGAGTGGAACAGGAGCGGCTCCGCTGAAACTATTGACCTACGCTGATCGGCTATATATTGAGGCAGAGCTGGTCAACGCCGGACTTGCAACGGGAGACGCTTCAGCAGTATTCGCAAAGGCATTAACCGAATCGCTAAATCTTGTCGATTATGTTGTTGGTAAAGCGGGTACAGCCCCTAAACTATTGGGATCTGATGCTGCAACGAAGTATATGGCAAGCATCAACACAGCTTTCAAGGCAGCGACGCCAGCCAAACAACTAGAGATGATCATGACGCAGAAATGGATTACCAGTTTTGGCTTTAGCATTGATCAATACACTGACTATCGCAGAACAGGATATCCGATTTTGTTCAATCCTAATGACCCGAACATGGCTCCCGGAGGTCTTGTCCAGCCACCACTCAATGGTAATTACCTGACGCCCGGCGCGCAACCTGCCGTTCCTGTTCAACTCTCGCGGGACTACCCTGTTTCGTTACCGTGGCCAAACGATGAGCTTCAGGTTAACCCTTCTGCCCCTGCGCAAAAAGTCCCGTCAACTTTCAAAGTATTCTGGGATAACTGAGTTGATCATAAACGATAAAGAAAATCAACATGAAAAATATAAGAATAATATTAGCGCTTATGAGTATGATGTCCGTGCTCGCTACCTCTTGTAGCGAAAACGGAAACGGCAATCTTCCTGAGATTGAGAGAGTTCCGATACCAGTTATAGCACTGGTAGATAACTCAGACATCCTCATTCAGGATCCATCCACGTTTCAGGGGAAGTTCACCATTGATATGTTGTTTAAAGACGATACGGCTCCAAAGCAATTTGATATCGTGGTCACACGAAATGGAGACTACAAGAATCTTCAGGTACTTCAGGCAGGTGTAACAAGCTTTCCAACCAACATTGAGGTCGATGCTGCAAAATTGGGTTCACTTTTCGGTCTTGCGTTAGATGATATCTTACCGGGCGATTACTTTGAAATCGGTGCGACAGTGATAACCCAGAGCGGACTCACAATACCCGCTTTCAGCGATTTGTCCAATCAATTCTCGGCTGATATTGTAAACTTCCCTGGCTCCAGCCTGAGCATCAAATACTCGGTGGTTTGCCCGCTTGATCTGGATGACTTTGTGGGGACATTCAACGTGGACGATCCTGACGTTTTCGAAGGAACCTATCCAGTCGAAATCACTCGTGAAGGTGAGAATATTCTGGTAGTTTCAGGTTTCCTTGGAGATCCCGATGCTTTTATAAAGCTAACTATCAATCCTCAAACCACAGGTGTGGATGTGCCACATCAAGTCTTTACGCCGGAATTATTTGGTTATACTAACGGAGCGGTGGAAGGAGCCGGGGAAATAGTCGCCTGTAATAAAACGATCACCTTGAACCTTGAATACACCGTCGACGAAGGAAGTTTTGGTACGTTTGGTTTGACTATATCGAAATAGTTAAAGAAGAAAATCGAAATATTCTTCCATGTCGTAAAAGGGTCGGTTCTGCCATTGAACCGGCCCTTTTCAGTTATAAAGTCAGTCAGTTTGAATGGCTCTTCAATTATGGGGGACGAAGCTTTTTACCTGTCAACAATGTCGCTAAAAGCACGTCATTGCGCGTTTCATTTTACCGGTAAAATTCGGCCATCCAGAACCCTATGAAAAATATACAAATCTTCCTCTAGATATAAATATATTACAAATTACCTAGAACCACCTCTATTGCAACTTCTGCTATTTATAATCATTATCAACAACTGTTTAGCATATTAAATTTCCAAGATCACCGATGGTTAGTTATTTCAAGCACAACCACTCTGACGTCGCTAATTTTTGTTTAGCTTTTCAATTAATTGACAGATTTTCAAAAAAAAAGGTGTTTTAGTACAATTTTAGAAATATAATTTTATTTTAGAATAATAGGATTGAGTAATATTTTATTTGGTATTCAAGGCTATATGGCAATTTATTTTTTGGAGTATTTCAACAAGACTACTTGTTTTAGAGAAAACAATAATTAGATTTGTATACCAATACCTATGACAAACCTAATTAAAATCTAACGATGAAAATTTCTCTACAATCTAACGGACAAGTCCGACAGTTGAAATTCTCTAATAACACATCCCCTACATGTGCCCGACAGGCATGCTCCTGATGACAAGCTAAAGTTAGCCGGCATCTTTTTTATCATATTGAAATAACCACATTTTTAAGACTTGGCATGTAAGCAAAGTCAGAAGGAAATGTATTTTTTCAGCCGTCGGACTAAAACAATTTAGCAAACATCAATTAAGGAGCTCAAACCAGCTGAATTTTTTAAAGGCTAACCGATTTCTCGTTCAGAAATTTTAGCCAAGTTTTCCATCTACACACTACGACATGTGATTGCGTGGCGGTCTGGGTACCGGGGCGAAACGCATCTCATATTCAGATTATTTTTCCAGTATTAACAGACTTCGGCAGTCGGAGCTGCTTGGGATTACTTTGCCCAAAATCGCATGTCACCATTGATCACCTCCTGGCAAATACCAAGAAAAAATTGTTCAATAACTTAACTAATGAATGTGAATGAAGAAACTCTTACTGTGGAGCATCCTCTGGCTATGCTCCTGCCCGACACTCCTATGGGCCCAGGACAAACAAATTACAGGTAGTGTCACATCGAGCGAAGATGGATCTGTCCTGCCCGGTGTGAACATCCTGATCAAAGGGAGCAACGTGGGGACGGTGACGGACTCAAAAGGAAGCTACACCATTAGTGCACCCTCTGCAACTAGTACTTTGGTATTTTCATTTGTCGGTTTTAAAACAAACGAGATTATAGCAGGCAGCAGGTCTCGTATAGATGTATCGTTAGTCCCTGACTTCAACAACCTTGCGGAGGTTGTAATCACTGGTGCGGGTGGTTTTCAGACCAAAACCAAGTCAATGGGTACAGCCACCTCATTAGTTACAACGGAGGTATTAAATAATGGGAAAGCTGTCAACATCGCCAGTGGTCTTCAGGGAAAAGTAGCTGGTTTACAGATCAGTGGAACCAGTAGCGGCGTAAACCCGGAATATCGTCTGGTATTGCGAGGTCAGCGTTCTTTAACTGGTAATAACCAGGCCCTTGTAGTACTGGACAATGTAATTGTGCCCTCGACAGTTTTGAGCAACCTGAACCCCTCTGATATTGATCAGGTAGTAATCTTGAATGGGTCAGGTGCGGCAGCACTATATGGGTCTCAGGCTTCCAACGGAGCGATGATCGTCACTACCAAAAGAGGTAAAAACGGAAAAACAGAGATTTCGCTTTCTCAGACGGTTGAGGCTCAGCAGGTGGCATTTTTGCCAAAAATCCAGAAGAAATTTGGCGCGGGTGGTACGGGATATGGCATCGATGCGTTCGGCAATCCTACTTACAGCTACCTTGAAAACCAGTCATATGGGCCAGCCTTTGACGGCGTAGTTCGCCCTATCGGTTCACCTTTGGAAGACGGTAGCCAGGATTCTACTGCTTATTCTTACAAAGACGGTCACGACAAGTTCTGGGTAACTGGTATGACCAGCCAAACTAATTTCTCTCTGACCTCTGGTGATGAAAAATCAAGTTTATATGTATCAGGACAATTTGTAAAAACCACTGGAACTACGCCTGGTGATGAATTTACAAGAGGGAATGTTCGGGTGAATGGTTCTAGAAAAATAGGCAAGTATGTAAACGTTGCATATTCCACTTCCTTTGCACCAAACCGTTATGATATCACATCACAAACCGGATCAATCTACGGTAGCATGCTGAACATGCCGTCTAACGTGGATATCACAAAATACAAAAACTGGCAAACTGACAAATTTGCCAACCCGAATGGCTTTTATAACCCGTGGTATGCGAACCCATATTTCACAGCTGACAACAACAGACAAAAAGATCGTAACGACTTTTTGACTGGAAGTATTGAGATAAAAATCACGCCAATCGCTGGCTGGGATATCGTGGCACGTCAGGGGTTGTCGAACAAAAACTATTCGACGAAGAAAACGACCGGCGCATTCACTTATACTGACTATGCTAAAAACACAGAGGCAAGTTCCAAGACCGATATAACTGCTTCTGTATCAGAATCAAGCAACTTTACATCGCAGTCACTGACAGATCTTTTGACTCAATATAGCTTCAAAAAAGGCGCTTTCGATTTCAACATTATCGGTGGTTTGCAGCTGACTCAGAACGAAGCCAAATACATGACAACCAGCATCGGTGGTTTGATCGTAAAAGATTTGTTCAACCTGAGCAACGGTACTGGTTCTCCTACTTATTCTGAAGCGGATTTGAAAACCAGACAGATGGGTGCCTACGGAAAACTGACCGTTGCATATAAGGACTTTTTGTTCCTGAATGCTACCGGAAGAAATGACTGGGATTCAAGATTGGCAAAAGACAACCGCTCTTTCTTCTATCCATCTGTTGACCTTGCATTTGTAGCAAGTGAAGTGATTCCATTGATTCGTGAAAGCAATGCGATCAACTTCTTGAAATTGCGGGCAGGCTGGTCGAAAGTTGGTCAGGTTAACCTTGGGAACAATTCAGATCCTAACAACTTTGGTGCATATCAGCTACTTCCGACATTCTCAAGTAACACGAGCAACGGAAACTCAAACGGATTCCCTTATGGAAGCCTTGCAGGATATTCTTTGAGCAACACATTGGTTTCCAAAAACTTGAAACCAGAGCTTACCACAGGATATGAGGTTGGTTTTGACATGAACATGTTCAATGACCGCATCACTACCAATGTAACCTGGTTCGATACCAAAACCAACGATCAGACAGTTACGACCAGCCTTTCAAATACAACAGGTTTCAGCTCATTGCTCACCAACGTAGGACAAACGCAAAGCAAAGGTTTGGAAGCCACTTTGCATTTCACACCTATCAGAGCAAACGACTGGGAGGTCACGGTTGGTGGAAATTACACCTACCTGAACAATACGGTTAACTCGATTTCGGCGGATTTGACGACCTTATACCTGGCGACAGAAGGGACTGGTAACTCTGCTGCTGTTGCAGGAAAAGCATTCCCTGTACTTATGGGGTATGACTACGTGAGAGATCCTCAAGGTCGTGTGATTGTCAATGCAACAAGCGGTTTACCAACTCAATCAGCAACGGTATCTGTGCTTGGAAATGCCACCCCAAAACACCGTCTCGGTTTTGATGCCGCGGCCAGCTACAAAGGACTCCATTTCTCTGCATTGTTCGAATACCGTGCCGGATACAAGATATTTAACGGTATCGGAACAGAACTTGACTGGTCTGGAACAGGATACCGTACTGCCGTATATGATCGCAAAAGCTTTGTGTTTCCAAACTCGGTATATCAAAATTCCGACGGAGAATATATTGAAAACAAAGACGTTACGATTGCCAATGGTAATGGAAATAACGGATTCTGGTCTGACGGGATCAACCGTAATGTGACCTCGAACTACATCACTTCAGGAAACTTTGTAAAGCTTAGAGAGATATCCCTGACCTATTCCTTGCCGAAGCATTTGTTCCAATCAACAAGCTTCATCAAAGATGTAACGATCGGCGTTCACGGTCGTAACCTGTTCCTCTGGATGACGAAAGACAATCTTTATACCGATCCTGAATATAGCTCGGCCGGGGCTGGAAACAATGGCGGCGGGTTGAACAGCTTGAACCAAACTCCACCATCACGTTACTACGGAGGTTCTTTATCATTCAAGTTTTAAGACTGACTGAATTCAGAGATCATCAAAAACATTTAACACATGAAAAAAATACATCTAATAGGTCTTCTGTCGCTGTCGATACTGGCTTCTTCATGCAGCGACTACCTTGATATCAATACCAACACCAACCAGGCCACTGCTGTGTCACCTGAACTGGTAATGCCGCAAGCAATTACCGCCACTGCCCTAACCCTTAACCGCTACAACACATACGGTATGCAAGTTGGTGGCTATGCTGCCAATGCTGGAGGATATGGCGGTTTCAATGAAACCTTTACATACGCATATACATCGGGGAATTACGCTGATTTGTGGCCGAACACTTACGACAACCTGGAAGATTATCAATATGTAATTGATAACAGCGAAGCAGATCCGTCGTATACCTATTTCAATGCGGCTGCCAAGATCATGAAGGCGTACAACTTCCAGCTTCTGGTGGATGCCTATAACAGCGTTCCATACTCGGAGGCATTGAAAGGTGCAGCATTGTTAACACCGAAATATGATGACGCGGCTGCGGTTTATGTGGATCTTGCCAATCAATTGGATGTTGCGATCAAGCAGATCAATGACGCTCCAGGTGTTGCCGCCGGTGGAACCACGTTGAAACTGCTTGGTGCTACTGACGTAATCTTTGGAGGCGATATGGATTTGTGGAAAAAATTCGCAAACACGATCAAACTAAGATTAATGATCAGAGCAGATGGAAAAGCAACATTTGCGAACACGACATTTGACGCGATCGGTTTCCTGGACGAAGACGTGCTGATCAACCCAGGTTATACAAGAGACAACAGCAGGCAAAATCCTGCCTGGAATAGCTGGGCATATGGGTACACCGGATCTGCTGCGACGAAGTCGTGGATACCAAGCAAGTTCGTCATGAGCCTTTACGACGGTTCGAAGTTGAGCGATGATGGAAGAGGAGAAGCGATATTCTATCAGTTTCCTGCAACAGGCACAAACCAGCTTGGTTTCGAAGGCAACGGGATACCTGCATGCCCGACCGGAAGCTTTTGGTATGTAGGCACGAACCGTACCGGAACAACAGCTGGTGGAGTAACAGGAATTCTGAAAGGACCAAACGCGGGATATCCGGTTTTCACCGCGGCAGAAAGCTACTTCCTGCAGGCAGAAGCAGCGATGAAAGGTATGATTACGACCGAAACCGCAAAGGATTTGTTTGAAAAGGGAATTGCAGCCTCTTTTGATTATCTCTACCAACTTCCTGATAAAACCTTAGCTGGTGATGCAGCTGCTGATGCAAAAGCTTATATCACCCACAACGCCAACAATTATCTGGCCAATTTCACACTGGCAAATACTCCTGCGAAGCAATTGGAGGCCATCATTACCCAGAAGTATATCGCACTAAACATGGTGAACAGCCATGAAGCATGGAACGAATACCGTCGCACGGGATATCCAACTGTAAGTGGAACAAGTGCTACCACCACATTCGCATCCCTGGTTTCTCAAAGTACAAGACCTGACAGATTGCCTGCGAGGATTCAGTATCCGGTTTCGGAAGCTGCATATAACCCAGACAATGTGCCAACCACTATCAGTCCATTTACTTCTCTTATTTTCTGGGCAAAATAATATTTGAATTATGAAAAGAACTATCAGATCAATATACTTTGTAGCGGCTGTGCTGACGATGACCTCTTGTCTAAAAGAAGGAGATTCAAATATCCCACCGGACGCAAAAGGCTCCATCATCGAGATGCTCTACGTTCAACCTGGAGGAACGACCATCAATTCGGGGCTAAACTACTTCGCCGGAGCGGCTCTCACCTATCCTGGTGATCACGTGGCCGACACTGCAACTTTCGTCGTCTCTTTACAGGGCGCTGAGGTGTTGGGCAGTGACGTTACCATAAACCTGACCGTTGATCCTGAAGCAGTTAACGATAATATCGCAAAAGATGAAATAGACTATCAACTAATGCCGGACAGTCTGTATGACTTCATTAGCGAAACGGCTGTCATCAAGGCTGGAGAGAGGTCAGCGGAATTCAAAGTGATTTTTTATCCGAATAAAATCGATGCAACCCAGAATTACAACCTGCCTGTAAGTGCTACGAATAGCGCCAATATCACCACCAGTGCCAATTTTGGAAAAATCTATTTCCATTCAATTGGTAATCCGATCGCAGGTAGCTACAAATGGGACTTTTTCAGATATAATAGTCAGGATCAGTCGGTGCCAAGTACCACATGGATTGCGGATCACACAATTCTGTCACCAGTGAATCCGACAACGGTAAAAGTAGCAACCGGCTATTATACTCAGCCAAATTATCTGATTACTTTCACGAATACAGATGGTGTCCTGTCAGATTTCAAGGCGGTTATCAATCCGGAAGAAATTACTGCTGCATTCACCAATGATGGTATAACAGTCGTAAGCGGGCCAACACTAACCGTTAGTGAGAATAATACCAAGTTTACCATCAATTATGTGGTGTACAATGGTTCTGCATATCGAAACATAACAGACATATTTTACAAATAGTCCATTTTTAAAAATCTAGTGGTCCACTCCGGTTTCGGTTTTGATTGATCTTAAAAAGTCATGATAAATCGTTACCGGACCTTTTTTTGGAGGGCACAGCAATTTGAATCTAATCTTCGAAAGTAGGTGGAGTTGGGTTTACTGATAATGTCCCCCCGCCGAAATAACTGTCACTACTATTCGTGTTTCGTCAACAGAATAAACCAATCGATGTTGCTGATTTATTCTTCTTGACCAGAATCCAGTTAAGTTGTGTTTAAGCTGCTCGGGCTGACCTGTCCCTGTGTAAGGATGTTCGCTTAATTCATCCAATAGTTTTCGGACTTTTCTAAGCACAGGCCTATTCCCAGATTTTTTAAGTTTTCCAATTCCTTCCAAAGCCTTGTCCGTGAATTCAATGGAATAACTCATAATCCGAGCAATTTATCAAAATCCTCTTTTTCTACTTTTGTCGTTTTTCCGGCTTTGTATTGCGCGATACCCTCCTGAATATCAGCCATTACGCCGGGATCCATAAAATACTTATCGTTCTCACCAACAGGAGTTAAAGCATATGCCTTTCCTTTTCCCCGTTTAATGATCACCTGTTCGTTTTGATCCACCAAATCCATATACTTTTTCTGATTTTCTCTGAATTCTCTTGAACTGATTACCAACATGACGTTTTTCATTTGTGTACCAAAATGGTACACAAATATATATCGGATAGTTCAAAAAGTATTGTGAATTTCAGCGATTACTGTATCCTCATTTAAAGTCAGTTCAGATTCGAGGGCACATTCATATCAAAATTATTCCCTAAAAAGCCCTCATCGCGACATATACGCCGATTTTATTTTAACTTTGGAAATCATTACTATCCAATTTTGATATGGAATTTCTGAAAAGCCAGCGCCTCAATAATTTGAGATATGAAATTAGGGGCGCTACGTACGAAAAAGCTCTAGAGCTTGAAAGTCAGGGGTATAAGATTCATAATCTGAATATTGGCAATCCGGCACCGTTCGGTTTTGACTCCCCTGATGAGATTGTTCACGACATCATTATGAACCTCCGCAATGCGCAGGGTTATTCTGATTCCAGAGGACTTTTCGCGGCCAGAAAGGCGGTGATGCATTATTCGCAGAACCGCGGTATTCAAAATGTTGAAATCGGCGATATCTTCATCGGGAATGGCGTAAGTGAGCTGATATTGCTTTCCATGCAGGCGTTGCTCAATCCGGGCGACGAGATTCTTGTTCCTTCTCCAGACTATCCTTTATGGACGGCTTCGATTGCTCTAAGTGGCGGGAAACCAGTCCATTATATTTGTGACGAGCAATCAGACTGGAACCCGGATCTGGAAGATTTAGAAAGTAAAATAACTTCCAAAACAAAAGGCATTGTTATTATCAATCCTAACAACCCAACAGGAGCTGTCTACGAAAAAGATGTGCTAGAAAAGTTGGCAAGGATCGCGGAAGCGCATAAACTCATCATTTTTTCTGATGAGATATATGATAAGATATTGTTCGACGGCGCAGTTCATTATCCAATGGGCACGCTGGTAAACGATACGCTTTGTGTGACTTACGGAGGTTTGTCTAAAAATTATCGTTCTGCCGGTTTCCGAGGAGGATGGATGATTTTAAGCGGAGCAAAGCAAAAAGCGAAGTCATATATTGAAGGCATTCTTTTGCTGGCCAGTATGCGACTTTGCGCAAACGTTCCAACTCAATACGGTATTCAAACTGCGTTAGGTGGATATCAGAGTATCAACGAGTTGGTAGTTCCAGGTGGAAGACTGCACCAGCAAATGAATTTGATATATGACAGGCTGACTGCGATTCCGGGAATAACCTGCGTTAAACCCAAAGGCGCACTTTACGTCTTCCCGAAAATTGATCTGAAGAAATTCGGCCTCCATACCGACGAGCAATTTGTATATGATCTCTTAGCCGAACAAAAGGTATTGGTTGTGGCTGGAACAGGCTTTAACTATATATCGGATGATCACTTCCGGATCGTAATATTACCTACTGTTGACGAACTTAATATGGCGATGAACAAGATCCAACTGTTCCTCGAAAACCGTAAAGTGCTGTCAAACAGAATGATTGAAGATGTAATTGTCTAATTTAAACCATAAAGATATCCTCTGATCAACGTCATATGCTGGAGCTCCCTGTTACTGAGAGAAAAAGACAACGCCTTTTTTTAGTATTGTGTGGTATCTTTTTGACCAACGCCCTGATCGCTGAAATTGTGGGCGCGAAAATATTCTCAGTAGAGGCGCTCCTTGGGATTGCCCCGGTGCAGATTCCGATTGGCGGTCAGAAAATGGATTTCAACATGACGGCTGGTGTAGTGAACTGGCCCATTGTTTTCCTGACTTCGGATATCATTAATGAATATTTCGGCCGGAAAGGTGTGAAGCGTATCTCATACCTTACCGCCGTTTTTATTGTCTATACTTTCATCACGATATTTATCGCTACCAAGCTCCCTCCGGCACAGTTCTGGCTGGACGTGAATGGTACTGACGACCATGGCCAAAAATTTGATATCAACTTCGCTTTTGGCAAAATTTTCAACCAGGGGCTTGGGATTATGATCGGTTCTATCACTGCATTTTTGCTCGGACAATTTCTCGATATCTTCGTTTTCTCCTGGCTGCGGAAAAGGACTGGAAACAAATTCATTTGGCTGCGGGCAACAGGCTCTACCCTATTCTCGCAGCTAGTCGACAGTTTCGTTGTAATTGGAATAGCCTTTTACGTATTCGGGAACTGGGAGCTAAGCCAGGTATTTTCAGTGGGAACGATCAACTATCTATATAAAGGTATTGTGGCTATATTAATGACCCCTCTGCTGTATGTGGCTCATTATTTCATTGACCAGTACCTTGGAAAAGAATATGCCGAAGAGCTGATGCATGATGCTGCGCATAATAATTAGGAGTGGTCAGGGTTTTGTTGTAATGGGTGGTCAGGAAGCGGTCATTGGTTTTTTGATGAAAGATGTTGGGTGTTGAATTTTTAGTGCGAGTTATGCCAAAGTGCTTGTCATATCAAAAACACCTACTTTACGCTCCTCTCCTCAAATTATCCAAAATCACAGCTGTGGCAATGCCAACATTTAACGATTCTGCCTCTCCGAATCGCGGGATAGTAATTCGATCGGTTACCAATTTTCCTACTTCATCACCGATACCATTCGATTCGTTGCCCATGACAATGAATCCACCTTCCTTCGCAAACTCAAAAGTGTACAGCGATTTACCGCCCAAAAATGCGCCGGCAATCATCTGGTTTTGAGCGTGTTCAGCTAGATACGTGGGTAAAGAAGTATAATAAGGTTTTACTCGTGTAAATGAGCCTTTGCTGGCTGCAACTACCTTGGGATTATACCAATCCGTAGTATCGGGGGAGCAAATGATATTTTTAATGCCATACCAATCTGCAATACGGATAATTGCACCCAGATTTCCCGGGTCGCGGATATCATCCAGAACAATGATATATTCTCCTTTTCGTTTGGAAGTAAACTCATTGGGTTTCATCCGGGCCACAGCAAGGCAGGAGTCATTGGTTTGGAAGGAGCCTAGTCCTTCCAACTCATTCAATGTTACTGTTTCAACGTTGGCGCTATGCTTGCTTAAATTTGTTGAGTACTTTTGCTGAAAATCAGTGGTGGCAAGTATATGTTCTATTTCAAAATCGGAGTCGACTAGTTCGAGAACGCTTTTTGCTCCTTCCACGACGAAAGTCTGGTAGAGCTGTCTGTACTTCTTGATTTTTAAAGAGTTAATGTATTTTATCCGGTTCTTAGAGAGCATTGAATATCAAATATAGTTTCGTATACTTCTTATTAATTGCAGGCCTTTTAGCAGGGACGTTTTCGTGTGCCCGCAAGTCAACCAATAAACAAAAAAACTACTTCCTCGGAAACTCTGCTTTCCGTGGCAATGTAGCCATTAAGAATAGTGAATTAGAGGCCCTTATACCTCAAAAACCTAATCGTCGTCTGCTTGGTCTCCCCTTCTTTCCATATGTGGGCTTGTACCGCTTTGGAGAATTGTTTTACAATCGGGAAGAACGACAGCGTGACTACCTTGGCGTGACACAAAAGTACCAGAAAGAACGCCAGCAGAACGAAAATAATCCCAAAAAGCTCGAAAAGATTGACCGTAAATTCGCCAAAAAAATTTCCAAAGCGCAAGATAGAGTGGACAAGGGAAATTTTTGGATGCGTGTATTGGGAGAAAAGCCTGTGTACTATGATCAAAAAGACGTAGTCAAGAATGCTGAGAAAATGAAGCTCTATCTCAGCAATAACGGTTTTTTTGATGGTCAGGTAACGTTTATACCGGACACGCTGAAAAATCGTATTCGAACCATATACCAGATTACTGAGGGAACACCTACCAATTTAAATAAAATTGAATACCGTGTCAAAAATCAGCAAATCGACAGTTTGTTGATTACTCAAAAGAAGAATACATATTTGGTCAGTGATAAAAGATATGACGACGACGCCTTTGAACTAGAACGAATTCGGATTGAAAATATATTGCGAAATTCGGGTTACTATGGTTTTTCAAGGAAATATGTCAACTACCTGATCAACGATACGATATCTGATCCAAAAACTGACAGTCTTTACAAACGCGTGGACGTACAAGTTCGGGTCGATATTCCGGCAAAGGATAATACCATTCGTCCTTTGACGATCAAGTCCGTCAATTTTGAAGTGCTACCACCTTCAGGAGTTCCAGATTCCCTTTTTCGTAAAGACACGAGCAATTATCGCGGAACAGAGTACGTCTTCTCTGACAAAAGATTTTCGAAGAAAATATTGAATTCCAAAATATTGATGAAACCTGGCGACTTATATAGCCAGGATAAAGAACGGGCAACTCAGCAACAATTAGCTCTAACGGACCAGTTTCGCTTTATCAACTACAGTTACAAACTGGACTCGTCCGGAACGGGGCTTCACAGCTACTTTAAGGCCATTCCATTAGATAAATACCAGATTTCAACGGACGTAGGTCTTAACGTGATCCAGCTGCAAGGCGCCCCGGGGCCTTTTGCCAACCTGTCGTATAAGATTCGAAATGTTTTTAACGGACTGGAAAACTTTGAAGCTAACGTACGGGGGGGAATTGAGCTGGTGCCAGGGTTCATATCAGATGGAGATGTATATCGAAGTGAGGAAATTGCAGTGAATACCTCTTTGATATTTCCGCGTCTACTTTTCCCGGGGACTTATTTTCAAAAGAAAACGCAGTTTAACAACCCCAAAACCCAGGTTGGATTAGGTTATAACTATGTAAACCGGCCGGAATATACCCGGACGAACGTTAAAATGCTGATGACATATTCATGGCAGCCAAAGAGCACCACGCTTTTCAACTTGTCGCTGGTTGACCTGAATATTCTAAATACGCAGAATATCCGACCGGACTTTCTGGCTTTACTGAACACCTTGCAAAAACAAGGCAATAATCTAAAAAACAGCTTTCAGAAATCTTTTGTGTCCGCCATCTCAGCCAATTTTGTATACAATACCAACCCACTTACGGGACCGCCGCGTCGCGCTCATTACTTCAGAATCGGACTAGAGTCTGGTGGAACCTCGCTCAATCTCGTTCCAAAACAAGTCAGTCTGATCAAAAATGTTTTCGGAGACAGCCTTCAGTTTTACAAATACCTTCGTGTTAATGTGGATTTCCGTAGATATTGGCCCGTCGGTAAAAACTCGTTATTGATCACCCGCGTCAACAGCGGGGCTATTTATAGTTATGGAGACAGTGACGTACCTCCATATGAAAAGTACTTTTTTGCAGGAGGTTCCAACAGCGTTCGTGCTTGGTTGCCACGACGATTGGGACCAGGTTCTTCTAAACCTAGGCTTACCTCCAACAACTTGTCTGTTGAATCGCCGGGAGAATTTTTACTGGAAGGAAATCTCGAATACCGCGGGCATTTGACGCACCTTTTTGGTGATATCAATTATGCGCTGTTTATTGATGCGGGTAACGTTTGGATGCTACAAAGTTACACCGAGAATTCGCAGAAGTTCAGCCCAGAGAAGTTATTGAAAGAACTTGCTATCGGAACCGGATTCGGTATCCGTTACGACCTTTCTTATTTTGTGTTGAGATTTGACTTCGGCGTGAAAGTATACGACCCTTCTTTGCAGCGGTTTGTACTCGATGAACTGGATCTTAAGCACCTCTTCCAACGTTCCCAGCCTAACTTTTTGAATGTAAACCTTGGCGTTGGATATCCTTTCTGACAGGCAAACGCCCCAACCGTTTATCCCTCAAATGCAGCCTTTGATCACTGCCAGTTTGTCAGTTTCTGCCGAATTTTTCGTAGTTTTGTAAAATGTCAACATCCCTTAAGGGAGTCGTTGAACACAGAAAGCGAAATTATTTTTCAATATATAAGAATACTCTGTCCAATGGAGCACAGGATTGCGGAGACATTAAAAATACTAACAGACAGCGATAAGGAAGCTTGCGAAACAGTAAAAGTAACTGAAAATGAGCCTGTTTCCGAAAAAAAACGTTTATTTATTGAGAGTTACGGCTGCCAGATGAATTACTCTGACAGTGAAATCGTGGCGTCAGTTATGAAAGATGCAGGCTTTGCTACCACGTCAGACGCCAATGATGCCGACTTGATTTTCCTGAATACCTGTGCCATACGAGATAATGCCGAGCAGAAAGTTCGTACTCGTCTGCGTCAGCTTAATGTCATAAAAAAGAAGAAGCCGGGAACGTTGATTGGCGTACTCGGTTGTATGGCAGAACGCTTGAAAGCAAAATTGCTTGAGGAAGAAAAGATGGTCGATATCGTGACCGGACCAGACGCCTACCGTGACTTGCCAAGGTTAGTCGAAGAAGCAGAAACGGGTCAAAAAGGTGTAAATGTGTTTCTTTCAAGAGAAGAGACATATGCAGACATATCGCCCGTAAGGTTGAATTCCAATGGAATCACCGCTTTGATTTCTATCATGCGGGGTTGTGACAATATGTGCAGCTTTTGCGTGGTACCTTATACAAGAGGACGGGAACGCAGCCGTGACCCTTATTCAATCTTGAAAGAAGCGGAAGATTTGTTTGCCGATGGATATAAAGAAGTGACTTTGCTTGGCCAGAATGTGGATAGCTACAAGTGGAAAAGTGAAGATTCATCCGAAGATTCTGTTGAAGTGAATTTTGCTCAACTTCTGGAGAAAGTAGCATTGGTAAGCCCGGAATTGCGTGTGCGATTCAGTACCTCACATCCGAAGGATATAACCGACGATGTGTTGTATACCATCAAAAAATACGACAATATCTGCAACTATATCCATTTGCCGGCCCAAAGTGGTAATAGTCGGGTTTTAAGCCTAATGAACCGTACTTACGACCGCGAATGGTATTTGGGTAAAATTGATAGAATCAGAGCAATATTGGGCGATGAGTGCGGAATTTCTCATGATATGATCTCCGGATTTTGCACAGAAACGGAAGAAGAACACAGAGATTCGCTCAGTTTGATGGAATATGCCAAGTTCGATCATGGCTATATGTTCGCTTATTCTGAACGCCCCGGCACTCCGGCCGCCAAAAAATACAAAGATGATATTGATCCTGAAACAAAACAGCGTCGTCTTGCAGAAATAATTGAATTACAGCAAAAACTATCACTGGAGCGTAATCAGCGGTTAGTTGGTACAGTGCAGCGCGTATTAATCGAAAGAACATCCAAAAAATCGGATCAGGATTTCTCTGGAAGAACCGACCAAAACAAGGTTGTCGTTTTTCCTAGAGAGAATTTCGAGGTTGGAACTTACGTCAATGTGCTGATTACCGAATGCAACACAGCAACGCTTTTAGGACACGCCGTTACGGAAGTGACTGCCTGAGTCTATACGTTGTAGTGATAGATAGAGGTCAGAAATGACCTCTTATGATATGACCATAAGCCAAAAGGAAAAATTAATGAATCCTTCGGAAATACAAGCTATTAAAAACCGCTTCGGGATTATAGGCACGTCGCCAGTCTTGAATCATGCCATCAATGTGGCAATACAAGTTGCTGCCACCGATCTGACCGTGATGATCACCGGAGAAAGTGGCAGTGGGAAAGAATCTTTTTCCAAAATTATCCATAGCCTTAGTGCCAGAAAGCACGGGCCTTTTATTGCCATCAACTGTGGCGCCATTCCAGAAGGCACGATTGATTCAGAGCTTTTTGGGCACGAAAAAGGTGCTTTTACAGGTGCCCTTGACGCCAGAAAGGGATATTTCGAAACAACGAACGGTGGTACCATATTTCTGGATGAAGTAGGTGAAATGCCATTAGGAACACAGGCGAGGCTATTGCGTGTATTGGAAAACGGTGAATACATCCGTGTTGGATCATCCAAAGTAATGAAGAGCAACGTTCGTGTTGTAGCGGCAACGAATGTTAATTTGCTGGATGCTGTCAACAATGGTAAGTTCAGAGAAGACCTTTTTTATCGTTTGAATACGGTGCCTATATATGTCCCACCGCTTAGAGATCGTGGTGAAGATGTATTGTTATTGTTCAGAAAGTTCACGAACGACTTTGCAGAAAAGTACAGAAGCAAGCCTGTAAAGCTGGATAACGATGCGAAAGATTTGCTGATACAATATCCTTTTCCGGGAAATATACGACAGCTCAAAAATATTGCAGAGCAAATTACCATCCTAGAGACCGATAAAGACGTTCCTATCAACGCATCTCAGATGAACCACTATCTGAATCCGGTTCAGCCGGCAGGTCGTAAAGCGCTCGTTCCGGTAAGTACACTTGACGAATCGTCAACCTCCTTCTCCGAGCGAGAACTACTTTATAAGGTTCTTTTCGATATGCGCAGGGACGTCACTGAGCTTAAAAAATTGGTTAGAGATGTTCTTGAAAATGAAAAGTACGGGGGAGATATCCTCAAAGATCATCAGGAATTATTCAGTTCGATTGGCAGCGTGGAAACGGTAATTCCTGCGCAAACTATTGAACCTACAAGATTATTGCCACCAACGGCCTCTGCGAGGACTGTTGAACTGGATCGTTATGACCGATATACCGACGAAAGAGATAATATTGAAGACGTGATTCATGAATCGGCGGAAGAAGAATCGTTGTCATTGGAAGACAAAGAGAAAGAGATGATCATCAAGGCTTTACGCAAAAATAATAACAAGCGTAAATACGCCGCCAACGCACTTGGTATATCAGAAAGGACGTTGTACCGGAAGATAAAACAATACGATATCGAGGAATAATGCGTTTGATTTCAAAAAACAGAATGATCGGAATTCAAAAAATCAATAACAAAGTTGTGAAGTTATCTTTTCTTACGCTTCTATTCTGCACCGTCCTTTTCACGTCCGGATGCGGAGTATATTCATTCACTGGAACAAGCTTATCTCCTGATATCAAGACATTTAGCATAGTTAATTTCACGGCGGGAGTCGCGGGTGGCCCGTCCGATTTGCCGCAACGATTGACTGAAAATTTGAAGGAATATTACCAGAAGAATACCAGCCTTGCCCAACTTCCTTCGGGAGGAGACCTTGTTGTGGAAGGAAGCATTACGGGGTATGACGTTATTGCAGCTGCTCCGACAGCTAATGACCAGGCCGGATTGAACAGGTTGAACGTGACAGTGCAAGTGCGTTTTACGAATGCGAAAGACGAGACCAAAAATTTCGACCAATCTTTTACATACTATGGCGACTTCCCTCAGAGTGAAACACTTAACCAAAACGAAGCCAGACTATTGCCAATTATCCTCGAAAACCTTGTTCAACAAATTTTTAATAAATCGGCGGCTGACTGGTAAGAGAATCGGCTTTTGCGTAACTTCATGTTTCAATCCAACAATTTAAAGCACGATTAATGCCAATCGTAGAGAAAGAGATTTTCAGCGACCTTGTCAAAAACCCGGCCCGGCTGAATCCTGAAATTATTGCTCAACTGGAAGAAACAACCAAGACATTTCCGTTTTTCCAGATCGCCTATTCATTGCTTGCCAAGGCTTCCGCAGTGAATGGAACGATCGATACGGATCAGTCTAAACCTAAGGCAGCGGCATATGCTCTGAGCCGGGTAGCATTGCAACAGTTGGTTGAAAACGATGTTAACAGATTCGATGCGAGCGAATTGACCCAACCAATATCGACTTCGGTAGTTGAAGAGGTTCAACCTCTGGACGGTGAGGAATTGTTGATGGATACCGAGCATATTGATATCCTGGCCGCGATTTCCCAAAAATCGGAAGAACAAAGAATCCAGCAAAGAATCATTGAAGGTTTTATCAAAAAGAACCCGCGTATTATTCGCCAGGACAACGCAATCGAACCGGCAAAAATTGACCTGAGGGGCAGATTAGCGGAGTCAGGGAAAGGAGATATTGAGACAGAGGCTTTTGCTAAAATACTGGTAAAGCAGGGAAAACTTGAAAAAGCCATTGATCTATACCAAAAATTGATTTTGAAGAATCCGGAAAAAAGAATTTACTTTGCGAAAATATTGAGTGACTTGTATAAGTAAATCATTCATTTCTAAATCTATTTCGAGTTTATCATTTATTATATAATTATATGTACCTGGGTCTTATTATTTTAGTTGCTATTGTTGGCGTCCTGCTTATTTTGGTAGTTTTAGTTCAAAATTCAAAAGGTGGTGGTTTGTCAAGCGAGTTTAGTGGAGCGGGTTCTGCTCAAATGTTCGGTGTAAAAAAGACGACTGATTTACTGGAACAAATTACCTGGGGCCTAGCGTCGGCGATTATCCTTATTTCTTTGGGATCCTACATCCTTGTAAGTGGCAACACTGGTGTTGAAGGCATCAATAGCGTAAACATCGAGAAGGCTCAAAATACGGTAATTCCGGGCGGAAACATCAATCCTGCTCAAAACCAGGCGGCTCCTGCAGCTCCTGCTGATTCAACTAAAAAGTAGTTTTCTAAAAGATATTGAAGCCCTTCATTTTGGATGCCAAAATGAAGGGCTTTTTCTTTAGGCTATATTGAGATGTTGCAACATAATTTTACGGGTCACCGGCAACAGTGTCTCCTCCAGAGGATACTCATATTTTGATTCCACCACATACGTAGCAGGATTAGGCAGCTGGTTATTTCGCTTTGTCAGATCTACCTTCAATTGCGAAACAGTATTACCCAAACCGATGCGCTCTCTCACAAGAAACTCGGTTTTTATCTGTCGCTCCTTGAACTCATTGTAAAATGTAACTCCGTACTGAAAAATCGATACCACTTTTTCCCTCGGATTGAGAAATAAAAGATAACCTTCATCTGTCCGTAACGGTACAATTCCCACTGGCGAAATTGAAATATTTTCGCTGATCTCAGCAATACCGGCAGCTCCCTTTTCCAGGGTGGTTGAAAATAATGGGATAGCAAAGTCCAGAATGTAGTTCAATTCACCTAAATACTGCCCATCCTGATCGCTTTCTTCATACTCCAGCTTCATCTGCTGGAAATTCACAGCTTTCAGAGTTTTAGGAAAAGCAGTTTTAATGGCTTCTTTGCTGCTTTTCAAACCCACACAGGACTGAAAATGGATTCGAAGTTCGTTGAAATGGGGAAAATAGCGGTTGCGGGTGAACTGCTGGTCAACGTGCTGTAAGTAGGAAAGCAGCACATATTTTTTGTATTCAAAGTCAAAAATACCTTCTGTAAGCCAATCGTTATTGAGTGGGGTCATAGTATCAGTCATTTGATGCTCAATAAAAGTTAGACAAAATATGTCTGAAAGTCAATAATGTCACTTTTTTGGCACACTTAATACTTTAATATTACCACGTGATCCTGTATAGATCCAAATTTGTCAGAATAGAAGTGAAAAAATGTCAGACGGCCTATTCTGGCATAGATTGTTTAACGGAAAAGCCAGTCAACTTAAATTACTGACAATTCATAATTAACGTTTAATATCTATGTCAACTTTAGCAGAAATACAAGTGAGCGTACAACCTTTGGCTGACCGTGTTCTTGTAGAGCCAGCCCAAGCAGAAGAAAAGACTGCATTTGGTATCATTATTCCTGATACTGCAAAAGAAAAGCCGCAACGTGGTACTGTATTGGCAGTAGGCCCGGGTAAAAAAGATGAGCCTCTTACAGTTAAAGTAGGTGATACCGTATTGTATGGCAAATATTCAGGAACAGAGCTTGCGTACGAAGGCAAAGACGTTCTGATTATGCGTGAGTCGGATATTTATGCCATTATTGGTTAATCGTCCGTCAATCAACCTTTTATTTTAAAAAGTTTAATTCAAATTATTAATTCATATGTCTAAGAAAATATTTTTTGACACAGAAGCACGCGACAAGATAAAACGTGGTGTGGACACTTTGGCTGACGCCGTAAAAGTTACATTGGGACCTCGTGGTCGTAACGTGGTAATCGACAAAAAATTCGGTTCTCCAAGCATCACTAAAGATGGTGTTACTGTAGCAAAAGAAATCGATTTGAAAGATCCTATCGAAAACATGGGTGCTCAGTTGGTAAAAGAAGTTGCTTCTAAAACTGCTGATTCGGCGGGTGATGGAACTACTACTGCAACTGTACTTGCTCAGGCGATCTATTCAATCGGTGTTAAAAACGTAGCTGCTGGTGCAAATCCAATGGATTTGAAACGCGGTATCGACAAAGCGGTTTCTGTGATCGTTAAAGATCTTGAGGGTCAGAAGAAAAATATCTCTACTTCAAAAGAAATTGCTCAGGTTGCAACTATCTCTGCTAACCACGACGAAGAAATCGGTAACATGATTGCTGAGGCGATGGAAAAAGTAGGTAAAGAAGGTGTAATCACTGTTGAAGAAGCTCGTGGTACTGAAACAGAAGTTAAAACTGTTGAAGGTATGCAGTTCGACCGTGGATACCTTTCTCCATATTTCGTAACAAACACTGAGAAAATGGAAGCTGATTTGGAGCGTCCATATATCTTGATTTCTGAGAAGAAAGTTTCTTCAATGAAAGAACTTCTTCCAGTTCTTGAAGCGGTTGCTCAAACTGGCCGTCCTTTGCTTATCCTGGCAGAAGACGTTGACGGAGAAGCTTTGGCTACATTGGTAGTTAACAAAATCCGTGGTGCTTTGAAAGTTGCAGCTGTTAAAGCTCCAGGTTTCGGTGACCGTCGTAAAGCAATGCTTGAAGACATCGCTATCATCACTGGTGGTACTGTTATCAGCGAAGAGCGTGGTTTCAAATTGGAGAACGCTACGCTTGACTATCTGGGTACTTGCGAAAAAGCAATTATTGACAAAGACAACACAACTTTGGTAAACGGAGCAGGCAATACAGAAGATATCCAGAGCCGTGTAAACCAAATCAAAGCGCAGATCGAAAATACAACTTCTGATTACGATCGCGAAAAACTTCAGGAACGCCTTGCTAAATTGTCAGGTGGTGTAGCTATCCTGTATATCGGAGCTGCAACTGAGGTTGAAATGAAAGAGAAAAAAGACCGCGTTGACGATGCATTGCATGCAACTCGTGCTGCTGTTGAAGAAGGTATCGTAGCTGGTGGTGGTGTTGCATATATCCGTGCTACTGCTGCTCTTGAAGGCTTTACAGGAAACAACGAAGACGAAACAACCGGTATCAATATCATCCGTGTAGCTCTTGAAGCTCCTTTGAGAACAATCGTTTCTAACTCTGGCCAGGAGCCATCTGTAGTTGTTGCGAAAGTAAAAGAAGGAACAGGGGCATATGGATATAACGCAAAAGACAATGTTTACACAGACTTGTTAGAAGCGGGTATTATCGATCCTAAGAAAGTTTCTCGTTTGGCTTTGGAAAACGCAGCTTCAATTGCAGGCTTGTTGCTTACAACTGAGTGCGTTATCGCTGACGAACCGGAAGAAGCTCCAGCAGGCGGTGGTCACAGCCACGGCGGCGGAATGGGCGGAATGATGTAATTCGTTCAGCTTTCTGAAATATGTAAAGTCCCGGACTCAAAAGGTTCGGGACTTTACTTTTAGGTCCCCTCCCATTTACCTGGTGTAGTACGACCCAAGAAGACCTTCTCCGGGCCAGCTCAATAATACCGAATGTCTATAAAAGAAATGAAGTATAAGATATTGCCCCGCCTCTTATTTCACGGAATGCTTCTATATCTCTTCGTAAAATCCGTCCGATACTCCGTCAAAATTTCCATTTGATTTAGATAAATTAATTAAGGTTTTTCATCAATGTAATATTTCGGTTATGATAAATATTGACAAAACAATGACAATTATACTATACAATT